>JAJFLQ010000079.1 GCA_021772615.1 Verrucomicrobiota bacterium | reverse complement strand
GGCGAGACTGTTGAAGAACACCGTTCCGCCGTCTGCTGTAAGACCGGGATTGTGCATTCGAAACGGATTCGACGACGTCACATCGAGTGTGTCTATGACCGGCGCGACGGTATCGATAATGTAGTCACGATTCTCACCGAGCGATCGCGGGTCACCTGCTTCACCCGGCACCGGAAGATCGGGCACGGCCCCGTTGCCACACAGATCGGCGATACCACCGCCCACAAGAATCAGGGCGTCGGTACCGGTGTAGTCCAGATCGCCGGTGTTATGGCCTGCGCCCACCGTGTAGCGAAACGCCAACGTGTCCGTCCCGCTGCCGCCAACGAACTCAGCCTGCGCCAATGGGTCGCCAACCGCCAGTTCCAGATGCAGGTCCGGATCGCCGGTGACCGTCACAAATTCGCTGAAAATCACGTTGACAAGGATGTCTGACGCGAGACCGAAAACGCCATTGGCGGCATCACTGCTTACATCCACAACGTGTGGCGCGGATCCGTCATCAACGAAGATGGCAAACGCGATCAATCGCGAGGCGCCCGCATCGTCGAATGCGGTAAATTCCACCTCATGCAGCCCGGGCACCTGCGGGCCAAAATTGATCTCGAATGTGCCGGCGTCGCCGCCCGGCGGATTCAGATCTACAGACCAGTGCGTATTTCGGATCAATTCCTGACCGTTACGGCGCACCACCAGATTTCCGTTTGCGGTAGATGCCACTTTATCGACGGCGGCGCCGCCGCGATCATCGATCAAATCAATCGTCAAGAAAAAGAGCGTCTCGGTCACACAATCGCCGGCCGGCGTGCGGCTGTCGAGCGTCGGCCCCATCGTGTCGACTACGACTTCAGCGCTGTCATCCGACCACGGCCCTTCGACGCCGGAGCGATTGATTCCGCGCACACGAGCGATGTAGGTCGTGCCATGAACAGTTGCAAATTCGAACGATGCCGCGCCACCGGTAACGGTGTCAATACTCTCACCGGGACCTTCGATCGCGTCGATCTGGATCTGGTAGTCGACCACGCCGCTGTCCGCGTCCGCGGCAGACGCCCATGTAAATGTGAGCGTTTCCGTGCTGGTCAGCGTGGCGCCGGCATCGGGCGTGCCGGGCTTTGTCGGCGTACTGAAATCGAATACGGTCGTTTCAAAAACGAGGCCGGCAAGGTCACCGAACGAATGCGGCGAGATACCGGTTGCAAGCCCGCCGGGAGGCGCCTGCGCACCATTTTGATCGAGGCGAAAGACCGTTTCGCTGCCGGAACACACAACCCAGACATTTCCACTACTGTCACAAGCGATTCCGCGAGGCTGGTCACCGACCGCAATCGGCCCGCCCAGCAAGTCGTTTCCTGCGGTGTCAAGCTTTGTCACGGTATCACTATTGGTGTTGCTGATCCATACGTGGCCGTAAAGATCGACCGCGATCCCGGTGGGACCGTCATCCGCGCCACCCGTACCGTCGCCAGTATCGAAAGTTCCGGTCACATCGCCCGCAGCGTCCAATCGTGAAACGGTATCATCGTCCCGGTTGGTCACCCAGATGTTGCCGTCATGGTCGATCGCGACGTATTGCGGCGCGGCGCCGACCGTGACCGGCCCGGCAGCGACGGTGCCGTCGGGAAGTAGCTTCACAACCGTGTTGTCACCTTCGTTCGCAATCCAGATATGCCCAAAGCGGTCGGCGGCGAGTCCGACAGGATTGGCGCCGACATTGAACGGACCGCCGATAATGGTACCTGCCGCATCTAGCTTGCGAACCTGGTGCGCAGCGTAATGGCCGACCCAGATATTCCCTTCAGGATCTACACAGATCCCGCGCGAATTGCCGGTACCAACCTGGTACACCGTGTCGGTCGCAAAATCCGGATCGTCGAGGACATTGATCTGGTTCTTGAAATTGTTCGTGATCAGCACCGCATCCGGGCTGCGCGCAACCGCCACCGACCGGCTGGCATCGCTGCCGACGGCAACGCTGGTATCGAAAGCGCCGGCAACGGTATCGAAAATCGAAACCGTGGCATTGCCGTTCTCGTGCGACACCACGACGAGATCATCCAGCACAGTGGCCCCGGCAACCGGATACTCATAAGCGCCTATATCCGCCAGGCCGGCCTGAATTCGAGGATTGTCGTCGAGATCCGTCGCTGACGATTCCAACGTATTGGTTCCGGCATTCACACACGGCGAAAACTCGGACAGGTGAAAATCGCCCCCAACTGCATCCTCAAACAGCGGATCCACATCGATATTGCCGCCGAGGTCTGTGCCCAGATCAGTGTCCCAGCTGCCACTATCGCGGGATCCTTGAACAACGCAATGGAGGAAAGCCGGCGTGCCTGCACCCATGTCATTGTAAATCTGATGCCCGGCATCAGTGGCCTGATTTTCGCGGAAAATTGAATTGACGACGGTCGGTTCCCCACCACCCTGATCAAACATTCCCCCTCCAAACCTGGAGAAATTTGAGGCGATCACACAATGTAAGAAAATCGGCGTGGTGACGGTGTTGTTGGAAATCGCGCCGCCGCTGCTCTGGCCGATGTTGTTCACAAAGATACAATTGATGTAGGCTGTAGATGTCGATACACCCTGATTGTACACACCTCCACCGGAGTCAGCAACGTTGCCAATAAACGTGCAGTTCAAGACCTCTGAGAGATTGTCACTCCAGATACCGCCACCCTGACTATTTGCTTTGTTGCCTGCGAAGGTGCAATTCCGAATCGAAATCGTAGCCCCACTGCTCCACAACCCCGCACCGGTTCGGGCTATGTCGTCGTTGTTTGCATGACCGCCAGTTACAGTGACGCCATCAAGTTCGGCAGACGCGACGTCTGCACCAGCGACAAGAACTTGATATGAATTTTCCACATTATCGACGAAATTCGATTGATCGTCGTCATTCAAATCCCCACTCAGTATCGCTTCATGCAGAAAGACAGAGTGGGCGGCGCCGCCAGACGACCTGACACGTTCGCCCAAACTCGTCTCACCGCCTATTCCACCGTCAAAACCGCCATACAGTCCAACCCCATTCTTCAGAACAAAACTCTTGCTCCTCTCTACCACATCGTCAGCACTTACGACGAACTGACCACTCTGATTTGTCGGCCGATACGTTCCATCCGCCACCCAGATATCCTCGCCCGATTGAGCATCGCGCAGGGCGTTCTGGAGATCGATGTACGCGTTATCCCACGACGTGCCGCTATTCGCGCCGCCGCCCACGTTTACGTCGACGTACCAGCGCTCGGGGCGATCGACGATCGCGAAGGCCGGCAACTCGTCGACTACCGCCGCCGTACCTACTTCGACGATGCGGATCACAACATTATTCGCAGTCGGTGGCGCCACCGTCCAGTCGAAACTGCCCGTTGCTGTCGACAGATCCGATGCGATCGGCTCGAACGCACCGCCATCGCGCGAGATCTCGATGTCGAACGGTCCGGCGAAATCAGAGGCCCAGGTAAACGTGCGGGTCACACCGAGCGGCAGCTCGCTGAACGCCGTCTGCACCATCAACGTGACACCGACCGTGCCTTCATAGGCGCCCATGTCAACCCCACCGTCGATCGGCCGGGACGTCCCAAGAATATCCGTCTCCGGCGCTGAATCCGCGTCGCCGGTATTGATGCTGAGACTGCCCGCCGTTAAGCGCAGCCCGTCGTCGCTGGTCGCGAAGGCATCGTCGAAGCCGTCGGGATCCGCTGCATTGATGAACAGCGGATCGGCATCGATATTGCCGTCGCCATCGTCAAAATTGTTGCCTACCCAGAATTGTGTTCCGCTCCCGCCTGACCCCTGGACGTTGCAAGAACGAAATTCAGCCGGTTCGGAATCCAGGTTCAGAACGATCGGATCGGACGTAACCGCCGTATTGCCCCAAAATATCGTATTGGCGAAGGTGGGGCTGACAGACGTGAAGATTGCTCCGCCCTGATCGGCGGAGTTGCCCATGATCGTACAATTTGTCGCGGTCAATGCCGAGGCTTCAATACCCAATGCGCCGCCTTGCTCGCCTGCGGTGTTCCCGCTCCACACGCAATTTGTGACGTTCAAGACGCTGGCGAAACTGTACACGGCACCACCGATACGATCCACGGAATTGCTATCGAAAACACAGTCGGAGATTTGAGCCAGCGCCGTCCTGGAGAAGAATAATGCACCACCATGAACCGAGGTCGAGTTATTCCGGAAGACACAATCGTCGATGGCGACGGTCGAACCGCCGGAATACCCGAAATAAACCGCTCCGGATGTGACCGAGTCGCCAGTCATCGTGTTGCCGGAGAAGAGACAGTCGGAGATGGATGGCGCGGAATCGTAATAACTGTGCATTGCGGGTGCTTCGAACACATCCGACCTGGTGTTATCAATGAAACGGCATCGGGTGACAACCGGCGACGCATTTTTGTTGACCATTCCTCCGCCATTTCCACTTGAGCCGGCGTTCGGCACAAAGGTACAGTCTGTTATTGTGGGCGAAGCGCCGGTGTTTTGAATGCTGTATCCGCCTGACGAAACGAACACACAGCGGGTGATTGTCGGCGACACCCCGGCGTTGGAAATCCCGGCGACGTGGGGCGCCGGTGAATATAAGTCAACCCGCTGACCTGCCTCGATAGTCAGTCCATCGAAAATGGCATTACTTGCTCCAGAGATGACCAGGAAAGCCCCTTGAGACAGTGTAGCGCCAACATCACCGCTAAGTACGGTTTTGCTGACAAAATAAGAATCCGCGGCCGCGGCCGGCAGTGTCGGGGCAACGACGCGCTCATCCAACATCGTTTCGGACCCGGCAAATCCGCCGTACATGGATACACCGGCAGTCATCGGGAAAAAAGCCGCGCGGTCCGTTGTCGTCGTCGGCTTGTACACGCCGGCAGAGACCCAAATCTCCTGGCCGGCCAGAGCGACCGCGAGTGCGTCCTGTAGATCGGTAAACGCATGCGCCCACGACAAGCCATTCTCGTCGCCCGGTGCATCGTGCTTGACATAGAGTCGAGTCGGCGTATCTGCCAGGGTGATATCCATACCCATTTGATCGGCGGTCAGGGCGATTGGGCCTATCGTCCCCCGCGGTTCTGCCAAGTCGAAGTCGCCGCTGCCGTTGACGTCGATGAAAGCGAGGAGAAAATATGTGCCGGGAAATAGAGTGGGAAGTGAGTAGTCAGTGGACATTGACGACGAAATCAGGATCGGCGTTCCAGAAAAATCAGGTGTGGGGAAGGCATGAACAATAAGATCGCCGGACAGGGAACCACCATAGATCGTGTTTCCGGCAATAGAGAATGTCTGGCCGGGATCTGCGAATTCGTACGCGCCGATATCCGCTGTCGCACCTTGGGGACGCATTGTTCCCGCGCTGTCCGTTACAGGTGAGCCGGCAGCAGTGCCCGTGTTGATGCAGGGACTACCAGCCTGCAGGCGAAAGTCGTCATCGACGTTACCAGCAATATTGTCTGCGCCATCAGAATCAACAAAGAGCGGGTCCGAGTCGATGTTGCCGAAATTGTTCTTACCGAAGTATGGGTTCCATGCCGCACCGCCACCGGAACCCTGGATATTGCAGGCTGTCCAGGTCGCTGTGTTCGTCACAATGACTTGATCGCCGAACGTCACCGCGGCGTTATTCCACACGATCGTATTACGAATGACAGGGTCACCATGAAGAAAATAGATCCCCCCTCCCAATGCCGACGCCGCATTTCCGGTGATGGTGCAATTGGTAAATGCCGGTTGAGGATCGGTGCCGTCCGCCATCACCGATACCGGTTGCAGCGTCGTGCAAAAAACGCCGCCACCGTTGCGTGCGGAATTACCGCTCAGTATACAGTTGGTGACAATCGCAGATGAAAGACTGGTATACAGTCCGCCACCGTCAATAGCTGCAGAATTGCCGATAAACCGGCAATTCAGGACTGTGGGGCTACCTGAATCGACAAGCATACCGGCACCTCTACCATCGATATCGGGTCCATCCGCATTGCCGGCTGTAATAATAAATCCGTCTATCACTGCCGTCGTATCCGTACCGCTGCCATCAACGACGTGATAACTGTTCTCCCCGTTAGTCACAAACCCCGGTTGATCATCACCATTCAAGTCCCCGCTCAGAAATGTTTCGTTCCCAGAAACATTTCGTTGATCTACGGCGGTTTCACTGCCAATGAAACCACCGTAGATGGCCACGCCATCTTTCAATTGGAAGCTATCGGTCCGCGAGCCGCCGGCGGGCGCGGGCTGATAGATTCCATCCGCCACCCAGATTTCATCGCCGTCACCGGCGACGAACAGGGCCTCCTGGAGGTCGAGAAAGGCGTCATCCCAGTTTTCGCCGTCGTTCCGACCGTCTGTCTTGTCGCGATCGACATAGTGCCGCAACCGTGGCTGCGCATCGAAAATCTCGAACGCCGCCGACTGCCCTAATGCAGTGCTGTTGTCCGCATCGCTGATCTGAATCTTTGCAGCGGGCGCTGCGTTACCGCTCACCGTCCAGTCATAAGACCCCGTATTCGGTACAGTCAATTCAATCGTCTCGTTGAAGTCGGTGCCGTTACGCGCGAGCTCGATACGAACATTGGCAACGTGCGCAGGTGCTGACCAGGTGATCTCGCGTGACACGTTCAGCGGCCAGCGTTCATCTCCGACGGGCGCGGTCACGAAAATGTCGTTGTCGGCCTCAGTTGCATTGACGGTGGCGTCGTTCACCCGATTGCTGCCGCCGTCGGTCGCCTGGGAAAGGCGGATGATCGCCGCCCCGTCGTCAACATCGCCTTCGTCTTCTGCAGCGGCCAGGGTCATCGGCTGATTCTGATCCCAGTTCATCGGCGTGAACGTCAGCGTCGCGCCCGATTGCACGGTAATGTCCGTGTCGCCGCTGTCCACAGTCACCTCGATCGTGACATCGTCGAACGGCTCGGCCGACAGCTGCACGTTGAACGTGGCGGTGCTGCCTTCGGGCAGCGTCACGGACGCGTTATCGACCACGAGATCAAGCACGGCAAAATCCAGACCCGCATCGACGGTCCGATTGTAGTCGCCGGCCGACAGCGTGATCACTGGCGACCGACCGGTTGCATCGACATCCGAGTCGGTTGCGTCGTCGCCCGCATCCTGCAGCGTCGGCGCGAACGCGGTCGGGATATCGACCTCTATGTAGTAATCCCCGGGTATAATTTCGGAGAAATTATAATGTCCGACTGCGTCGGATGACGTGGCGTCAACAACGTTGTCGTCGCCGTTGTCGATTATGCCGTCGACGGTGTCGACCAGGTTCACCGTAACATTTACCAGCCCCGGTTCACCCTCGTCCTGAATCCCGTCACCGTTGGTGTCGTGCCAGACGAAATCGCCAAGGGATGGGCTGCCTTCGAATTCGAATGCGCCGATATCCTTGGCCAATCCTGCGGTACGCGGATTGCCAAGGATATCATCAGCCGGCGTGCCGGCTGCGACACCGCTGTCGATCGCCGGGCTGCCGGACATAACCCGGAGTCCGTCGTCGGCGGTACCGAGGATGTTGTCGCCGCCGTCGGGATCCGTGTCATCAACGAACTGGGGATCCGCATCGATGATATTACTTCCTGCGGGGAACCCGCCCTGTACGATGCTGAACGAGACCGATTGGGTCGTTTGGATTTGGTCACCCACACCGTCCGCGGCGTTCGCCCAGAATATGGAGTTGGTAATCGACGTGCCGGCACCGCCGCCGATGAAGGCGCCACCGTCGATAACAGCGGTGTTCTGAAAAAACGTGCAGTTTATCACAGTCGGATTGCCGTCAGCGGCAGCGAAAATAGCCCCGCCACTGCCGCCGACCGTGCCGATTATCGCCCTGTTCAGAACGAACAGTGAGTTGGTGATCGTCGGTGCACCCCCGGAGTCGACATGTATCGCCCCACCGTCACCATTCACAGCATGATTGGAATTAAATGTGCAACGATTGAAAACAGGTTGCGCTCCGGCCGTCACAAAGACGCCGCCGCCGTTCACGGCCTGATTGCCACCGAACAGACAATCTTCGTAGACCGACGTCGCGTTGGCATCTGTGTGATAAGCCGCGCCGGCGGTCCTGGCGGCGCCGCCGCCGGAGGCGATATTGGTGTCGAAGAAGACCCGCGTAAACGATGTCGTCGATCCGTGGTTATAGACACCGGCACCAAAATTTGGTGTCAGATTGGTTTCAAAGCGGCAGTCGGTGAACGAGCCGCCGGCGAAATGCAGGTACGCCGCACCGCCCTGGGTGCCGGAACGGTTGAATATGAACACACAATTCCGCACTGTCGGACCATCTCCCCCAGGCGTAGCCGAGTGATTGTAGAACCCGCCGCCCCTGTCGCCATTTGGACTGCCCTCGGAATTACCACCGGTAATCGTAAAGCCATCCAACACCGCCGTTTCTCCGACATCATCGGCGATTACCACGTGAGGGGTATTCTCCACAATATCGAAGCGTTCCAGAACGTCACCGGAGTCGTTATTCGCCAGGTCGCCCGACAGCACAGTTTCGCCGGCAAGAATGGCAGGTCCCGCACCTGTGGGCGGAGAGATGATCCGTTCAGCAACACTGCTCTCCATTCCGGCAAACCCGCCATAAATCGCCACGTCGTCTTTCAATTCGAAGCTGTCAGTCCGAAGGCTTCCGGGTCGGTAGGTTCCGGCAGCCACCCAAATCTCGCCGCCGGAACCGGCAACAAGAAGGGCGTCCTGCAGGTCAGTGAACGCATTCGCCCAGCTCGATCCATCGTTGGCTCCGCCGGTCGCACTGTCGTCTACAAATATCAACGCGGACGCGCCGTCGATGATGTTGAAGGGAGCATCTGATTGGTCGGAAACGGAGCTGTTGGCCACATCCGTGATGCGGATCAATGCCATATCGGTGAGGTCGCCGGTGACCGTCCATGCAAACGACCCGGCAGATGCGTCGGTGGATGCGATGATCTCCGTCCAGTCATCGCCGTTGTTGGTCGACACTTCGATTCTTACATTGGTGACCTGTGTGGATGTCCATGTGATCGTGCGAACCAGATTCGTCGGCCAATTCTCATCGCCGTTCGGCGAATCGACTGTGATACTGCCTGCTGCCAGCCCGGTGTGGACAAAGCCGAATTTGCCGAATGTGGTACCGTCATTGCTACGCCCGATCACGCTTTGCCCGACCGTCGCTTTCATGGTCACGCCGGTGGTCGTCGATGTACCGCCGCCTGTAGCAATTGCCGACGCCGGCAGGTGCACCTGCGCCTGCGTCCAACAGGTGAGCAGCAGCGCTATTGTCGCGCAGCACAACCGATTCATTATTTTGTCATGTCCCATGGGAATTGGAACTCCATTTACAATTACTTGCTTCACTTACGCTTACGGTGTCTCTCCGCATTCATTAGCCCGAGAACTACTTTTCCATACGGCCGAATTGGTCTAGCGCGGAGAAAGACACAAGGCGGATTCAGACTAAACTTTTCACTTATTCATCTTTTCCCTGCGGCTCTGCGCCTCTGCGCGAAAACAAATACGTCACGGCATGAGCTTCCTTCTACACAGACGACTTGGTCTCGCGCAGAGACGCCAAGGCGCAAAGAACTACATGTTATGCAAGAAGAGCTAATCCCTTCCAATTTTCGTTCTTTTTCTAACCTTTCGCTCCTCGTTCGCGTTCCTGCCTGAGCGGTAGTTTGTTTCGGACGCAGAGGCCTGCGTCCCTCCAGTTTTTTCTTTCTTTGCGGCTTGGCGGCTTTGCGCGACATCAAACCGTAACGGCATGATCTTCTACACGGCCGAAGTATTCTCGCGCAGATCGCGTGACCACGTTGCGGAACGCGACTCGTGGGACGCAAAGGCGCAAAGAAGAACACGCTACGGAGTAAAAAATGCATTAAAATTAAAATCGGCTCTTAGTCTGTATCCTTACCTGCGCCTCCCACCGTGAGTCACGTAGCCCGTGACAACGGGGTCACGTGATGCGCGACATCCAATCGCAACGGTTAGCCCTTCTGCAAAACAGCCGAGTCGTCGGTGCGCGGTGTCGCCGACGTACGATTACGATAGTGAGTCCAAACTGAGCAAATGACAGACTTCGACGCCGTCATCCAACTCGTCCCAGTAGATCGCATAACCTCCAGGCTCAAGTATCCATTTCTCGCGCTGCGACGGCGTGGCTGCCGCCAACCATTTCAACCAGTTAATATTGTCTATCCGGATTGTGATTTCGCGGTTGTCACTCAGGGCCACTGACATGAAATTATCATGGAATTTTACGTTTGTTGCTCGTACCAGCTGCATCTCTTTATCTGCCGAAATAAGCATTCCATGCCTCCAAAAATCTATCTTCGTTCTGGCGTGTTAATTTGACAATCCGATTTAATTTCGCATCAATATAGCCGCGATTGTATGCGACCTTCACGGGTCTTAGCCAAACTTTGGCTTCGTGTTCGTCTCGAATCACATGAACATGTGGCGGTTCATTAATGTCCGACGAGTAAAACCGAAATTTGTATCCCGCGATTTCGATAGTTGGCATGCAAACAATACCTTTTCAGGCGCGACAATCATTTTGTCGACCACCTAAAACATAACAATCTTTCCTCTGCGACTCTGCGCGATAACAGCTTTTCTACACGGACGAATTGTTCTCGCGCAGAGACGCAGAGAACGGCGTGTTACGGAAAAAACTAAAATTATTAACTTCTAAATCTTTACTCTGTGCTCTCTGTGTCCTCTGTGGTAAAACATCCCTTCCGCCAACACAACGATCTCACTTTACCACAGAGGACACAGGGACCACAGAGGGCTTGCTGCTACTCATTATTTTAATTATTCGCTTTCCTCTGCGGCTCTGCGACTCTGCGCGAGAAAAGCTTTTCTACACGGCCGAATTGGTCTCGCGCAGAGTCGCAGAGGCGCAGAGAAAGGCGCGTTACGGGCAAAAACTAAATATCTTAATTTTAAGAATCCTTTCTCTGTGTTCTCTGTGTTCTCTGTGTCCCCACGTGTCGCGTTCCGCAACGTGGTCACGCGATCTGTGGTAAAATCACGCTCTTTATTCTGCAAACCGTTACCGGTGCCGCTCAGCTGACTCCGCCCGTTGCGTCTTGTTCGGCTCGTACTGCTTTAACGGTTTCACACGCGGCATTGATTCGACCAGCATCAGCCATTCCGCCGCCGCCGTAATCCGTTCGTCCAACGTCAGTGTGCTCAGTCGCCGTTGCTCTTCACTGAGATACGGGCAGCGGTCGGATATTTTATACGGCTTCAGTAAACGGATACTTATTTCCCGGTTTCGGCTCATGATTCAATCAAGCCTCGCGCAAGCGCTACCAACTCAGTGTGCTGCGCATTCAAATCCGTCCCGTCAACAATCCACCGTTTTTGGGCCTGCCGGAATATGTCGGGATAGTCGCCCTGAATGTCCTTCATTCTTTGCAACCTTGATCTGTCCTCTTGAATATGTTGATCCTGTTCCTGTGCAATCGCATTGACGACCGCAGCCCGATCTGCGGCTGCGCAAATTAACTGCACCGCATTACGCCGGCACGCGGCGGCGGCATCGGGCCAGGTCGTTACCGCATCTTTCAAGAGATCAAAGTCTTGAAGGTAATTCAGCGCAATTCGCGGTTCACCGATTTCGAGCCCTCCAACCTCGGCCAATGCGCCGATGATCGGATAATCTTTCAGTCGCTGTGTTCGTTTCATTTTTATCAGATCCTCGATATCCAGGATCGACACATCGCCGTCGTGAATCGCATGTTGCCACATAGCATCGACATCCAAAATCCTCGGTGGTCGCGAAAAAAAATCGACTCGACACCGGAATCCCGTTCCAGTTTTATACTCGAAATGGCTGGTCCACCCCTCCTTGAGCCACCTGACGTCCAGCGGCGCGCCGAGCCGGTACCGCGCCTTTTTCGCAGCGAGCACGTCTACCACCGCACGACAGCTACGGGTGTCCTCGCGAACGATCCAGTCGCCGTCTTTTGAAAAATCGGCGATGCCATACAACACACAGGCCTGGCCAGAACAGATAAGCACATCAGCTCCCGCCTTCTTGAACTCCCGATGTAATGCGATATAAGGATTTTCCAATACCGTTATTCCAAATCTGGATTATTCATACGCCGTCATGGTCGGATTTCGCACTTCAGCGTGCCGCGTGCCCAACCTGCCTCGCTGATGCGCGCAACGCGTGAAAACCGCACATCCCGCGACTGCGGTGATGCGAACTCCAACAAAATGCGGGAAACCAATTTTTCTCGTAATTTTTCTTTGTGTCTTTGTGCCTTTGCGCGACACCTCTTCATTTTTCTCCACAATGGGCGATTTGGACTCGCGCAAAGTCGCCAAGGGTTAACTCCTTTTACTCTTTTCTCTGCGGCTCTGCGCCTCTGCGCGAGAACAGCTTTTCCATACGGCCGAATTGGTCTCGCGCAGAGACGCAGAGGCGCAGAGAAAGGCGCGTTACGGGCAAAAACTGAATATCTTAATTTTAATAATCTTTACTCTGTGTTCTCTGTGGTAATAAATCCCTTCCGTCAATACGGCGATCTCTCTTTACCACAGAGGACACAGGGACCACAGAGGGCTCACCGCTACTCATTATTTTAATTATTCGCTTTTCTCTGCGGCTCTGCGACTCTGCGCGATAACAGCTTTTCCATACGGCCGAATTGGTCTCGCGCAGAGACGCAGAGGCGCAGAGAAAGGCGCGTTACGGGCAAAAACTGAATATCTTAATTTTAAGAATCTTTACTCTGTGTTCTCTGTGGTAATAAATCCCTTCCGCCAATACGGCGATCTCTCTTTACCACAGAGGACACAGGGGCCACAGAGGGCTCACCGCTACTCATTATTTTAATTATTCGCTTTCCTCTGCGGCTCTGCGCCTCTGCGCGATAACTGCTTTTTCCATACGGACGAATTGGTCTCGCGCAGAGACGCAGAGGCGCAGAGAAAAGACACATTCGCATTTCTCGCCTTTCCAGAATTCCATAATTTAAGTCTCAATTGATTGCCTAAGGTTTATCTTCATAAGCCGTAATCACTCGAACCTTGCCACCTTGAGTGATTCGGCAAACACAACCGATTTCGCGTTAGCTCCTGAATTTCACCGATCCTGCTCAAAGTCGATCCTTGTTATTTTAATTCTCGCGCGGAGGCGCAGAGGCGCGGAGGTTAAATATTACTTATCTTCTCCATTCAGCCGTTGTTCCATCCCTTCTCAGCGTCTCTGCGTCTCTGCGCGAAAACACCCTTCGTCATTTATCATTTGGTACTTCGTCATTTTCGCCCGTGGCGGATAACGCCCTTGCCGCGTCGATCTCCAGCTTCAGCGCCAGCAACTCTTCGAGACGCTTCATCGACTGCTCCATGTCGGCCATGCGGGTGTTCACCGCAGACAACGCCTCGCCCTGTGACGCAATAATGGTGTCGCGCGCGGCCAACTCGGCGTCGTGCTTGGCATGCAACTCCTTCAATGCCTCCACAAGCAAAGGACCGACGCCCTGATAACTCACGCCGAGATAACCATTTTCATCATCGATTGTACTGACAAGCTCCGGTACGATCGCCTGCACCTCCTGCGCGATCAATCCGATCTCGCGGTCATCGGATTTACTGATTCGATTGAAATAATAGCCGTTCATATCCAGGACCTTATCCAATGCGTGATTGATCCGGACAATGTTTTCCTTCAACCGCCGATCCGATGAATTCACCAGGGTGCCGTAATGCCACGTATTGCCGTCGCCCCTGACCTCGAAGGCGACCGACGGCGTGAAGAGAAACGTTTTGAAATAGTAATCGTGCGTTCCGTCCTCGTCATTCCGGCCCAGGGGGTATGGATTGGTCGCTCCATGATTCTCCAGCCATTGGATGCTGTTCATGCGAATCGTGTATGTAATACCGGATGTCAAGACAGGAGGACTGCTGAGAACAATTTCCGTTTCCGCGCTTACGTTGAGGTTGCCGTATCCTTCGGTTGCCAAAACAGCGCCACCGGTGCCCTCTCCCTGATAAATCGTCATTGTTCCACTATTATCAGTACCGGAGATGACCGTCACTTTTCCCAACTCGGCAGTCGATCCCGCGGTGAACGATTGCCACCTGTCGCCGCTGTTGTGCGAGCTGTTATGCGACGTATTGCTCTGATCCAAAGTGAGGCCTGTCTGTGTATTCACCTGAAACGGGTCGACTGACGGGCTGTAGGATGTCACCTCGAGCTTCGCGTCGGGACTGCTCGTGTCGATGCCGACATTGCCGTCTGATTTGATCACAAAATGCGGGTCCGTGACCGTCGATTGCCCACCGGCGGACATCTGGATGTTGTATCCCGAGTCGGCGGCGATGTGGAGGTTGCGGTCGCCGCTTGAGGCGTCGCCGATGAATCCGGTGCGGTCCCAGACGCCCCCTTCCGTCTGCCCGAATTCGATCAAGGCACTGGAGGCGTCTCCACCGCCATTGTCGCTGTCGCGCAGGCGAAGCACCGGGCTGGTGCTCTGCATGTCGATGGTTGTTTCCGGCGAGTCTGTCCCAATACCGACCTCGCCCTCTGAGTCGATCACCATCCGCGGCGCATTGAGCCCGGTGCCGGCCGATTGATCCTGGGTGTAGAACTCCAACGTGGTCGGCGATGATGAGCCCCAGGTCGAATCTGTGCGTGCCCGGATCGTAGCGCCGATATCCATGCTGCTGCCGCCATTGCCTTCGAACTGGATCTCCCCGATTTTGTCGCCGGTGGCCACTACATCCGTCGATGAAATTCGAATATCCGGCTTGCTGCCTTCAACGTGCAATGCGACATCGGGACTGGTCGTACCGGCACCGATTCTTCCGAAGACGAACAAATCTTCGTTCACCGTCGCATCACCGGCAACAATCAGGTTCCCCCCGGTAGTGTTGATGGTCGCCGGTGCACCCTGCGTGCCGGCGGCGTCGCTGGAATAGAGATACGGCGACCCGTCGCTGTCGACGAAAAATTCCTGAAAATTACTCGTTGACGTGCTGTGATAGACGTAGTATTTCGTGGCTCCTGGTACGTCGGTCCACAACACTTGTACCGCTGTATTCGTACTGCCGTCGACGAAAGTTGTAACCTCCAAAGACGGCAAGCTCTCGCCGTTGTTATTGACCGCTGAAACCTTGAAGAAATGGACGCCGGTTTGCAGGCTGCCGCCAGTTGCAGGTATCGCGGAAACGCCCGTCGGTGCGAAGAGGCGATCGATCATAACATTGCCGGCTGCAACGAGAACATTGCCGCCGGAACCGAGCTCCAACGCCTCGGACGGCGTTGTCGTCCCGATACCGACGTGGTTCTCGGCAATCAAATCGACATAGTTGCCGATATCCATGATGGTCAGGGAATTGTCGGTACCGCTCGGTACATACGCCGTCGTGCCGGAGACATACACCTGAACGGCGCCGGCAAGTTGGCTGAACGTGCCATCGTCATCATACAACTCCGCCAGCAACTGCGGACTGGATGGATTCGACACGTCGATAATTGTCAGGGAATGTTCAACCGATGACGTCACATACGCGGTCGTGCCGGAGACGAACACCGAATTGGCACCCTCAAGTTTGGTAAAGCCGCCGACTTCGTCCGTCACCTCCGCAAGCAACTGCGGACCAGCTCCCATTAAATCCGACACATCAATGATCGTCAGCGAATGGTCACTCCAGGACGTCACATACGCGGTCGTGCCGGAGACATACACCGAATTGGCGCCCTCAAGTTTGGTAAAGCCGCCGACTTCGTCCGTCACCTCCGCAAGCGGCTGCGGTCCCGAACCTAATAGATCAGAGACATCGATGATGGTCAGGGAATTATCGTTAAATGACGCCACATAAGCAGTCGTGTCAGACACGTGCACCGAATACGCACCGTCAAGTTTTGTAAAACCGACATCTCCGTCCGTCACCTCGGCAAGCAACTGCGGACTGGACGGAGTCGAGACATCTATTATCGTCAGTGAACTGTCTGATGAGGACGTTACATAGGCCGTCGTGCCGGAGACATACACTGATTGAGGAGTCAAGAGCTTTTGGAACATGCCATCTTCGTCAGACGCCACGGCCAGCAACCCGGGACTAACTGGATCCGACACGTCGATGATCGTCAACGAACTGAAACCTGATGACGTCACATACGCCGTCGTACCGGAGACAAAAACACCACCCGCATTGCCAAGCTTATCAAAGGTGCCGCCATCGTTAAACACGTGGGACTGCAGTACGGGACTCGCCGGATTGGACACATCAAAGATCGTAAAATGGCCACCGTTGGCCGCATACACATACGCCGTCGTGCCCGAGACAAACACGCTATCCGAACCGTTGAGCTCAGTCGTGTAGGTGCCGTCTCCGTTATGGATTTCGGATAACAAAATGGGCGTCTTAAACGTGACGGCTGTCGAACCATTCAGATGTAGAGCCGCCATTGGATCGTTGGTGCCGATACCGAGTTCACCGGTAATGCCGCCGTCGACCTGAAATTCGCCGGTGACGTGAATATCACCAGTGATCTTGGCGTTACCCGCAACCTCGAATTTCGCCGACGGCGCGCCGATGCCGATCCCGACGTTGCCGTCCGACGTGATGCGCAGGCGTTCGAGTGATGCGCCGGTCGCGTCCGTCGTCGACAACTCCAGCCGGCCGGGGACGATGCCGGTTGTTACCCCATCTTCGACCACCGCCCGAATCCCCGCAATACTCCGGTAGGCGCTGCCGTCATGCCCCCACATCCGCAGCCCGCCGACGCTGTCGCCGGAATTGACTTGAGTCAAAGCTCCAACCGATCCGCGTGCCTTGCGCATGTTGATATTGAGCGAATTGCTTGAGCCGTCGATGCGGTCCATGGTCAGCTCAACTGCGCCTTCGCGACGCAGGTGCAGCAGCGACTCCGGTGCGTCTGTGCCGATTCCGATATTGCCGGCGGTATCGATATTAATACCGTTGGCGGTGATGGTTGCACCAAGACTCAAGTTCGACGCACCGGCAATTATGCGCCAATCCGCGTCCTCCCCCGCCCCATCCGTGAAGTCGATTACCGAACCTACCTCGGGACTATATAATTGAATGGTCGGCGCTCCCGCGCCGTCCGCGCCCATATGAATACCGGTGACAGTCGGACCATTTGGTATCGTCCCGATCGTGTTGGCAATATGCAGACGAGACTCTGGACTGGCTGTTCCAATCCCCACATTACCCGTCGTCACGCTCACATCCGTTGTGCCCGTCCACGAATCGTCGGTCGTATCGGCAGCGTTGGTGGCAATGGTATCGAGCTTAATACCGTCCGCGTCCATGTCGCGGCCATTTACGAGGCCGGAAGAGTTGATATCACCCGCCACGCCGACATCGCCGGCCACCGTGAGCACATCTTCCGGTGCGTCGGTGCCGATGCCGACACGATTGTTCGCCGCGTCCACCACCAGCGTGGTCGTGTCCGCGGAGAAATCATTCGTCACGATCTGGCTGCCGCCGATCGTCTGGCTGCCGAGCACAGTAAGGTCGATCCCGGTCGTGTTGACCACCGGCGGTGTATTAGCCGTGCCGGCGGCATCACTGGTGTAGTCATATGGCGAGCCGTCGGCGTCCGTGAAGTACTCGTCCTGCCCGTCGGATGACGTGCCGTGGTAGACACGGTAGCCGGTCGCACCGGGGACATCACCCCAGGTCACCTGGATCGCATTCGTCGATCCGCCATCCACCGTCGCCGACACCTCAGTCGACGGCGTCGTCTCGCCGTTCGCATTCAGCGCCGTGATCTTGAAGAAATGAGTCCCGCTCGGCAGACTGCCACCGGTGGAGGGTGTGGCGGTTGGTGATGACGGCGGTGAGAGTGCCGACTCGATCTTGCCGCCGCCATCGATGCGAGCGCCGGAGAAGAACGTCGAAAGTTGTCCGGTTCCAGCCTCATAGCCGATGTCGCGACTTACAAGATCGCTATTTTGCACCCAGATTTCGAAATAGTCTGATGTGCCGTTGGCATCGACGACGGCAGTGGCTGAGATTCTATAATCAGTAGAAATTCCATTGCCAATCGAAACACCTTGTTTGAAATTTTGTCCGTTCTTGTATATGGACATATTCGCCCAGCGTCCATTGTCGATCTCATCAAATGTCACAGTCGCCGTCAAGATATATCGTCCGGGAACATTGGGAGTAAAACGTGATTCTTCAGCACCGCCACTGTCGTCAGTATCGTGTAAAAAGTTGTTATTCGAATCGAATTCTTCTAGAGTCCATTTCACCTTTTCCCAACCCGACGTGGAAATCGTCTGCGGACCATCTCTGTACACACTGAACGCCGGCGACACACCGCCGCTGCCGGCTGCACTGGACATCACGCTGCCGTCCGGGAACTTGATCCCACCCGTCGTCGACTCGATGGTGCCGGCAACCGTCAGCTTCTCGGTGGGTGTGGTTGTACCGACACCTATGTTGCCGGCGGTATCGATATGAATACCGTTGGCGGTGATGGTTGCACCAAGACTCAAATTCGACGCACCGGCAATAATGCGCCAATCAGCGTCCTCTCCCGCCCCATCCGTGAAGTCAATGATCGAACCTACCTCGGGACTGTACAGTTGAATGGTCGGGGCACCCGCGCCGTCCGCACCCAGATGAATACCGGTGGCAGTCGGACCATTGGGTATCGTCGCGATAGTATTGGCTATATGCAGACGGGACTCCGGACTGGCGGTTCCAATCCCGACGTTGCCGTTTGCGGCAAACACGTGCGTCGCCACACCGCCGTCGGCGATGATGAATTCGCCGGAGGAATCCAGATCGATCGTGAGATTGCTCGCACCAAGGTTGACCTCAGTCGCGGCATCGAGGTCGAGGACGTTCTTGAGATGCGCGAAATCGAGACTGTTGGTGTTGATGCTGAGGCTTACCGCGGCGTCTTCCGATCCGGAACCACTTACGCCGACCTGCGCATCGCCGTTGACGGTGGCGACGTAGTTGCCGGTAGTATCGGTGGCGAGCGCCACGGAATCGGCGCCGACAGTCAGGCCCGCGGAGTAGCTGCCGGTGATATCACCGGCGGCCGGTGCCTGGCCTTCGTTGACGTAGACGGCGTCGAGCGCGCCGGCGAAGTTGCCGGTGGTAAGGTCGTCGGTGTTGTCGGTGTCGACATCGGCAGGGATGCCGGTGATCGCCCCCCAGTCGATTCCGGTGAGCATCGAGCCGTCGCCGATGAATTTTGTGGCCTTCGCATTACCGACTACGTCGAGGGCTTCGTCGGGTGTCGGCGTGCCGATGCCGACGTTTCCGGCATTATCGATACGGAAAACCTCGTCCTGATGGTTCTTGACACTGAGCAGGTCGCGGTTGACGACCGGCGCCACGAAGTCACGGCTGGCAGACAGCCGAATCATTGGGCCGGTACCGGTGTCGCTCGCCGCGCTGGTCGAGCCCTGGATCATGATGCCCGGACTGTCCGGGGTGCTCTCATGATGACCGCGCAGCATCGGGCCGAAGGTGTTGTCGATGGTGTCGTTGTTCTCGATCGAGAAGTAGTCGGCGGGCGCGTCTGAAGTCTGGAATTTCGCAATGACCTCACGCTCGACAGTCGCGGTGTCGATCACATGCAGCCGTTCGCCGGGACTGTCGGTGCCAATACCGACATTTCCCAGATCACGGTAGATATCATCGCCATCGACGCTCCAGTCGCCGTCGTCGATGAAGCCGCTGAGGTCAGTCGACAGCGTGCCGCCGGCGTCGGTCAACTCCAGCGACGTGCCGTTTAGCTCGAGCGTCGTGTTCAGCTCGTTGCCGGCATCGGCGTCGGCGTCGGCGATGCCGGTGAGCATCGAGCCGTCGCCGAGGAATTTGTCGGCGCGTATGTTGCCAACTACATCCAGCGCCTCGGTCGGCGACGCCGTACCGATGCCGATGTTGCCGGCGTCATCGGCGATGAGGGTGGTTACCGCCGGAATCACCCATGTCCGAAATATCAGGTCGTTGCCGGGCAGGCTGGAATCGCCACCTGCGTAGCTGTTGGAATCATCCACGGACGGCGCAAAAGCCGATTCGCTTGTGAATTCGAAGGTATATTGCTGCCCGTTCACAAGAGAAATAGTAGACATTATCCCATATTCGGTGAACGTGCCGTTCGTGCCGAATACAACATCCTCCGTTCGCAGCAAATTCCCTCCGGTGCCGGCACCTGCGTAAATGTTCAGTATTGCGGCATTTCCGGCACCGATCGTATTTCTAAAATCGATTCGCGCAAAAGCACCATCTACGCCCGCTGTGAATGTCTGCGATACCGACATTACAATATCAGCGCCATTCGCATTCTCGCTGGATTGATCTAGTACCGGATCCGTACAGTCGGCACAGAGAATGTGAAACGGCCCGGCCGGCGAGTTGGTACCCAACCCGACATTGCCGGCGTTGTCCACGAATAGCGCATCCGCGACCGAACCGTCGGCGGAATCCAGCGAGTGCATGTCGATTGACAGGTTCGTGAGCATCGAGCCGTCGCCGATGAATTTGGCGGCGACAACATCGCCGGTGACACTGACGTCGCCGGCGCCGTCAACAGTGACCGCGTCGGTCGCGGTTCCCGGCACCACCAGTTTCTCCGCCATGCGCGCCTTGAGCGCATGGAGCACGGATGTGATCTCGATTCGGGTGGTGAGCGTGTTGCCGTCGACAACGACCTCCAGCCATACGTCGTTGCCGGCGACAACCGAGTCCGGGATGCCGCCGGGCAGCGACGGCGCCCCGATCTGGATGGCATACACACCGTTGTCCAGCGCCACGCCGGAATGATCCTCTGTGAACAGCTGCGTTCCGGCACTTGCCTGATCGAACAACCTGATCGTCAGATTCACGGAGCCGGGCAGCGGATTATCGTTGTCGTCAAGCAGAAGCCCCTGGAACGACATCGTTCGCGGCACGTCGGCCTGCGCGGGAGCGATAGTGCAGAAATACATGGCGACCAACAACACAAACAGGATAGATCGGATGAACTTGCTCATTTGGGGAATCCTTGATTTTTATTGGGAGAAAAGAGAGGTTACTTGAAGATGCACTGTGTCCTTAATTCGCAGGTGCGTGGCAAATCTTAGTTTGGTCGAAGAAGTTCCGATGTGACGGATTATACGTATTCGGCAACAGCTATCGCAGCTTATCACCAAATGATAATATATAAAAAACAGGAAATAAAACAATAATTTGTGCATATTTGCAGAGATGTTCAGCAGGAACAGGAGCAAAGGGAATTGTCCATTGCATGCCTCATCAGAGCGATGTGCACGGTGCCGGGTATTCTGATTGCATCGTGAAAGCGAAACGGTATAATGGGGTGGGGCCGGAAATGTGGCAGCCGAAAGCACGGCGTGGCGATTGGTGACGGTAGGAGACATATGGGACGGGTGGGACCTGTAAAACTTTGGACACGCCGACTGCGAAAACTACAGAACCGGTTAGAGCGCGTGGCTCCGGTTAACCGGAGCCGATGGCTTCGAATTCGTAAGAGCGGCTGTCCCAACCGTCCTACCCGACTTATATGTCGTATACCGGGCTGCGTGGTTGTGTGACGCTGCGACCTTG
Organism: Verrucomicrobiota bacterium; assembly: GCA_021772615.1. Taxonomy (GTDB): domain Bacteria; phylum Verrucomicrobiota; class Lentisphaeria; order JABSQK01; family JAJFLO01; genus JAJFLQ01. Next base: position 28,482 of record JAJFLQ010000079.1, on the reverse strand, counting down.
CCTGGGTATAGTACAGCGCACCACAGCAGGAACCGTACAAACGCGAGGCACTCCATGCCGAACGACAAAGGCTTTATTCCGGCGCATGGCGGTTACCGGGATTTGCTGTCTTACAGAAAGGCGGTGATCGTGTACGGGTGTACCGCGATTTTCTGCGAACGCTTTCTGAACCCGCGAGATCGCACGGTAGACCAAATGACGCAAGCCGCACGATCCGGCAAGCAGAATATCGTCGAAGGCTCCATGGCCTCGGGCACATCGAAGGAAACCGAGATCAAGCTCACGAACGTTGCGAGAGCGAGTCTCGAAGAGCTGCTCGAGGATTACCTCGATTTTCTGCGAGTCCGTGGGCTGAAGGTCTGGGACAAGGACAGCAAAGCGGCGCGAGCAGTTCGAGCGCTCGCACGGGAAAATGACGAGACCATCGAGACCTACAGGGCGTATATCACCAAGCGCTCGCCGGAGACGGTCGCCAATATTATGATCTGCCTGATTCACCAGACGAACTATCTGCTGAACCGGCAGATACGTAAGTTGGAGAAAGCGTTTATCGAGGAAGGCGGGATGCGCGAGCGCATGACCCGAGCGAGGCTTACTGAGCGCGACCGACAGAAAGGATGCCGCCGCGGCTGAGATGGCGGCAGCCGGCACCGCGCAAGGTAAGCGGGAGAGGTAGGACATATGGGACCAGTAGGACAAGTAGGACAGCCGCTGCGGACCGGCAGGGACTTCAGTTTCAGAACAGCACCCAAAAACCACGACGAGCCGCCGGCCTATACGTCCCAATGGTCCTATAGGTCCTATGCCGCCGCGGCTGGGATGGCCGCGGTCATATTCGGCGCGGTCGCAACCGCTACCGAAACGACCGCGCCGGAGCCGATCCCGGCGGCCGCGCCGGCCGCAACGCACGCAGCGCCGGCCGTGCACGGCGCCGTCCAATTCGTCAAGAAAGGCCTGACCGGCCGAATCAAACGTGTTGCGGCCGAAGACGTCGTAATCACGCTGACCCCCGTCACAGCCGAACGTACGACGGCGCTGCTGCCGCCCAGGACGATCGAGATCGATATGGTCGACAAGCGATTTGTGCCGCGGTATGTTACGGCGCGTCCCGGCGATGTCCTGCGATTCATGAACAGTGACGATTTCCGGCACAATGTGTTCTCGCTGTCCGCAAACTATGAATTCGATCTTGGCGCATACCGAACCGGCCCCGGTCCACCAGTGACACTGGATCGTCCGGGTGTGATCAAAGTGTACTGCAACATTCATCAGGAAATGGCATGTTTTGTGGTCGTGGCTCCAACCGACTCGACAGCTGTCACCGGGAGCAACGGCGTCTACGGCATCACGGCGGCGCCGGGCCAATACGTGCTGAAGGCCTGGAGCCTCCGTGGCGAGTATGAGCAGGAGGTGGCCATACCGGATACCGACGACGTGCTGCTTGATATCGACATCGCGATCACAGGCGGCCGCAGCAAGCAGCACAAGAACAAACACGGCAAGCTGTACCCATTATCCGGTGATCAGGAGGAGTATTGAACACCGCGCGAACAGGAGTTTTTTGGAGGGACACAGTCCTCTGTGTCCGAAATGCGGCGCGGGATGCGGTCGCAGGGGACTGCGACCCTCCAGGAGTGCGGCGCGGCGAACGTGAAGGCCTGAACGGTGGGGCACGGGGGTGACGCCGTGCGTTGGAGTTCACCGCTTTAGCTGTGCCCGCTGTGTTAGCATGACGCCGGAAAAGCCACATTCCCAGGACAGACTTTTCTGACCATGAACACTGCACACGAACACGAACGCGTACACGTAAAAACGCTGCCCTTCGGCGTACGCACCAAGCTGCTTGGCATCGCTTTTCTGGCGGTTGCATCCGCACTGATATTGATCGTTCTGCAGGTGGACCGCGAAGCCGACCAGGCAGCCAACCAGGCCGTGAAGGAATCGCTCGACCGATTCCGCGAGATCATTCAGAAGACACTTGACCAGCGATTTCGTGTGGCGCATGACACAGCCACAATGATTGCCGCGGACAGCCGTGTGTTTCCCCTGGTATACGCCGGCGACTCGTCTTCCTTGATGGACGTCTGCGACGAATGGCAGCTCCGGAACGGTGGTCCGGACCTTCTCATGTTTACCGACGCCAACGGTACGATTCTCGCACGCACGAACCGCCCGGAGCTGATTGGAGCCAACATTGCCGGCCGCAGCGCACTGTTCGACACTGCGATCGCCGGTGAGCCGGCGCAAGGCTTCATGCGAATCGAGTCACGGCTGCTGCAAATTGCGGCCGTGCCAATCATCGACAACGCAGCACCTGATGTCGTTCGCGGTACTGCGGCCGTTGCACGGGAATTGACCGCGGAGATGGCTTCGGACATCAGGAATCTCACAGGCTGTGATGTCGCAGTTTTTTCGCTCTACCAACGTGACAGCGACGAACAAAGACCGCCGGTGCGGCTATTCGGTACATCGCCGGACAAGGCTGTATCCACGAAGATCATGTCGTTTCTGCCGTGGTCGATGCGCTTCGACGGCATGGTGCTTGATGTGAACGGCGAGTTGTACAACGCCGTGGCGCATGCCCTCGATCGCAGCGACGGCGTGCCGCTCGGCACCGCGGTTGCGTACCGGTCACGTAGTGAGCTGACGGCGCCGTTCGACCGCATCAGGCACAGTGCCATGCTGTTCGCCGTGGTATTGGCAGTCGCAGCCGGGGCGTTGGCCTTTGTCATGACCGGGCATATCAGCCGCCCGATCATTCACCTCTCTGAGGTCGCCCGGGCAATAGAAGACGGCGATTATCCTGATGATTTCTCGACCGGCCGCAGAGATGAGATCGGGGTGTTAATCAATGCGGTGAATCAAATGGGGGTGAAGCTCAAGGAAAAGGACATGCTCGAGGCCTATCTCACCGAGATAACCGAGCCGTCGATCCACTCGGAAAAAGACCTCGATCTCTACAGGGACGTCACCACGATTCAACGACGGACGACACAGCACGAATCGGGGAACAAGACGTATCTGCCGCCGGACACCGTTCTTGCCGATCGTTTTGCCGTCATCCATCCGCTTGGCACCGGCGCCACCGGCGTCGTGTATCTGGCGTATGACACGACGCTGGATGAGGACGTCGCATTGAAGATTTTCAATAACACCGCGATTATCGAGCAAGACGCCGACCTGTTGATGCGCGAGCTGCGTCTTACGCGCAGCATAAGCCACCGCAACGTCGTACGCACCCATGACATCTACAATCATGACGGCGTCATGTTCATCGCCATGGAATATGTTTCTGGATCGAATCTCGCGCAGCTGCTGCAGAGACACGGACGTCTAGACATTGTGAAAGGCGTAATCCTGGTAAAGCAGCTGTGTGCCGCCATCGGCGCAGCGCATGCCGAGGGCATCATCCATTGTGATCTCAAACCACAGAACGTGATGATAAACCGGCGCGGCATTCTGAAGATCACCGATTTTGGCATCGCGCAACGGCTCCGGCGTCGGCGGGAACGATCATACGCCACCGGCAGTGGCGATCACGGCGCGACAACCGAGGAGGGCGATACCGAATACGGTGTGGCTGAAGGGATCATGGGCACGCCGCAATACATGGCGCCGGAGCAGTTCATGCTCGACAACATCGACCAGCGTACAGACATTTACGCCCTGGGCGTGATCATGTTCGAGCTGTTTGCCGGCCAGGTGCCGTTCGACGGCGATACCTTGCGAACGCTGGCGAGGCAGCACTGCTACGACGCGCCGCCGCGGTTGCGGTCGCGGCTGCAGCACGTGCCGGCCGCACTAGACGATCTTGTCCACAAGGCACTGCAAAAGGACATGAACGATCGTTTCCGGAGCGTAAACGAGTTGCATGAGCGTCTGGCGACGATCATGTTTGACGGCATGGGAATGTCGCGCACGACGCGAAGGCGCCAGGGACGAGACACACGCCGCATGACATAGCGGGAGTTGAATGACCTGATTGACATGGATGACGTCGTTGACCGGCCTGATTTGCCTGATTTGCCTGATTTGCCTGACAGCCGCCACCATAATCGCGAATCGAGAACATGCACGATAGCACATGACACCTGAATCATCCCAAAATGATCCCACCATCGCACGACTCGCACGGGCATACCAGCTCTTCGAGCTGCGACGGTATGCGGACGCAATCGAGGCGGCCGGCGACGTCCTCACGATCGAGCCGGACCATCCGGGTGCACATCGTCTGACCGCGCTCGCCGCTCTGCAGCTCGAACGCTTCGAGCTGGCGGAGTCCAGTGCGGCAACGTATCTCGCGTACGATCCGGAGTCTGCGGATGCCCACTATCTGATGGGGCACATTCAGAATATTGTAAAAAAGAACAAGATTGCAGCGGAATCACATTTCCGCACCATGATCCGGTGCGATCGGGATTTCGCCGAAGGCTACGGTGTGCTGGGCTTGTTTCTTGGTCAGCAGGGACGGGTCGAGGAAGGTATCACGGTCGCGCGCAAGGGCCTGAAGGTCGATTCGGATTCGTTGACGATACTGCAGGCGCTGCAGACGCTCTACCGCGTCAACAAGGAACCGAAGATGGCGGACAAGATCGGCCGCCAGGCGCTGGAGCTGTACCCGGAAGAGGCGGAACAACACCTGGAAGTGGGACTGCGATTGTTGGAGATGGGCGGCAAATCTGCCGGTACGAACGCGCGATCCAGCTTCCTGGAGTCGTTACGGATCGATCCTGATGATCAGGAGATTCGTCATGTGATCGCCCACGAGCGCGTGCGCAACCATCCGTTCTTCAAGAACGGCTTCTTCCTGTCGTTTAAGCCGTCCATCATGGTGCCGGCATTGATGGTACCGTTGGTATGGTATGCGTTAGCGTTGCTCCTCAGGCCCTTTATTGTTCTCGCATGGTTGTCAGTGGTTGCGCTTCTCGCGGGATACCTCTACCACGGGAGTTTCCTCGTCTGCCGCCACGTCGTCAGACATCGCATCGACCGGGGCGATCTCTGACCCGTCCCCGGCGATGACGAGCTCCGGCGCCGCGCGACCGCTGGAAACACGATCCAGGTACCTGGTGTCGACCGTGTTGGTAATACGCGCAAACGCCAACGACTCGTCGCCGTCGCCGATGGAATGCAGCAGCCATGTTTCGTTTTCGTAGATCATCGTCCAGAGCATGTCGCGATCGCTATGCGTCTCTTTGGTGCCTTTGATGATCTCACCGGTTTCGGCGTCCTTCATGTAGTCGACGACGTCCATTGTAATCTTGGCCGTTACTGTCGAATAATTGCTGCCGTCCTCGACGACGACGTGGAGTGGTTGAACTTTGCCAAGCTTTCGTATGTCGGTGACGTTTATTTTGCCCTCGTCGCGCCAGCGGTCGAGAATGTCCTGCTGACTTTCGAAATAGTCTTCGGTCAAGAACGCACGTGCCGGCGAAAGGTCGCCGGTTGACCATCCACCGTACATCGCTTCCACGCCACGACGGATACGCATTTCCAGCGGTATCCACTTGAAGCAAGGATAGGTCACGGCGAGATTATCGAGGTCTTTGCGCGTTTTCCGGATGCCCAGCCATTCGGCAATGACAATGTACAGAAACAACGGCAACAGGATGATCCCGAGGATGCCGAAGATGATACGGCCGACTCGCGACTTGATCGCAAACTCGAGGACCTCTCCTCCCGGACCGGCGTAGACGTCAGGCGGTAGAAGGATGCAAACACCGGCGACTATTGCAACCATGAAAAACGGCGTGAGCGGGTAGCGGTCGATGAAGCGGAATATGGACTTGGCGAAACGTATCATTTGGAATCTCCATGCCTGCGGTTTTGAATTGAAAGCGTACGAACGGCAGTATGCGACAATTTCAGCATAAACGATACGGGAGTATACTTTAAAAAGGGTGGTTTTGCAACTGTGCAAACGTCGGTGAATATAGGGATTAATATGATGCGCGCGCCAAGTCGTGTCGGCACGGTTTTGCTCATGGCGGCGACGACGTGGTTCTTCACCGTAGCAAAAGCATCAGCACAGGTTGTCGATCGTGATCAGGTCTTGACCAGAATCGCGTTCGGTTCGTGTGCGCACCACGACAAGCCCCAGCCAATCTGGAGCGCGATAGCCGCGGCCAACCCCGACGTGTTCCTGTTTATCGGCGACAACGTCTATGCCGACACGCGTGATCCAGCGAAAATGCAGCAGTGTTACGACATGCTTGCGAGCAAACCGGAATTTCGTGCATTTCGTGCTCAATTCCCGATCCTCGCCACCTGGGACGATCACGACTACGGCGAAGACAATGCCGGCGCAGAATACCCGATGAAGCTCGAATCGAAACGGATTTTCTGCGACTTTTTCGGGATTCCAGAGACTTCGCCGGTCCACAAACGCCCCGGTATCTACCAGAGCTTCGCGTTCGGACCACCGGCGAAACGCGTGCAGATTATTCTGCTGGATACCCGCACGTTCCGCGGGCCGCTACGGGAAAAGGCGTTCGTGCTTCCCGGCCGGGGGCCTTATGTGCCACAAACGGACCCGAGCGCATCCTTGTTGGGCGCCGCGCAGTGGGAATGGCTCGAAACCGAGTTGCTCACGCCGGCGAGGTTGCGGATCATTGTTTCGAGTATTCAGGTGATTCCCGAAGAACACCGCTGGGAGAAATGGGCCAATCTGCCGCACGAACGCCGGCGGCTGCTCGGCCTGTTTGCAAACCACGGTATCGACAGTGTGTTCTTCATCAGTGGCGACCGCCATTTCGCGGAGATCTCTCGACTCGCGGATGGCGTCGCGTACCCGCTGTATGAGCTGACATCCAGCGGTCTGAATTCGGCGAGGCGCCGGAACCAGGACGAAGCGAACCGGCATCGCATCCCGGAGACGAATTTTCACGACGACAATTTCGGCATGATCACCGTGGCGTGGGACGAAGACGATCCGCGGATCACGCTGGAGATTCGCAACCTCGACGGTAATGTCGCGAGGCATACAACGTTTCGACTGAGGGATATTGCAGCACGATGACACCGGTAGCGGCCAAGACCCAACTCAGCCGCGCACAATCGCTGAACGTCAAGGATTTAAACTCGCGCAGGGACGCAGAGACGCAGTGAAAAAGTAGCGTAGCCATCCTAGCTGCGACTTGGACGACCGGTTACGCAGCCAAAATGGCTACGCTACTTCGACTACGAGACCGCATCGATCGTTGAGAAGAAAAGGTGGCGCGCAAAGCCACAAAGCCACAAAGCCACAAAAAGAAAACGAATAGTTTAATTTCACCGCGTACTGTGTACTTCCCTGCGGCTCTGCGCGAGACCCCATCGGCCGTGTAGAAATAGAGCTCTTGCGAGCGAAGTGGCGCAACCAGGATGGCTGCGAGTTGGATGACTATTGACCGGGTTGCCGGCTTTTCTGGCCCAGATGGCGCCGGAGCACTGAATCGATGGCGTCGTGGTTCACAGGATAGCTGGACAGGCATGAATCGAGTCCGGCATGGATCAATGCATCAACTACGCCGGCATAATCCGCATCGGGATAACGTCGTGCTTCGGTAGCGCTGTGGATGGCGTAGCCGGCAGCAGATGCATCGAATTTGGGATCGATCAAATCGATTGGATGCCCGTGCTCGATCAGGAGACGCACAACCTCCGCATTACCGCACCAGGCCGCATTGTGCAGCGGCGAGTACCCATGATTGTGCTCTGGAATACCGACCGGAAAGCCGCAGTCGAGCATGAGCCGGATGACGTCCGTGTCGTTTCCGGTTTCCCAACAGGCCCGTGCCAGTAATGTCCGGTCATCGTTATCGAAGGTCGCCACGAGTTGCGGGTGCGATGCCAACAACGACATCGCCAGCTCGCGGTCGGCAAGCATGCACGCGATCGGCAATTGGTATCGTGCCGGCGTCAGGTCCATGAGTCGTTCGTAGACGGCATTATGCCCGCGCTTCTTCGCCACCTCCTGTGGAGCCAGATTAAATCCTAGCTGCCACTGCAGGATGGTGCCGCCGCGCCCCTCAAACCCAATACCCGGAAACGGTCCGCTGTTGGTGCCGATGCGGTAGGCGACACATTGCGGATCGGCGGCGACGACCCGCTGCGTAAGGTCAAGGTCGCCGAGCGCAGCGGCCAGAAAAACATCCGCCTCGGCGCCGTTCGCCAACAGGTAGCGACTGACGTCGGGCCCGGTCTTGATGCGCCACTGGGCAGGGGTGGAGCGATGGTCATCATCGCGAGCGTTCTCATCGGCGCCATACTCCAGCAGGATCGCAGCGACATCGACCGATCGCGCAAAATGCAGCGGCGTAGCGCCATCGCCACCAGGCGCCGCCACCTGTTTCGGATCGGCATCGAGCAGGTCACGGAGGCAGATCGTTAAGCCGAGCGCGGCAGCCGCATGCACGGTAGGAACTGCGCCTCTCGCGATTAGCTGGAGTCCGATTTCACCCGGAACGGTGTCGAGCCCGAAGCCGGATGCCCAGAATGTGCCGACACAATCGATGTCGGCGCCGCCGTTCAGCAGCAAATCTATCATCTGTGGACTGCGCGCCGCCAACAATGCCGGCCGCCCGCACGGGAAGATGCCGCTGTTGATCGCCTCAACGACGGCATTGCAACGCAACGCCGCCTCGGCGCCGGCGAGATCATCGGCCGCAATCGCCGCTTTGAATGACTGAATGTCTGGCACGTTCAATCCTTTCGTCGGGGTTCGTGATGACACATATCGATGAACTATGCTCAATCATATCCCCGACAGCATACCGATTCCAGAATTCGTTGGAAGCAGACAAGGGTGCGGCTTCCGTTGGCGTTCACACTTCAGTGTGGGTTTCACGGCATGCGGCGCAATACGAGTGGCATAGCGCAAGCACGCTAAAGCGCGAACTCGGACCACCGTGTCCACGTTTAAAGGCCACGTTACGGCAAAGCGCCTGGAAACCTCGGCGATCGACCGAATCTGGTACACCTCCATGACAAATGCGCTACGATTCGTCGATTACCCCACAGTACCGTCGACGTACGATGCCGTCACGTGATTGACAGGTTGCTCGAATATGCGGTCGGCCGCTCCGTACTCGATGAGACGGCCGGCGCCGTATTGATTCCAGAACATAGCAACATAATCGGCGAGTCGGCGAGCCTGCGACAGATTGTGCGTGACGATAACGATGGTCTGCCGATTCCGCAATTTCTGAATGAGATCCTCAACAACTCCGCTTGATATCGGGTCCAACGCGCTGCACGGCTCATCAAACAACAATACATCCGGACGCAGCGCGAGCGCCCGCGCAATGCACAGCCGCTGCTGTTGGCCGCCAGAGAGGCGCTGCGCCGATGTCTCGAGCCGGTCCTTGACTTCATCCCACAGTCCGACATCACATAGAACGTCGCGGATGATGTCGTTCCTCTCCGATCGCCGTCTTACGCCGCTTTCTCGCAGCGGCACATCGATATTACACCGAATCGACGTCGGAAAGGGATTCGGCCGTTGGAAAATCATCCCGACGCGCCGGCGAAGCGCAATCAGATTCTGGGCCTCGGCGTGGATCGGCTCACCATCGAGCCGAACACTGCCGGTGACCTCACAACCGGGAATCATATCGGTCAGTCGGTTCAGGACCGATAAAAAGCTGCTTTTGCCGCATCCGGATGGACCGATAATCGCCGTCACCGCACCCCGCGGCACAGCAAGTGATACGTCGCGCAGCGCGACAATGTCGCCATACTTGACCGTCAATCCGCGCACATCAAGCACCGGATCCGTATCCATCTTGGTTGATCCCTCGTGTATCATATTGCTCCATGAAAACGCCGGGTTACATGGTCTGACAACCATAACACGGCGCCGTTTATGAGAGTTAGCAGCCCCACCAGCACCACAGCGGTCGCGTATGCATTCGCCTCGCCGCCGGGTACATTCATAGACAAATCGTAAATATGAATGGACAGCGATCTGCCCGAATCCATAAGACTCCGCGGCATACGATCGACGTAGCCGCTTGTAAACAACAGTGCGGCGGTCTCGGCTAGAACTCTGCCGACACCCAGGATCAGGCCCACGGCCAGCCCGGGTAGCGCTGCCGGCAGCAGAATAGCGGTGACCGTTCGTGTGCGGCTCATCCCCAGGGCGGTTGCCGCGAACCGATAGTCGTCGGGCACGGCGCGAAACTCTGCCTCCAATGCCCGAATCAGTATCGGCAGCACCATACACGCCAGTGTGAGACCACCGGCAAGCAGCGAATACCCCAGCCCCAGATAACGACAGAATACCGCATTGCCGAACAACCCGAAAACGATCGACGGCACCCCAGCCAGCACATCCAGACACGCCTTCACCACCATTGCCAATCGGCCGCCGCGGCGCGCGAAATCCGCGAGCCATACTGCCGTAAGTGTGCCCACCGGTACGGCAACGGCGAGGGCAACGATGAGAATCCAGAATGTCGATACCAGCACCGGCAATATCCCGCCGGCGCGCCCTGAACGTTGCGGCGCGCTACTGAGAAACGCCCAGCTTATACCGGACATGCCGTGCCTGAGAATATCACCGATGATCCATAGAAAAACGGCGGTGACCAGGGCGGCGCCGAGCCACACCACGAGTGTTGCCATGCGTTCGACTGCGCTGCTGTTCGCGGGAATTCCGGCCAGGCTGCGATTCTGAGTCATCACAATTCACACCACCGCGTCGCAGCAAGCGCTCGGGTAACGGCTTATCGCAGTCGTGGCGGCGACCATAACCACTGCAATCACCAGCAAAACGAGCCCAGACACAAACAGCGCCGATCGATGCATGCCCAGCGCATAGCCCATCTCCAGTGCGATATTCGCCGTAAGCGTGCGAACCGGATCGAACAGCCCGTGCGGGGTCCGTATGATATTGCCGCACACCATCACCACAGCCATGGTCTCGCCGATCGCACGGGCGCCCCCGAGAATCACGCCGGTGACAATGCCGCGACGCGCGGTCGGGATCGCAATATGACGGATTACAGCCCACCGCCCCATTCCCAGCGCGACCCCACCCAAAACATACGACTCGGGCACAGCCGCCAATGCAGACTCCGCCAGCAGCATAATCGTTGGTAAAATCATGAGCCCGACAATCAGGATGCCGGCCAGCAGACTTGGACCCGGCGGCTTCAGACGCGCCAGAATGGGGATCAGCACCACCAGCCCCCAGAACCCAAACACGACCGACGGCACGCCTGCAAGAAGGTGGACCAATCGGCGATATCCTGCCGCAATCGCACCGGGCGCGTAATACCGGCAAAACACAGCCGATGCCAGGGCCAGAGGTGCTGCAAGCGCCACGGCGCCCAGTGTAACCGCAATCGTACCGGCAATCATCGGCGCCATCCCGAACGTCCCGGCCGATACGGAATCTGCCGGATGCCACGAGCCGTCAGTCCACATCCGTACGCCAAGCGCCGTGATGGCGGGTAAGGAATCGACAATGAGGAACGCAAAGATCAGCGCGACAACAACACAGGCCGCCCCCGACACCACGGCCAGGATGCCGCCGACCACGCTGTCAATTCGTGAGCGGCACATAAGAAAGATCCTCAACCAGGTCATGTACATCGAGCGATCGGGCAAGCTCGATAAAAGCCAATGCGATCGGGGACGGGTCGAGGCTCGTCACCAGTATCAACGGTCGCGACAGAGGATAGGTGCCGTCCGCCACGGTCCGTGTCGTCGCCGCAATGCCTTGTAGCGGCAGCAGCTTGATCGGGACGCCCAAGGCCGCCTCGTACTCGGATGCGCCAACAGACAAGTATGTGATCGCATGTGGATCACCAGCAACCATTTTCAGCCCCTGCTGATTCTCACCCGCGATCACGTCGGCGGCAATTTCGGCGGGAACAATTGAGAAAAAATGCGTCACCAATTCCAGCTCCGACCGGCCGGCAGCCCGATTGATCACCGTAATCTCCGCGTCCTCGCCGCCGACGGCAGACCAATTCGTGATATCCCCGGTGTATATGCTGCGGAGCTGCTCGACTGTAAGGCTGGTGACCGGATTTGACACATGAATGATGAACGCAACACCGTCCATTGCCACGGTCCATGTCTGCCGGTCCGCAGCCTCCGATGGCTTGAGCGCTCGCGACGACATCCCGATATCTGCCAGATCGGTGACGACGTCGGCAATGCCTCGGGATGAACCGCCTGTCTGGACATCAACACGGACTTCGGGATAACGCGCTTCAAATCGCCGGGCAATCTCGGACGCAAGTGGCGCGATTGTGCTCGAACCCGACACATGCAGGGTGCCCGACATTCTTTCCGACGTACCGCCGGTCGATGCGCCCTGTGCTGTCGGTCGGATGCCGCAACCGGTTAGAATGATGGTAGCAAGCATGACAACAAAAAATCTTATCAGGGCTGTCATGGTATCCTTTCGTTTATACGTGCGGCCAAAATCATGGACACAGTTGCCGGACATGGACGCAATTGGGGGGCCGCCGGATGAATGTTTCAAGAATGCAGCCGCTCAATGCCGTAAACTGTCGTAACGGCGTCAGGCACACACATCTAATGCTGTGAACTCCAACGAATGCGACGCCAACGACCGCCGTGCCGATCGACAGACACGAGTCAACTCGTACTCCAGCTGCGGCGTGTCGCACTGTGGCTCAACCTACCGTTGGCCATCAAAGAATCAAGATTCTTTGATGGAAATCGGGAAATTTTTTTACTTGAATTTTACCTCGCAACAACCGAGGTCGAGAGACTCTTTTCGCGTTTTTGAGAGGTTTGTCTTGACGTCCGGCGACAGGGAATAACACATTTTGTGCCCGTCGCGCCGTGACTGGATCAGACCCGCTACCTTTAATGTCTTCAGGTGATGCGATACGTGGGATTGTGCCAATTGCAACTCATCCATAAGATCCGTCACGCATTTCTCCGAATCGTAGAGCGAGTGCAGGATCTTGAGACGGATCTCGTCTGCAAGGGCCTTGAACAACTCGGCGCAGTCCTTGTCTGATAGAGGATTATTCATGGGTGTCTCTGCAGCCGGAACGATTCACCGGAGGCGTATATTCCGGCCGGCAGCCCGTCAGTGGGAATCATGTAAATCATGAAGGTTGGCAGCCTGCCAGGATATATTCCGCAAATTGGATATGTCATGTCACGTCAAAACCACAATCTGCACTGGATCCGGCATAGTTCAACCGCTGCTCCCGGGCTTTGATATCAGGAACCGAGCGCGTATGTTGTGCCAACAACGCTATGTCGGATTCGGCTCGTGTTGACCGGCAACATGCCTGACACCGCCTCAGAAAGGAGAAAACTGCTGTGGACGATACATTGAAAGGATTGGTTTACGGGGCGTTTATCGGGGATGCCCTGTCGCTCGGCGCACATTGGATTTACAATCCGTCTAAAATTACGCGAATCTACGGTCGCATCACCGATTATATCTCGCCAAAGGATAATAAGTACCACGCGAAAAAGGCGCCCGGCGACGTTTCGCACTACGGTGACCAGACCATGGCACTACTGCAATCGCTGGCTGCGGGACAGCGATGGGACCTGCAGGAATTTGCGCAACGATGGCGACGAATGTTCGCAGATTATTCCGATTATATGGATAGCGCGACCCAACAAACCCTCGATAACTTCGCGGCCGGCGCCGCACCCGACGATGCGGGTTCAGGGTCTGACGATCTCTCGGCCGTCGGCCGAATCGCGCCGTTGTTTGCCGTGGCGGCGTTGAAGCAGCCGGCAGCGCTGCACACAGCGGTTCGACAACAGACAGCGATGACCCACAATGATCCGGGGGTGATCGAGGCCGGTGATTTCTTTGCCGCTGTTGTCATGTCGGTACTGGCCGGTTCCGACATATCAGCCGCGATTTTCGACGCTGCGAATCGGCCGTACAAGACACTGCCTGTCGTCACGTGGGTCGCCGAAGCACAAGACTGCCTGGAACTCGACACCGTCGAGGCGATTGCGAAACTGGGCCAGACATGTCACAATCCCGATGCATTTCCCAGCACCATTTATCTGCTGCTCAAGTACGGCGACGATCTCGAAGCCTGTCTCATCGACAACGTGATGGCCGGCGGCGACTCGGCGGCGCGCGGCCTACTGATTGGCATGGTGCTCGGCGCACGACGCGGATTCTCGGCGATACCGAAGCGGTGGGTGACCGGACTGCGGCGTGCGAGCGAGATAGACGCGTTGCTTGCGCGCGTTGACGGCTCCGTCGACACGGCGGCACCTCGCCGAACTGAAAAGGTTTCCTTTCGAAACCGGGCCGGCATCCTCCTTGATGCGCGGCTGGAACAGCCGGCTGCGGAACCAAAGGCTTTCGCACTTTTTGCCCATTGTTTTACGTGCTCGAAGGATCTGATTGGCGCGTCGCGCATCAGCCGGGAGCTGTCTGAGCACGGCATTGCGGTGTTGCGATTCGACTTCACCGGGCTGGGGAACAGCGAGGGCGATTTTGCCAACACCAATTTCTCTTCGAATGTCGGGGACCTGGTTGCCGCGGCGGAGTACCTGGCGACACACTACCGCCCCCCTACCCTGTTGATCGGGCACAGCCTCGGCGGTGCGGCGGTTTTGGCGGCCGGCGCAAAAATTCCTGGTGTAAAGGGCGTCGTTACCATTGGCGCGCCAAGCGATCCGTCACACGTTGCGCATTTGTTTACGTGCAACCTGGCGGAAATCGAAGCGAAAGGCACGGCAGAGGTCAACCTCTCCGGCAGGAAATTTACAGTCACGAAACAATTTCTGGACGATATCCGCGAACAACGTCTGCTCGAGGCCGTGTCGAAGCTTCGTGTCGCCAGCCTGATCATGCATTCTCCGGTCGACAACACCGTCTCGATTGATCACGCCGGTAAGATCTTTGGCGCTTTGAAACATCCAAAGAGCTTTGTCTCCCTGCACCCGGCGGATCATCTCGTGAGCAGGAAAGAAGACGCTGCCTATATAGCCGAGATCATTTCGGCGTGGTCATCGCGCATTGTTTCGACGTAGAACCTGCGGAACCCGGCCATCATGCCCACACCCTTGCACGAGAAGTCATCAGTCGCCGCCATTCGCGATCGCTTTGATCAGGATGTAGACCGATTTTCCGATCTGGAAACGGGCCAGACTGCGACCATTGACGCGCCGTTGGCAATGGAACTCGTCACTCGCGCCGCCATACAATCAACGCCGCGCATTCGACGCACTCTGGACGTAGGCTGCGGCGCCGGCAACAGCACATTATGTCTATTGCAGCACGTGAATCCAATCGATTGCGACCTCGTTGATCTCAGTATGCCCATGCTGCAAAAGGCGCGCGAACGGATCGCCCACGCGAATACCGGCGTCATTCGTATCTTCCAGGACGACATACGTGACGCCACATTGCCGGAACAGGCATATGACGTCATTGTTGCCGCTGCGGTGCTGCATCACCTACGAGACGAAGAGGATTGGAAGGCGGTGTTTCGAAAATTGTATGGCTTGACTGCACCGGGCGGCAGTTTATGGATCACCGACCTGGTATCGCACGAGAACGCGGCCATCCAGTCGCTCATGTGGGATCGCTACGGTGCGTACCTCAGTCATGCCGGGGGTCGGGATTACCGGGATAATGTCTTTCGTTATATTGACCGGGAAGATTCGCCGCGCCCGCTCACGTACCAGCTCGACTTGCTGCGACATGTCGGGTTTTACCAGGTCGATATACTGCACAAGAATTCGTGTTTCGCAGCATTCGGCGCAGTCAAAACAAAGATGGCGGACCGTTGATGTACCGTGAGATATACGTCGTCGCCGGCGTCCTGGAAGCGGCTGGTTCCGAGTCTGACCGCTACCCATAGCCACTCGCTGTTCAGACTGGACGAATCGCAATAAGCGAGTCACGTGTAACCGCAACGTTAGGCCACACCTTCCTATAGCCCATGACCAATCCGCCAATCATAACCGCCAATGACCTGAGTATACGCTACGGAGCTCAGGTCGTGTTGGACCACGCAACCCTGACCATTACACCGGGACAACGTATCGGGTTGGTGGGCCGAAACGGCGCCGGCAAGTCTACATTGTTAAAAATACTGAGCGGCGACCTGGAACCCGATTCGGGCGAGGTCGTGCGCCGGCGGGAGTTGGTTTCGGGAATGCTTGGCCAAACGCCGGATCTCGATGCATCCGCGACAGTCTACGAACATATTTACGGCGGCGCCAGCCGTATAACAACGATGCTTAAGCGCCTGGAGTCGCTGCCGGGTGACGACGCTCGGCGGGCAGCCGTGGAGCACGAGATTACGATCCGAGACGGCTGGACCCTCGACAATCGCATCAATACGTTGATGTCTGCCCTGGCCGTCCCGGCCAGGGACCGGCTGATGGCAACACTGTCCGGGGGTGAACAACGGCGCGTAGCGCTGTGCCGGACACTCACCGCGCAGCCGGACCTGTTGCTGCTCGACGAGCCGACCAATCATCTCGACACAGAATCGATTGATTGGCTGGAGAACACCATTTCACGCTACTCCGGCACCGTCGTCCTGGTTACGCACGACCGCTATTTTCTCGATCGCGTCACAACGCAGATTGTCGAATTGAGCCACGGGCAACTATATACGTACGCCGGAAATTACACTGATTTCCTGTTGGCCAAGGCGGAGCGATTCAAACACGAGCAAGCGCAGGAAAAACAGCGACAGAATTTCTTGCGGCGGGAGCTGGATTGGGTACAACGCGGCCCCAAAGCGCGCACGACCAAGAGCAAGGGCCGGATGGCGCGGTACACGGCAGTTGCGGAAGCGGAAGCACCGCAGCGCGAGAAGAACGTGGAAATGCTGCTTCCTCCCGCCGGTCGATTGGGCAACACGGTCGTGACCCTCACAGACATGACCGTGGACGTGAGCGGCACATCGCTGTTCACGAATTTGTCGTTCGAGCTGGAGGCAGGTATGCGAATCGGCGTTATCGGCAAGAACGGGGCCGGCAAGACCACACTGTTGCGTACGTTGCTTAAATACCGGGCGCCGACGGCCGGCACCGTGGAACACGGACCACTCGTGCGGTTCAATGTCATCGATCAGGGTCGCGCAACGCTCAATCGCGACAATACGGTTTTCGACGAGGTTAACGATGGAAAAGACTTCGTGATGCTCGGCGACGAGAAGATTTCAACGTGGGGATATCTGAAACGTTTCCTGTTTGCGGATGAACGCATTCGGACTGTGATCAGCCAGCTGTCGGGCGGCGAGCAAAACCGACTCCTTCTGGCAAAGAACCTGAAAGACGGCGGCAACGTCCTCGTTCTCGACGAACCGACAAACGATCTGGATCTCGAAACGCTGCGAATACTGGAGGAAGCCCTGATAACATTTGCGGGGTGTGTGATCGTGGTCAGCCACGACCGCTATTTCCTGAATCGTGTATGCACCGGGATTCTGGCATTCGAGGACACCGGCCGCGTGGCATATCAGGAAGGTACCTACGATTACTACGTCGAAAAACGACGGGCCGATCACGCAGAGAAACAGCCGGCGGCAGACGCAAAAACAAAACCGGCGTCAAATCAGAAAAAGCGTGGCCGTCACCTAAAGTGGAAGGATGCGCGTGACCTGGAAACGATTGAAGATCGCATTCTTGCCGGCGAGGCCGAGGTAACCCGGCTTGAAACGATCTTTGCCGACGGCGATTTTTTCCGGGAACACGGATCGGAAGCCGCTGCACTGGCACGGGACCTGGAGCAAGCCCGGGTGCACGTAGAGCACCTGTATCAACGGTGGGGAGAACTAGAACGCCTGCGTGAAATGGACGGGTGAATTGACAAACGAATATCTGCGGGTGGCATTGAGACGGCATTTCGCACACAATGTTGGAAATATACATTGACCGTCGTCCCCGGGCTGATTACAATCCTCGTCTATAACGACAACACGCCGCGGTGCGGGTACTGCCTGCATTCGCTGAGTATTCAAAACATTTTGGAGAGAAGGACCACGATATGGCAGAGAAGACCATCAATCCCAAGAAGATCTCAAGCACCAACACGAAGAAGCAACTGCTCGACGCGTATGAGGATCTGGTAAAACAGATAACGGAGCAACGAGAAGCGCAATTACGGCCGGAAGAAAAAATACGCGAACGGGAAATGAAGAAGGCTGTCGATGTCGCAGATTCCCTTTCGATGAAGAACGTCGAATCGGCGATCGCATCCCTCAGAGGCGAGACTGGTCGACTGCTGGCCGAATTGTCTGAACGCCTGGAGGCGCAGATCGCCGACTACGAGCAGATCAAGCGGGCGATACAGGAGAAAAAGATCGAACTTGAGGAAATCTACGAGATCGAGAAATCGGCACATACGCTCGCAGCATTGATCGAGGCGCACAATCAGAAGACCATCGAGTTTGAAGAAGACATGGCGGTGACGAAAGCTCGCCTTGAAGGCGAGCTCGGCGCGAGGAAGCTGGAATTGGAGTCGCAAATAGCAGAAGCGAAGGCGCGTTGGGAAACGGACAAGCGCGATTACGAACATAAACTAAAAGAAGAATCCGAGGCAGAAGCCAAGCGGCGCAACCGCGTCAAGGAAGAGTTCGAATACGAATTCGAACGGCAAAAACGCTTGGCGAATGACCAATTTAACTATGAAAAAGAAACTCTGGAGAAAGAGTTAAAGGAGACTCGAAGAAAACTAGAGGATGACTTCTCCGCCCGGGAACGGGAGCTTGAGGCTCGTGAAGCAGAATTAAGTGAACTGCGTGATCAGGTCGCGAAACATCCGAAAGAGTTGGCGGCAGAGATTGCGAGAGCGGTAAAAGAAACGACTGACCGGATTTCGTCCGACGCGAAGAATCGGGAAGAATTGCTTGTCAAGGAATTCGAAGGCGAACGCAACGTATTCGCAGCTCGAGTCAGTGCGCTGGAAGGCATCGTCAAGGACCGAGACGAACGGCTGGCAAGACTTACGACACAAGCAGAAAAAGCAGGTGCCCAAGTGCAGGACATTGCGGTTAAGGCGATCGAGGGATCCTCCAATCTCAAGTCATTCGAGCATCTACGCGAGTTTGTCTCGGACCAAAGTCGCAAATCTACGACCGAGAAATAGCAGACACGCCGTGCCGTTGCGGTGGTTGCCGCGCCGTGTGCACACATGTACAACCGTTCATGCGCATTCTGAGCGGCTTGCGGATCTTTGGAGTGCGGCGGGTTGCCTGCGGCTGTCTCGCAGGCTCGGCTGACGCCGCTTTGAAACTCGCCCGTGGCGAGACCCGACGCGCGGATGGCGGCAGGAGCGGATGGATGCCGGGATGCAACATCCAGAGCTCGATAGCGTAGGCTCAAACGTCTGTAAAGTTGAATGCCATCATATTTGCACCGTTTAGCAGGGGTGTATGCGGCGTGTTGCTAAGATGGACGTTCAACGTTACAGCTCTGTCGAACTCTGAACATCCGTTCGACGCGGCAATGCGGTCCCCATACCGGCAGTGCCGGCGCTCCGCGCCGTTCAAACGTCCCGATCAGTCAAGGTACGAACAACAATAATTGGTAATCGTCTGCACCTCGAGTTTGAATGCAGAGTCCTTCGGGACTTCGAATATGTCGCCGGCGCTGAAACACTCCCAATCGGCCGCATCGGGAAGGAGGACGTCCAGCTTTCCCGAGGTGATTTCCATGATCTCTTTCCGCGACGTCGTAAAGGCATAGTGTCCCGGGAGCATCACGCCAAGCGTCTTTTTCGAGCCGTCCGGAAAATGGACGGCATAACTGATAACCTTCCCGTCAAAATATACATTTGCCTCTTTCACCACGGTTACATTTTCAAATGTCGACATAAGACGTACCTTTCTGGAGTGGATACATGTTTATTTTGTGATTTTTCCAGGCGTCGGAAACGCGAGTTTCGCATAAACGCCGGCGACACATACACTACCAGCTTTTGCCGTTAATTCGCGGTTTGTGAGTACGAAGTTATGGGAAAAAAGGGTGCAAAACTAACGATCGCCGCTACCGCCGCAGCCGAGCGGCTGGAGACGATCCTTGCGAATCTGGGTGAGATCAGCAGTCGCAAGATGTTTGGCGGATATGGGTTATACGAAAGCGGCGCGATGTTTGCTCTGGTTTCGTCGGAAGGCGAGATCTTCCTGAAGGCTGACGATACCAACCGCGACGAATTCGAGACGGCGGGTTCCGGGAAATTTGGACGGATGCCCTACTACGGCCTGCCGTCCGAATTACTCAACGATTCTCATGCATTACGCGATTGGGCTGCGACATCGATGAAGATTGCACATGCGGCGAAAGCGACGTAGATCATTGGCAATCGAAGCATGATCTGGCCCAACTTTTTTATCGTCGGCGCGGCGAAAGCCGGCACGACCTCGGTGTACTATTATCTGAAACAGCACCCTCAGGTTTTCGTATCCGCAGTTAAGGAGCCGTTTTTTTTCGTTCACAACGGCACGCGTACCGCAGACATCTCCACATCCATGCCGCGACGCACGCCGCACCTCGCGGAACACGAATACACGGCTCTGTTTGTGGATGCGGCCGGTCGCCAGGCTATCGGTGAAGCGTCGACCGGTTACCTCTATCATCCTGCGGTTGCCGCGAACATCCGCTCGCGCCTGCCGGAGAGTCGAATCGTTGTGATTCTGCGAAACCCGATCGAACGGTCCTACAGCCATTATTTGATGCGGCTTCGCACGAAAACCGACGTGCGAACATTCGCGGATGCGGTCCGTGACCAG
Source organism: Verrucomicrobiota bacterium (assembly GCA_021772615.1). GTDB lineage: Bacteria > Verrucomicrobiota > Lentisphaeria > JABSQK01 > JAJFLO01 > JAJFLQ01. Next base: position 7,777 of record JAJFLQ010000079.1, on the reverse strand, counting down.
ATGGCGCGAGAAGACCACATCAGATGGCGCGACGGCCCCTATGTCCATGCCGGTCTGTATGCCGAGCAGCTTTCGCAATATTTCGAGCGTTTCCCCCGACAACAGATCGCGATTTACCTGTATGACGATCTTGTTGACGATGCCGCCGGCCTGATGCGACAGCTCCATGCGTTTCTCGATGTATCCGCATTCGACACCGACGTCGCTGCCCGATACAACGTTTCCGGCCAGCCGAAGGCAACGATCCTGGGACCGGTGATGCGGCGAACGTCACTGAGTATCTGGGTACGGTCACATTTACCGCCAGGAATACGGGAGCGCGCGATGCGACTCTATGCCGGACTTCAGGAAAAATCCGTAACGAAGCCCAAAATGCCGCCCGCTACGCGCGAGACGTTGCAGCAATATTTTCGAGATGACATCCAGCAGGTCGAAGACTTGATCGGACAGGATTTATCGCACTGGCAATAACGTCAGGCAAGTCGCTGTTCATGCCTGGCCTGGTCGGCGAGCCGATCTTTGGAGTGCGGCGGGTTGCCTGCGGCCGTCTCGCAGGCGTCCCACCGCACTCCAAATTTTCTCAACCATTTTGCAAACGCGACGATGTGTAGAATAGTTGTCACAACAGTTGCAACATCCAATACCCCCTGCACAATGACCATTAAAGAGTTAAACAAGATATACGACGCGCTCGACGAAGGGAGCCGCGGCATCCTTGACGTTGCCGCCCTGATCTATGAAAATCTGAGCATTCACGAATTATCCGGGCGCATCGCGTTTTTCGGCGTGGTGCCGGCGCACATGCGCAAACAAAAGGCCGCGTTGTTTCAGCACCTGATCGATCGCAGCCTGCTCCAACGGAACAACATCGACAACACCATCCGCGTCAATCGCAAAATTCTCAACACCGTGGTTCGCGAGCATGCGCTGCAACACCCGAACCTCGACCATTTCCTCACGATTCTTCACGCACGATTCCCGGCGGAAAACAAGCATGCGAAATTTTGGTCCGCTTCTTGTAACCACAACCGTGTGATCCGGGACTTTCGAATTGCGTTTTTCCGCAACGATACGGACGAGGTAGAACGGCTGTTGAAGCTCTACCGCGCTCTCGACCGTGGTCAGCGGTCCGATTCAGCGGCGCCATGGATCGAGCTATTCGACGCCCACCTTTCTGTAGACATCATCAAAGCCGTTCCGAATTCGGCCAAGGCCGCCGTGCTGGCAGCGTTGTACGAGAAAGGATTCGACAACGAAATACTCGCATCGTCCAACGATCTATGCACCGTGATCGAGGACGAGAGTTCGCAACAGTACATCACGCAGAAGGCAGCCGATGCGCACTTCCACGCCGGCCGCTTCGAGGCACTCGAATCGTTGTTCACAGAAAGACAAATCACCCCTGGATTCCACGCGGCGTCGGTTGCATTCATCAGGGGTCGCATCGCAGACGCGCGAGACCTGTTCATCGCGGAAATTCAGGCGCGTATCGGTGACAGTAAGCGCCTGTATACGCCACCGGGGATACATGGGATCTACTTTCTCCTCAGCATGATCGTAACGGAGCGCACCGAAGAAAGACTGTTTCGCAGCGCGCTCCGTGCAGGCATTAAGGAAAATCCACTTCTTTACAGCCCTGTCCGCAAGTATATCCATACGCTTGTAGGTGTGGATGTCGCTTGGGATACCAACCTGTACCGCAGTGGGGATATCCGGCTTATGGCGCCCATAAATTCCCTGCTGAAATGGGCAGCCGATTCCGACTGGCGCAACGAGGCGGAAATCAACAATCTGCATGAAGTAAAAAACAACGCCGCAGCGGAACAGTGCGATTTTCTTCACTACCACTGCCACACTGTACTGACGTTGATTGATAGCGCCTATTCGCCTGCTCCGGATGAAAGAAACGTACTAAAACACGCCGCGGAACACTATCTGGATCTGTCCAATCTGTTGCTGAAACACGAGTCGTGGGAGAAGACGCTTAAACTATTGAAAAACATCGCTCAGGCCGGCGCACCGCGGGACAGTTCACATAAGAAGACACGGCTAATATGGCTCTTCCGCCTAAAGGGAAACGAGATCGAGATTGATTGTCGTGAACAAACACAGCAAAAGAACGGTAAATGGTCGAAAGGCCGCCTCGCGCAACCGAGCATGCTCGAAATCGGTCACGTCGCCAGTATGACACCATTGGATCGCGAGATTGCCGCATGCATCGAGGTGCAGTATCCAGATAGGTGGTCCAGATATGGCGCCAACATGCCCATATTGAAGCTTGAATCAGCCCTGCCGCTTCTTGCCCGGCACCCTCATCTGTACCTGGCTGAATCGCCAACAACGCGAGTAGAGCTGGTTGAGACCAAAGTTGAACTCATGGTGCTGCGCAAAGGCGACGTGTTTGAGATCTCCTTTTCACATCCGTTTGTCGAGTCCGGCATTCAGGTGATTCCGGAGACACGAACGCGCTATGCGCTCATCAAACCCAACGCAACCCAGGTAAATATCCGGAATGCGTTCGGCGCGTCGGATACCCTCACCCTGCCCGCACATTGCGAATCGGAGCTAAAGGCGATTACGGCCGACCTGGCTCACGTGATGACTGTCCATTCGGATATCCGCGGCCGCGGAACAAGACGGATTCCAACCGTCAAGGCCGATGCTACACCCCATATACACCTCGTGCCGACCGGTCATGTGATCCATGCGGAATTCTTTGTACGCCCAATTCGCAAGGTAGGCCAATATTGCCGGCCGGGAGAAGGCGCAACGACGATCATCACCGAAGTAAAGGGAAAGAGAAAACAGACTCACCGCGATCTGGAGAAAGAACGGGAACTGGCCATGGCGCTGCTCGACGATTGTCCCGCACTCAGCAACCGCGGATCCGTCGGCGACACGTTCGAATTTGAGACAAACAGCGAATGCCTCGAATTGCTGCTGCAACTGCAGGCATGCCGGGATCGCGCCGTTGTCGAATGGCCGGACGGCGCGAAATTGCGTATTAAACGGGAATACGCCGAAGACAGCCTCGCTATACGCATCACCGACGCAAACGACTGGTTCGCAATTGAAGGAGCACTTGAGCTGGACGAATCCAAAATACTCGACCTGCGCAAGCTGCTGGCATCACCGGCAGCGATGCGATTTGTCGAACTGGGCGACGGAGAGTTCATTGCGCTTACGAATACACTCCGCAAGTGTCTCACCGAGATATCAACTCGCATACAGACGAGTGGCGACCAACTCCGCCTCCATCCTCTGCACGTACAACCCGTGGACAAACTGCTTTCCGCATGCCGAACCACGGTGGATGCACGCTGGAAGCGAAGACTGAACTATGCCGAGACCGCTCTCCGTTACACGCCGGAGCCGCCCTCAACCTTTCAGGGCGAGCTGCGTCCGTACCAACTGGAGGGGTTCCGCTGGCTGTCGCGGCTCTCACGGCTGGGTGCCGGCGCATGCCTGGCGGACGACATGGGGTTGGGCAAAACGATTCAGGCCATCGCCCTCATTCTCGAACGCGCCGAGCGCGGCCCGACACTGGTGGTGGCGCCGGCATCGGTATGCCTGAACTGGGTGTACGAGGCAAGCACATTCGCGCCTACCCTCACCGTTCACTGGTATGGCGAGGGCGATCGGCAGGCCATGCTCGACAGACTCGGAGCGTTCGACATGCTCGTGTGCAGCTACGGTTTGCTGGTGCATGACAGCAAGCGCATCTCGCAGCTGCAATGGACCACGGTTGTGTTGGACGAGGCACAGGCGATCAAAAATTTCAAGGCGAAACGAACGGCCGCAGCTTTAGCTATTCAGGCCGACTTTCGCATGATCACCACCGGCACCCCGGTCGAGAATCATCTCGCGGAATTGTGGACCTTGTTCAATTTTATCAATCCGGGTCTTCTGGGCACACGCAAGGACTTTGTATCGCGATTTGCCATCCCGATCGAGCGCGACAGCGACCGGAACGCACGCACCGCACTGAAGCGGATCGTGCAACCGTTTCTATTACGTCGGACAAAAACACAGGTACTTGATGAACTCCCGCCGAAGACCGAAATAACCATATCGATTGACATGTCGAAGGAAGAGCAACATTTCTACGAGGCGCTGCGGCGGCAGTCGCTGGAACACATCGAGTCGAATCGGCATGAACCGGGCGGCGCGATGCACATCCGCATTCTGGCGGAGTTAACCCGGCTGCGCCGTGCGTGCTGTCAGCCGGCGCTCGTTGCCCCGGATGCAGACATCCCCAGTACGAAACTCGCTGTGTTCGCAGAAGTCGTCAGTGACCTTATCGAGAACAACCACAAGGTTCTGGTTTTCAGCCAATTTACGAGCTTCCTGGATCTCATTCGCGACGTATGCGACACACACGGTTTCGACTACCAGCACCTGGACGGCGCTACGCCGACGAAAGAACGCCAGCGCCGGGTCCAGGCGTTTCAACGCGGAAAAGGCGACGTATTTCTCATCAGCATCAAGGCGGGTGGATTCGGCCTCAATCTTACCGCGGCCGACTTTGTGATCCACATGGATCCGTGGTGGAATCCCGCTGTAGAGGATCAGGCATCAGACCGGGCGCATCGTATCGGGCAGCAACGACCGGTCACGGTATATCGGCTGGTCGCGCGCGGCACCGTCGAAGAAAAAATTGTAAAATTGCACAAACACAAACGGGATCTGGCCGCATCCCTGTTGGACGGCGCCGATGTCGCGGCATCAATGTCGGCAGAGGACCTGATCGCGCTGATGCAATAAGAATGCGGCTGCCCTGACGAATACGATCTTACCAGATGCGTTCGTTTGAAGCCGTTTTAGCGACTGCAGATTGCGCTCGGCGATCGTGGTCTTCTGTGGTTTCGATAAGCTTGGAAATCCGTTGTTTCACGCAACACGACACGCTATGTTCTCAACATGAAACTCTCCGTCATTCTTCCCCTGATCGATATGCGCGATGCGCTGCATCTGCCCTTGACATCGTTACTGAAGCAGAGTTTTGATCGCGACCGGTATGAAATTGTCGCCGTAGTCCCCCAAAGCTCGCGAGCCGCGTTCTACGATGACGCCCAGTACGCCGACGCGCTGAAGCAATGTGACCAAACCATCTTTGTAGATCTCGACCCCGACGTTGCAGAAAACGAAATCTGTTTTTATTCCGAGGGTTGCAGCAAAGCCACCGGCGATCTGCTGTATTTCGTGGAGGGACACACCGAGATACTGCCGGACGCCTGCCGGATCCTTTACGACCACTTCAGCAGCAACCCCGAGTGCCAGGCGGCCTGGGCGCTACGCATCAATCATAACGACAATCCCATCGGCAAACTCATCGGAATCCACAACGATTATCACGAAGGCTTGGCGAAGAAGACCGGGTGGTTCACCCTCGGCGGCAACAGCGTAATCCGCAAGACCTTGTTTGAAGAGCTGGACGGATTCGATCCGGCTTTCGGCCGGTACAACGAATCGGTGTTCTTTGACAAATTGGCCGAACGCAATATCAATGTCGATCTGATCGAGTCAGAGGTGTGTATTCACTACAACGACATGACAGTCTCTCACCTTGTCGAACTGGCTCGCGCCATGGGAAAAAGCAAGTGCACCTATTTCGCGTCGCGAATCCGCGACGGCGCGGACATCCGCGAACTCGTCAGGCATAAGATTTACCTGTTGATGAACAACAAAGCGGCCGCCACCTGCTCATATCCGTTGTGTCGCGCATTGGGATCAGTACTACTGCATCTCGCACGGATAAGCTATCGCATCCATATCCGCACCGCGTACACGTTATACGTGCTTGGGCTCGGCTTTTCGGATCTAACGGGCTATACGCGGCAGCTCATCGCGTCACGGAATGAAACGAGCAAAGTCAATGCGACGCCGGTCGCCACAACATCGACATATGTAGTCGATTCATTCACTCATTGTAGCGCATTCTCCAACGAGAGAGAGGCGAGAATTGAAACCAATTAGAAAAATCAAACGCTACTGCCAAAAGCGGCTCGCTCGATATCATGACCGGAAACTGCCGCCGGCCACAGCGTTTGAAACGAAGCTGGTCGATGATCTCCGGTTGAGGATTACCATGCTTTGTGAAAACAGAAAGGACCGAGATTCTTCCGAGGAATCGGCTTGGCAGGAAAATATCAATCAACTGCAATATGCGATTCTGAACGACGATCCGCGGGAGTTCCTGCGATGGAAAGTCATTCGCGACACAATGTTCTTCGACAACCCTACATACATCGACCCGGAGCTTGCGGCATTAAAGTCGGACCCGAAGTGGCCCTGTATCTGGGAAACCGCAATACAAGAAACCATTATCGGGCATCCACCACCGTACTACGCACAGGCAAGATCCAGTGGAAACCTGATTCATCATGCGTATCACGTCTTACGATTTCAACAAGAGACCGGGCGTCATGTAAATGATTTCGACGTCATCATCGAATTCGGCGGTGGATATGGCAGCCTGTGTCGGCTGATACATAATCTCGGCTTTCAACGCCGTTATGTAATCATTGATTTTCCGGAATTCGCCGCGTTACAGACATACTTCCTCGAATCAATTGGCATTCCAGTGAATGCCGGTGCCAAGAATTCCGAAGAACGGGGCGTGTACTTTCTGTCTGACATCCCGAATTTTCACGATTCCCTGTGTCCGAAGAAAGGTGGTAAACCTAACGTCTTGTTTATTGCCACGTGGTCGCTTAGCGAGGCACCGATAGAAGTTCGCCAGACTATTATGGCCAAACTAGGCAATTCGACCAGCTTCTTACTTGCGTACCAGGATGAATTTGAGGGAAGAAACAATCTCGATTTTTTCCAATCCTGGCAGGCCGAGCTACACGATGATATGCAGTGGTACGATTCACAGATAGATCATTTACCGAACAACTATTACCTGTTCGGATCACAGCCAGTGAAACCGTAAGATAAAGTTCGTTAAAACCCGGGGTCACACCGAATGCCTCGCAACTTAAGGATTCCCGGTCTTTCCGATATTTTTGTAATCAGCGCGTTCAGAATCAGATGCATTTCTTCTATCTTTCGCGTTCGCCCAATCCCCGTTCCGCGCCGAGCCACGCGTCGCCGGTTATTTTTCTGTGCCGTTATGGACGCCTTTCGCACCTAAACGTGGAAAAGCTGAATCAGGAACTGGAGCACGGCATCGAAATGGCCATCGGCACATCACAAAACGATTTAGCGCTGACTCCCCGCCACCTTCGCATCATAGACCAAAATTTTACCGACCATTTGGTAGGCGACGAGAATTTTCGGATTATCATGCGAGTTGCCGGCGATGGTCTGGTGGTAGAACTTCAGTGGATGGACACCAGCGCGGGCGAGTCGATCGAAGACCTGCGCCGCCCCGACTCGATATTTCGCCCCATAGTGAACACCATCGATCGCGACCGCCAATTCATCAGCTTCAATGTCTGGAGCGATTCCTTCGAAACCTATCTCAAAGCGCGGCAAATCGGCGATGATCACAAGGTTGCTGCCGGCTGGATTACATTTGACCGGGATGACGAGTATCGCTCGCGTCTGTTTACAAGAAGCTCCCACCGCCCCGAATACATTGTCGATTGACCAGGCTCCTGAAACCGCACCGGACCAACACCAACACCACGCGGACCCGATGTCGCTGCATTAAGATTTTTTGGTACGAATCGCATTTATTCGTCGCGCAGCGGCAATCTCAACACATGCCCAATTTCTGGTCAAATTCCACTCTTTCATGATCCCACGAACACCAAATTCAAAGTCCGAC
>JAJFLQ010000078.1 GCA_021772615.1 Verrucomicrobiota bacterium | reverse complement strand
GGCCGATCGCGTCGATGAGTGTTGTCGCGCCCAGAGCGAAATCTCCAGCGATGAAGACTGGCGGTACTCCAGTATGTGCAGCGTTACCACGCGTTAGCCGGGATTCGGCGTCGAGCATACCCTCCGCATCGATCCACGTGTTCTCCGGCACCTGTCCGGTAGCCAGGAGTACGCCGGATACCGGCACGTCAAATTCGCTGCCGGGAATGCTTTCAGGACGACGCCGACCGCCGGCGTCGGGACTGCCGAGTTTCGTGCGTACAAAACGTACCTGCTCGATGCGACCCGCGGCGCCGCTGTAACCAACCGGCGAAACCTGGTATTCGATGGGTATCCCTTCGTGTTCCAGCTCGACCAGTTCCTCTTCGGTAACCAGCATCTCGCTGCGCGACCGGCGGTAATAGACCTTCACAGACCCGGCCTTCAGGCGTAAGGCTGTGCGGGCACAGTCCATAGCTGTAAAACCGCCGCCGACAACGACAATATCGCCCTGCAATACATCCCTCCGATGCTCGTTTGCGTCGAGCAGGAACGGAAGCCCGTGCTCGATACCGTCCAACATTTTTCCGGGGAGATCGGGTATGTTGGGACTGAGCGTGCCGGCTGCCAGGATCACGGCATCGTGCCCGCCGATTAAGTCTCGCAGAGACAGATCGCTGCCGATATCCACGCCGCATTCGATCGCGACCCCGCACAAGCGCACCTGCTCGATCTCCCGGTCGATCACGTATCGCGGCAGCCGGAATTCCGGGATCCCCTGGTTGAGCATCCCGCCCGGAGTGCGATGCCGTTCATAAACTGTCACCGCGTGCCCGTAGCGTGCGAGGTCGCGTGCGACCGCCAGGCCGGCAACGCCGGCGCCGACGACAGCGACTCGCTTACCTGTCTCCGGAAAGATCGCGGGCAGTATCACGGGATCGTGTGTCCGACCGTAATCCGCGGCACGCTTCGACGCGCAGATCGCCACCGGTTCCCCGAGGCCTTCCCATCCGTGACGACACGCCGGTTCGCACGGACGCGAGCAGACCCGCCCCAGCACGCCCGGAAACACGTTGTCCCCCAGATTTATCCGATACGCCCCCGCAAAGTCGTCGGCAGCGATCGCAGCCAGGTATCCGGGGATATCGGTGCCGGCCGGGCACGCGTGCTGGCACGGAATATTCTGCCTGAGCCAATCGAAGTCACGTGGCTGATCGGCAAAACCTGTTTGCCGCGACAACGAAGCATGCCGCGGCCGCAATTTGTCGGATTCAATCACCATAAGTCGCCATACTAAAATGTTCGAAACGGGTTTTACAAACGCCAGGGCCGGTTTGCACTTTGCGGATTTCTGTGCATGTTTTGCCCGTGCCGGCGCGTGTACAATACTACCATCTCCATGCCGACTGCAACCGGAACCATGGTTGAGCCGGCGTCACAACCATACCTGGCAAAACGAATCGCATTATGCCGCAGAAAACAGATAAAACATACCATCTCTGGACGATGGGCTGCCAGATGAACGAGGCGGACTCGCGCCATCTCGCATCGCAGCTTGAGACAATCGGTTATCAGCCGCAGCCGGTCCCCGAGGGCGCCGATGTGGTGGTGATGAATACCTGCGTAGTGCGGCAGCAGGCGGAAGACAAGATTTATGGCCGTCTGGGTTCGCTGAAGACTGTGAAAGAGCGTTTTCCGCAGACGATCCTGGGCGTGATGGGCTGTCTCGTAGGTGTGAAAGAGGCGCCGACGCTGCAGAAACGCTTTCCCTATGTCGACGTCTTCATGCCCCCGTCCGATACGTCGCCGCTCTTTGACTATCTCGAAAATCGCGACCTGCTGCACGATGTACCCGCCTGCGAACAGGAGGATCGCTCGGTGCGCGACATGATACAGGATTCGATCAATCTGCTGCCGGCTGAGCAGCGTGGACGCGCGGTCACGGCGTTTGTACCGGTGGTTCTGGGGTGTTCCCACGCGTGCACATTCTGCATCATCCCGTATCGGCGCGGCGTAGAACGCAGCCGCCCGTCTGACGACATTATCCGAGAAGTCCGCTCGCTTGTATCCCAGGGAATTCGCGAAGTCATGCTGCTGGGGCAGATTGTCGACCGCTACGGGCTCGACCTTGATACGCCCTCGACACTGAGTCATCTTCTGCGCGAGGTCGCTCGCGTCGACGGGCTGGAGCGGCTCCGCTTTCTTACCAGCCACCCGAACTGGATGACGGACGCGTTACTCGATACGATCGGCGAGGAGGACAAAGTCTGCCCCCATATCGAACTGCCGGTCCAGGCAGGGAACAACGACGTTCTCGAGCGCATGCGCCGGGGATACACCGTCGAGGATTACCTCGCCATCGTCGAACGCATACGGGATCGACTGCCGACAGCCGCGCTGCATACGGACATTATCGTGGGTTTCCCCGGTGAGTCGGAGACGCAGTTCATGGATACGCACAGGCTCATGGAAACAGTAGGATTCGACAAAGTGCATCTCTCAAAATACTCGACCCGTCCCAAAACGGTCGCCGCCAGAAAAATGACGGATAATGTCACGGACGCGGAGAAGTCACGCCGCCGCGACCTCCTTGACGCGTTACAGAAACAGACGCTCACGACAAAGAATCGAACGTTGATCGGCGAAACGGTAAGCGTACTGGTTGAGGGTAAACAAAACGATCGCTGGCGCGGGCGAACCCCGCAAAACAAGCTGGTATTTTTCCAGGGACCGGAGGGCCTGCTTGGTGACACCGTAGAGGTCACTGTTGGCTGGGCGGGGCCATACTCACTCGTGGGACGTCCGCTCGCGGGCTGTGTTCAAGTGTCATGATCACGCTCCTTATCGCAAGTTTCCTCGGTGCTTTCAGTTCCGTATTGGCCAGCCTGTGGCTAACGAGTCAGGCATGGATTATCACCATCGGATTCACCGTTTTTCTCGCCGCCGCGATCATCCTGAACCGCATTTTCGGCAAGCGCCTCACCAACCTCGTCAATGACGTTCAGGAGATGTTAAAGGAGACCCAGGCCGAAACCACCAAGATGATAAACCGTTTCCAGGCCCGACCCGCCGGCTCACAGAAGATGATGCAGACCAAGGTCGAGAAAATTATGGAAGCCGGCGTACTGCGCGCACTGGAGCGGCTGAATGACGCCGAGTCACTGTTCAAGTGGAGCCTTCTGGCCGAACGCCAGGTCAACACATTGAAGGTGCAACTGTATTTTCAAATACAGCGATTCGATGACGTTGACCGTTACATCCCGAAGATCCTGGTAATGGATCCGATGACGCTGGCGATGAAAATGACCCGACAATACCACCTCAAGTCGCCGGATCTGGATAAGAGCTTTCGTAAAGGCGTCAAAAAGTTCAAGTACGAGAAAGCCGTGCTGATTTACTCGCTTTACGCCTGGATTCTGATCAAGCAAAAAGACAACGAACGGGCGCTGGCGGTCCTGGACGAAGCCAAGGAAAAGACCGACGACGAGACGATCCAGCGAAACTGGCAGCATGTCGCCAACAACAAGATCCATCTTTTTTCGAATTCGGGCCTCGGCGAACAATGGTTTGCCCTGCACCTGGAAGCGCCGCCGAAAGCGCGCGCCGGCAAGGGGCAGATGAAGGGCAATCCCATGGCCCCGAAACGCCGACGCAAACACTTCTGAGCAGAAGGGACACAGTTTTCTGTGTCCGAGATATGCCGCGACGTACGGTCGCAGAGGACCGCGACCCTCCAACAGCACCGGTATTCCGTTATTCATCCACAGCTGCTTGACAACCCCCCGCGACCCGATCACGTTAGGGCTATGCCTGAAGCCGCACACACCTACGACGAGAGCAAGGTCAAGACCCTGAGCTCGCTCGAACATATTCGCCTGCGTCCCGGTATGTACATCGGACGAATGGGTAACGGCTCGCATGCCGATGATGGCATTTACATCCTGCTCAAAGAAGTCATCGACAACGGCGTCGATGAACACATCATGGGCTACGGCAAGAAGATTGTCGTCGATATCAACGAGCACATGGCCAGAATTCGCGACTATGGCCGCGGCATCCCATTGGGAAAACTTGTGGAATGTGTCTCGCAGATCAATACCGGCGCGAAGTTCAACACCGAGGTATTCCAGTTCTCCGTCGGACTCAATGGCGTCGGCACCAAGGCGATCAACGCGTTGTCCGAACATTTTGAGGTAAAATCCATCCGCGACGGCGCCTATCGCCAGGCTGTGTTTCGCCAGGGAGATCTCATTACGGAAGACGAGGGCGAAACCGACGAGCCCAATGGTACCGAGGTCTCGTTTATCCCGGCGACCGACCTTTTTCCGAAATACCGCTTCGAGGAAAAATTCATTCGCCGCCGCCTGTGGAACTATGCCTACCTCAACAGTGGATTGTCGCTCTACCTCAACGGCGATCGGATCTATTCCAGAAACGGCCTGTATGATCTGCTCTCCGAAAAGATCGAGGGCGATACGATTTACGACATCATTCATCACCGCGAACCCATGCTTGAGTTCGCCTTTTGCCATACATCGAGCTATGGCGAGACCTATTATTCATTTGTAAACGGGCAATATACCAACGACGGCGGTACGCATCAGTCGGCATTCCGGGAGGGCATACTCAAGGGGATCAACGAATACGCCCGCAAGAACTTTAACGGCGACGACGTGCGCAACGGCATATTCGGTGTTATCGCGATCAAGCTCAAGGAACCGATTTTCGAGTCACAGACCAAGAACAAGCTCGGCAACACCGAGGTTCGCAGCGAACTGGTCACGAAGGTCAAGGACATCATCGCCAAATTCCTCTTTCAGAACACGGATACGGCGGACATCATTCTCGAAAAAATCGCGCAGAATGAAAAGGTAAGGAAAGAGATCCAGGCGGTCAAAAAGGCGAGTAAGGAAAAGGCCAAGAAGCTGTCGATCAAGATTCCGAAGCTCAAAGACTGCAGGTACCACCTGAATGACAAATCCGACCAGGGCGGCCGCACCATGATTTTTCTGACCGAAGGCGAATCCGCTGCCGGCTCGATGGTGAGCAGCCGCGACGTCATGACTCAGGCGATATTTGCACTCAAGGGAAAGCCATTGAATTGCTACGGCAAGAAACGCGATCTGATTATCAGCAACGATGAGTTTTATTGCGTGATGAAGGCACTGAATATCGAGGACGGGCTGGACGGATTGCGCTACGGCAAAGTCGTAATCGCCACCGACGCCGACGACGACGGCATGCATATTCGCAATCTGCTGTTGACCTTCTTTTTGTATTATTTCGAGCAACTCATCCTGTCCGAACACCTTTTCATTCTCGAAACGCCACTGTACCGTGTGCGCAACAAAAACAAGACATTGTACTGCTTCGACGATGACGACCGGGAAAGCGCGATTGCGGAATTGGGCGGAAAGCCGGAAATCACGCGATTCAAAGGACTCGGCGAAATCTCACCGAACGAATTCGGCCAATTCATCGGCGACGACATCCGGCTGACGGCGGTAACCGTCGACAAGGTAAGCGAAGTACCGGAAATCCTCCGTTTTTTCATGGGCCAGAACACACCGCAGCGCCGTGAATATATCATGTCCAATCTGATCTAACCCAACGACATTGACTTCCCAGGAACTGCCGAATGCCGAATGATGCAACCGACGACGCGGTCGAAACCGCAGCCAATGCCGACGGCAACGGCGACACGCCCGCACCACCCGAAGAACCCAGTGCGCTCAAGCAGCTCATGGCCGGGCATTTTCTCGAATATGCCTCGTACGTGATCAAAGAGCGGGCGATCCCTCACATCGACGACGGTTTCAAACCGGTGCAGCGACGGATTCTCCACTCTCTGTGGGAGATGGATGACGGCAAGTTCCATAAGGTCGCCAACGTTGTCGGCAACACGATGAAATACCATCCGCACGGCGACGCCTCGATTTTCGACGCGCTGGTGCACGTGGCGAACAAGGAATTCTTCATCGATCGCCAGGGCAATTTCGGCAATATCCTTACTGGTGACCGAGCTTCGGCCGCACGTTACATTGAGTGTCGGCTGTCGCCGCTTGCCCGCGAGGTTCTTTTTAATAAAGAAATTACCGAATTCGTCGACTCATACGACGGCCGCAATTATGAGCCGGTCACGCTTCCGGCAAAGGTGCCCGTGCTCCTCATGCAGGGCACCGAGGGCATTGCTGTGGGAATGTCCACCCGCATCCTGCCGCATAATTTCCGCGAAGTAATAGAGGCAGAAATTGCGGTTCTGCGGAAGCAGCCGGTCACGCTGCACCCGGACTTTTTGCAGGGCGGCATTATGGACGTGGCCGAGTACGACCACGGCAACGGCAAGGTTCGGCTGCGGGCAAAAATCGACATCACCGACCAGAAGACCGTGGTCATTCGCGAGATACCCGCGACCACGACCACCGAGTCATTGATGAATTCGATCGAGGACGCCACGAATAAGGGCAAGTTGAAAATCGCGGCGCTGCATGATTTTACTGCGGAGCAGGTCGAAATCGAGATCTCTCTGCCACGCGGCGTATATGCCGACCAGACCGTGAAGGCACTATATGCGTATACCGACTGCGAAATCTCGATTTCGGTAAACTGCCTGGTCATTCGCGATAACCGGCCATGCCTGGTAACAGTCGAGGAGATTCTGCAGCACAACGCCGACAAGCTGCTCGAGGACCTGCGCCGTGAACTCGAACTTGAACTCGGCAAGCTCGAAGACCTTTTTCATGCGAAAACGCTGGCGCAGATCTTCATCGAGAATCGCATCTACAAGCGCATCGAGGAATGCAAGTCCTACGACGACGTAATGGCGCAGGTGCGGACCGGGCTTGAGCCGTTTCGCCACCTGTTGAAACGTGACATTACCGACGATGACATCGACAAACTCCTGCAGATCCCGATTCGCCGGATTTCGAGATTCGATATCGACCGCAACAAGAAGGATCTGGACGAAATCCTTCGCAAGATCGACGAGGTCACCGAAAACCTCGCCAATATACGCACGTTCACCATTCGCTATCTCAAAGATATTCTTAAGCGGTATGGGGAACGTTACCCGCGGCGCACGCAGATCGAAAACATCGAGACCGTGAATGTGCGCGAAATCGCGCTCAGCAATATTAAGGTCGGCTGGGACCGAAGTACAGGCTATATCGGCACCGCGGTAAAGGCATCCGAACCCATATCATGCACCGAATACGACAAATTCGTGATCCTTAATTGGGACGGCACCTATAAGGTCATCAATATCCCGGATAAGCTGTACGTCGGCTCGGTGTGCGCGGTCATGAAAGCGGACAAGGAACAGGTATACGGCCTTATATATAAGGACAAGCGTACACGCCTGAGCTTTGCCAAACGGTTCCGCATCAGCAAGTTTATTATCGACCGCGAGTACCGGGTGGCGCCACAGGGATGTAAGGTCGACAAATTATTCGATCGCTACGGAATTGTTGTACGGTGTGAGTTCGAGCCGGCCAAATTTCAACGTATCGACCATTGCGAAATCGTGTTCGACGACATTCCCATTCGCGGCGCCGGCGCCAAGGGGTCACGGATATCGACAAAAAAGATAGTCAAGTACCTTCAGGTCAAACGCGGCAGCGATACGCCGCCTGACGACGATGATAGTGGTGAAGACACCGCAGATTCATGATGCCGTTGTGAACGCCGGGACCGCTGCGCCAAAGGCGCTCTGGAGTGCGGTGGCTTGACACCGCTTTGGAACCGCGCCACGCGCGGACACCCACGGCATTGATTCCGGGTTGGTCATGCAATTCAGCGTTTATTTTCCGACTCCGGGACCGCTGCGCCGGAGGCGCTGGTCACAAGCTGAGGCCAGAACGGCATCGCGAAGACCAGCGACCGTACACATTTCCGGCGGAACCTTCCACTCTGCTGCAATATCGCTTAACGGCACCAGCACGAACAGGCGTGAGCGCATGCGCGGATGCGGTATCGTCAGTTCCGGCTCTGAGTATTCGTGCGTTCCATACAACAGGACATCAATGTCGATCGTACGATCAACGTCCCGGTTCACGGCGACGGGGCGACCGAGTTCCTCTTCGATGGTACGGCATTGCGCAAGTACCTCTCCAGGCGACAGGGATGTGTGACCGGTTACCGCAGCGTTGAGGAAATCGCCCGTACCCGGCGGGCAGCCTACCGGGCACGTCTCATAGTATTCCGAACAAACCACGTGCCCAAGAACCCGCAGCGACAGGAGCCTCACCGCCTGATTCAGGAACTCCGCCCGGTCGCCGCGGTTACTTCCCAGGGAAAGTGCCGAAGGGACAGGATCGTTCGGGACGCGGAACAAAATGGAATGCATGGGTGCCAACTCAATTGTCGCCGACATTTATCCAGTGGCAGCCCATCGGACTTCGGCTGGATTTACGGCGAAGCCGTAAGGCCGCAAGCGGCTGGTTACCCGGCTTCGACCAACCCGCGGTGAAGCGCGATAATGGCTGCTTCGAAATCCTTGCGCTTGACAATGAACTGCATATTTACCTGGCGCATGCACTGGTTGAGCGCGAGAATATTAATTCCGGCATCGGCCAACGCGTTCGCTGCGTTGGCGAGAAAACCCGGCATCTTCATATTGCTGCCGATCGCACACACAATCGCCACACGAAACTCATGAATTTCCGCGGTTGCGAATTCGCGGCGGATCTCGGCAAGACACAGGTCCAGGTTTTTCGTCTTTTCGGGTATAAAATGGGTGATGGTATTGGCGTTGGTGTTCTTGGTGACATAGCTGATACGGTAGTGGTGAAATATCGATAGGATACGGTAATCGAATCCGCTCTGGCCAACCATATCGGGATCATAGACCTCGATCCCCAGCATATCCTTGCGCCCTGTGATCATCTCGACGCGTGCCGTCTCGCTCTTGAATGCATTGCTGCATATCAATGTACCGGGATGGTTGGGCTCGAACGCATTCTTGACGCGAATCGGGATACTGCCCTGCTCCATGCTCTTCGAAGCCTTCGGGTGAATCGCCTCCATGCCAAGATCGGCAAGCTGGTCCGCAACATCGTAGTTGGTCTGGCCGATGACCTGTACATTATCGACGCCGACCAGCTTGGGGTCACCGGTACTCAAGTGGAACTCTTTGTGGATTATCCCTTCGGCCGCTTTTGTAAGCGTCGCGATCTTGCTGAACGTTATCTCGCTGTAGCCCCGATCGAAGGTCGCCATGATGCCTTCTGAACACTTGGTATAGCCGGTCACAATCGGCAACGTAGTTGCTAGATCAATCGC
Organism: Verrucomicrobiota bacterium; assembly: GCA_021772615.1. Classification (GTDB taxonomy): domain Bacteria; phylum Verrucomicrobiota; class Lentisphaeria; order JABSQK01; family JAJFLO01; genus JAJFLQ01. Next base: position 1,449 of record JAJFLQ010000078.1, on the reverse strand, counting down.
ATCGAACACTGCGGTTATTTTCTCATCGAACGGAAGATTCTCCTCTTCCATCCATCCCGACAAATCGACAAATAACGCATTGATGCCGCGACTCCGAATGATGGCGGTCGCATTGTACGCGCTGTGCGCCTCTCCCATCGCGCTCAACATCTCGCGTACCATCGGCAGGTAAGCATCCAACTGAAAATGACCGTACGAGCACACCTTGCGCAGGCCGGAGAGACAACGCAGCACACCGTCTACGCGCTCGTCGACAAATGCATCTGCGGCGGCACGGTCCAGTCCGATCTTCTCGAATCGCCGATTGAAGCGTTTCATTGTCTCGCGAATCGTAGCCAGGGCGTCGCGCCAGGTGCCGTCACCGGTGCGAAACTGCCCGTAGACACCCGGCGCGCCGGACTTCTTATTCTCCAGCAGCAAATCGGTGACCCCGCCGTAGGCCGACACCACAAAAATACGATTGTACATCTGCGGCTCCGACCGGTCACCAATAATGATATCGGTGAGTATCCGGTCGAAGCGGCTCATCGACGTGCCGCCGATTTTCTCGACTGTATGTCTGCCCATGGTATCGCGTTACCACATGATTATTCACAATAGCGCGAGAACAAGACGCGTCCCGCGGCCACGAATCACCACCGTTAACCGTTGCTGAGCGGTGAATCAGGCGCGCGGCGTTGATTAAATTCAGCACCGCACCGACAAATTGATTAGAAGGGGTTATAATACCGTCTTGTCCAATTATTTCACCTCAACCCGGACGAGATTTTCCAACCCCGGAGATAAGGCCCTGCAATGAAAATTGCCATACCCAACGAGAATCACAACGGCGAACCGCGGACCGCACTGATACCCGCGAATGCGTCACGCCTGACCGCAAAAGGCATTGAGATATGCGTCGAGTCCGGTCTGGGCACGGGCATACACGAGACCGACGCCGCCTACAAAGCGGCTGGGTGCACGATCGCCGATGACCGCGATACGCTGTTTGCGCAAGCCAACCTCGTCCTGCGCGTAGGCTGCCCGACAGCCGACGACATTGAACGGATTCCCAGGGGATCCATCCACGTGAGCTTCCTCGATCCGTTTAACGAGACCGCCCGTATACGGGACCTTGCCGCCCGCGAGATTACAACAGTGAGTATCGAGATGATACCGCGCACCACGAGGGCGCAGAAAATGGATGCGCTTAGCTCCCAGGCGAGCCTCGCCGGCTACAACGCGGTGATTCTGGCCGCTGAAAGGCTGGATAAGATCTTTCCCATGATGATGACGCCGGCCGGCACCATCTCGCCTGCACGCGTGTTTATCATCGGCGCCGGCGTCGCAGGCTTACAGGCTATCGCCACCGCCAAACGCCTTGGCGCCAGAGTCGATGCATTTGATACACGTCCCGTAGTTGCAGAGCAGGTACAATCACTGGGCGCCAAATTCGTAACGATCGACCTC
>JAJFLQ010000077.1 GCA_021772615.1 Verrucomicrobiota bacterium | reverse complement strand
CGCGGACATCGAAGACATCTGCGGTCGAATCGCGATAATGTACAACGGCCGTATTTGTGTAACCGGTACACTGGCGCAACTCCTGGAAGACACGACCAAGGTCCGGCTCACCATTGACGATACGGGCCAGGATCCGGACATTCCGGAGCGCATCAGACGCGCATTGGGCAATGTGTTTGCCAATGTGACATGCGAGGTTAGCCATCCGCAAATGAGCCTTGAGTCGTTTTTTATCAGCGCTGTGACAGCGGCCGCCACGGAATCACCGGCGCGAACCGGTGCGCGAACCGGCGGTGCGGTGCCTGAGCACCTCATGAACGAAGCCGAGGCCGGAGCACGTGACGCCGATATTCTTCGCGGACTCACCCGTCCGTCACCACCCATCGAAACCACTGCGCAACCGTCGCTACCCCCAGCGCCGGATACCGCGCAGCTGGCGTCGTTGACGGGCTCCAGCGAACCGTCCAAATTGCAGGGCGACTGATATCCAGAGCCTGTTCGAAAAGGGTTTCGAGCAAGAAATTCCAAATCACAAGCATCAAATGGCAAATAAACCACAATCTCAAATTGCCGAAATTGGTAATTCCGGACACCGTTTAGCAAGGGTGTCGGCGTGTTGATAAAATGGACGTTCAACTTTACAGCTCTGTCGAACTCTGGAACACGGTCTGGCTATTAACCCAATTAAAACTCTTCACCTGTTCCAGCGAACATTTCAAAATCGTCGGCGCCCGTCCATTGCCGTTTTGGAATCGTCACCCCCTAACGACATGCGTAGCGTACGCAGGTTCGTTCGAGTGAGAAAGCTTCAAGAGCGATTCGTCAGACCGTCAGCACGGTGCCAACGATGTCGGCAACATCGTTGATGCCCCAGGACTCGAGGTAGGTCTTGATGCCGGCGATCACATCGAGCGGTGTTCCGGGGTCGGAAAAAAGGGCGGTGCCGATCGCGACGGCGTCGGCGCCGGCGAGCATGAACTCGATGGCATCTTCGGCCGAATAGATGCCGCCCATGCCGATGATCGGCACGTCCACCGCGCGCGCTACATCGTAGACGATCTTCACTGCGATCGGCTTTATCGCGTGCCCGCTGAGTCCCCCGGCCACAGTCGAAACACAGGGGCGGCGCGTGTTTATGTCGATAGACATTGCCGGATAGGTGTTGATCACTGAAATCATATCACTTCCGTGGTCGACAACGCATCTGGCGAAATCGGCCACATGCGTGACGTTTGGACTGAGTTTCGTGATAAGTGGAAGCGATGTCGCGTTCCGTACTGCCTCGACAACCTTGCCGGCCAACGTCAGATTGGTGCCGAATGAGCTGCCGCCCTCTTTGATATTCGGGCATGAAATGTTAATCTCGAGTGCGGCTATGCCCTCGGATTCGCTGTCAAGCGCGGCGGCGACCGCAACATAGTCGTCGATTGTACGGCCCCAGATGTTGATGAAAACCGCGGTGTCCACCGTTCGCAGAAAGGGCAGGTAATCCTCATGGTTCATGAATCTATCGAGGCCGGGATTCTGGAGCCCGATCGAGTTTATCAGACCGGCAAACACCTCGCCTGTACGCGGCGGCGTGTTGCCGTGGCTCGGAAACGGCGACACGCCTTTTACCGTGATACCGCCAAGTTTCTCCAATGGTACGAGGTCGGCGTATTCTTTCCCGTACCCAAATGTACCGGACGCGGTGACCACCGGGTTCTTCAGAATCACGTCGCCCAACCGTGTTTCGAGGCTGACTTCTGCCATTACGTCCGATCCTTCAGCTTCTCGCGGGCCCGTTCAAGGATACGGCGTTCCTGCGGCGTGAGGCTCTTCATTCCGAATTTCCCAATTTTGTCCAAAATAGGGTCGATCTGCACGCTGATAAACTCTTCGTCGCTTGACGTGTTGTCGTCCGTCACAATGCGCAAGTTGGGAGGTCGCCGATGCCCGCGGTCGGCGTTACGGCTGTTGAACAGGCGCTCGCGCATCTCACCGACGATGCTGCCGAAATCCTTGCTCGATGCTCCCCGCTGTACGTGACGCCGCCGGTGATTTGCGGCTGACGCTTCCTTTTTGACGTAGAGTAACCCACCCAGCAGACCGCCAAGATGCGCCAGGTGCGCTACCCCTGAATGCATGTTGTAGAGCATCATCACTTCGATTATTGCGGTAAACACCACCAGCGTTTTCATTCGCAATCGTACCGGCGGAAACAACATCATGATCTCTTCGTTCGGACACAGGAGGGCGGCTGCGCCCATGAGCCCGAAAACAGCGCCGCTGGCGCCGATCACGTAGCTTGTGGAAGAGATATTGAAAAGGAGCCATGTTATGCCGCCCAGCAATCCGCTTACCATATACACCTTTACCAGGCGTATCATTCCGAGCCGTTTTTCCAGCTGGCTGCCAAAGATAAACAAGGCCCACATGTTGAACAGAAGATGCCACATGTCGCCGTGCAGAAACATGTAGGTACCGAATCGCCAGAATTGTATGGCATCTTGCGACGTCAACGCCAGACTTCGCTTGATATCGCCTCCGGGCACGAGCTGCAGAAGGAATATCACGACGTTAATGATAATCAACTTCTTGACCGCGGAGTTTTCCCCCAGACCATGGCCATAGCCACCATGCGGCCAGTGAGGGCGCATATAATCTCTGTCATCCAGCATTGCTATTTCCCTGGTACGACGAACCTTGCTTTGACGCCGGAGTCATAAGTGCAAGCCGCCTGAGTTCGCTGCGAGTGCGTCTTCCCAGGCATACCTTAATCGTCAGGCTCGGGATCGACCGTCAACCTAATTAACATCCCGGCCCCACAGGATTCAAGAGGTTACCCGATATTATGGATGCAGTACACGCCGCCGCAAAGCTGGCATTCCTCCTCGCCGTTAACGCCGTTCTCGCATATGGTGCACCAGGCGGAGAGCTTTCGGAAAATGAGAAGGCCCGATCTGCGTGGATGGCGGGTTACCGCGATCTCCAGGCTGGAGAGCAAGCAGAGTCGGCTGACGACATCAACACAGCGTTGGCGTGCTACGGCAGAGCCATGGAGCGGTTTCTTGGAGTCCGAGACCATTTTCCCCAGTGGAATCCGTCGTTGATAACGTACCGAATCGATTACTGCCGTGATCGGATTGGTGCATTAGAAGGTGTGCTGCCGTCGCAGGCTACACGTGACGTTATGCCGCCGTCCGCGATACCTGTGCCGATCGTGAATCGACGGCTACAGGAAAGTCAGGAGGCGCTTGCAGCGATGAATCAACGTATGGCCGAGATGAAGGAACAGCTCGCCGAGGCTCAGGCCGGCGCAGCGATGACCACGCAGCTCGCTTCGGAGAACAAGGCGATACTCCTGGAGAACGCGGCCCTTGCCGATAAGAATCTCGAACTGACCCAACGCGTCGACGCATTGACACGAAAACTTACGCAGGCAAACGATGACCCGTCCGAAGATGACGCTATTCTCGCGCTTGGCAGACAGCTCGATATTTTCAAACACAGCAATCGTGAACTTGTCGACAAAAAAATCAAATGGGAAGGGAAAATCCGTGACTTAACGCAGCGTAACAAGACGTTGTCCCTGGAGCGGGAGGGGGCGTTGGAGCGGGCTCGCATGCATGAGATAGAGGCAGCGCAGAATCGTGCAGCGCTGGCGGCAGCCGATAAGCGCATGATCGGTTTGACGCAACGGATCGAGAAGATGGCGGCGATCGCCGGGGCAGCCGCGGATCCCGTTGATGCCGAAAATAGGCTGCAGGCGGCACAAGACGGCGAACAAATGGAGATGTCGACATCTCCGTCGTTTTCCAGCGAGTCCGAACTCAACCGGATCCAGGACGCAAATGTTCGACTGCGCGATGCGATCGATCGGCTCAACAGTCAGTTCGAAGATCGACTTCAGAAGCAGAAAATGTTGCAAACGCAACTCACTGCCAAGCATGAGGAAAACGCACGTATCAAGCTGGAATACGAGCGGCTCAATACATTGTACCAGTCGCAAGTCGGCGTAAATCGATCGCTGGCCGGAAACCTCAAGGATCGTGAGCGTGACCTGATCCGCCGCAGCAACCATACCGGAGGCAGCGTCGTTGATTCCGTCGCCAATCACCTGGCGGCGCCTGCACCGCCGCCGCCGGCAGCGACAGACGGCGCTGAAGCGGCAAAAAGTGAAGTTGCAAGCACACTGAAAGCGATCGCGGAGTTTGGTGAGTCATTTGAGCCCGAGCGCCTTGAACTTCTTTATCGCCGCGTGCTTGCGCTTGATCCCGAACACCGGGATACTCTGGAACGCCTGGGGCATCTGCAGATCGATATGGGCGACGACGAGGGGGCGTTGGTGGAGTTGGATCGTCTGTTTTACTTGGAACCTGACAATATAGACAACCTTCTTACACTCGGCTATGTTCTCACACGCACGGGAAAATCAGACATGGCTATCTCGATGCTGAGCCGCAGCGTTGCGCTTCAGCCAAATAATTCCGACGCGCACCGCATGCTTGGCGTTGCCTATGCGACACTCGGCAATGGCGCCGCGGCCGAAACCCAATTCAAGCGGTCATTTGCGGTGGACGCCGGTAACGCCGAGGCCGCGTACAATCTTGCCGTGTTGTATGCCGGATCGGAGCCTCCCCGAATCAATGATGCGCGGTCGTGGTACACGACGGCTATCAAATTGGGCGCCGATCGCGACACGAACCTTGACCGATTGCTCGGGCATTGACCGCTACGCAAGGAAAGGGGAAAAAGAACATACTGAATTGTAATTACGAGCCTTCGGTACATTGTTTTGAACGTCGTCCAAGGCCCGTGAACCGTATACAGTGCGCCAATTTTCTCATTGCGCGCGCATACGGGGCTCGAACCCGCCCGTGCAGCATTGCGGATATCGCAATATCACTCGACTTTCGTCTGAATGAAATGGATTTCCGAATTCTGCCGCAGATATAAATGCCACATGAATATGAGGTGATCACGATGAGAGTAACCACCCCGGAATATCTTGTAAAAGCGGTTTTTACGGTGTTGCTATGCGTTTCCCTTCAGCATTCGACCTCCGCGTCGGCACCTGACGAGACCGTGTTAACCCGCGCGGTTGCCGAGACCACGGTGGTACGAAAAGCGGCAAAACTTGACCGTGATGTGGCCAAAGTTGTGGCCAAGCTGATCCAGGATTACCACTATAACCGACCAACTGTGGATGACGCTCTGTCACAGCTGCTGTATGAAGAATATTTCCTGCGGCTGGACCCCAACCGCTATTTTTTCATTGCCCAGGATCTGGAAGACTTCTCCTCGAAAAAGTATATCCTGGATGATTTGTTGATCCTTGGGAATATTGAGTTTGCATTCGATGTCTACGAACGGTTTCTCCAGCGGATCAGGGAACGCGTTGACTACGTGCGGGCGTCCATAAAGACCGATTATGACTTCGATAAAAACGAGTCGATGGTCGTCGATCGCTCCGAGTTGGCATGGGCGGCAGATAAAGCGGAACTCGACGAAATCTGGCGAAAACGGCTGAAAAATCAGTTGCTGGTCGAGAAATTCCTGATCGACGACGAAGAAGAGGAAGCCGAGGAAAACTCATTTGATGAGGAAAAGCTGACGCCGGAGGAAAACGTCGTCAAACGCTACGAAAACTATCTCAAATTTTTTAACGATAACGACAGTGCTGACATTCTCGAATACTATCTTTCGTCGATGCTGCACGTTTTCGATCCGCATTCGAGTTATCTCAATTGGCGGTCGGTCGAGGATTTCGACATTGCCATGAAACTTTCGTTGACTGGTATTGGCGCCACGTTGCGTTCTGTAGACGGCTACACCGAAGTGGTCAATGTAATCACCGGCGGCCCCGCGGAAAAGGACGGGCGGTTGCAATCCGGCGACCGCATTACTGCCGTTGCGCAAGGAAGTGAGCCGGCCGTCGATGTGGTCGACATGCCGCTGAACAAAGTGGTTCGAAAAATTCGCGGAGCAAAAGGCACCGAGGTGCGGTTGACCGTGATCCAATCGTTGCACGGTGCCCCTAAGGTCATCACGATTATCCGCGACGAAGTAAAACTCAAGGACCAGGAGGCAACGGGAGAGGTCAAACCCATCGTGCTTGATGACGGTCGAGCATACAACCTCGGTGTCATCGATATTCCGTCCTTCTATGCGGATTTCGAGGGCCTGAAAGATGGCCGCGAAGGCGCCAAGAGTACATCGGTGGATGTCAAGCGGATCATTGACCGGATGATCAAGGACGATCAGGTCGATGGGCTTCTGATCGACCTCCGTTCCAACGGGGGCGGCAGCCTTGAAGAGGCGATCAATCTCACGGGGCTCTTTATTCCCGAAGGACCGGTTGTCCAGGTGCGTAACCGCAAGGGAGTTGATGTCCGCAAGGACGATGACAACGGATTCTACTACGATATTCCCCTTGTGGTCATGGTGAACAAGACCAGCGCCTCTGCTTCCGAGATCTTTTCGGGTGCGATCATGGATTATGGTCGCGGTGTCATTGTTGGCGGGACGCATACACATGGGAAAGGTACGGTGCAAACCGTTCTGAAGCTGGATCGGCTGCATTATTTCAAGAACAAGAAATGCGGCGCCATGAAATACACGATGGCAAAGTTTTACCGAGTAACCGGCGCGTCGACGCAAAAAAATGGCGTTGTCGCCGACATTGTTTTTCCCTCGTTTTTGGATCACATGGAAATTGGCGAGGCGTACCACAAGTTTGTTATGTCCTGGGATGAAATCGCCCCGCGCGACGTCGTGCGCACGATCGACGTGGCACCGATGGTTCCGGAGTTATCGACCCGATCAGCCTCGCGCGTTCAGGCCAACGTTGAGATGCAGGAGCTGTTCAACGATATAGAGCGTTACGGCGAACGTCAGAAGAACAAGACCTTGTCATTGGCCAGGGAGACGCGTCTTGCCATGCGCGAGGAAGACAAGTATTGGACTAAACGAAGCCGTGCCATACTGGGCAAGCGGCGCCCTGCAGGCGCGGAAGACGAAGACGACAAGGAGGATCAGGACAGCGACTCCACCGAGGAGAATGAGCCGGAAGCTGCGGATGTATATCTCGATGAATCGCTGTATATTCTTGCTGATCTGGTCGACCTGAGCGAAAAGCATAACTTGGCGCAGGGCGGAAACAAAGTTCCCGTAATGGAATGACTCCATCTGCGCGCGAATGTAAATCACCCTACGACTTTTTCGATCAGGGGCGGAGCTAACACCTTATCCCACCGCCGCGCCGTCTGCGGGCAGCGCGTCGTTGTCCTGTCGGCGGCGGAATGTGACAAATACAATGCCGCCGACAACGCTCCAGCTTGCCAGCATGATGGAAAAGAAGGCCGGTATGATGCCTGCTTTCTTCCGATCTGCACCGGCATCCAGAAGAAACGTTGACATCACCAGGTCGCGACTGCCGAAGCCGGAGGGCGTCACCGGAATGGCGCCGGCGGTATTGGCAACCTGTGTTGCGAGGAAGTATTTAGGCAGGCTCACATTGTGCTCCCGGAACCCCTGTCCAAGCGTGAAAATAGCCATGGCGAGCACTGAATGCACCGCAACCGAGCACAGCATCGCCTGCCCGATCACGCGCGTATTGCCACGATACAGATCCAGTCCGGCTACCATTCTTCGCAGCACCTGGGATAGGACCTGAGGAATTATCCTGTCACCCGTTGAGATGGCCGCTCGAACGACCGGCAGCTGTTGAAATCGTTCCCTGAAAAAAACGACCATAAACGCTGCTAGGCCGACTATGCTGCCGCCACCGACAATGCCTGCACCAATCTGAATTTCCACCGCTGCCGTACGAATGTAGTCGATTGCCAGCAGCACCGATACCAGTGCTACAAGCAACAATCCGAACAGGCCCAGCACGCGGTCGAGCAGGATCGTGAGTGCTGCTTCTGTCCGTCGTCCCGCGGCGTGCCTGCATATGTACACCATCTTGATCACATCGCCGCTGACCGCGCCGGGAATAACCAGGTTAAAGAACACGCCGATCATTGAGAGCTGTGCGATTGCGATAAATCTCAGCCGGATCCCCTGTACATCCAGCAACAGTTTCCATCGGTAGAAGCCGATCGTAAACGCTAGTCCTTGAAGTATCAACGCCAGCGCCAGGAGATGTGGCATGCATGTCGCAAATTCGGCGCTAATATCGACTCCGCTGTCACGAATTACCGTGACGATGAGATAAACGGCAAGGAATACACCCGCAATCTTGGCAGAAATGTTGAAAAACAGCTTCATGCGATTGAAAAGAAGTGTGAATATGTCTTTATTCTACATATACATAAAATTATCATAATCTTACCCTTGCAAAAACTCCATACAGCATTAGCGTACCACTGGGTTGTGAGCACTGCGTTTTCGGCATGCCCACTGGGGAGAGGGTACTTGAGGTGTGTGTTGCGATTGATGGCCTATATATGACACACGAATACGTTACGAACCGTTCCAGAATTTAGTTTGCCGGTCGGGTCTGTTATTAAGCCCGTGAATGATTGCAACCGGCTTAGCGCGCGCCTAGCAGAGAGAAAGTAGGAACCCACAATGTATCGTAATAATGACCCGATGAAAGCTTACATGCAGGATATTGGTGTGATTCCGTTGATCACCAAAGAAGAGGAAATCGAACTCGCGCGGAAGATCAAAGCAGGCGATCTTATTGCCAAACAAAAATTGATCAAATCGAACCTTCGGCTGGTGGTAAAGATTGCTCATGATTTCAAGGGACTGGGGTTGCCGTTACTGGACCTGATTTCCGAGGGCAACATTGGATTGATGCGTGCAGCCGAAAAATTCGATCCGGCCAAGGGGGCCAAGTTCAGCAGTTACTCCGCGTGGTGGATTAAACAGGCGATGCGGCGTGCACTGTCGCAAAAAAGTCGCACGATTAGGGTGCCGGTGGCGTCGGCAGGCAAGATCAACAAGATCCGCTCCGCCAAGATTCAGTTGACGGAAAAATTGGGGCGCAATCCGACTGACAGCGAAATCGCCGACCACCTTGATCTCACGAAGCGTACGATACAGGGCCTCAAACTCGCAGATTTGAGGACCTTCTCGATGCACGACCCGATACAAAAGGGCGAGGACGGGAATTTCGAGGATATTATCCCGGACGCATCGGCGTCGAAACCCGACGACATCATCGAGGATGCAGAGAGTATACAGCGACTCAAGGGGTTGATTCACAACCTTGACGACCGCGAACGGACGATACTCATCATGCGGTATGGTTTGGACGGGAGCCGTCCGAAAACGCTGGAAGAGGTGAGTGTCATTATCGGGCGCACCCGCGAGCGTGTGAGGCAGATTCAGATGCATTCATTGAAGAAACTCCGTGCGCTGATTGAAGACGAGCGGATCGACAACGAAGGCAAGATACGCCGACCTCCCGTGAGCATCGACGATGCGGAATCGCGAAACCGGACCACGTCACATTTCACACGGCGGTCGGCGCATCGTAAGTCGGCGTCTATAGACGACAGCGGGCAATTCAATGCACAGGGGGGCGGATCCCATCGCCGAAATTCCCGGTCCGCGCCGATCCTGGAAGGATGCATTGGCGCGAAGCTGGCGCAGTGCACCGAAAGGATTCTCCACGAATGCGATGAGGCGCCGTTGTCGGAGTTGCAGATTTCGCGGCGGAGCGTAAACGGTCTGCATTCCGTCGATATTCACACCGTCGGGCAACTCATTTCCAGAAGTTCGCAGGAGTTGCTCAGCATACGGTATTTCGGCAACAAGTGTCTGTCTGAAGTTCAGGATGCGGTGACCCGTTATGTCATACCGCGCATCGACGGCAACCGGAATCGGGAATACAGCCGCACCTGAGTCGCAATTGCTGCGCCCGGTTGGTCGCGGCCTCAACGACAATGAGGTGAATTGCCTATTGCCGTTGCGCTCGATCAATGGTCGCCAATAGCGGATACAATACGTCCAGTTTGGGAGTCGGCAGGGCTTTCTCCGCTGCCATGCGTAAGGCATTCCCCAGAATCGCTTCCACCTCCAGAGGTCTGCCCGCCTCGAAATCCAGCAGCATACTCGTTTTGTAGGGCCGCATTGTGCGGGTGTCTTCGACATGTTTGTCCACCACGGTCATGTCGATCCTGCAGCCGTACGCCGCCGCGATGGTGCGGATCTCCAACATGATCTGCCGTACAAGTACTGACAGCGCCGGATCGTCCATAATCTCCTTAGTGGTTACACCGCCCGCCAATACGGAGAGTGTGTTATACGGTGCGTTCCACAGGAGTTTCGCCCAGCGATCCGTGAGGATATCTGTCGATACCCGGCACGGAACGCCTGCAGCTTCGAAGCTGCGCTGCAGCGCAGTTACCCGGCTTGAACGGCCGGCTGGATAGCGGCCAAGCACGATTCGGCCATGATCCTGATGGTGGACAACGCCTGGCGCAGTTCGGCTGACGCAGATAAAAGCAAGACCGCTTATTACCTCGTTTTCTGGAAACGCCCGCGCAACCGATGCTTCGATATCAATTCCGTTTTGGAGCAGGAGGATTGCTGTATGAGGTCCAACGAAGTCTCGGATCGTGGCCGGCACGTCGATGTGCGGCAGCACCTTCATGGCGACTATCACGTAGTAATACGCCGGGCAATTCGGCGGCTCATCGTGCGCCAGTGTGCATGTCGGTGTGAATTGGAAATCGCCATCACAGCTTTTCACCGTGATACCTCGCTGCTTCACCGTATCGTAATCACTCCGACATACGACTGACACAGTGGCGCCGCCCTGCGCCAGGCGACCCCCGAAATAGCTGCCAACGGCTCCCGCACCCACCACGACAATCGACCGCATATCACTCGTCGACATCGAGCTCACACTTCCAATGCCGCAACTGTGATGCGACCTGCGACGGGGACGTGCCGCCGAGGGAGTTGCGAATTCCGACGCTGTGTTCGGCGGTAAAGAGGCCCAGGCATTCCGCAGTTGCCTCTGGTATGACGTCCTGGATATCGGCTAGCGACAAATCACGCAGGTCACCGGTTCGCGACTGGCAAAACGCCACCAGTCGTCCGACCTTTTCGTGCGCCGTGCGAAACGGCACGCCCACACTGACCAGCCATTCGGCAAGATCCGTGGCCATCAACATCGAGTCCGCGGAAGCCGTCGCCATAGCGTCGGCGTTCGTTTGCATACTCTGAAGCATCGGATCGTATACTGCGAGGACCATCTTGACGGTATCGACCGCGTCAAACAACGGCTCCTTGTCTTCCTGGAGGTCGCGATTGTAGGTCAGCGGCAATCCTTTCATCACCGTCAGCAGAGCAATCAAATCGCCGTAGACACGGCCTGTTTTTCCTCGTGTGAGTTCGGAAATGTCGGGGTTCTTCTTTTGCGGCATCAAACTGGAGCCGGTGCAGTATCTGTCGTCCAGCACGACGAAATGAAATTCCTGGGACATCCACAAAATGATGTCCTCCGACAGCCGTGACATGTGCATCATGAAGATTGACAGCGCCGCCAGAATCTCAATAATAAAATCGCGGTCGGCAACAGCATCCATGCTGTTGCGGGCAACACCGTCGAATTGGAGGTTTCGCGCCACCTGCTCGCGATCGATCGGCAGCGTCGTACCGGCAAGTGCCCCGGAACCGAGGGGGCACAGGTTCATACGCTTTCTGCAGTCGCGTAATCGCTCGACGTCGCGTGCGAACATTTCTACGTAGGCCAGAAGATGGTGAGCGAACAGCACCGGCTGTGCATGCTGCAGGTGTGTGAAGCCAGGTAGAATTGCGGAGTCGTTGCGTCCGGCGAGGTCAACCAGTGTCCGCATGAGCCGTCGAATCATCGTCGATATCGTATCGATTTCGTCCCGGAGATAAAGGCGGATGTCAGTCGCGACCTGGTCATTGCGGCTGCGCGCAGAATGTACGCGGGCGCCGGCTTCGCCCAGGCGGTCGATCAGCGCCTTTTCGATGTTCATATGAATATCTTCGAGTTCCGTTTTGAACTCGAAGCGGCCGGATGTGATATCTTCTTCGATACATTGAAGTTCACCGATAATAGCCTCGGCGTCTCCTTCAGGTATGATCCTTGTAGCTGCAAGCATTTTGACATGCGCGATACTGCCCCGTATGTCGTGCGCATACAGACGTTGGTCGAAGGAAATGGATTGGCTGAACTCGCTTAGCAGTTCAGCCGTTGACTTCGAAAACCTTCCGCCCCATAGTGCCATAAAGAATCCTCCATTGACGCATCTGTTTTTCGGGCTAACGTTGCGATTGACGATATTACCGTTCAATCTACAGGACATGGTCGAACCGGCCGTGGTGCAACTCGCGTAATGTGTCTGGAGCGGGTCGCTTCATCTCGGGACTCGTGCGGGCCGTGACGCGTCCGCGGATTTGTGAAAAAGATCAAAAGAACGAGACTGCGATTGAGATCGGGGAACGCCAGATACCTTTTCCGGCGGTTATGCCTGTGTGAGATCTGGTTCGTTACTGGTACACGATCATCCATTGATTTTCAACGAAGGAGCAAGATGACACCATGAGCAGATCGCCGATATTGCCGGTACCGGACTGGCCCTCGATCTATGCAACAGGCCGCACATACAACCAATGGCTCGAAGCCGGCTCCAATCGGGAGAAGTGCGATTCGATCGAACGCGCGCGCCGGGAGCTTGGTCTGGACACGCATCATATTGCGTACCTCACGTCAATCGAACGAGAGGTGAAGGTTGTTGCGATTGCCGAAGACTGGTGCGGCGATGTCGTGCGGCACGTACCCGTTTTGCAGGCGATCGTCGCCGCTGCACCCAAAATCGATATACGTTACCTGTATCGAAATGAACACCCGGAAATCTTTGTGCGGTACCTCACTAACGGCGGCGAGGCGATACCCAAGTTCGTTTTTTTTAACGACGATTTTGTCGAATGCGCCAATTGGGGGCCGATGCCGGCATACTGCCGTGAGTTGATCGCCCGCGGCAAGGCGCGCGGCGACGTGGCGTCGGCGCGGAGAATGATATCGGCACTCTACGACGTCGATGCCAACCGTTCGATTGTGATACGTGAATTGCTGCAGCTAATCGATATTGCGGCCGGTTCCATGTTGTGAGCGATACCTGCGTCAGCTTCGACATCGTGGTGGCAATGGACCGTTGCCGCGGAATCGGCGCGGGGGGAGGGATGCCCTGGCCGCGTTTGTCCGGTGATCTGCGGTATTATCGGGAGTTGACCACGGCTGCCGATGTGGGGTTGGTGGAGGCGCGATACGCGCTGTGCGACGCCGGTTCCGGCCGTGACTTCGAGTCGGTCGCCGCTCTGCGCGACAACCTTGCGGATAACGTTCCGCCCGCCTCTCCCGCGGGCCTGTTGAACGCGGTGATAATGGGGCGCCTGACGTGGGAGTCGCTGCCGCCACGGTACCGGCCTTTGCCGGAGCGGCGCAATATCGTGGTTTCCCGTCGCGGCCTTGGGGTCGGTTCATCGGTGCATGTGGCGCCCTCAATCGAGGATTCCGTTGAGATGGCACAGGCCGCGCGTTCGCCCGCAATCTATGTGATCGGCGGCGGGCAGCTCTACGCTGCGGCGCTGGAGCACATGGGATGTCGACACGTCTATGTGACGTTGATTGACGACATCTATGAGTGTGATGTATTCTTTCCCGCGTTGGAACCCGCATTTACCGTTGGCGCTGTCGGGCATCGGGTGCGTGAAGGGCGGATTGCGTATCAATTCATCAAGTACATACGTGTGTGATCTGCGGCGCCGTGTCGCCGCAGACCGGGAGCGGATCATTTACGTCCTG
Organism: Verrucomicrobiota bacterium; assembly: GCA_021772615.1. Lineage (GTDB taxonomy): Bacteria > Verrucomicrobiota > Lentisphaeria > JABSQK01 > JAJFLO01 > JAJFLQ01. The sequence goes on along the minus strand of JAJFLQ010000077.1, from coordinate 77,186 downwards.
CCACCAGCGACAAAGATTTGCTACAAGCCACAGATTCTTGTCGCCGCGGTCGACTATCTCCGACACGGCATCGCTGCGAAAGTACGTATTCATCAAGTCTGACCCCGAGCATAATTCGCGTATTTCCTCGCACATGGATGTGGCGAACCAATCGTTGAACGGAACAGGAAAGCTCATTTTCTTTCGTTTGACGATTTCGGCTGGTAGCGCGTTTTGGAAGGCATGGCGCGGCAGCCGTTTGGTTTCCACCAGGTCTAGCGTATCTACTGCGTCTGCGGTCATGTCGCGTCCGCGCATTCTGGACGACGCGTCGCGCCAATCCATTTTGAAGGAATCCGGCATTGCAAACGCGAATTCAACCAGTCGATGATCGTTGAACGGGACCCGGGCCTCGACCGAAGCCGCCATGGTGCTGCTGTCGACACGAAAAAGGAGATTTTCGAGATTGAATCGGGCGAAGAGGTGCATGCGTTTATCGAAAGTCGAACACTCGGATAGACCATCAAAAAATGTTTCGTAGCAGGCGAATAACTCAGTATCGTCTTCCAGAGCTTCCCAGGAATCCGTGGTCAGTAAACGGTGCTTCTGAGGTAAATTGAACCATGAGCACGATGTCAAGTAGTGGTCTGTATCGTTGATAAACCAGGCACGGCCGTATTTCATTATCATCGATAGAGCGAATGGAGACATCTCGTCGACATCCTCGGGCGCGTGTGGACATCGGTCGTAATCGTACGCCGAAAAATGCGGTTGGACATAGCCGCCGAAAACTTCATCTGCACCTTCACCGGTTAGCGTGACGGCGCATTTGCGACGCAGCGCTGCAGCCAGCCTGAAAATCGAGACTTCGTTGGGCGTGGACAGCGGTAACCCTTTTTGCCGGATCAGATCGGACCAGTATCTGGTAAATGTTGTCGGCGTGATGCATTCCCTTTCAACGGTCGTCCCTACCGCCTGGCCGATCAGATCGGCAAAATGATATTCGTTTGCAGCTTCCACATCGGTTCCCGCACAAAACAGCGGCAGCGAGCTGTCGGAGAAGCGAGCGGCAATGTGGCAGATGATAGCGGAATCGAGACCGCCGCTCACGAATGCGCCTATCGGTACATCACTAACCAGGCGTATGCGGACAGCATCTTCGAGCAGGGCGGCGCACTCTTCGACCGCATCCTCGAACGGGACCTGCGATTTGTCGGCCTGCGGGATAACGGGAATACGCCAATACCGGCGCCGCTGCGAATCGCGGGCGGCGGGTGTATAGCGGAGCCATGACCCCGGTTGCAGGGCGCGTATTCCGTCCACCAGCGTGTTTTCACCGACGTGGGTTCGCCCTGTTGTCAGATATTGCGACAATACGTGTAGTTTTATTCTACAGAGATGCGGAGCAAGGATGCGCATCGCGGGTATCGATGACGCAATATACAATGCCTCATCGGTCTCATGATAGAACAACGGCTTGATTCCCAACCGATCCCGTGCCGCGAACAGGGTGCGGTGAGCCGGATCTGCGACGGCAAATGCAAAGCAGCCGTTGAAACGATCGACGCACTTCTCTCCCCACTGTCGATAGCTGTGCAGTACTACCTCGGTGTCGGATTGCGTGCGAAAGCAGACGCCGTGGTCGGACAACGTTTTCCTGATGTCGCGATAGTTGTAGATCTCGCCGTTGTAGATGAGTGTCAGGCCCGTTTCCGGGTCGGTCATGGGCTGTTGACCGTTGCCAAGGTCCAGGATCGCCAGCCTGGTATGACCAAATATCCAATGGCGGCCCTGGCACATTCCCTGCTCATCAGGACCTCGGAAGCGCAGTGTCGACAGTGTTTGTTGAATGGTTGCCAGGTGGTGATCGGTAATTGATGCGTTCTGGTCCTTCAAGTAAATTCCGGAAATACCGCACATAAATTCCTCAAGGTTGACATGCACAACGGCGATACCGGATCACCAATGCCGTCGGCGGCACAGACCCGGGTATACAGCCTCTACCGCGTTACCGCGCAACAAGAATGCCACAAAATCCAATGACTGAAACGTTCAAAAACGGTTACGATTGGGAGTATGCCAACTGGTACAATCAGTTGATCATATATCTCTTTTCGTTCAGCCTGTTCATTGATGCCTATGTCTCATCCAGTGGCCGCGAGACTATACTCTACTATTTCGTGCTTTCGACGGTTTGGGTCGTGGTCGGCGTATTGAACAGTGCCTTGATGAAAGGCTGGTTTCGACATTTCCTAGGTGTGCTTGTGATCACGCTAAATACCTTCATCGTGCCATTTGGGATCTATGCTTATGGTGGAACGATTGGTATGGCGGCCATGATCGGCATTGCTTATGTCATGATTACGATCGTGATCTCGCCGTTCTATGTAGGTGTTGCGGCGATTCTCGCTGGGAGTTTTTTTTCCTACCTTCAAAAGCGATACTACGTACAGGCCGGGACGGAAACCGATTATTACCAGTTGTTGTCCATCACTTTTGCGTATGTCATGTTGGGGCTCGTGGCTTTCGGTTGGCGCCTGCTCATTCACAAGCTCCATACGTTCCTCTTGACGCTGTCGCAGTCGGCGCCGCCTGCGGATTCCGGCGGCGGCGGGGTTGAGTTATCGGAATATGATGATTTATTAAATGAACATCGTCTGCTCAAGGAAGAGATCGCAGTGCACATTCTTGAGATCAATGATTTAACCGGATATGGCAAGGACCTGGCCGGATCGTCATGAGTGACAGCGACGTTGACATACCGGCATCGGTCGTCGATGTCCAGCAGATGAACCGGATCATGCGGCACCGGTTGCGGAATCTCTGTGCCGGCGTCAAGATGGCGGTCGATCGGATTAGCGAACAAACGCGGGCGTCCCATCCCCAGGTAGGGGATCGGTGTTCGATTATCGTCGCCGAATTGGACAACCTGCAGAATTTCTCCGAACGCATGGACCTACTGTTTGATGCGTTGCCGCCACCGTCTGTACTGTCGCTGTTCGAGGTCGTTTCGTTATCGCGACGATACTTCGTACAACAGTATCCGCTTTGTTCGATACGTCTTGAGGGGGAAGAGGCGGATATCAGCCTGAAGCATGGATCGTGGCTGCTCGTAATGCTCCGAGAGTTGATCCATAATGCGGGCGAGGCCGCCGGGGCAAATGGCGATGTGGCATTGAATTGGCAGGTGAACGGTAACGTGACCTTTACGGTCTCGAATACCGGTGAACCTATTCCACAATATATTCCGACATCGCCGCCGCGTGCGTTTTTCACCGAAAAGGGGCGGCATGACGGCATGGGCCTCGCGATCGTGCACCGCGTCTGCACCGCACTGCACGGCACGATGTCCATCGTATCGAATCAACCGGATGCGATCACGATATCCGTTGACATATCCGCCGAGGAGATAGTTGATGAACAAACCGTCGATTCTGATTATCGAAGATAATTTGCTGGTCGGCACTACAGTGCAGGACATTCTCGTGGATCACGGCTACGATGCCAAGCTCGTCGAGAATGGCAAGAGTGCCACCAAGCTCCTTTCCAAGAATTCTTTCAATATCGTCATACTCGATATGATGTTGCCGGATACGGATGGGCGGAAGTTGCTGAAAAAATGGCGCCATGATTATCCCGAGCTGGGCATCATCATGATGACCGCCTATGGTGACATCGGGTCCGCTGTCGAGTGTCTTAAGGCCGGCGCCGACGATTTTCTCACGAAGCCGGTCGAAAAAGCGTTGTTGCTGAAGACGATTGACAAGACGGCCGATCAATTGAGCCTGTCCCGCCAGGTCAAGGTGCTCACCCAGCTCACGAAACGCGAGATTCGCGCTGAGTCCGCCGGCGCGATCATTGGCGATTCCCCGATGATCAAGCAGACGCTTGACATGGCTGAATTGATCTCCGCCAGCGACTTCTCCTGCCTCTTTATTAAGGGCGAAAGCGGTACCGGGAAGGGGCTTTTTGCGAAAACACTGCATTCCATGGGAAAGCGGGCGGACAAGCCTTTTGTCGATGTGAATTGCTCGGCATTGCCTGCCACCCTCATCGAAAGCGAATTGTTCGGTCATAAAAAGGGATCGTTCACGGACGCCAAGGAGGACAAAATTGGCTTGTTCGAGCTGGCCGATGGCGGCACGCTGTTTCTTGATGAGATCGGCGATATGGAGGTTGCCCTGCAGGTTAAGCTCTTGAAAGCGATCGAAGAACAGAAGTTTCGCCGTATCGGCAGCACCGCGGATGTTACGGTGGACGTGTGTATCATTGCAGCCACGAATCAGGATGTGGAGAAGCTTGTCACCACGGGTAAGTTTCGGATGGATCTTTTTTATCGTCTCAACGTGATTCCACTAGAGATACCGCCGTTGCGGGAACGCAGGGAAGACGTCGATTTGTTGGCGGACCACTTCATCGGGATATTTTCCCGTAAATTCGGGAAGGACATCAAAGGATTTACCGAGGATGCGCGTGAATCGATGGCAGCGTACCCCTGGCCGGGCAACGTGCGCGAGTTCCGAAATGTCGTAGAGCGCGGCTGTATTCTTGCCACCGGTAATCAGATCGGCAGGCGGGAGTTGATGATTCCGGATTTGAATGACCGGCAACTTGCCGAGCACGCAACCTCGATCGATTCGTTGCCGGCGATGCCGCTGGCCAAGGCAGAGCTGCTTGTGATCAAGGCCGCGATGAAACAGGCCAAGGGCAACAAAAACAAGGCGGCGCGAATACTCGGTGTACATCGCACGACGTTGTACAAGAAGCTTGAGGAATACGCTATCACAGCCGAAAACACGAGCGAATAGCTGCGTGTTGCTGGGACCCGTTCATCCAATGAACACCGCGACGCGACACAGAACCGTCAGTGCCGGTCGATCACGAGACGCGTTTCGCCATTTGTCCTGACAGCCGGTACGTGTGCCGTCAGTCGTCAAGCGCGTCGTGCAGGAGCGCCGCCAGTTTCTCGATTTTGAACGGTTTCGCCAGGAATGCAAAGGCCCCTTTCGACAACAGCCAATCAGGATTCTTTCCCTCGGTAAAACCACTGATGACAATGATGGGCAGGTCTGGTCGTCTCGCAGCGCACTCCGTGAGGAGTTCTTCGCCGCGTTTTCCGGGAAGCACGTAGTCCTGGATGATAAGGTCGATACGATCGCTGTTCTGCTCGAATAACTCCCATCCGGCGGCGCCGTCGTCGGCGCACAACAGGCGAAATCCAAACGACTCGAGCCAGGTGATCAGGCCATTGCGAATGAGCGGCTCGTCTTCGATGAGCAAAATCGTACGACTGGCGGAATAATCGAACGGCCGAATTTCCGGTGCAACACTGTCTCCGGAAGACTCTACAGTGGCTGCCCGTGGCGCAGAGTCCGTGGACGTCGGCAGCGTTATGCGAAATACCGCGCCCTTGCCGACGTCGCTTTCTACGGCAATTGTCCCGCCGAATGCAGCGACGGACTCCTTTACCATCCACAACCCAAGACCGGTACCGTCGTCTTTCGTGGAGTAGTACGCGTTGAAGATGGAGGTCACGATCGCGCTGTCGAGACCGCATCCGTTGTCTGCGACCTCGACAACTACGTTGCTGCCGGGCGCGCCAGCATTGTCGACGGCATCGTTGTAGTAACATTTTATTGTCAGCTGGTTGCCGCACGCTCGCATGGCATCGCGCGCGTTGATGCATAAATTCAGAATACTATCCTGAAACACACTCGGTATGACACATACCGAAGGCAATCCCGGCTCGACGGTGATGAGGACCTCGATCGCGGGCGACATGATCTGACGTATCAACTCCTCCAGATCCAGGAGCATTTCGCCGATATCCACAGTCGTCTTCACATTTGCCTGTTCCTTGCCGCCGAGCAGCCGGAGTGTATTGGTCATGAGTCTGTTGGACAAGTCCGTATAGGTCACGGTTTTCTGCAGCGCCTGACTGACCTTGCTTCCCCGCGGTGATTCCGAAACGCACCATTGCACGATATTCTGGATGCCGGCCAGAAGGTTACGAAAATCATGAATCATGCTTCCAACAAGTCGTCCGGCGAGGGCCTGTCGCTGGATGGTGGCATTGATGGCGCCGAGCTTCTCGCCGCTGAGGATCGATCCCACGAGAACCGGCCATCGATTCTCCGCGGTGATGGTGCCGAAATAGTCGTCTATCAGAAATTCGCGACCGTTTCTTGCCCGTATCGAGTACGACAGTGATCGGTCCCCGCTGTCGCGGATACAGCGGTCGATTGCGTTGTCGTACGCTGCGAGGTCACCCGGCGAGACAACATCTCGCCAGGCAACCCCGTTTTCCGGCGGCAGGTCATCGATGATTCCCAGCATCTCGAGGTTGACATAACTCGAGAATTTGCGTTTGCCATCTGCGAGGCTGTGGATGTAGCTGACATGATAAAATCCTCCCGTCGCTGCATCGGCGATATAGTCAATATTGGCGGCCGTTGTTGTCGCGTTCCGAGCCGCAGGTCGCTGTACCGACGGACAGTACAGCAGTGCCAGGTGCCGATTCAGCCTCAATAACCTATAGGAGTGGTTAGGTCCGGTACCACCCGTTACAATCAATGTCCCGTTGTGCCGGGTGATCGTGCAGTCTGCCGACGTTGATCGCGCCGGATCAATGTTGACGAATTCGACGGATACAGGCGCATTTTCGGACTGGCCCACGTCAGGGTGTGCGGCGTGGTTGCATGCCACGATGATCCGTTTCGTGCCGTGCACGAGAATGGCCGGAGCGCTCATGAGATCGAGGATCTCGGTGGCGGCCGTTTCCAGTAATGATCGACGTCCCATGGATTGTCACGCTCTCTGGTTCGCGGTGCGGCGGGCACGCTGAATTATCCTACGTATGACGGGTATTACGGCTACAATCCGTTAAAGTTTTCGCGAGTACGACCGATAGTCACATACCGGAAGCATAGAATAGTTCACGTGACGTAACGTCACCGTGCCTCACAAACAATACCCTAACAAGTCTTGGCCAATTCGGCAAGAATATTTCACACACATGGCATCAACGCAATACACACTACTTGTTGTGGATGACGAGCAGGTCATCCGCAGCCTATTGCGCGAGATCTTGCAGGATCCTACCGTGCGCGTGGTCGAGGCTAAGAACGGCGTCGACGCGCTTGAGATCATCAAGAATGAGATGCTGGACCTCATTATTACCGATATGGTCATGCCGGAAAAATCCGGTTACCAACTCCTTGTTGAATTGAAGAATCTAAAAATAGAGACCCCGGTAGTGGTGATCACCGGAGAGCCGATGGTTGAGGCAGCAGTGGAATGTATTCGGCTTGGCGCCGTCGATTACATCACCAAGCCATTTGACCTGGCAACGATCGAAAAGCAGGTCAAAAAATTATTGGTCGCGAGTACTGCGAATCGCAAACGCAAGCTGATCGCGGACTCGCCATCCGCCCCCGAAGACGATAAACAAAAGCTGGAAGACTACCAAATCCTCAAGATCATTGGCGAAGGGAGCATGGGCGTCGTCTTTCTGGCGCAGAAGGATGACGACGATTCCGGGCAGAACTACGCTCTGAAAATTCTCAAGAACAACGATTTCAGCGAGTCGAACAAGAAGCTCTGCCGTGAGCGATTTATCAATGAAGCTAATGCCGCCGCCAGCGTCAAGCATAAGAACGTCGTAAAGATCATCGAGTTCGGCATCTCGTCGCGCGACGAAATTCCATACATTGTGATGGAATTCATTTCGGGAAAGTCATTAAAGCACCTCATAAAAAATGCCGACTTTCTGAGTTTCACCCGGAAGGCCTATATCATCCGGCAGGTGGCGGAATCTCTGGTCGCGATTCATTCATGCGGCATCTGTCATCGTGATATCAAACCGGACAATATTCTGGTTGACAGCGACCACAAGGTGACCGTGACCGATTTCGGTATCGCCAAACTGCCGGGGTCGGATCTGACAATGTCGACAGATATTATGGGCACGCCTGCCTATCTTTCCCCCGAAGCGTTCGTATCGGCCAAGGTCGATTTCCGTTCCGATATTTTTTCGCTGGGCAGCGTAGCATACGAACTCTTCGTCGGTCGTCGACCGTTTGCGGCTGGAAATCTACTTGGATTCTGTCAGCTCATCCGGCGCAAAGAGCCGACGGATCCACGGATTATCCGACCCGATTTCCCTGAGGAACTTCAGGTGATATTAGCGCGGATGATGAAGAAAGATCCACAGAAACGATACGATTCGGCCCAGGACATTATCGACGTGCTTGACACATATATCACGACTGCGTCCGGTGCGTGCCGTGATGCAAGGTCGGAATCCGTTCCCGCATACTGATCTGTCATCGGGCGCATGAACGGTGTTGGGCTCGACACAGCTCGTGTCGTTGAATGAACGATTCTCCAGACCGTGGTGACCTATGGCGCTCTTGGAGTACAGGTTGCCAGCCCGCCAATCCCGAACCAACCATCATCACATTCCGGAAAACATCCGTCTGACCCGTGTCCAGAGCCCGATTGGGGCCGGTTCATCGTGCGATTCGGCCTGAGTGGAAAGGTCAATGAGGTCCGACTGCACGTCTTTCATGGTCTGATACCGTTGCACTTCATCCTTCTCTATCAACTTCAGAAGCATGCGATTGAGTGCGGCTGGTAATGTAGGAATAAGGTCGACTGGCGGTACGACAGGAGCGCTGGTAATGGTGCGGATCATGTGCTGCAGATTCGCAATGGGGGTCGGCGCAAGATACGGCAGGCGACCGGTGACCATTTCATAGAGCACAACACCGTAGCTGTACACATCCGAAAGTGTGGAGACAAAACAGCCCCGCGCCTGTTGCGGCGACATGTACCGTGGCGTACCCGCCATGACCTGTCCCTGTCCCGGCGCGCGTGAATAATTCATCGAAACCACGCCAAAATCTGTAAGCAGCACATCGTCATGATCGTTCACCAGCATGTTGCTGGGTTTCAGGTCGCCATGGACGATGTTGCAGGCATGGGCGTGGGTCAGAGCGTCGGCAAGGTCCGAACCTATTTTCAACGCTGCGTCCAACGCCAGCGGACCTGTGGCGAGGGCGTCTTCCAACGTCCCTGGACCGGTTATGAGTTCCATCGCGACATAGTAGTAATCATCAATCTTGCCAACATCGAGAATGTCGACAATGTGCGTGTGGTGCAACACGCCGCTGATACTTTTTGTGTTCTCCAGCACGCGGATGATATGTGACTTGTCCAGAAACGGTGTTTCGCGCATCAGCTTCAGAGCGATATGGTTGCCATCGCCATCAATCGCAGAATAGACCTTGCTGATCCGACTGCTTCCGAGAACATCGAGAAGTTGATAATCGCCAAGTTTCTTATTCATCAACAGGAATAGCGGTTTTGCTGTGACAGCGCACATCGCCCAGCTCGCCCAGCTCGTGCAGACACGTCTCGATGCGAGCAACCCATGATTCCGGCATCAGTGGATAAATCGGTATCGAGACAATGTGATTGTGCGCCCAGGTGGCGAAGGGGCAGGCGTCAGCCATGCCATCCAACAGATGTGATATCGGTTTATAAACCGGCCTTTTTACTTCGATATCGTTTCGGCTGAAGTGCTCGACGACCTGTGAAATGTCATCGGTTACAATTAGAAATCGTGAAAAAACTGATGTCGGCGCCGACCATTCACCGTCGAGCGCCGCGGTGAATCGCGCTGCAATCCGGCGCCGTGCGTCAATAAACTCGGGGAGCTGCTGCAACTGGCTCAATCCCAGAGCAGCGTTGAGATCGGACATCAGAAAATGACGATGCTGCATCCATGAGTCCCGATTGTCATGCTGCATGAGATCCAGAGCTTTCTTGCGATGTGCTTCGTCGCGTCCAAGGATCATACCCCCATGTCCGGTTGCAAGGAGTTTTGTTCCATAAAATGAGCAAATTGCGACCGTACCATGCGACCCGATCCGGCGCCCGTTAATGTGGGTCCCCAGCGTCTGCGCGCAGTCTTCGACGATACGTTCGTGCCGGATGCGCTCAATGTCGGCGGCGCAACCGAACATGTGGGGAACAATTACCGCGGCGATGCCATTGAAGTCATCAAGGCGGTCGGGATTCATTGACAGCGTCATCGGATCGATATCGACGGGAACGGCGACGGCATTGAGGTCGGCAATGGAATCCAACGGTGCGCTGCACATGTAAGCCGGTACCGCGACCCGGTCGCCCGTGCCGACGCCAAGCACGCAGAGTGCCGTCGTAATAGCATCGGTCCCGCTCTGTGTCGCGATCCCCCATTCGTTCCCGGTGTACGCGGCCATCTGCTCTCCGAACTCGTGTGCCCGTGGACCATGCGTAACGAACCCGGAATCAAGCACGGCAGATAGTGCGTCGCGATCGCGATTGGAAAACGAAGGCTGGGAATGCGGTATCTTCATAAGCACGGGCTGCAGTTACATGGCTGTGGGTACAACGGGATATGTTGCAGCATGGGTTGCGCACTGCGGTACGTGTTGCGGGCCACCTGCATCATGCCGTATGCACGCGTGCTTGAATCTGATGCAGTAACAGCTACATTTTTACTGTCCGCACACCGCCTGCCGTCGTATATACCTCGCATCCAATTGTATGTCAAGATTATATGGAACGTAAAACAGTCGCAGATAATTCACCATCGACACCGGGAAATCGAATCAGCGTCGACATTGTTGATTACTGGTGGATTCTTCGTCGTCGGTCGTTTGTTGTGCTTGGCGTCGCAGCCGTGGTGTTCGCCGTGGCATTTATCTTTACCAAGCCCGCCGCGCCGGTGTACGAATCGTCGTGCCTCATGCGCATTACATCTCGCAGTCCGGTTGCGACCATCGACGGTGCGCGCGTTCACTGGTACGGTACGAGGGAATCCGACTTCGGCACGGAACTCCAACTCATTGTGCATGATGAATTGTTGTTGAATGCCGCGATAAAGCGCATTCAACAGGCTGTCGTGAGCGATAGTGGTCTGTATCCGGAAAATGTGGTTCAACACGTGAGATCGCTGACATTTCAGGACTTCAAGAGCAGCGTGAATGCGGTCAAACAACAGCAGGCGGATCTCATCGCCATCAGCGTCCACGGACCGTATGCACAATACAGCCAACTGGCGACCAATACGCTGGCGCGTACATATCGTGAGAATTTCGCGATGAGCCAGACGCGGGATGCGCTGGAAACCAAGCAGTTCATCGAAAGCCAGCTCAATGAAATCAAGGCAAGTCTCGCAAAGAACAGTACGAAGATGGAGGAGTCCTCCCGTCGCATCTCGGCGCGTGGATCGATGACGGTTTATCAGGAGGAATTGGCCCGCCTCAAGATCGAGCTTTCACGTGCCGGTGAGCGATATACTGTGGATCATCCCAGAATCAGGAAATTGAACGATCAGGTTGCAATCATCACAAGCGAATTGGAATCGTATCCGCGGGATCAATTGTCGTTCGACGAACTGGATAACAATCAAAGCATTCTGCAATCGATGATCAAGACACTCCAGGAGTTGTTGATCAAAGCAGACATCGAGTACAAGCAAAAGGAGGCGAAGGCTCTTGACGATATCCAGATCGTGGAAGAGGCCGGGCCTGGTTACAACCTCACACGCAGCAATCGCGCGATAAACCTGGTGATAGCAGCAGTATTCGCCTTGCTCATGGGATCCGTAAGTGCGTTTGTGTGGGAAGGACTCGATACCTCAATCGGAAAGATCGAAGATGTGGAAAGGCTCACAAACCGAAGTGTTATTGCTCACATTCCCATCCTGGGGCCGCGGCAAAAGAAGCCGTTTTTTACATTTCGCCGCAAGAAAGACATGCCCAGATCGTTGGGCGATAAGTTACTCTACCACTTTGACCACAAGTCGGTCGCATGTGAGGCGTACCGCACGCTGCGGACAAATATACAGTTTGCCATCATGGATTCAGCGGAGAACAAGATTCTCGCGCTCACAAGCTCGAGCCCGCTGGAAGGCAAGACGCTTACATCGACCAACCTGGCGCTGGCAATTTCGCAAACCGGAAAATCGGTATTACTCATGGAAGCGGATTTACGGCGGCCGCAGATTGCAGGTCTGTTCAATATCGACCCGAAGCCGGGGCTGACCGACCTGTTGATCGGATCATCCACGCCGGAGCGTGCAATCCGCACCGCCACCGATATCCTTGTGGACTCTGCGGACTGGGACAAGCTGGTTGGTGAGCAGAGCATCGACAATCTCAATGTCTTGCCCGCCGGTACCAATGCGCCCAATCCGACGGAACTTGTTGCGTCTTCCGCGTTCAAAAATCTGTTGGAAACCTTGCGGGAACGGTACGATTGTATCATTATTGATACGCCGCCGGTGCTGCCGGTGGCGGATGCGAGCTTGATCGCTGCAATGGCGAATGGTACAATCCTGATTTATCAGTCCAACAAGACGTCGCGTCATCTGTTAAACCGCGCCTTGCAGACACTTTCGAAAAATCAGGCCAACATCATTGGCATTGTGATCAATCAGTTGTCCTACGATGTCACCATGCCGAAGTCATACTACCACAAGTACGGCTACGGCTACGGTTACTAAGCAGGAAGTCGACTTCGGATACGATATCCGAGTTTGTCCTTAACCCATCGAACAGGAGAGTATGACTATGCCTATTTATGAGTTTTACTGCCCTGACTGCCACACCGTGTATAATTTTCTGTCGCGCCGGATTGATACGTCCACCCAACCTGCGTGCCCGATCTGCGGCCTTCCGGATCTCACGCGCAAGGTATCGTTATTCGCGATATCGAAAGGCGGCTCCTCCGATGGAGAGTCCGAAGATGATACTATGCCGGATATCGACGAGTCGAAACTCGAGCAGGCAATGGCGGCGCTCGCCGGTGAGGCTGACGGCATCAACGAAGATGACCCCAGGCAGGTAGCAGGATTGATGCGCAAGCTTTATGATGCCACTGGTCTGGAGGTCGGCGACGGGATGGATGAGGCGATACGCCGAATGGAAGCCGGCGAAGACCCCGATCAGATCGAAGCCGAACTCGGCGATGTTCTGGAGAATGAAGATCCGTTCGCCGTGAAGGCCGGAAAAGGCTTGAAGGGACTGCGGCGAAAGATGTTGCCGCCCAGTGTGGACGACACGCTTTATGAGTTATGAAGCGCGCACCGACGGTCGGTCGACATTGTGACACCTCCGGCAACCTGCCGGAGGTGATTGCACGATTAGCAGCGACTGTCAGCTACCGGTTTGGGGGCGTTCCGGTCATTGCGGTGCTGGCATTTTTCCTGTTGCCGTTTCATGCGCTGGCCGCTACCGGCGGTCGGCTGGCCGATCCCACGGCCAAATTTTTTCTGCTCTTTGCGGTCTTGATCGCTGTCGTCACCTTCTTTTTTCCCAAGGTCGGCCTGGCGGTGATGCTCTTTTCCATGTTGTTTGCCTCGGACGTGTCGGTCGGCGACGATGCCGGCACGCGTGCGCGAGCGGTAACGATTCGTGCGGAAGACGTCCTCCTGATTCTTATTTCGGGCGGATGGCTCATACGCAGGGCGACTACAAGGACATTGTCGATCGTTAAATTCGTACCGGCGAATTTTCCCGTAGTGGCGATGACCGTCGCTATACTGGCTGCTTCGACTCTGGGTTATCTCCAGGGGACGACACCGCTGAATCGCGGCTTTCTGTTCACGTTGAAGCGTCTCGAGTATTTCTGGATCTTCTTCATGACGCTCAATATCATGGACTCGGATCGTGAGGGTAAAATCTGCGTGAAGCTTCTTCTCGGCGCGTCTGCTGTGATCGCGGTTTTGGGCATAATCCAGCACTTTCTTTTTCCGGTGGCCGGTGGCATCACAACGACGGCCGGCTACGGCCGGGCCAATACGCTCGGCAGTTTCCTGTTGATCGTCATCGGCATTTCGTTCGGCATCTTTATAAAAGCCGACAGGCGCAAGTGTGTGCCATATTTTCTGCTGTTCAGCGGATTGGTATTGACCCTGATTTTTACGAAGTCAAGAGGCGCGTACGTCAGTATGGCACCATTGATGGCGGTCATTGCGGTGCTTGCCTGGAATCAACGATTCTTCACCCTGGTATTTGGCGGCGGTCTTGTGCTGGCGCTCCTTATCGCCGGACGATTGATGATACCCACGCAGGCAAAGGCGCTTGTCACCATGCATACCAATGACATTGCGCATCAGGTACGATCGATCGGCGATGTGGCGGTGGGCGGCATCACCGCCGATTCATCGTTAAACGCCCGATTTCAATTCTGGCGCTACTCGGTACGAGAGATGGTACGATACCCGATTCTCGGTCAGGGCGTCGGGTCCAAAGCCCTGGGCACGACCGACAACCAGTACGTACGGGAGATGTTGGAGACCGGCCTGGTGGGCTTGTGCTGTTTTTTGTACATGAATATTGTGATACTCACGACGTCGTTGCGACTCTATAGCGATGCCCGGGACCCGATCGTGAGCGGGCTGGCCTGTGGATTCTTCGGCGGTCATGTCGGCATGCTGGTCCACGGGCTGACGATATCGAATTTTTACACCATCCTGAATATGGAGGTATTTTGGTTCGTCACCGCGTTGATCATGTTGTTTCATCACAACATGAATACGCACGGAAACTATGATGCGGTGAGCCAATTGACTACTGTGCGGCAGTCAGTTGCCAGGGGAGCGGCTGTGCATTGTGACACTCAGAAGCGGCCGTCCTTGTAATCTCCGGGAAAGTCATTGACCTCAAGAATAAAACTCAACCAGCGACTGATAAAGGCAGTGTACCGGCCCCATTTGCTGATCTTGATTTCGGGGATGTAGACAATATCGCCGCCCTCGAGCACGATATTCTCCCTTAAATCGCCCTTGAACAATTTATTCAGATCCCGCAGCAGCACCTCATTTTCGTCCAATATGCCGCCGCGAAAAACGGCCGCTTGCGATACGAATCGCCCGCGGTCGGTGAGGTCGCCGGCAATCGCGAGCACCTCGATCAGAGTCAGCTCGCGCGTGAGCGGTATGGCCTGTGGGCTTCCGATCTCGCCGAATATGAATACCTGTTGTGATTTCGCTTCCGGGATGTAGATGAAGTCGCCGTTTAGGACGCGGATATTGTTGTCCATATCGCCGTCCTGTAGCAGGCGCTGGAAATCAACGTCGAGGATCCGGCCATCACGGAAAAGATAGGAGGCGTTCAGGTTGGCCAGCGTGTCGTCGCTGAAATCCGGACGGAATAACAGTCCGCCGGCTTTGGCGATAACATCCAGTATACGGTCTTCGACGCCAATTGCGTACTTTCCAGAATTCGTCACGGCGCCTACGATCGTTGCCGTTTGTGCGATGCGTGCAGGGAAGTACATAAAGTCTCCGTCCTGTACGGTAATGTTGGATGTCATATCCCGATCCTCAAGGATGTTCTTGTAGTTGAATCCGATATAGGACCCCTCCCGATAGATGTACGGACGCGCAGGATCGGCGTCAGCCGTTGCTCCGCCGATTCGCACGAGCACATCCAGGACGCGGTCGCCATCCTCGATTGGAATTTCGCCGGTGGTTGAAGCTGCGCCGAGTACAGACACGGATCCCGTGGCTTCGGCACGCAGCACCGATCGCGGCGGTAGATCGATCAAGTCGCCATCGCGAAGCAGGATGTTGTCAGAGAAGTCATTCCTTTCCAAAAGGTTGCGAAAATTAAGGCCTGCCGGCACGCCGTCTCTGTAGAGATCGGAACGATTCAGATCCGCAAGTATAAGATTGTTGGGGTCGTAGCGTACGCCTTGCGCTATTGCGATAACGTCGAGGACTCTGGTGCTCGAGTCGATCTCGTAACGTCCTGGGTAGGAAACCGCGCCACGCACAATGGCATAACGCTTGCTCGCTCCGGCGAGTGTGATTGGTATGACATTCACGACCGGCTTGTGAAGGTATTTAGTGAGTTTCACGCCGACGAGTTCAGCCAGCTCGTCAAACGTTTTGCCCACCGCTTCGACATTGCCGGCGAGCATATAGTTGATGTTTCCGTCCGGCAGTACCGTCACAATTCGCGTCATTTCCGGTTCGTCGAACACTTGTAACTCGATCTGGTCGCCGATATTCAACTTGTAGATCTTTGGCAGGGGCGACGGCGTGTCCCGCGATTCGCGTGGCGCCCGTGCCGTCTCGATGGAGCCACGGATCATGTCAGGCAGGTCAGAACGCTCAGCGTGATCCGCAGCCCGAGGCTGCGTTGTCGTAGCTGAGGCCGGCATCGCGCCCAATGGAGCTGGATCAGGCGGAATTGTATCCGGATGCTGTATATCCGAGGGCCGATCGCGCTGCGCTGCTGCCATGTCGTGGCGTCTGATCGGCGTGTTCACGGCCAAGGTTGCCTCGCCGTCCGTCCGGTTGTTGCGATCCGTTTTCGTGACAGACGTTGTCGATGATGCCTCGGGTACCGGCGACTGTTTTGTTGATCGGCAACCAGGCGTAAAAAAGAGTGCCACCAGTACGAAGATGGTAAAAGCTGGTTTCAGGTGAGCCATTAGGACCGTCTGCCTTTGGTAAGCATTTGTGGAACTCAAATATAATCACAGATCGATGTAATTAAAGGGAGTGCGGCCAACGTTCGCTCCACAATCTGCCGGAGATGGTCGACGGTTGCCTCGTGCACGTGGGTTGACGTGTCCAAGAATCGACTCCGGTTGTTCTCCACAGCGACATTCGCTATATTCATAGCCCATGACCGTTTCCGTGATCATACCTGTCGCCGACGATTCCAGAAATCAGTATCTGGATCAACTCCTGTCTGCCCTGGACCGTCAGACCATTCGCGATTTCGAGGTGCTGCTCGTAATTGGCGACCACCGGCAGGGGCGCGCGATCAATCGCGGTGTCAAGGCAGCGACTGGCCGTTGGATAATCACGTTGGACGATGACACTGTAATCACAGACGACAGGCTATTCGAGAAGTTGGTCGCTGAGATGGATGGAAACGCGGATATCGGTCTCGGCGGCGCCGCCTGTGAGATTCCGGACACCGCATCATCGTTTCAGAAGCGCGCGATGCGGGAGATACCCCGGCGATACTTCCCGCGCCAGCAGCATACGATCGACAGCGACTTCGTGCAGCATCCGTGTCTGATTATTTCACGCCGGAACTTTCTTGCAATCGGCGGCGAAGACGAAGAGCTGATTCGCGGACTCGATCCGGTGTTGCGGAAAAAGGTCCGGGATCACGGCCTTCGAGTGTGTATTATTGAGGACACGGCGGTGGTTCACTTGCTGCCGGGCAACCTTCGTGCTTTGTGCAGGATGTACCGTCGGAACGGTTGGGGGAGTGCATTTGCTGCGCGCCACTATCCGGAGCGTGTCATTGAATTGACCGACGGCTACGATCAAGGGGCCTTCGTCGAGCGGCGTCCGCTGGTTTTTCGTGCCGTCCGCCGTGGTGCATTTCTCCTTGCGAACGTGGTTCGTTTTCACTGGATACGGTTCGCAACGGATATTGCCTACCTTCTGGGCTGGCTGCAGGGACGATTCAGCATGGCGCCTGCCGGCGGGAGCGGATTTGTGAGTTATTCGGAAGGTGAACGTGGGGATCGGCCGGCGTATACCCTGCGTCGTTTACGCGTCGCCAAACGTGTTTCTCCAGTTGACCAACAGATTGCCCGGCTCCACGTCTCGTCGGATCCCTTTTTCGTCCTGGGTGATTCCGCGGATCGTTCGGTGAATTTTTTTACCGACAAGGTGACCGTATTTCGCCGCTTCGCCGGCGATGGTATACTTGTGGAATCGAACGACGATGGCGAGGTGCTTGGGTTCCTCCTGATGCAGCTCGATCCACGGACCTTTCACCGACGTCTTCTACGCAGCGGTTACGGAATGTGGTATCTCTGGTCCGTCGTCACGGGGCGCTATCGCGGGAGCCCGGAGGGCTGGCGCAAGTGGTTGCGATTGCCGCTGGCGTTCCTCAATGGGCGCAAGCGGCAGTCGTATCCCGATGCAGCGAAGATCATTGCTTTTGTCGTTCGTGAAGATCAGCGGGGCAAGGGCATTGGCTCCAGGTTGTTGGAACAGGCGGTGGCCCTGGCCGTGCAACGCGGCCAGCTACGACTGGCTATTACGGTGAATGTCGACAATGACGGTGCGAGACGGCTCTATGAGCGGTCCGGTTTTTCGGTCGTTGACGAGGTGCTTGAAAGTACCGGCCGCAGCCTGTATCTGGTGAAGACGCTGGAGCCGGCATGAACGTGGCGGTCGTCAGTGATTTCGTTGATCCCGAAAATTGGGGCGGAGCCGCGGTGGTTGCGGTCGAGCAGGTGAAGGCGCTCCAGGAGAATGGGCACCGGGCTGCGTTGCTCGCACCGTCCGACAGCGGCATGCAAATTTCCGACATCACCCATTATCACTGGCGCCGCCGGCCGGGCTTGTCGGGGGTGTGGTCACTGCGTCGCCATATAGCTAACGCCATTGGCGAGGTCAAGCCCGAGTTACTTCTGCTGCACCAACCACTCTCCGGGCTGATGGCGCAACGTACGTTCCCGCACCTGCGTTTCCGGTACTTTTTTCATTCCAGTTGGCCTCAGGAAGCCCAAAGCCTCGGGCGACGTCGTGGATTGTGGCTGCGCAACAGGGTGGAGTCTGCCGTGTTGAAGCGAGTCGAACGCGTATATGTCACCAGTGCGTTTACGCGTGACGTGCTGCAGCGGCAGCACCCCGAAGTGAACTCATGTGTTTGCGAGAACCCACTCGCAGTCCGATCACCGCCCTTTATGGCGGATGCGGCGTCCGCTGCTGCCATACGCAAACGCTACGCGGTCGACCGCGACCACAGGATTGTGGCCGTATTTCGCCGACTCATTCCGCGAACGGGAATTGACTTGTGTCTGAAATCCCTTGTCCGTGTGACCAACGTGACAGCTTTGATCGGCGGCGCGGGCGAGATGGAAGGGGAACTCAGGGCGATGGCTGATTCGCTCGGACTGAACACCAGGGTCCGTTTCCTCGGATACGTGACCGACAATGAAAAAGTGCAGATCATGCAGGGCGCCGATGTCACCGCCGTGCCAAGTATCGCCCTGGAGGGCTTTGGTCTTTCGACTCTGGAAGCTATGGCCTGCGGGTGTCCTGTGACTGTCACGCCGGTAGGCAATAACACGGCGCTGGTGCGTGCGTGCGACGGCGGCGTCATTGCCGAAGAGGTTTCACCTTCCGCTTTTTCGCACGCTCTGGAGGCTTGTCTGTCCAGGGAATGGGACCGCTCGGCACTAAGCGCCCGTGCGTGCTGCGCATTCTCGTGGAACCGCCATGCGGTTGCACTTGTGGAGCCATAATATGCATATCGCTCTCGACGCTACACCATCAATCCACGACGTAAGTGCCATACGTCGTTACTGCTTTCATCTGGTTCGTGAACTCACCGAGGTCGATGCGGATAACACGTATTCGCTGCTTTTTCTGGGCTGTCGTTCCGGTGGCGGTATCGGCGCGCCGCCGCAAGGCCCGAATATCAGGCTTTGTAAATCCACGATTCCGGGACGCGTGTTAAATCCGATGTGGCGTTTTTTCGGCGCACCGTTACTGGAAACATGGGTAAAGCCAAATCCTGATATTCTCCACTTTCCCGGCGGGTATCCTTATATCCCGAATTCGGTCTCGCACGTGCTTACCACGCTGCACGGTTTTGCTCATCATCATATCGCTGAGTACCTGCCTGCAGACGCCGTTTCAAGGGCGTCCCGGCGGCTTGAGAAAACCTTGGCGGCGTCGACTGCGTTTATCACCGTGTCAGCCGCGAACAAGCTTGAGCTACAGGATATATACGGTATCCATTCAGCGAAAATTTCCGTTGTGCCGCTTGGGATCAGTCCCGAATTCGTGGTTCGGAAACCGCAACCGAAAGTCGACTATGGGCTACGGCGCAAGTATGACATCCCCAACAAAAATCTCATGCTCTACGTCGGCGCTGTGGCGCCACATAAGAATGTGCGAACGCTCATCCGCGCCTTTGCAGAACTCAGTCTGGGGAAAAAGAACAGTTGGCATCTGGTCCTGGTCGGCGCTATTGCTCCCGCCGAGCGCGGAATCGGAGATCTTATTTCAGAACTCAAGATTCCGGATAACGTGACGCTCATCGATTATATCCCCCCGGGTTCTCAGGAATTGGCCGTGCTATACAACCTTGCGGGCGTTTTCGTCACCGCTTCATTCTATGAAGGCTGGGCGTCTCCACCGCTCGAAGCGATGGCCTGCGGCACGCCCGCTATCGTGTCGGACATACCGTCGTTACGCGAGTCGACCGGTGGCCATGCTCTTTACGCGGATCCCAATGATCCAATCGCGATTCGTGACAAGATGGTGGAGGTCATTAATGACAACGGATTGCGGCGCAAACTCATAGAAGATGGCCTCACGTTTGCGATGCGGTATACGTGGCGGCGATGTGCCGAAGAAACGCTCGCGGTCTATCGTAACATAATCGTCGGTTTGTAGTATCGATCTTGCCGATAAATGTGGGATGCGTTATGCCGGCGACGTATTCTCTGCTATGTCCATGTTCGACATCCCAACCGACTTTTTATTCCTGATTGTGGATCCTGAACGATACACTTTCGTACGCCATGGTGTCTGAGTCCCGCATTTATGCGGAAGTCTTGAGCAGGCTTTAGCCGCAATCGTTCCGAACTGACAACGATCTTTACTCCGCAACGCGGAAACCGTACCAATACTCACTCTTCGGCTTGTCTCATTACGCGTTGGTACACATCGAGCGTTTCTGCCGCCATTTTTTCGACGGTGAATGATTCGGCACGCTTGCGGCTTTTTGCTTCCAGTTCTTTCCGGTAACGCTTGTTCTCGTACAGGTCCTTCATGGCCTGCGCGATGTCATCGACATCCGCCGGTGTAACGAGGCGGGCATATCCCTCGCCGATTTCCTGCATCGACGTGGTATTCGATGTGATGACTGCTCTGTTATTTGCCATAGCCTCGATAATCGGGATGCCGAATCCTTCGTATAACGACGGGTACACCACGAAAAGCGCTCCCTGAAACAATGCCTGTTTCTCGGCCGGTGTGTTCCAGCTTACCCACCGGACGTCATCGCTTTGTCCACCTCCGCCCAACGTTGCCGAGTCGCCCACGCCCGAGATCACAAGCCGCATGCCTTTATCCGCCAGCGCATCGCGGAAGGCAGCGATCGTATTCGGAATGTTTTTGCGATGTTCAAAGGTGCCTACCGGGTAGTAAATGTAAGACTGTGGCTCCAGGTCAAAAGGTTTGAGCAAGTGCATCAATTCCTTGTAAAAGAGTTCCTCCGTACGATGAACGCCAATATGGACGACATCAATTTTTGATTCCGGGACACCAAAGAAATTAATGATATCGTCCTTGGTAAACTGAGAAATCGCGATGATACGGTCGGCGCGGCGAATATTCGTCGGCAGCAACCTCCTATAGCCATAGTCGTTCAGTGCCTTTCCTGCGCGCTGGTAGTACTCTGGATGTTTCAAGTATGTAATGTCGTTTACGGTGAGAATCTTCTTCGCGCATGACATAATAGGTAACGAAAAATGCGGGCTATGAACGACGTTGATATCCGGATAACGACGAGATAAATCCGGCACCTTAAAGGTGATCCAGAGGTTATTCAGGAGTTTGACGGGAAACTTGTAGGATCGGACTTTTTCGACCGGCAGCGATGAAGGGAGAGCATTCGACGCATGCCGGAAATGGAGATTTAAATAGGCCAGATTTACGTTTCTTGTGTCTGCGAGGGGCGGAAGCGCCGAGATCAGATCCGTCAGATACGAGTGGATCCCTCCCGTTCCGGAGGTGAGGTGCGATATGTCTAGCAACACATTCATGGGCGACCAATTCAAGTTGCCAGCTGACCGATAGAACGACGTTTGTCCGCAGCACTTGGTGAGCAGCACGCGATGTCTTTAATCTCAGTTAATTCCGGGTAGCTGGCGAATTTTGGCTATCGTGGGTACAGTGTGCCGCCTCACGGATACATGTCGTTCGGAAAGATCTCGGAGTATGTTGTAGGTGTTGCGGCTTTTGGTGATTGTATTGATGCGCCTGGATTCCTTCCAAGTCAAGTGGTCAGCTTATGGCGTTCGATGCGATCCATTTGACCAGGTTCAGGAACATGTTGTAATATGACCGCGGATACCAATGAGACGGCGATAAATCGCGATGCACACGGCGCGTTCAGGCCTGTTAGTCGGTTTGGCACAAGGTCGCCGCTGGTGTTATTCGTAGGATGCTATTTCATCTACTTCGCCTACGGACGCGGTTACATCTCTATTCTCGACGTACAGGAGAGGTACCATATCACGAATCAGATGTGGTACCACGGAACCGTTCATCCCAATCCCGATTACGCCGCCGAAAATCCGGAACTTTTCACTCTTAACGATGACGGAAAATACATCGCTTATTCTGGTCTCGGGCAATCAATGTCTATGTTGCCGGCCGCAATCGCCGCCGATCTCATTGCACGACTTCTGCCGTCGTCACGGAGTGAGGCGATACGCTATCAAGCCGGCCAGTTCATTTTTAAGACATTTTGCACACCGCTTTTCGCCACATTGACACTTGTTGCCGTCTATATTTTGGCCTTAAGGCTGGGGTGCGGTGATCATGTTGGCCGTTGGGGTGCGTTTGCGCTAGGCTTCGCGACGTATTGGCCGTTTTACGCCAAATCCGCATTCCTTAACCTTGAGATTGCAATGTGGCTCACGTGGGCGCTGGTTCTTGCTGGCGGACCCCGGAAGCACCGTTTGTTATCGCTTCTTGGTACGGGTTGTTGTCTTGGTATTACGCTGCTGTATCGACCAGAATTTATCGTTCCTGTTTCTGCTATACTTCTGCCCTTGATACTGTGCGCGCGCGGCGACGGCCGGCGGGCATGGTCCCGCCTATTCTTACTTTGCGTGCCGGTAATCGCCATGGGTTGTGTTGTGCTATGGCACAACGAACTACGAACTGGAAGTCTGGTGTCGTCCGGCTCTCGACAAAATCTGGAAGCATCGGGCGTAACATTATGGGCCGATTTCCCCGGACAACATCTTCTGCAGCTGTTCTTCGGCAGTGTGAACGGATATTTCTGGTACAACCCGATCCTCTTGTGCATCATTCCGGTCTTGTTTTGTCGATCGTTTTACCGTCGATCGGCGATGGTATGCGGTGCGATTGTTGTGGCGATCTACTGCATGTTAATTGCGAGCATAAATTTTTCTGTGTTCGACGGGGGGTACGGCTCCCGCTACCTTGTACCGATTACGCCTTTTCTGGTTCTTGGTGTAATGGTCGGTGTCTATCCGTTGCTTTCGCAGAGGCGATTGCGCCGCGTTGCTGCTGCTGGTATTGTTACCGCGTCTGTTTTTCAGATTTTTTTGTGCTTTGACGATCATCACACGCCTGTCATCCAGAACCGGATACTGGCTCGCCAGGTAATGGAGTCAAAAAGACATACTCAACTCGGCAAATGGCGAACATCCATACTGGCTGGCCGTCTGAGGAATCTCGGCGTGCCAATAGGGGATCCACCTGGCGTTGCGGAAATCTGGCAGTCCGATGAAATTCAGAACGCACGATGGCCGATCTCCGATAATCTCTGGTGGCTGAAGCTCGCCGGTATGACTGCGTCATCGGCCATGCGATGTGCGCTTGTTGCCATAGGCCTAGTTATTGGAATCTACGGTTTCGTGCTTGTTTTTGTGGCCCTCGTGCCGCCAGTGCGAGGGGCTGCTGGTCGCTAGCCGAATTTGATTGCAAAGGCGCGGAGTTCAACACGGACCTGAGTCCACAATTGCGATTCCGCGGCACAATGTATCGAGATTGGGTGTACAAAGGTAAACGATGAAACGAATTCTTGTCATCTCGCCGCGATACCCGTTTCCCTCGACAGACGGTTTCACGGTCCGCGTCGGCGATATGTGTCGTTTTATTGGCGATCACGGCGACTTCGAGCAGCATCTCCTGATTTACGATTCCGGAGTCGGCGATGTCGGCGTCGGAGGCGATTGTTTCCGTTCGGTTACGCGCTGCGTGGATCCTGCGGCAAACGTGGTACCCACAATGTCAGCACGGTTACGCAGAAAGCTCATGCGACCGCATTTCACCGACGACTTATTTCGCAATGCTGGTGTTCTCGCTACAATCGCCGCGTTGCATGACAAATTATCATTCGTTACCTGTATTGTGCACACGCCTCAGTTGTACTGGTGCCTGGACGCCTTGCCTGATTGCGTCACGCGGATCATCGACGCGCACGACATCTGGCACCACAAGTATCAGGCCTTCGAATCGATAGGCGCCGGCGCTCTTGTGTCACACTTTCGAGATCCTGATCGAGAGTTGGCCGTGTATCGTGCCGTGGACGCTGTGCTTGCTATATCGCTTTCGGATCATGCATATCTCATCCAAAACGGCATTTCGTCGATCTATGTGCCGGTCTCATTTGTGCCGCGTCACCAGCCATCGTCTCAACGAGGTGCGCATTCGATCTTGTATGCCGCGGGCAGCGGACCGCCAAATGTCAACGCATTGCGCTTCTTCATTGAATCGTGCCTGCCTGCGATACGTGCTAACGTGCCAAGTGTGGTTTTGAAAATACTCGGTGCAGGTGGCGAGATAAGGCGCTCATACGCTGATCGCGAGGACATCGAGTTGCTACCCTTTATAGACGACATTGTGGACGCATATGCGCTCGCAGATATCGTGGTCGTACCGCTGCAAATCGGTACCGGCTTGAAGATAAAGGTGCTGGAGAGTTTCGCCTTCGGCAAGCCGACAATCGTCTCGCAAACAGCCGTCCAGGGCGTGCATATTGAAAGTTATGCGCAGGAAGTGATCTCAAACGAGGCAGATATGATCACGGCCGAGGTCAAGCATGCAATGCAATCTCCTTCATACCGTGCTCGGTTGTCCCAGAGCGGCCTTGAGATAATTCGTTGTCATTATCAGGAAGATGACGTTTACCGTGGCTTGGTCGACCGGTTGGTTACCCGGACAAAACCTGCCTCTAGTTGACAACCAATGTGACGGCAGATTACGCAGGTTGCGACCAGGTACATGAAACGCGACGTCGATTCGTTGACGTCGGTGTCTGTCGCGTAGATAGTCATCGATCGCTTGTCTCCGGAAAGAACGGCTCGAACGGTAAATGAGTCGTCCTGAAGGTTCATCTTGAAACGAAGTTCGTTCGCAGACGTTAGAGACAGGTCTGCCAATACAGCCTTCACCTGATCGCCATCAACCGATACGGTCATCGTGCCGGAAAAATTATTCTGACTCCTTCCAAAAATGGCGGTGTGCGTACTGCCATCGGCGACGTATCGCCATGTGCCTTCGAAATGAAACGGCTTGTTACCGGAAATGAGCTGAACCGTGCCAGATTGATTGCGCTGGCCAATACCCAATCCGAAATCGTAAAGGTGCCAGGCGCTCGCGCCCGACGGATTTACGGCGAAGAGCTTCACCACTTTGCCGGAATTCAGCGAGGCGTATGTTTCATATGCTGGAAAGGTTCCGTGAGTTACCCGATATTTCAGTGTTTTTGCGGACACGTTGTATATCAGGTCAACACTGTAGTCGATCCCTGGGCTGATCCCTGGCGGGGCGAATGGATTGACGCTGGAAGCTTGAACAATGACTTGTTCGTCACGACACACTCGGATCCCGTTGGTCCCGGTATCATGGTCTTGCCGGCGTCTCCAGGAACCGGACGGATGTATCCGGGATTCGTCGGATGGGCGTTGGGGATGAATGCCTTGATCCAGAAATGAATCCTGTCTTCGGCGTGGGATGTGATTGTTGAAAGCAGCAATACCAACAACAGCTGGTGAACAATTGGTCGGGTATACATGGTCGGGCTCCTTCGGCTTGTTGTGTCTGGATCGACTTCCCGATGACACTGTCCATTGTGCACGCGTCGACCCGTATCTGTTTACCGTTGCTTTCACTTGTGGTCGCGGTCCCAGCCGACTACAACCAACATTGCATGGCTATTCGACCTGTAAGATCACCTCAAGTGTCGTCTTTAAATATAAACCTACTCAGCGGGCGGTGTGAGTGAGATCTTGAGTGCCTCGAGTACCGGGCCGATATGGCAAGCGAGTGAATGCTCCAGGTGGCGCGCGCGCTGGTCCTCGCGTTCTCCGGCCATCAGCAGTCCCACAGCCCTGCGGCTCTCCGGATCATACCATATACCACCCGAATCACCGTCATCGCTGATCTCCTCGTTTCTGGGGTTGCGGTGTAGCGGATGGACCAGCTTAAACCCATAGATTTTCCTGCCCCGACCGATCGTGGGATAGTATACTTCATATTTGCCAACGCCCTCGACGCGACCGCTCGTCACTGCGGTTGTTCTGCCGGACTTGCTCAGGCGATCACCATCCCGCACCTTGCGCCAGGAACGAAGCCAAACTCCGGATCCAAATTGGTACGGTAAAAATTTCTTTTGTTTGTTGAGGATCGCGAATGCCGCGTCGCCGCGGGCGTCGAGTATAAATTCTTGCAGCCGTCCTATCGTGTGTTTCGCAACACGTCCGCGGTCGGTGGTGCCGGGCTGGATGATTGGCGGCCATTTCGAATCGGGTTCTGTCAGAAAACCCGCGAGCACATGCCAGTTACTTAATACACCGGGGGCGCCGGTTGCGACGTCGTACGCAATCGCGCCGATCGTCCCCGAACCCAGGCCGGCAGCGCTCACACTGATTCCCGGTTGGATCTTTTTGAAAGCGCGGCCACGGGGCGGTGACGGCCGCGTGGCCGTTCTACCGACATAATTCGCTTGAATCACATCGGTGCGAATCCCACCAATTTCGTTAGGAATAATGGTGTCTTCAGTTAGCACTTCCCGAGGTCGTTTCTCTCGAACATGGATTCGAATGGAATGAGGTTCTTCATCATCCAGCCGGCCGTTACGGCATGGCGAACCCACATCGATTGCCGTGACGAACGGTAGGTCGAGGAAGCGCTGTTCCGCCTCGGCATAGGCCTTGCAAATACGGGCGGAAAACCCGTATGACCGCAGGTATCCGAGGTCGTTTTTCGTTTTCTTCTTACTTTTTCCCATGGTCGTTCAATCCATATTCTATTCGGCCACGCCTGGACCTTCGGACGGCAACCCCGCCTTCAATGTTTCGATTTCGGCTCGAAGTGAGAGCAAATCACGTTCTCGAGTAAGTAAGGTGATCTCGTCTTTCATTGTCGCCTCTGCTTTCGTCGCTGCGACCTGGGCATCCATCAATCCGGTAGCCACGCCGCCAAGCTCGCCGACGATTTTGGGATCAAGAGCGTCCGCCGAGGCGGTGACTTTCTTGATGCTGCCGGTGTCGACATAGAGATTCAGGTCAATTGCGCTCTTACGCCAGCTGCCCGTGTTTCGCGGCAGTGCCTGAACAACACCCCATTGGGACACCGGAATTCTTGTTGCCGCAAGTTCCCGCGGCCTGGGTTTCCATTTTGTATTTTCCGCTCCGTCCGGTTTCTCGTCTGTCATCGTTGTTGTCGCGAGAGTTTGCGCCGGAATCCGATAGTAGAAACCTTGCGCATTCTTCCGTTTTTCCGCTGGGATGGCGCCGGCCTTGTTTGACACCTGTTCCGATGGATCCACCGACACCGTCAGTTCGACAATGCTCGTTTTCTCGCGAAAGTCATGCGGGTTCAAAAAGCTGTTGAGTTTTTCCGTACTTTTGTTGATGAGCTTCGCGTAGGTGGCATCTTTATTTTCAGGGTAATAAACGCCTTTCGCAGCAGAAAACTTGAAAAGTTTTCTGGAATTTTTAGCTTCAGCCTTGTCGGGCGACCACTCGAATCGCGCATTCCACACCGCCGACGTCGTCGTGCCGGTAAAATGCCTGGCGATTGTTGCCACTTCATTGTCAATTTGTTTGACCATTGCTTCGTAGGTCTCTTTGTCGACTTCCAGCGATGCGGACCTAGTTCCCAGGAAATAGTCGGATTTATTCTGCAGAATCGCCCGCAGTCGTTTCGCGGAGTTCTGTGCCAGGGGATATTCGAAGAAATCGAATAGCGTTTTTGTGGTTTGCGGGTCAATAACAAAGCAGGCGTCGTCGCCACTACCGACTTTATTGACTTTGAGCTCATGACCCGCTGCGGTCGCGAATCGATGACGGATTTGCTTGTTCAATTTCTTAACCGCGTCGAGTTCTTTGGTCCACGCCTTGACGGCGAGGTCGTCCGTTGTGTTAGAAATGGGGTGCATTCCGAACATCGAAAAATCATTGGTAATTTTCAATGTGGTCATCGTTTCCGTGCCATTGATCTTGAGTGCATCCGCCGGATTGATAGGTCGCGCAGCGTCAACGAGTGCCATCGCATTCACCTGACTTTGGGCTTGATTGCCTGTAGCACCGGTAGCACCGGTAGCGCCGGTAGCGCCGGTAGCGCCAGTAGCGCCAGTAGTGCCAGTAGCGCCAGTAGTCTTGAGCGAAGATGCCGAGAATACCAGGTAAATGTCCTTCTTGACGTTGCTGGTACCTTCCAGCAATGTCACAATCTGTTTATGTGAGGCATCCGACAAGTGACGACTATTTGCGAATGCGAGAATCGTCCCGTAATCCGTCGTCGGAACATAATACCAATCATCACTAAAGCAGTACTTGGCTGCTTTGTTCTTAAGCGCTTCTACTGGCTTGTCCAAAATTGTTTCAAGTTTGCAGAGTGCACTGTCAAGCGATGCCTTCTTCATCCGGATGTGTCGATGCTTATTGAGAAAGGACACCATCGTGCGAATATCGGGTTCGTTCAGCTCCATTGACTCGGATGAGATGACACCTGCGCTCTGCGGCGAAGCGCCGCCGGCCGGATTGATCACGCGACCGGCAATACTCGCTGCGGTCTGGGCAATGGCCACTGCGAAATCGATCGTTCGATCTTCGACTTCCGCATTGGCATGGGTGAGGAGGCCGTTTTCGGTGAGTTCCGCCACCAGCGTCCTGGATTGTAACGGGGAGCCGTCGAGTTTCATTTTGAATGTGTTGTTCGGATCCGGTATGCCACGCTGTGTAATTTTCGGGAGGCCGAGAGAATATGTCACGGATGGGTTCGTCTTCGCTTTGGCGCCGATAAGGGACTCAGAAAAACGGGCGAACTGACCGGGGTTGTAGCTTTTTTGAGTAATCGGGACTTCGGCGACCACAACTGTTTTTGGCAATGAATAATACAGGCCTCTTGTTTCGTCCGCCTTGTCTTTCATCGCATTGACGTCCAGAACCGTGTAGCTTGTTCTGCAACCTCCGACGATGAATGCTACTAACCCAATTGCCGATATTACTTTCGCGATATCCATGTTTCCCCCCTTTTTGAATGTCTTCTCGTTCCAACATTTGCGGCCGGCCAGGTCGGCTTCGTCCAACATTCGAAGTCACTTGACTTGGCCTGTAGGCCAGACAATGTTTGTGGGTATACTGTCTGGCATGTTGTTTCCCGACCTGCTCAAGCAGCAAGCTTAGCGTATTAAATGTCGCTTGCAATGGGTTCTTGAGAAAAAAACAATTAATCGATCCACGACCGGCACCGTGCGTCCTCTAGTTACGTTGGTTCCACCGCGTTGCAGGACTGTTCTGGACTTGGAAAAGCGCTTAACATATTGATTAGGAATAACTTGAAGCTCAGTGTAATTTTGCCGACGTACAATCGTTTGCCGGTGCTTCCGCGCGCCTTGCGGAGTCTGGAATCTAACGCGGACCAGATCCACGATCTGGTGATCGTCGATGACGGCTCTACGGATGGCACTAGCGCTTTTCTGGTAACCTACATCCCATCCTCTCCGCTGAGCGTGTCGGTGGTTACCACGGAAAATTGCGGAGTTTCTAAAGCGCGGAATCTCGGCATTGGAGAGGCACAAGGCGATCTTGTCGCTTTTCTGGATTCCGATGACGAATGGACGGCAGATTCGGCACGTCGCCGGATTGCGTACCTGGAGGAAAACGCCAACGTCGGATTCATGTATGGGGATATGGCCTTCGAAACAACCACCGGTGTTCGCCAGTTTTCAATCACGCCCCCTTGCGGCGGTGGTGCCGACGAGACGTTTCGGACTATTTACCTCAATAGTCCAATTCGTACACCAACGGTTACGATTCGTCGCGATGTGCTCGGAGCGCATCGATTTCCGGAAGGATTTGCCGCGCAGGAAGATGTTTATCTGTGGTTGACCGTCGCCGCCGAGACAACCGTCGATTATGTATCCGACATTCTGGCTATTTGCCATCACACCGAGGGATCGCTATCTTCGAATTTTAGGATTCAGGGTGATGATCTCCTGCGGGTAGCAAACGATATGTCGTTACGTTTCCCTCGTCTTATTGATCGCAAGACGCGAAACGCACGTTATCACCATATCTACCACCATCTCAGCGACGGCGAACTGGCTGCAGGACATATAGTCGCGGCGTTGCGGTACGGTGTAGCTTCACTTCGTTACGGTCCGAGCGACAGCCGCACCTGGAAAAACATGTTAAAGGCCGCCGGCCGAATCTTCCGATGAATGTAGAAAACTGCAGATGTCCGGCATGTACCGGTGAGCTGGAAGGGAAAGGCGATCGCAAACTCCGCTGCAAGGGGTGCAGCGCTACCTTTCCCGTGATCGACGGCATACCGATATTCTCGCAGGACAGCGATTACTATTTTGGCGAGTTTCCAAGACACACGTTCGATGCGATGCTCAAACTTGCCCGTGAAACATCGACACGCTCGGCGTTGCGGGCATTCAGGCAGGAAGGCCGAATTAATGACTATGCCTATGATTACGGCACACGCCCGGGGCGCGGCAGCTTCTTTATTCTGCTGAAACCGGGCACGAACTCTCGCATACTCGACCTCGGATGCGGTTGGGGAACTGTAAGTTTGTCACTTGCGCGCCATTTCGGGCAGCTCTACTCGATGGATCTCACCCGTGAGCGAATTTCGTTTCTCACGCTTCGCGCCCGCGAGTTGGGGTTGGATAATGTTACCGGTGTATGTGGCGGTGACACCAGGCATCTGCCGTTTCCGGACAACTTTTTTGATTGTGTAGTGCTGAATGGTGTGCTTGAATGGGTTGCCGAAAACACCGGCGACTGCGATCCTCGGACGCGCCAGCTGCTCTATCTCGAGGGAATTCACCGTGTTCTGAAGCCTGATGGGCAGTTGTATGTTGCGATCGAAAACAGATTTGCACTGGAGTATGTGCGTGGCATGCGTGAAGACCACACCGGCATGTTGTTCACCAGCCTGATGCCGAGGTTCCTGGCGAATATGATCAGTCGTTTTTTGCGAAACAAGCCTTACCGGACGTACACCTACTCTCGTTCAGGTTACCGGCGACTGTTCCGTGACGCCGGATTCGCCGGTGTCAGGTATTTCATACCGTTTCCGAATTATCGGTCCTATAACGCGATCTTCGACGGAAATGACGCCGCTGCGTTGCTGAAATATTCGACTGCGATCCGGGCTACAAAGCTCGATTCATCGGCGGGTGAATCAATGCGGACCCATATCAAGTCCAGACTAACGCCGGCAATGAGCCATTCGTATTCGATGGTTGTTGAGAAGCAGTGCGAACAGCCATCCTGGCTCGACTTATTTGTCTGTCATATCCAGAATAAACTTGCGGACAGATATGGCACCTTCAAGACCGACCAGATCATGGTATCACCGACCACTGGCGTTGGCCTAATGCTGACTGGTTTGAAGGGCGGCGTGTACGCCGGCATCGCTGTCGATGACGCGTCGCATCAAAGCCATGACAACCAGTACACGGCGGTGACGTATATCAATAGCATCATGGACGACATCCACAGTGCCAATGTGTCCTTTCCGGCGCCTATCGACAAGGGAACCTTTCACGGTGTGAATTATTTTCTCTACGAGTTGGTGCGAATTGGTGCTGACATCGCCGATAAAAAACGCCTGAATGCGGCTGCAGACGTTTGCCGTCTGCTTCATTCGGCAGGCGGGAAATCACAACAACTTCCGCTACCGCTACAGGTGGATACGGTTCTGGAGATGATAGAGCGGCATGGAATTCTTATCTCATCGAAAGATGCGTTTCTGGCACGTTACAGCAGGATATTGCAGCTCGCCGGCAGCGAGCGGATGCCCGTACATGGTGACCTGTGGAAAGGAAACATCATTGCCGATGCTGATGGTGTGCTCACCGTCATCGACTGGACGGAATTCGAAAGGCAGGGATTGCCGCTTGTCGATGCGTTCAACTACAGCTTTGTCGTTCGCCCGTATGGACAACTTGACGTACGGCGCCTTATTGAGCAATCCCGATCGCGGTTCGACGCCGAAAACGAAGCGTGCCTAACGCACATATTGGACATAATGTGGGAAAGCCGCAGACCGGAATCGTACTCGGTTGAACGGATGAGTGCTCTGTTCCAGTTGTATATTTACGACTATTTGTCTCGCCGGCTCGAGCGAGGGCTGTGTCTCGAAACTGCGTTGCGAGATATCGTTACGCTTAGCGAATCCGAGCAGGCGGTGTTGCCGGCAATTGGACACGTGGCGTCGCAATTGCCTCTCTCAGGATGACAACGTTAACGTGTAGCGCAATGCATCATTCAGTAATGTTTGATTGGATGCCTACACCTGGTGGATTAGTGGTGTGGCGCTACAGCGACGTGTCGGCGACCCCTCCAGCCGAGTGCCGATTTTTTCATTCATCGGCAACATGCAGGGGGCGCGGGCTTAGCGCTGTGCGTAGCCCGTTTACCGCCTTAAGCACATGGGCCTCGAGTTTCGGTGCGACCGCGTCGAGACTCCAGAGTCGCTGAGCGCGCTGTCTCGCGGCCGCACCCATCGCGCGGCGATATGCGGGATTCTGAATGAGTTTTGTCAACGCGTTTTGAAACGCGTTTGCATCGGATGGCGGGACAAGTAAACCCGTTTCACCATCTGCAACGATCTCGGGTACGCCGCCTGCGGCACTTGCGACGACGGCCAAACCTACCGCCTGCGCCTCGATACACACGTTGCCGAAGCTTTCAAATCGTGTCGGCAGGACGAAGATGTCACCCTTCTGGTAAACCGTATGGATGTCTTCATACGGTACGGGTGCCTGCCATCGCACGCGATCGCCGTTGCCGTCCGCCTTCGCCATACTTACAATGCGGTCGGCGTAAGTTTCGTCGCCAGTAATCGGTTCACTGTCGCCTACCATCAAAAACGTGAGGTCTGGAAATTGATTTAACAACGGCGGAATAACGGCAACCAGCGTGTCCGCTCCCTTTTCAAACGTGATTCTTCCGGTGTAGACAATCCTCGCGGCGAGATTCGCAGACGTGTTTTCTACAGGGCGAAAGCGATCTGTATCAACGGCATTGGGAATGACATCAATACGACTTGCGTCCATACGATAGTAGCCGGCAGCCAGGTCCCTCATCATCCTGGTCGGTGCGTAAAACGTATTCATGTGCCGGATCTTCCGGCGTGAGACATTGTCCAGCCAGCGGTTCACCGGCGCTGCGTCAAGGCCGAGATGCGTGAAGATGTGTTTCGGGCCGTGAATGCCCATGATTGCCGCACATGTTCGGTACGTGTGCCAGTATAGATGCGTATCCAGACCGTCAAGAAACAGTACGGCGTCGAGATTGCCGTTTGCAAGCTTCGGCGCCAGGAAGCGGCGGACCGCGGCCGAGTACTTATCACGGTCGATGTCCAGCGGATCAATATTCAACCGGCATTTCAAAACGTCGGATCGCAGGAAGATACTCCAGATTGTGCTCCGCCACGCAGAGACTTTCTGAATGTCCTGTATTTGGATGGTGTCTGTAGATTTTAGCGAATCGTGTACCGGTTCACGAAGGACTGTTACTACGTGTCCGAGACCTGAAAGCATGCGTGCCTGGTTCCAGGCAGCAATCCCCAGGCCTCCTCCACTGAGTTTGCGAACGACAATTGCCAGATTCATAATGCAGCCGCATCCAATCCACAATGCATATTAATGTGGTATTGTCCGATTTATGGTAAAGGCCGGGTATATTTCTCCGTGCTTTTCTGAAAATACCGTTATGCGCGTATGTTACAAACGTGTCAAGCAAACCAAAGCCGGATCGGGAAAGTATTCACTCATTTGATGGTATCTCATGACTAATCGGTCGGTCGTCACCACAGTTTCCTGGACAGGTATTTATGGCATTATTAGCGTCTTAGCAGTGTCTGGATGTGCGCTTCTTGCAGTTTCCTTGTTAGACCAGGATCTTGCGCGGGCGAAATTCGACCGTTTCTTCGTTGGCGCCCGGCAAGACCTGCAAATGATGGATGCAGAGTACAGACTCGCGATAATCGGTGGAATATATGTCGGGATATCCGGTTTGCTTTGGAGGTGGCGTTACGCGTTCCAACGTACCGTGACCGGGGAGTTTGGACGCTTAGTTGCCGCTGTGCGGCAGGCATCCAGGGCATTTCACCACGAATCCGGGCCGCATAGAATCGCCGTGACGTTCGTCATTGTCGGTGGCGTGTTGTTACGGATATCGTACCTGAATATGCCAATGCGTCTTGATGAGGCGCGGACGTTTATCGCCTACGTCTCCCATCCT
Source organism: Verrucomicrobiota bacterium (assembly GCA_021772615.1). Taxonomy (GTDB): domain Bacteria; phylum Verrucomicrobiota; class Lentisphaeria; order JABSQK01; family JAJFLO01; genus JAJFLQ01. Next base: position 42,686 of record JAJFLQ010000077.1, on the reverse strand, counting down.
TTATACATTGGTCTCAGCACATATTATGAACCGAATAACCACGTTTTTCATACGTTTCTTGGTCACCTGTCGATTTCGTTGTTGGGTAACTCTGAATGGGGCTTGCGTGTGCCTGCGTTCGTTGCCGGCGCAATACTGCTTCCGCTTGCCTATTTGTTCGGCAGACTCGTGTTCGGAAAGCACGTCGGGCTGCTTTGTTTGTGTCTGGTTTCTCTGTCACACGCCCTCATCGAATATTCGGTCAATGCACGAGGATATTCTATTTTGTGCGTCATTACGCTTCTCGCGATGATAGTCCTGGTGTGTGAACATTGTTGTGGCAAGCGGCCTTTGTTTGTCTTCTTATCTGTAGCAACCGCATTGGGCCTGTACACTGTTCCGACCATGGTTTACCTGGTATTTCCGTTGTGCTGGTGGAGCTTTTTCAGTTCGCGGTTTCAAAATGATCCCGTAGGCTGGCGGGACGCGTATATTGTCGCAGTCGGGTACCTTACGCTCACCGGCATTCTGACGATCATATTGTATTCTCCGATTTTCTTATTTTGCGGCCTCAGGTCGCTAACCGCAAACGAATGGGTTGTGCCACTATCAACACCCGAATTCGTTGCGGCGATACCGCTGTGGATAGAAACATGCTGGGTCACGGTCTCATGGGGCTTTCCAAAACCAATTTCAATTCTCTCATTGTTATCATGTGCTATAGCAGTGCTGTTCATGAATCGCCAATTGAAACGTTGCAGTCTGTCCGTCACGCCGTTGATTGTCTCATTATTGGTACTGGTCTGTGTGCAGCACGTGACGCCAAATCCCCGCTCACTATTGTACCTCCTGCCCCTATATTATTGCCTGTCGGCAGCCGGAATATACCACGCGATCAGGTGGATTGCCGATGAACCCCGCTGCAACCGAATCGTTGCCGTTGTCGCCGTCTCATTGTTTATTACTCTGGGCATCCGGGCTATTACCAGCGACGATGTCAGACACGTCAACCGGCTTAACGGAATGGATCATGTCCTTCCGCATGCACGACAAATCGCGGAGGATTTGCAAGCCGCACTCGGTTCTGGCGACTACGTCTATTCGACCGTGCCACGAGATGTTGTCCTGCATTACTACCTGGAAGTGCTGGGGATCTTTGGGTATTGGTACAAGGCTGGCACAACATTTGACCGCTTATTCGTTATCATTGAAAGCTCGACGGACTTAACGACGGAACTCGCAAGGATTGGCGTAGTCCAGCGTGTCGACATTCGTCTTCTAAGTTCAGATAATGGCACATCGGTGTATGAAGTTACGGCGTTCAGGGAGAATCAGGCCAGATGATTGTTAAGATCGCGAAAAATTGGAACTCTTCCGACATTATGCGACAGACCCCGGGCGGCACTGGCGCTTGGGATGGTGTGCAGTTCACGACAGGTCCCGTAGGCCATTGTGACTACGTCATTGTCTTAAATCATCTGGATGAGCCCTTAAGCATCGAATGCCCGCCCGAAAATGTGTGGGCGCTGATGCAGGAGCCGTATATTGCTGGAATTTTTGACTGGATGGTTGAAGATATCGAGCAGTACAGTCGGGTCTTCACGCACCACAACATACCGGACAACAACACGATAGTTCCATCGCATCCCGCTGTCCCATGGTTTCTTGAGCACAGTTATGATGAGCTGAAAACCTTCCAGATTCCGGAGAAGCGTGAGCTGCTGTCCTGGGTTACCAGCAACAAATCAGGATTTCCCGGGCACAAGAAACGAATGGCATTTTTAAATTATATTGTGGCAAACGGAAGCCTACCCATAGATATCTACGGTGTGGACACGTTTGTCGATATCAAACATATGTCTGGTCTGGGACCTTATTATTATGCCTTGGCGATCGAGAACGCCAGCGGCCCGCATTATTGGACTGAAAAATTGGCGGACTGTTTCCTGACGTGGTCGGTGCCGTTCTACTATGGATGCACGAATTTGGCCGACTATTTCCCGCAGGATTCATACATTTGGATCGATATCGAAGCGCCCCATGAAGCCACGTCATTGATCAATCAAACGATGAGCCATGACGATTGGCAGCGGCGTTTGCCTGCTGTCGAGGAGGCGCGTCGGCTGATTTTGGAGGAGTATCAGTTCTTTCCGCACATTGTCAGCAGCATTCGTGAATACGGAAACAATAATTCTCCGGCGCAGCGACTGTCACTCACTTGTCCTGCGCGACCGCAAAAACGATCCGTGCTCCGTCGTTTTACACACCGCATCAAGAATGTTTTCAGGCTGTAATCCATGTCAGGCGGAATACCTAAAGTCACCGTAATCCTACCGGTCTACAATGGCGAGGACTTTGTTGCCGAGGCGGTCCGAAGCATTCTGGAGCAATCGTTTTCCGACTTTGAGTTATTGGTTATCGATGATGGTTCGACGGACAACAGTCTTGATATCATACGATCATTTGACGACAGCAGAATTCGGTTGCACGTGAACGAGCACAACTTGAGATTGATTGCAACGCTGAATAGGGGAATCGGTTTAGCGCAGGGTGAATACATCGCAAGAATGGATGCAGACGATATCAGCTGTTCCGACAGACTGGAGAAGCAATTGAACTACCTCGACGAGAATACCGACGTCTATGTTGCTGGTGCACAGGTTAGGTATATAGACGCCAGCGGCGCCGCGATTCATGACCGGCTTGCACCGACGTATCCGCTTCATCCGGATGTGTTTCGGTGGAGAATCTGGTTCGGTTGCTGCATTGCGCACCCCACGGTTGTTGCGCGGCGGAAATTTTTCGAAATTGCAGGCTTTTATAACAAGGACTATTGCCACTGTGAGGATTATGAGTTGTGGCTGCGTTCAGCGCATTCCTTACCTATCATCAATCTACCAGATGTCCTTTATAGTACACGAATTCATGGACACAACGTGTCGGTCGTTCACCACGACCAACAAAGACACAATTCAAATCTGGCTGTCGCTTCTGCGATGTTCCGCAGTTACAAACTGGCCGTAGAACCACGGCATGTCGCGCTGCTCCAGGGGATGACGACAGAGATCAGTTCACAGGAAATAGGTAAGGTTGACAACAAGGATGTGTATTCAACGATTGCGCTGCTCAATAATCTCTATGATGCCGTCGCGCAGACAGTGGGGGCCGAAGCGTCGCTAGCACAAATAAAGATGGATTACACGGAGAGGCTTTGGCGCCTCGGAATACTTGGTCTCAGACGCAGAAAGGTCGCTGGCATAAAGGCCTTGCTCCAGGCTCTCAAAGTGGCGCCGATTCACGCATCGGCGCTGTTTGGAAAAAAGATTTGGGATAAGGTTCGAGTGCCGCACTCAGCCACGCTTTGATCTCCATGTAAAAGCTGCGGAAGGGCGTGGCAAGCTGCTAGCCGAGGACGAAGCCTGCGATTTGGTCATGTGGCGGACTGATCGTGTGAGACTTATGAGGATTGACAGTGCATTTTCATGATGATTTCTTTTTGCTCGCTGTTCGAGGGACCTACACGGGATCCGTTGTCTTACTGAGAAACCGACGTCGGTAATCCGTATTGCAACGACATTGGGTGTTCCGTTATTATTCCGACTCGTCGTGCAAGAATAGCCATCCCCTACTTGCACTGCTTCGGAATATTTCTCCGCTTTTCGAGGGCGATCCCAGGTAATGAATGCGGGCGGCGGAAGGTATGTCGACCCAGCCTTCGACATTCGCATGTGTCAAGTAGAGATGTAAATCGTACTCGCCGCTCATCAATTCGCAGGGTATCGAAAATCGTCGGTGTAGCGATATGGCGCCTTTCATCAGCGTCTGAGTGTCGCCTGTTTCATGCGATGGGCTGAAAAATGCCAGAGGTGTTCCCGACGAATCGGTTAACTGAATTTCAATGTCGATGGGGAGGTCGCGTTTCAGTTCACCGACCACGTTAATCTCTATGGTCGGCGTGTCGCCCCGAACTTCTATGAAGTCGTATGATATGCCGTTTACGGTCACATCATCAATCGCAATGACGTCGTCATTCAACTTCCCGATATGGTCTACGATACGTTGCTGCTGATTGAAACCGGCGCCCACATAGCGCTTGATGCAATCACCGACATCCCCTTCGAAATCGATCTCGCCAGCTGTCAACAAAATCGCCTTGTCGCATAATTGACGTATCGCAGTCATGTTGTGACTGACGAATAACACTGTTCGGCCGGTTTGTGACACATCTTTCATCTTGCCCAAACACTTGTTCTGAAATTGAAAATCACCAACTGCTAGGACCTCATCGATAATTAGAATCTCCGGCTCCAAGTGTGCCGCGACTGCAAATGCGAGCCGAATATACATGCCGCTGGAATAGCGCTTCACGGGAGTATCGATAAACCTGTCTATCTCGGCGAATGCAACGATCTCATCAAATTTGCTGCGAACTTCGTCACGACTCATACCGAGTATTGCGCCATTGAGAAATACGTTTTCACGACCTGTTAACTCAGGATGAAAGCCTGTTCCGACTTCCAGCAGACTGGCGACCCGGCCTTTCAGTTCGATTTCGCCGGATGTAGGTTCCGTAATTCGACTGAGGATCTTGAGCAGTGTCGATTTTCCTGCACCGTTGTTGCCGATCAAGCCTACCACATCGCCGACATTGATCTCGCATGAAATGTCCCGCAGTGCCCACAAATCCTTATCTGATTTTTCTCGATTTGGCCGCACAGCACGGGTAAACCAGCCGAGCATTTTGTTGACCAGCAAACCATCATGAGTCAGTCCAAGTCTGTATTTCTTGCTTAATTGACGAATTGAAATGATTGATTCAGACATAGTTCCAGCGCCGCCTACCGGCAGTCAAATGACATCTACAAAGGACCGTTCCATCGCCTTGAAATAGTAAAGGCCCCCGAGCAGGACCAGGCATGTGATAGTCAGACTGCCTGCCATATAGGTCCAGACAGGCGAACTTGTTCCGATGATGGACCACCGAAATCCCTCGATCACACCAGTCATTGGATTCAGCCACAGGAGCAACTGGTATTTTTCCGGAATCTTCTCCACTGCGAATATGACAGGTGTGACAAACATCCAGAGAGAAATGAGGAACGGGGTGGCGAATGCAATGTCTCGATATCGAACACTCAAAGCGGTGATCCACAGGCCCGCGCCGAGGGCTGTGATACAGGCTATAACGATAAATACCGGTAACAATATGATCTGTGGCGGAGGAGCGATGCCGCCGACGATCATCAAAATAACGAGCACAACCATGCCAATCGCGAGATCGATCAAACAACCGATTACGCCGGTGAGCGGCAAAACAAGCCGGGGAAAGTAAACCTTGGTAATCAGGTTTTGACCGGATATAAGGCTATTGCCGCAACTTTGCAACGCCTTTGAAAAGTAGTTCCAGGGCAGCAGAGCCGTGAACGAAAAGATGTAATATGGCGTTCCCTCGGGACCCAGTTTCGCGACATTGCCGAAAATCACCGTGAAAACGACCATTTGCAGCAAGGGTGGGATGAACGCCCACGTAAACCCAAGGACAGATTGTCGGTATTTACCGAATACGTCGCGCCGTATCAGCATATACAGTAAATCGCGGTATTGCCAGACTTCTCTCAAGTCGAGCTTCCGCAATCCCTTGGACCGCTTGATAATCAGCGTAAAATTATGATTGATTCTATCCACTATGACTTTTTTCGCGTTTTCCTGAGCTTGATTCCGGATTCGGCAAGCCGTCAACGACACAATGTACTTTAGTATGTCAACATCCTCAACGTCACGTGGCGAGGTTACAGCTATTGCCGACGCTGTTGTCTGCCCGATATGCCGGTCGCAGTTGGACGGGAGCGCCTGTGATTCGATTGCCTGCACCGGTTGTGGTCGACGGTTCCAATTCGATGATGGCGTGCTCGATCTACGCGTCCACTTCGAGAATACAGATACCGGTTGGTCCGCGGAGCATTTCGACAACGTATATCGGCAGGAAGGCGGATTCCTTGATGGTTACGGTCATGCCGCGCGTAGCGGAATTCCTGCGTTTGCAGAGGACTACCGGCTGGCGCGGGTGAAGGACGCGATCGCGGCGGAAATCGTCGGTAACCACCACGGACGCCTGCTCGACATCGGTTGCGGCAACGGTTGGTTCGCCCTGCGACTGCGGGAGGACTGGCGTTTTGAGGGGCCAATCGCCGGCGTCGACATCGCGCCTATCCGCGTGCGGCGATTTCTTTCCGAGTCCCAGCGGCGCGGCGTCGATGCGATTATTGCCTGTGCGGCAAATGCGGAGTCGCTGCCGTTTCCTTCCGCGCATTTTGATCATGTCCTGTTGACTGAAGTTCTGGAACACGTGTCGCGGCCGGGTCAGGTCCTGAACGAGGTCTTTCGAGTCCTCAGGCCTGGCGGCTGTGCGTACATCACGACACCATCGGCGCGTGCATGCAGGTTCTGGAGAATCGTCGCTGAACCGTGGCGACGAGCGCGACGTGTGATTCGACCTCCCAGAAGTACGCAAGAGAATAGTGTGTACGACACACCGCTGTCTGCCAAGTCGTTGCGGTGTCATATCGACGACGCCGGGCTCACGCTGAAACGTATGACCAAGGCAGTTTGTTTACCGCACGAATCGTATTTGCAGTTCATTCCTTCGCCGGTTCTCCGGGGAATAGTTGCCGCCGCACATATCCTCGAAAGCGCCGGACCGACGCTGATGTTTTTCGGGCTGCATTATATCGTAATCGTCCGGAAGCCGGGTGTAGACTGCGGTGACAAATAGATCAATGGGCTAAGCGTAAGGCGGTCTGGCGCCCCCATCGTGCCGGTGTGCTGTTGGAGTTCACGCTTTAGTCGTGGGTTTCACGCGACGCTCCGTCTCGCCGAGCGTCCCGCAGGTAGTGATGCAAGCACGCTGAAGCGCGAAATTCCAACGGACCGCGAATGGGAACTCGGCGGGTTGCCGGCATCCGGGGCCACCTCATTGTTCACGCCGTTTGGGGCGCGATCGATAAAGCTCCGGTGAATCTCTGTGAGGTCTTTATAAGTCCGACGCGCACGTTAAATTGAGGTATGACGATTCGTGTTCTAAATGTGATCGACGACCTGGTGATCGGCGGCGCGGAAAAGGTGCTTTTGACGGTTGCGGGAAGTCTGGATCCGTCGCGCTTCAAATCAGATGTCGTAACGCTGTTTCCGTCAGACGGTTTGTTGTCGCAGTTTCAAGGTCGCGGGCTTTTTCGCGGCTGTCTGAACCTTCGAAAATCAAACCTGCCGCTGTGCGTCTTGCGGCTGCGGAGGATGATTCGGGATGGCAGGTATGACATTGTGCAGCTCATTCGGCCGGTGAGCCGTGTAGTGGGCTGTGTTGCCGCCCGACACGTCCCAGGTGTCCACGTGGTGGCCCGTTTCGATTCGATGGTGTCCAGTGAGCTGACCCGGTTTCGGCTGCTTGAGCCCATGGTCGTCGACGCGTCGCATCGGGTTTCGGCTCCGTCGCGCGCGGTGATTCGGGATATCGAGGCGATCACCTCAGCGATTGCCGGCAAGGCTATTGTCATTCCGAACGGGTGTGCACCCATTCCGGCCACGATCCCCGCGGCACGCGGCGGCGATGATCCGGTGACGATTACGACGATTGGAAACTACAGTTGGAAAAAGGGGTACGATGACGCGTTGCAGGTCATGCATCGCCTGCGGCAAAGTGTGCCGAACCTGCGATATCAGATCGTCGGTCGTATCGATCACGCGGTGTTGTTGTTCGAACGTATGGCGGCGCTCGGTCTGGAGGATACTGTTGCGTTTCCAGGCGAAGTCGCCGCGCCGCAGCGCGCCCTGGCGAACACGGATATATATTTTCAGCCATCGAAAACCGAAGGGTTCGGTCTGGCTGTTCTCGAAGCCATGGCGGCAGGGCTTCCTGTCGTCGCCGCAAACGTCGGCGGCATTCCCGAACTGGTTCAGGATGGCAAGACTGGATTGCTGGTTGATCCACAAGACATTGAACAAATGGCCGCGACGCTCCTCGGCCTGATTCAGCGGCCGCAACAGGCTGCCGGGCTAGGCGCCGCAGCCAGGTCGGCCGCAGCCCGAGACTATACCGCTACGGCAATGATCAAAGCCCATGAGCAGTTCTTTATCGGCATCCTGCGGCCGAACACAGCGTGTGCGCCTAGCCCGAATCCGAAGCGATCAATTGCTCGTGGCGTGATTGCCGGTACGGGGTGATAGTACAGACATTGGTTTCAACTGTAGAATAAAAGGGGACGAATGATTATGGAATATGTCGATGGATTTGTATTGCCGCTGCCAACTGCGAATATTGAGGCATACCGCCGGCTGGCTGAGACTGCCGCAAAAATCTGGAAGGAGCACGGCGCCTTGGCATATCGCGAATGCGTCGCGGAAGATACGGTCGCAGCGGACATGGTGGCCTTTCCGGTTCTTGCGGGATGCGGCGAGGGCGAGACGGTGGTGTTCGCCTATATCACCTACAAGTCACGCGCACACCGGGACGAGGTTAATGCAAAGGTTATGGCCGACCCACGGATTCAATCAATGTGTGATCCCGACAATTCGCCATTTGACTTCAAACGGATGGCATACGGCGGATTTTCCGTGCTGGTCGATATGTGAAAATAGACGGACGGTGCTGTTGCTCTGCAGCAGGCCGCCCCTACACGACCCCGTTCGAAAAGCGTAGACCTGGGAAAATATCAGATTTCAATACTCAAAACGCCAAACCTGATGCGCTGTGATTCTAACCAGGTACGGAATTTGAAATATTGGTATTTTGGATTTGGAAATTATTTGTTATTTGTTGCCTGTGATTTGAGATTTCTTGATCGAAATCCTTTTCGAATGAGGTCTAACAAACTGGTCCGGGAACAGATTTTCTATGGCTAACGCTGATGGTGATCTCGCGGCCAGTATCAAACGCGCGAACCGACAGGTCTACAACGACATGTCGCCGGAGCAGTACAACCGCAATGAAAGCATCTTCAACGAGCGGCGGCGGCACAGCTGCAACACGATCCTGAAAGAGGCTGCAGCGCTGTCCGGCAGCGATCGTTCGCTGGATGTCGGTACCGGCACCGGGAATTTGCTGCGGCTGGCGCAGACACATTTCGATTCGTGCTATGGCGTGGACATAAGTGACGCCATGCTGGCAAGAATCCGACCCGACTTTCCCACCTGCGGGCTTGCCGCCTCCGATGCAGAGAATCTGCCGTTTCGTGATGGCATTTTTAACTTTGTGTCGTGTTACGCGTTGCTCCACCATCTATACGAACATGAAGCCATTTTTCGTGACTGCTTCCGCGTGCTCAAAAAAGGAGGCACGCTTTATACCGACCACGATCCCAATTATTACTTCAACCGCTTCTATCGGCTGTACTATCGCGTCAAGTATCGCAACAAACCCGGCTTCGGCTCGGATGTGGAGGAGCTCGCCGAGTACCACAATACCAAATCGCTGGGTATCGATCCTGAGCGGCTCAAGGCAATGCTGGTTGCGATCGGATTCCGCAAGGTTGCGGTGTTGTATCGAAATACCGATCGCTCGGAGTGGACCGGTCTAGCGGCGGTGCTTGTCCGGGGGTTGCGGCTGTTGTCCAGGGCCGTGCCGGCAAAAACCTTTTTTACGCACTTCGCGATTATCGCCGTGAAGTAGGTGCACGGGAAACACACGCATAGGCGCGATATGCTCCTTTACGTGTTACGCGTCCTTATCGGACAGATCGGACAGATCGGACAGATCGGACCAGGCGGTTCCCGTTACTGCCCGTCATACAATGCATAGTAGGCCTCGCACATGGTCGTGACGCTGAACGCTTGTGCGCGCACAGCAGCCTTTTGGCCGATGTCTTGCCGCCGGATGCGGTCTGCGGCGAGCAACGACAGATGTTGCGCCAATTCTCCGACATTGCCGCGTTCGAAAAGAAAGCCGTCCACGCCATCTGTGATAATTTCCGGTATGCCGCCAACGCGGCTCGCGATCACGGGTAAACCCGCGGCCATGGCTTCGACTGCGGCCAGGCCGAATCCCTCATAGTGTGAGGGCAGCACAAATAAATCGGCTGCGGCCAGCAGGCCGGGCATATCGTCGACAAATCCGGTGAGCATCACACGCTGCTCCAACCCCGAATTCCGGATCGCCGTCTCCAGTGCGTTGCGTTCGGGGCCGTCGCCTGCGATGACCAGGGCGAACTTCCGACAAACCTCTCGGTCGGCAATCTTCGCCATGGCTTCTACGGCCAGGTGGTGTCCCTTTTCGGCCGTCAGTCGGCCGGCTGATGCGACCAACACCCCGTCGTCATCCATGCCGTAACGGAGTCGTGTCGCCTTGGTGTCGTCACGTGGCTGCGGCGAGAATCGTTGCAGGTCGATCCCGTTATAGATCACATGGGTGTTCGACGCAGCGCCCAGCCGTTGTTTGATAAAATGCTCTCGCTCGGCATTGCTAAGCGACACGATGCAGGTCGTACGGCGACCGGCCCAGTATTCGGCAAACAGCAACAGTCGCTTCAGGATCGATATATTCGGAATGCCGGGAATATTGCTTTGCGGCAGGTGCACGCTTCCGTGCGGGGTGTGGATGATGTGGCGGCACCCCGCGCGGTGCGCAGCAAGCCGGCCCAGAATACCGGCTTTCGACGTATGTGTGTGTACGACATCGAATCGACGATTGGTAATGATCTTGCACAGATCGCGGTAACAACGCCAATCGCGGGCCGGTGAGATAGCGCGCACGAGATTCGGTACGGTTACAAGCTCGATATCCGGCAGGTCGCGCTCCAGATACGGCGGCAGGTCTTCGAGGCCGCACATCAGGGTCATTTCAAGCCCTGCGGCGCCGCAGGTGAGGAGGTCGCGAACAATGTTCCCGGCACCGCCGGGTACCATTCGGGTGATGATTTGGGCGACGGTCTTTTTCACGGGTGTGCATTCGTTTGAGTGGCCGTGGCGTCGTATAGTAGGAGGTGAGGCATCGCTGCGACCGAATATACTGATGTTCGCCGGCTTTGTAATCCCGCTGGGAGGTAAATTTTGGTGGCGTGGTGTAAGAACCGGTGCGGATGCCGGTATACGGGGTCGCAGGAGGGATAGAACTGTGCTGTGCCCTGGTCGAACATGATTATCGAACAAGATATTCCAAATCACAAGCATCAAATAACAACAAAACTACAATCTCGAATTACCGAAATACCGGAGACGACAATGCCGAATATTGTGAAAGCCTACGCCGCCGCTGCGGCGACCGAACCCCTCGATGTCGAGCAAATCGAACGTCGGGAACCCGGTGCCAAAGACGTCGCGATCAAGATCCTGTATTGCGGCGTATGCCATTCGGATATTCACCAGGCACGGAATGAGTGGCAGAATACCGTCTACCCATGCGTGCCGGGTCATGAGATTGCCGGCATTGTAACGGCTGTTGGTGACGCGGTCACCACGTACAGGGAAGGCGACGTTGTCGCGGTCGGATGCCTGGTTGATTCCTGCCGCACCTGCCGCAGCTGTCGTGATAATCTGGAGCAGCACTGCGAAAAGGGGCCGGTTTTTACCTACAACGGGCCAGATAAGCATTCGGGAGGCACGACGTATGGCGGGTATTCACAGGCGATCGTTGTCGATGAAGCATTCGTATTGCGGGTACCGTCCAATCTCGACCTTGCCGGGGCCGCACCGTTGCTTTGTGCCGGCATCACAACGTATTCTCCGCTACGCCAATACGGCATCGGCGCCGGCTGCCATGTCGGCGTTGTCGGCCTGGGCGGGCTCGGGCATATGGCGGTGAAGTTCGCGCACGCGATGGGTGCGACCGTCGCGGTTTTTACCCGATCAGCCGGCAAGGTGGCGGACGCACGGCGGCTGGGCGCGGACGACGTTATTCTTTCGACCAGCGAGGCGGACATGGGGCGGCACGTCAATCGATTCGATCTCATTATTGATACCGTGTCGGCCGATCACGATATCAACGCTTACCTGAATCTGGTCAAACGATCCGGAGCGATGGTCCTGGTCGGCGCACCCGAAAAGCCGCTGACGCTCGTGAGCTTCAGCCTGATCATGCAGCGTCGTCAGCTTGCCGGCTCGCTTATCGGCGGGCTGCGGGAGACGCAGGAGATGCTCGATTTCTGCGGTGAGCACAACATCGTTTGCGACATCGAGATGATCGGCGTAGAGCAGATCAACGAGGCCTACGACCGTATTCTGCGGAGCGATGTGAAATACCGCTTTGTAATCGACATGGCGTCGCTGCATTGAGTTGCTCTGTCGTCATCTCCACGTGTGATCGCGGCGACCTTGCCGTCGCCGCAGTGGAGTCGGTTCTCGGAAATCGCTACGGCGATTTTGATGTGACGGTCGTTGACCAGAGTGCAGACGAGTCGACGGCTGCTGCTCTCGAGGTGTACGGAATCCATCCGAAATTCACCTTCATTCGTTCCAAAACTCGCGGCTTGTCGGTCGGCCGAAATATCGGTATTGCCGCATCTTCCGGTGACGTTATCGCGTTGACCGATGACGACTGCCGCGTGGCCGAAGATTGGCTCGGCGAAATGACCTCTGCATTCGCTGCCGACAACAGCGTGGGCATCGTTTTCGGAAACGTTCTGCCGGGGCGCCAAACGTCCTTAAATGGCTTCATTCCGTGTTACTCGCGCGATGCGCCGCAGGTGACGAAGTCGATCTATCAAAAGCACCGAACCGGCGGCATGGGGGCATGCATGGGGCTGCGGCGCGACCTGTGGCGCCGCTCGCGCGGCTTCGATCCGTCACTCGGAGCGGGCGGGCCGTATTTCGCCGGCGAAGAAACGGACCTTGTCATTCGTGCTCTTATCGCAGGATACGGGGTTGTCGAGACACCGAGAATTTCTGTGTTGCACGATGGTTGCCGAACGCCGGAGGAGGGGCGGGCGCTATTATACCGCTACTGGTTCGGGACCGGCGCTTCGATCGCCAAGAACCTGAAAGTGCATCCGGTGCCGATTCTTGTTCTGCTCATCCGGCTCGCACAGCGGTTGATATCTGGTGGCGGCGAAGGGGCGATCCAGCTTGACGGCGCCGGCGGCCGCGGTCGGAAGATGGTGGCGTTCGCGAGGGGCATGATCGTCGGGCTTGCGACGCCATTGGATGTCGATTGTTGCCATTTCATGAGGTGCAAAGTCGAGCCCGAATAGACCATTGAACACCCACACCACACATGGAGGGTCGCAGTCCTCTGCGACCGTGTTTGTCGCCCATCGTAAATGGTGGACGCTGAGGACATCGTCCCTTCAGCGGTACAACCTGCATCCTCTGGGGCACTGAGGCCATCGCGATCAATCCCCGCCTGCCGGGGTCGTCCCAAAACTCACCAATCCACCACCCGCGCCCTTACGGGCCCGGCCGGCCGTAGTGTTATCCCGCCTTCGGCCCTTGGTGTGGTGTTGTCACATATCTCGAACCGAACGGCCCGGGTAACCGTCGCGAGTATCAATACTGCCTCCAGTTTTGCGAAGTGTTGTCCGATGCATGCCCTCGGCCCCCCGCCGAATGGAAAATACGATCCCGGACACCGATTCTCCCTTTTCGGGGTATGGAATCGCTCCGGATTGAACGTGTCGGGGGTGTCAACGTACAGCGGATTGTGGTGAATGCCGACCTGCGACAGATATAGTTTAGCACCCGTTGGGATTGTTGCACCGCTTGGAAGCGTGTGGTCTCTCCGGGCAAATCGAAGGAACAACCATGTGGGCGGATACAGTCGCATTGACTCGTCGAATACCGCCCTCGTATACTGCAGGTGGCGCATATGGTCGGCTGTGAGCGCGCCGTCACCGCCAATGTCGATCGCCTCGCGACGAACCCGTCGACCGGTTTCGGGATGCGTTGCAAGCAGCCAATGAGCCCAGGCTAGGGCCGGGCCAAGGGTCTCATGCCCGGCAGCCAGAACCGTGATAATCTCGTCGCAAATCTGGGCATCACTCAGTTCGGTCGTACCATCGCGTGACGCCATCAGCCGCGCGAGAAAACTTTTTGCCGCCGCCTGCGGCTCCGCATTCCGGAGCCTCTGTTCCACCTTGCTGCGCAGCATGGAGACCGCGGCTGCAAAATCATGGCGCAGCGGTCCTGAAAAATATCGGGCGTACGGAATGCGAGACCCGAGAATTCGCTCGATATACCGTCGCCGCGCCGTCACCGCGCGCATCAGCACGTTCATGTCGTTGTCTGATTGTATGCCGAGCGTCGCCGTAATGATGATGCGGAGCGGCAGCTGCATAAATTCCTCCCGCATATCAATAACGCCGCGGTCGCGCCACCGTCGCATCGCGGCGTTTGTCAACGTGACGATATCATCTGCATACCGTGCGACTTGCGCGGTACCGAATAACGGCTGCAGCAGTTTTCGTCGAGCGGTATGCGACGCGGCATCCGCGGCGATCAGGCTGTCGCCAAAAAGATCCCGCGCCGTCGCACCCGAGATTCGCGGGCTCTTGTCGTACAGATCGTTAGTATGCTGCAAGACATACGCGATATCATCGGCGTTGTTGACAAGAAACGTCGGTGACCCGAGGTGCAGCCGGACAACGTCCTGTGGACATGCCGACATCTGTTTGACAAATCGCAGTTTGTTGCACAGAAAACGCGGCAAGTCGGAGAATCGCGAGGGCGTGGCGGCCATGTCTGTCTAGGAACCGGACGGTATCGGCATCACGGTAGATGTGGCGTCGGCGACCCTGATATGGCGGCCGCGAGTCGCCGACTCGACGGCCGCCAGTGCGGCTTGGACGGCCTTGATGCCGTCATCTAGTGTGCACGCGACCGGCTTGCCGTGGCGTACGCAGTCGATGAAATGTCGCCATTGTTTCTCATACGATATCATGTACTCACCGCCCGGACGGTTGCTTCGAATCCCGTGCGGTAGCTCACGCACCAGGTGGGTGAGGCGTTCAATTCGCGGCTTTATTCCTCCCGGGACCCCGGTTTTCGGGAAGAACTCGAGTCCGTCGAAACGCAGGCACTGAATGGCGAGACGCCCCTCTGTGCCGCAGATCTCGACTTCGATATTGTGTGATGTCTTCTCCGAAAACACGGCCGTGGCCACCGAACCGCTGCTCATACGCCCGATGACAACCGCGGTTTCGTCCGCGAAGTCTGTGTAGCGACTGATCGCCGAAACCTCCTCGATTTCTGCACCGAGCAGGAAGCGCCAGAGGTCATAATGATGCACGGAAAGCTCGAGCAACGCGCCGCCGCCCTGCGTACGATCATAGCGCCACGGAGCCAGGCTGCCGTCGTAATTGATCGGGCTGTTCCACACGCTCCGTATCGATTCGATCTCGCCAAGTTGGCCCTTGTTCACCATCGTGCGCGCTTCCAGGATGAGGCGATGCCAGCGCATATGGAAGCTCTGCATGACGATCACGGGGGATTTTTTGGCTTCGGCGATCAGGTTTCTCGCTTCGCCAAGGTCGAGGCACAGCGGTTTCTCGATGATCACATGTTTACCCGCAAGAATTGCGTCGATCGCAAGAGCGACATGTTCCGCAGGTGGCGTAATGATGGCGACGGCATCAACGTCCCTGTCGCCGAGAAGTTCATTGTGATCGCTATAGCGCCGTTCCACGGCATATCGGTTACCAACGTGTTCGAGCCGTTCGGGGTCGGTATCGGCAATCGAGTGGAGACACACATCCGGCATGTCAGACAGCAGCCGCATATGTTTGAACTCCGCCACCTGCCCAACGCCAATGATGCCGAGGTTGATTGTTTTCTCCGAGGTCATCGCCGCCGGCTCCGATTCTGTGTCTCAGGCAGTGTTTTTTGCATGCCGACAAACCTAGCGGTCACTCGCCGCCGGTGCAACCGACAGCTGCGCTTCTTGCCGTTCAATCTCGGTTTCGGATGTCCACAGAGCTCAGCAATAAGGTCTGTTTGAACGCCTTGTTCCTTTCGAACCAAGGGGGCCACGGAACGACAACCACAAATCCAGAAGATGGGGGCATCAAGACCCGCTGCCCGCCGTTATTTTTAAGTACACGATTTATCGCATTGTCATTGACTTAAGATGTTCGTTGGAGTTCACAGCTTTAGATGTGGCTTTTCTAGCGCTCGAGACCGGAACGCTCGAGACACATCTAAAGCTGTGAACTCCAACGAATGCGACACCAATACCTTTAACTCAGTGACATTGCGATTTATCGTGTAGTTCGCACGCTGGGTTCTGCAGTACGCGTTTCGTTGCTCCCCTCCGGCACCTTCCAAAACCGGGGTAACGTGCCTGCGTCGCCACAACGCGGCTTAGCCATCCGTCTTGGATTTTCAGTCTGACACCGCCGGGTCGAAACCGGAATTCTTCGAACCAGCGGGCGCGGAACCAGAGCGTGACTCCGGCAGGCTGGAAGCCTGAACTCCAAAAGCCTCCCGGTTAAGGTTTTCGTGTAGCATACGGATGCAGTATTGCTGTTCGACCCATCGCTCATTTTCTGCGCTGTCGGCAAGGTGCCGACATTCCGTGATCCTCGATCTCGTTCCGGGCGACGCATATCTTATTTGCAGGGCCAATAGATCGCCGACTTGCAGACACGATATACTGGAGGGTCGCAGGCCTCTGCGACTGCCCGCAGGTGTTGTGGACAACGGGATTCTCATGAGAAGTCGGCGACCACTAGCACCATTGACACCGCATAGCGGCGGACGCTGAGGCCATCGTCCCTCCAGAAAAACGTATTCGTTCGGTGGTCACTCAGAATGTTGCATGTCACGAATCTAAAACATCTTGTGGTTTTCGCCGGAGTGCACTGCTTCAAATGCGGCTTTTCTTGCAATGCCTTAATGCCCAAATGATTGCGTTGATGTGCCGTCATTTATTACGGATTTCCGAGGGGGCGGATGCAGAGGTATCAACAGCGCGGCATCGCAGAGGTTGACACCTTTTTCAGCGGGCGACTCGCGTGGCGCCTTTCGGATTTTTCACGTAAGACTGACGTACGCTAAACAAGATTATGGGCGAGGCCACGGTGATTTTCGTGACTTATGCCGGTAAGTGTTCTTTTCCTCGAACACAAGCAGTGAGGGGAATGGTCAAAATCAGAGAAACTCCTTAAAGTGCTTCCGTACCTGGCGATTTCCGAGCATTCGGGAAAACTTTTTGTAATTACTGGTTTCTCTTCGAATACGTCCCGCCACAATGGCTGGATGAACACCGAATCGTCGTGCTAATTTATGGACATCTTGTGTCTTGAGATATGCAATAGGAGAGACTGCCTTCCATCGTTCGCTCGGTATGAGGGCATTACTGGCAAAGTCATTGGCTTCGGACTCAAAATCATTATTTTCCGGTTCGTCAAGGTTTTCGAGGAAATACTGATGTTTGCCGGATTCAATGTGAAGTCCAATATGAGCTAATTCGTGGGTCAACGTGAACCAGAAATTATCAACCCGGTCATGCCGAATGGTCAATCCAACCACCGGCGAACAATCATCCATTAACATCGCGGCGCCATCCAGGTAAGTTCGTGGGAGATGCGGCTCAAGAACAATGTGAATTCCGTATGTGTTCAGATGCTCCACTGCTACGTACGGGCCATTGGGCAATGTACTGAATTTGACGAGGTCGGATAGAAAGTCGTTGGAGATCCTACCACGGTTGTATGGCGGAAGTTGCTCTTGTCGCGCTTTTGCCAAAATTCGCGCGTGCCAAGCGACCACGGCATATGGATTGGCAGTTGTACCCGATAATTCGCTCTGTCTATTCAATGCCGGACTGAACTCTCCAGCCCTCCCGAAAAGACCTCGTACCAGTTCCTCTGCATGGTCCATTATTCGGGATGAAGGCTGCTTGTAATCGGGGAACCAGCCGCGTTTTGCCATTTCTCTTACAGGAAATTTAGTCCATTCGATATTCTCGACTTCACTTGGACTATCAACACGGGGCTCTGCCAGTAGAACCTCTGCTGGAATCCCCAGGCCCTTATGCAACTTCCGAATCATGGAGAGACTGAGAGGACGTTTCCTGTTCAGGACCTCCGAGACTTTACTTCGGCTTCCGATGTACTGCACCATGTCCGATTGTGTAAGTTCCTGCTGCTCCATGCGGAAACGAATCGATTCGATTGGATCTCCGACCCCGATTGGATCCGACTTTGCCTCGTAATCCGAAATTAAGATTGAAAGCACCTCAAGTTCGTCGAATTGATCAGACCCGGGGCTGGCGTCCATCAAGCGATCCAGTTCAATTAATGACGCTTCATAATCATATTCGCTTTTGATTAGCCGTATGCTCATCATACCGACTCCACGTCAATTCTTTTGTATTCTGCATGAGTGCCGACAAATCTGATATACACGATTTTGGCGTCGTAGGCAACTCTCACGATAAGTCTGTACTTATTGCCGCCGATGTTGAAGACCACGCGGTTGCCCGCGAGAAAGTCCGCAGAGCGATATCTGCTTCTGATATCCGCTGGTTTAGCCCAGTCTGCGGATTGAGCCTCGTTAAACCATGCCGTGAGCGGAGCTTCCGCTTTTGCGTGTCGGTGCCAAAATTCGCGCAAAGCGCGTCTGGAAATTACCCGCATCCTTTTAACTCGCTCACCTTATCATAGTTATTTCAACACTGAAAATCAATACCCTGTTCCCATTTTGGGAAATGTCTAAGCTGGATCCATCAGCCGGATGATTCTGGAGCCGAACGACGGGGTCGTCTCGCGTGACCTTCCGGCGAATGCCCCCCTCAAGGTTTGGAAATTTTGCGAGGCCAATGCGGCATTTTATATTAAATTACAAAAAATAATGCACAATTAAGTTTACCTGCAAACGAATTGGATTCGTCCGGAGTATCTGGCCTAGGCGATTAGTCATCCGAATTCGACCGGATTTCTGAGGCGACGGATGCGGGGAAGTCGAGTCAAGGTCATTTCCAAGAAGGCGCTGTCCGAACTGGACCTACCTGTTCCCGATCTGACGACTCTGGATAAGATCATTCAATTGGCAAAATTGTCCGGGATGGAAGCGGATTCCATGAAGGCCCTGGCGGTTGCCCGTCGAAAATTGGTCGATCAAGTTACAATGAATGCCGCGCAAAAGGAGAACGTTCGTGCCGGACTATTCCCAAGGCAGTCAGTGTTACGTGTCCCGGCTTCTGCTGTACCGGGACGAACGGGGAGGACGCTGGAGTCGATGTTCATGTGAACGTGTTACGACGACGCGGAGAACTGATAGACGTATTGGAATCGATATGGCAACCAGTGAGGAAAACGGTGACTAAGAAGAAATAGACCAACCTATCCGTTCCCCGGCTTACTGGACCGGAGTTCCTGCGTTATCAGACCAAGGAAGGAGATAGTCGGGGCGAGGTTCGCTTGATCGACGAGATGGTCTGGTTGTCACAGACGCAGATAGCTGAATTGTTTCGGCGGGATAAGTCGGTTATCTCCAGGTACATAAAGAATGTCTTCGAAGGAGGGGGAGTTGAAAAAAGATTCAGTTGTTGCAGATTTTGCAACAACTGCCGAAGACGGCAAGGCATAACACGTCACCTACTACAATCTTGATGTCATCATCTCTGTCGGCAACCGCGTGAAATCCCATCGAGGCACCCAGTTTCGCATCTGGGCGACAAAGCAGTGAAGGGATTTCATTGTCAGAGGATTTCTCTTTGACAACAATCGATTCAGACAAGGTGAAAGTGGACAGTATTTCGACGAATTACGCGCAAGGATCCGGGACAGTCGCTCGTCGGAAAAGGTCTTCTGGCGGAAGGTATTGGATATCTACGCAACCAGCTTTGACTATGGTCCGCGTGCTATTCCGGAAGACCTGTCACGATTGATGGTCAGACGGAACGTATTCGACTCGAATATAAAAAGAGGGATTATTCATGAGTGATGCCGGCAGAGCCATCTTTATTGCGACTTTCGCAAGCAGTGTACTATTCACGATGGCGTGTGCCGACACCACGAATGCAGCGTCTTCGTCTGGTGACGTCGACGACCACGCAAAGATCACGGAATGCCTGACGCGATACAACGAAGCAGCGAAGTCCGGTGACTTTGTACGTATGGCAACCTGCCATGTGGCGCCAATGAGCGATCTTACCAGGGGTATGGGCGGAATTTTCAACGCGAATCGATTCCTTGCCGAAGCGATGGAAGAGGTATGGAAAGTCGAACTTGCCGAGCAAATCGCCTTTTTGAAAACAGCAACTGACAGAGCGACCAAATTACCCGGGTACGAATTCTCGAATATTCGCATTACGGACGATACGGCGGTCGTCGCTACAACCACGACCGTCCGTGGTGAAGAGCAACAAGGTGAACTATTCCTCGTGAGAGACGATGGAAACTGGTATGTTACGCAGCAGAGCGGCGACCCGCGATACAGCCATTCCGAGCGCATCAGGATCAGAAAACTTGCTAAAGTTGCACGCGATCACGCTGCGGCAATCACCGAGATCGCCCGGCAAATCCGGTCTGGCCAACTGGAGAAGGACCAAGCACTCGGGCTGTTACAGAAGAAAACAATAGCATACCAGGCTGCCGTAGAGAAGGCCAGGGTTGAGTAACAGCTCTACCGGACCCTGGTCCGCGTCTTGCGGATCTTACGGGTACGTGCCACGGCTCACAGAGCCGTGGCTACATTCGTTTCGAACAGAGTTGGGCGCAGAGTACGTGAACGAAGCTGCGATGGCAAAGTAAAAGGGGGATATCCGGTGGTGGTTCCCTCGCCACCGGCAAGGACGAGCTTTTGGTTTTAAACATCGTTGTAAGTCCTCTCCAAAGGATTCTTACAATTTGACCGGTTGTCCGCCCGGTGCGGCCATGGTCGGAAAAAGGCGGGCGTTCACCAGAACCGTTCAGTCGAACTCCGATGGAATGAGTAGCCATGTTGGCTGTAGCTTTCGGGGAGCGGCCAGGTGAGCGTTTTGGGATTGGAAAAGGGACGTGTTTGTTTATCCGAATCATCGCAAGTTACAGGCTAGGGCCTGTTCGAAAAGGGTTTCGAACAAGAAACTCCAAATCACAAGCATCAAATGACAAATAAACCACAATCTCAAATTGCCGAAATTGGTAATTCTGGACACCGTTTGTATCAATGTACGTAACGCCTGGTACGTTGGACTGATTTTATTTCCGGATTTATTTGCGATTTGGACTTTTCCGCAATCAGACCTTTTCGAACGGGGTCAGGCTAGAAGCCTGTGTTACTCATACGCAGCTCGCAGAGCCGCCAACACAACCAGGGAGGGCCGGCTCCTTATCACGATGGTCTCACGTTGGCCGATAGGTCTTCTGTGCGTCCAACCACTTTTTTGCCCGCGCGCCGACATCCGCGGGGTCGACGATCGGTGCGCCGGTTGATGTTCGAGTATGAATCGGACATTCCGATTGCATCTTACGTTCTTCAGGGTTCTGCAATGAAAACAATGCGACGATCTTTTCGAACCACTGAGTGCTTCCGCGTTTGCAGTCGATGTGCAGCCAGGCTTCCGCCAGACGGAGCTGATGGTTGCAATTCATGCGGCCCGGCCAATAACCGGCATTCATCGCGTCCACCGCTTCGCGCCATTGCTTGCCGGCAAGCAACCGGTCAATATTCCTGTACCAGTGAACGAACGCGTATTCGCGCTGAGTCGATGCTTTCTCCGCAAGGTCTTTGTCGGCCATGAGCAGGGCCTCGGCAGTCGCAATGTACGGATCAAGTTGGCACTTTCCCGCTGTAAATGTTGTGCCGGTACGCAATGCGTCCAGCGCGGCATTCGGATCGCCACAGGCAAGATGCGCCATACCCAACACGTGACAGACATGTCGGGCCGTGCCGTCGTCCCGTGTCGTTACATCCACGGACGCCAGCAGGTTTATCACGTGCTTCCAGTCTCTGCGCGTCTGCGTCTGTGCGTTGTAGTAGACAGCCCAGAATGAGTCGGGATATCGTGTCTTGAGCAGGTCGACCAGGCGGCTGGAGGCGGCCAAGGCCATATTTCTCTCGAGTGCCACAGCTGCCATCGCAATCTCGTCCGGTCCGTCTTCGTCGCCGACGTCGATGCGTACCAGTAATGCGGACAACGCCTCACTAATTGCACCCGTTTCTTCCGCAGTCAGCGCGTTGATCCGGGCGCTCAATGCGCCGGTCGGATGATCGCACATCGTGACGAGATTTAGGTAAGTCGGCCTCGGCCGGGGGGCAGCAACGGGTGCTGCATTTCCAAAATTCGGGATACGGTCGTCAATCGCCAAGCACCGAATATGCGTACCGTCGCTGCAGGTAACGTAGACGCCACGTTCGTCATCATCATAGGCAATCGCGGTGTGTGGCGGCATAGTCACCGTGTAGCAATGTTCGAACGCATTGTCGCCACAGCGGAGTACGGTCAGAAGGGATTCGGTGTCATCGGAGCTGTCATCAATATAACGAACAACGACGAGATCCCGACCTGGAATACGCAAGAGTTTGTGCGACAGCTCCCCGTGCGAATTCGGAAGGTCAAATGTATCGGTAATGGTGCCGTCGGTTTGCACCATGGAGACTTTCAGTTGGTAATCGACTTCCTCGGTAAACTGATCGTCAAGCCAGGTATCGGTCGAATAACGCTCCCCGAAATGGGTCATGATGCAATGTGCGCCGGATGGGTGCTGGATCACGCCGGTGTGTAGGCCATGCGACCACGGCACGGTGCACTCGAGGTGCCCCCGGCCCGTATACAGGAAAATGGATTTCTCAGCTTTGCTGCTCACGGCGACGAGTTGTGTTTCGTTGTTTTTGAACGGCTTCAGGGATGACATCACCTTCAATTTGCGAATGCATTGTTGTTTGTCGATGTCGATAATGTAAAGGTTGTCGTCGCCCCCCCGTTCGTCGCGCCGCCGGAACCACGCACATCGTGCTTCCGGGAAGTAGTGCAGTGATTCGTCCCACCTGTTCTTTCCTGCGTGATCCCGAAGGTCAAAGCAGTGTTTCGGTTGAATCGGATCCAGTGAAAATTCGAGAAGATAGCCGTCTTGTCCGACGATCCACAGGGAGTCGTCTGCAAAGCGAATAAGCGGTAGCTCCTGCCGCATCGGCGCGCACATAACGGCAGACGCCGTGAATCGTTGTTGGGAAATATCAAAGATGCGAATGAATAGCCATGAATAATGACTGGTGACGAATATCATGCGATTGCCGTTATCCGATATGCCGCAATTTCCGTCTTCCAGAAGTTCTGTAACGTTATTGAAGGCAGTGTGAACCGGCAAATTGTCCACATCAGAAGTGGTCAGTGACCATGATTCGGCGATGGATTCAGTCAGTTCTTCCGCGCGCTTCTTCCACTTTTCGGACATCTCGGGCGCGGTGTGTTTCGACAGTGCAATCGCGTGTTTCTTCGCTGCCAGGTAATCGTGTCTGTCAATCGCATCATCGAAAGCAGCGGACAGATCTCGTATGCATTCCAGTTGTAAGAGGCGATCCTGCAACCCGTCATGGATATGGCGTTGTTCCGCTGTGCATGCACCGATCTTCAGTTGGGAAAGTACCTTGCGGGCGGAAATCGGGTCTTGCGATTCGAGGTATTGCCGGGCCGAGCGGAGGTGGTGATCGATCGCTGCTTCAGTCACGCGCGCCAGCGCATCTCGCGCGGCGTTCAGTAATGTATCAAACCCGTTGACTCGTTGCAGCGCGGGTTCGTGCCGTTCGACAGCTGCGAGCAGTTTTTCCGATACGCTTTTCGTTTCCAGTGCTGATTCGAGCTTGTGGACGCGCATTGCCAATTTCACCAGTTTCTCGTAATTGCGGGACAGCGGCGATTGTAGCATGCGATTTGTCCACAAGAAATGACGGTCGTCAATCAAGGCGGCAATGTCTTGCCTTCGATCATCGTCCAGGTTGCAGTAGTGCTCGAGAGCTTCCCGTTTTTGTCCGTCGCACCAGTATTGCAGAATCATGTCAACTGCGGCCTGCGCCTTTTTTTCAGCTTCCTTTCGGCGTGCATGTTCCAGTCGCGCACATCGCTCATCGGAGGCGCCGCCCAGCCGGATGATCTGCTCCAGGAGGTCCGCTTCCCGCTTGAAGCGGAATTTTTCTCGCGCAGCGTCGGCGCGCGACAGGAGATCAGTGATCTCCCGTTCTCTGGTTATCCTGTCGATTTTTGCAACGATGCGACGTGCAACGTTGTTTTCGGGCCACTGCGCCAATAGCTTGTCGGCACGTTTTCGGGCGTTGTCGAGATCACCGGTGTTCCACACCGTATGCAACTCGTCAACAAGTGGTTGCAGCTGGCGTCGTTTAAGGTCTGTGATCCTGCCTTCCAGGTCCCCTATGCGCAACGAAAGTTCAGGATCATCGAATGACCGCAGTATCGAAAGCTGAGCCTGTGCACGATCGCCGTCATCGGCATCAATGAAATGTAAGACTGCGCGTTCATGAATGTCTGTATTGGCGCGGTCGACGGAGTGACCGAGTACGGACAAGGCATCCTTGATCCGGCCGCTGCGCATGAGTGCGGCAGCGGTCAGGTTTCTTAAACACTCATTTTTCCGCCAGGCGCGTGGGAATGTGTCAACCAGCGCGAGTGCACCGTCGTAGTCAGCAATGGTATTCACCAGAAAGTCGAGAAGGGACGCTGCGACACGCGGGTCTTTATCAGATTTCGAACAGGCGGCACGGAGATACCGTTCGCATTCGTCGTAGTCATATGCGTCAAGTGCTCGCTCACTCATGGAAAGCAGGTCGGCAATGGATGTGTCGCGCGTGTCTTTCGTTTCGATAGCAAGACAGGAATTCCCTTCTCGCGTTGTTCGTCGATTACCGGGTTCACTGCGCTTGCCCTCCTGGGCATTGTCATCCGCGAGCGTCGCCAGATCCAGCTGACGCTGACATCGGGAGCGGGCATCGACATCCAGTTCCGACAATAGGGCGTGGCATCCGTCATCGTCGTAATGCAGAAGGCGGATGCTGACCAGGTCACTTTCGGTATCTCCAGCGCTTTCGATGACAAGGCTGTCTTCGTACCGGTTGATCAACAGACTCTGCAGGCGCGCCTTCAGTCTGTAGCGGTCTTGTTGCACATTCGAGTGCATACTCCTTCCGGTCGGGTTCACGCGGTGTATGAGTTTGACCAATTCAAAAGCTGTAACGTCGATAATGCCGTCAGCGACATCATGCGGGTCAATACTTGCAGCCTTTTTCTTTCGTCTTTTTTTCGACATCTTCCGGTTCTTCCAACAAGTCTCCGGGGCGTTGTATCTGTCTATTCGGCAAAACCTTGCGTTTTTGTTTGGGTTCCCAACTCGCGACACGACGTAGGTGCCAACGCAGGCGGTTCAATTTTGGCTTTTCTCGCGCAACGACACAGAGCTCAAAAAACCACAGACTCGCATGCGATGGCTGTGAACAACGCAAAACGCCATCGCTACGTGCACAATCTTTCACAGATTTGGGTAGCATCTTGTCGGCCGCGAAGTCAGCCCCCTAAACAACAAAAGCAGAACAAGTATCCTGCCGTATTGGTCCCGGCAACTTGTCCTGCTTTCGTGATTGGCCTTATGCAACGTCGGGATGATGCATCCACTGTATCGTCAGTACGTTAAGGCCGTGTTGGCCTTGATGCGTTTATTTGACAGGGGGTCAATCCGTTCGTTACTGATATAGACATCGGAAATACGCTCTTGTTCCAAAAAATCGGTCGGGACGGGAACCGTGTGCCATTGCCGAGTACAACGCGGCGCCCCCCAAGTGGCGGGTTATTCGCTCAATGTCACTACGCCCCGACTTGGCGCATAATACCCCTCGGAGCCGTCGGAATTCGATCGTTTCGATGTCAAGGAAGGCTTGATTATCCGTCCTGGATTCACTATCAATCAGCCGTTAAATACCGCGTCCTTGTGGACGACTTTGGCGATCTTGTAGAGAAGCTCGACTTTATACTCGTTTTCGTCGACGGATTCACCGTTCGCAACGGCGGTGGCGACCTGAAAGCCGTCGAGAATGGCCAGGAATGCGACGATAAACGACGGCAGGCCGCACAGCAGGACGCCGACTACCCATGCGATCAGCATCGGGACAACCTTTCCGGTCTGTCCGATAAGGACATAACCGATGCAGGCAAAAAATAGATTGCAGATTGCCACGACGAGAGGTGGGATGTTTTTCTTTTCGAGGTTGGCCATGGTACTGTCTCCTTGTTTACGAATGCCATTCACACCGGTAGAAGTTGCCGGCAATCTATCCGCGCGAACGACACCGTACAACCGCTACCGCGAATGTATTAACCTGATTACTTCATACAACCGCGTCGCGAGGCTGCTTGGCGTGCTTCAGCAGAGGTTGTATGAAGTATTCAGGTTAAATGTATGACGACTAGAGTCTTGATTATATACGAACGAACCGGCGGCGGTCATGAACGCATGGCGGATATCGTTGAATATGCCGTGCGCAGCGCTGGTCCAGGCCTAGAGGTTGAAAAGGTAGCCGGTGGGGATCTGTTGGATACCAGTGATGTTCGTCACATTGTCAATCTTTGGAATATCGGTATCCGCCGAAACTGGCTGAGAACCGTGGATGTTCTGGTAAATTTTATCCTTCGCATCTTTTACCTGCCAATCTTCGATATCACTCGACATCGCGCGTTCCACGAAGCGCTTTCCACCCGGAAACCCACGGTGCTCGTGAGTACGGCCGATGCCTATAATAAGATGCTCGGCAGCTACGCAGCGGAGCACCGGATACCGTTTGTGATCGTGATCACCGATATCTCGATATTTCCCGACCTGGTGAATCCGAATGCCGTTCATTTCTGTTACTTCAATGAAACCGCCAAGCTGGTCCGCCACTTTGATGCGGGCGCCACGTACTTCCGCCGCCGTATTGATATGGCGTCCAGCTGGTATGATCGGGTCCGGTACGTGTTCGGTAGTTACTTAGACAGTTTTGTAAGATTCCGGCGATTTCCGGTCGTGCTGCATCCGTCGTATGATGTCGCGCCGCGCAACCAGTTTGTCTGCACGGCGCTTGGACCGTTGGCGGCTCGACCGCATCATCTTACGGTCGATGTCGTCGCGGTATGGCGGTCTCTACCCGATGCAGATGACCAGCAGCCGACGATCGTGATTGCGAGCGGCAGTATTGGCGGCGAATTCGTGTACAACATGACCCGTGCCATTTCGCGTGGTTTCCCGGGGCCTGGAAATTTGCTGGTGATGTGCGGTCGCGACCAGGCTTTGGCAAAACGCCTTGGAGCATTGCGACTTGGCGATTCAACGATTACCATAATACCCCTTGGGTATACCGAGCGAGTTCACGAAATTCTGGCTGTTGCGGACTGCATTGTCGCTCGGCCGTCGGCCGGCATGTTCGTCGAATGTCTCCTCGCCGAAACACCGATTATCGCCATAACACCGATCCCCTCGAACGATCGCGGCGCCGCCGATCTCATCCGCATCCATCATATGGGTAAGGTGTTACATTCGTCCGCGACACTGATTCCGGCGATTGAAGATGTGTTGTCCGGTGCAGCCGTGTACCGGGACAATATCCGACGGTTCCTGGCCGGCTACCGGCGTTCGTATGACGAGATCACCGCCACATTACGTGAGGCTATTGTAGGCGGCGCGTAGGACGCGTAGAGTGCGCGTTCACCCCAATTTAGGGAACGAAAAAACAATGCATCTCTCAAAACCATCTCAGCCATCACCGGAACGGCTCGCGCTGGAGCTGATAGATCGCGGCATGCGCCTGGA
Organism: Verrucomicrobiota bacterium; assembly: GCA_021772615.1. Taxonomy (GTDB): domain Bacteria; phylum Verrucomicrobiota; class Lentisphaeria; order JABSQK01; family JAJFLO01; genus JAJFLQ01. The sequence continues at coordinate 15,018 of JAJFLQ010000077.1, read as the reverse complement.
AGTCCGGGATGGTGCGATACGTTGCCGGGCTGTCGAGGGCGCTGTTACGCGGGAAATCCAGTCTCTGATGTGTCGGCACAAAGGCGAGTTGCTGGAAGCGCTTACCACAGAAACGTCGTATCTGCCCCTGTCGCCGTCGCAGCGGTATATATGGCTGATCTCGGAGATTTATCGGGTACCGTATATTTGCACCATTCCTCTGCGTGTATCCGGGCCGTTGCAGGTCGACCGGCTTATTTCGGCATTGGCTGCGGTTGTAACACGGCACGACATTTTACGGACGTATTTTCCGTTACTCGACGGGTATCCCGTACAAGCCATTGCCGAAAACGTGTCCACAGCGGTCACGCTCGACGATCTGCGGGCGCATTCCCCGGACGCACAGCGCGAGATCGCTGCATGCCTGCTCCGTGAGAATCGGCGACACCGATTCGAAATCACGACAGCGCCGTTGTTGAAGTCAGAAGTCCTCTGGCTCGAAGACGAGGAGTTTCTATGGTGCACGACGGTTTTTCACGGGATTTGTGATGGATTTTCGATTCCGGTTTTTTTGCAGGAGATGCTCGCGACGTACATAGCGCCGGGCTCGAATGCCGGTGCTGTGCCCGACGTCGCCACCCCGTATACCGACTACACCCTGCGATTGTACGCGCCGCTGCCGATCGAACGCAAGACATGCGCCGACTACTGGAAGGATCGAATCCAGCCGGCGACGTATGTCTTGCCGCTGCCTACTGACCATCAGCCGGAAACAGTCGATCCCATGAATGGAAGGCTCGCGCATGCCATATTGGATTCCGCGCAGGTAAAAAGGGTGGCGGGGCAATCGAATACAACAGAGTTTGCCGTGATCGTCGTTGCACTTGACATATTGCTGTATCGCTGGACCGGACGTCGAGACATCGCCGTATTCATCGCGTACAACCAGCGCAGCGCGTTTGGCGTCGACGCCTCCACGATAGGTGACTTTGTCAATGCGCTCCCGATCTGCTCATCGCTTGCCGACGACATGACCGGCGCCGATGTGTTGTCACAGGTTCGCCAGGCGATGAACGACATTCACAACAACGCCGCGCTCCCCTTGCTCGACATTACGACGACGGGGCGGAATCACGGGAGCTATTTCAATGTGTTTGTAGACATGGTGGATATCGATGTAACCGAGTCGATGGCGATCGGCGACCTCACGGTTTCGTCGGTGATGGAGGAGGTGGATGCGGACTGGACGCTGTCGGCGCTGTCGTTTTTGATCACGCGCGGTGGCGGCAGGTTTAGCCTTTACTGCAACTATCAATCGGCACTGTATCGGCCTGAAACAATCGAGATCACGTTGCGGCTCTTGCGTGCAACACTCGACACATTCGAAACGGATCCGCTGTGCCCATTGTGTCGGTTCCCATTCGACACGCGCATGCCCCGCGGCGACCGGCCCGACAGCGTGCCGTACCCGGTGAATATCGGCCGGCCCGGTACCCGCCAATTCGCAGTAGACTTCGATACGGCCGAGTTGCGGCGCCGTGTCCGTCGCGCGTTCGCAGCAGTGCTTGGCCGCGACACAGTAGCGGATGATGTAGGGTTGTTCCACGAAGGCGCAAGTTCTCTGGATGCGGCCCGGGCCGTCTGGCTGATCAACAAAGCCTGTGGTGTCGACATCCCACTGGTCTGGCTGAACACGATCCAAACTGTCGATCAATTCATGGCCGTTTTGATGGAGCAGAATCAGCAAGAGCAAGAATAGACTTTTCAAAACGCTTTTATGCGGCTATACGGAGCAGTTTGCCTGGCGGTAGTAGAAATCATTAATGACCCGGAGGTGCTTGGCTACATCAAGCAATGAAGATTCTCGAGAATCCGACAGCGAGGCAGCGTAAATGAATGGCCGAATCATGTTGGGGGTATACGTTGGCGAAGCGATTCCCCAATATGACCTCAATGAGCTTGGCCTGTTACTTGAAGACAAGTATGGCAGTAGCGTCACGTTGCTCAACAATGGCCGTGCGATCTGTATTGATTATACGGGCCGGCCACTTCGAACACTGGACGATGTCCGACAACTGGAAGCCGTATCTGGAAACATCCATTGGGACTTCAGCCATGCAGAGAATGTCGGTCTTGGTACCCCTTCTCGTGAGATCTACGATGTGTACGCTGTTTGCCCACCGAGTTGGTTGCGACCGTCTAAAGATATGCTCTTGATGGGACTGCGGTATAAGGCTACACACTGGACTAAGAAAAAGCTATCGTCCGTCAGTTCTTCAGTTTCAAAACCCAGGAGTGCAGCCTTTGGCCGTTCAGGACCAGGCTGTGGAAGTTGTAGAAGAGAAGCTAAAGCAGCTTGTCGAAACCGATGAACACCTCCCACAAGACGCTATTGATTTATACCGTCAGCACCGACCGACGTCCACGTGATCTTGCTGACTGATTACCAGTTTGGACCGGAGGGGGCGAAGATGCTGGGCTATTTTGAGCGAGTCAATTCCGAAGGTGCGATACGTTTCAACACGGTTGCGGGAGCTACCAACACCGTTGCAGATCTCGAAACAATGGGGACAATGCGGATTTTGTCAAAGCCGAGATTAGACGTACCCAAATCAGGGACGAAATCCAGGTGTTAGGCGACCATCTAAGACGCGAGATCGGGCGTGAGGGAGGTGAATATGAATTGTTTCTACATGCCGTCTGTGTCGGAGATACGGGGATTTGTACCGGTATTAAATTCATTCAAATTATTCCGGCTATCGTTATCCGGGTCCGCCTGCTGGTCGAGGTCGGAATCATATTGGAATCCCCATAGCTGCTCCCAGAAATCGGCAATGGTATCGCTGTCCGTGTCGGTCAAGAGCGAGCCGATTGGCAGGCCCACAGTAGCATCCAGGTTTATCCAATAGCCGACGCCGGGAATCAAGTCGTGCGAAACCGAGTTCACAGCGAACCGGCCGTCCGTATAGGACCAAACAGAGCCAAGCGCTTCTGATGGTATTGGGATCGGCGACTGTACACCGTACATATTCCTGCCTGCGCGGTACAGTGCCGGAGCGCCAAGTGATAGACTGTTTGCGGTAGTAAATGTGTATACCGTAGTTACGTCTTCGGACAGGTACACCCAGTACGACTTGCCTGGACAAATGGTTTCACAGACGTCGTCGGGACTGGATAATTCGACGGTTTGGCAGGGTTGGGTGTTTGCAGGATCAACAGTCGAACAGACTTTTTGCCATGTTCCTGAGGAACGGGTCCACATGTTTCCAATGGCCCGTCCCTGAAAAAAGGTTTCCATATCATAGTCACTCGGGAGCATTGGCATTGAGACAAAATTCCAACCTCTGCGAAAACTGAAAGGCATCTTGACTTCGGCAGGTAGGGCTACAATCGGAGCAACGGATACGTGGAAAGAAAGAGTGACGGAGTCTGTACCGTTGTTTGCCACACCGCCAGCGTCGGTCACGGTAACCGTGATGACCGCGGATCCCACGGCATCGGTTACGGGCGTTACCATCAAGCTTCCGATTGTATCTGGACTGGTGTACACCACTGTCGGATCGGGAACGATTCCGGGATCGTTCGACATCGCAATTACTGACAAGGATTGATTCTCGTCGTCACCATCCATAATCCCAGATAGGGAAATGGTTTGCGCAGTCGCGTTTTTCGGTATCGCAATGCTGCCAACCCCGTTTATCGTTGGCGGGTGATTACGTACCGAATAGGTTCTGGTAACGGTGACGGCATGGTTTCCGGCTTCATCGTCCACACCGTAGTTGATGATGTAATTGCCCGGCGTGTCGGTCTCGACATTGCCAGTCGCCGTAATATCGCCGGTCACATCACCATCGATATTGTCACTGGCCTTTACGCCCGAAAGAAGATCGGGAGCAGCGCTACCGATAGCAACGGAAACAGATGTCGCCGCAACGATGACAACCGGAGCGATATCATCCACGACAGTATATGCCCTGGTCTTTGTTGCTGCCTGATTTCCGGCGCTGTCCGCCACATTGTAGGTGATGATATACTCGCTCGGGACGGCGGTGTCGATATTGCCGGTCACCATGACGTTCGATGTCACATCACCGTCGATATTGTCGGTGGCAGTGACGCCGTCGAGGAAGCTTGGGATGACACTATCGACGGACAACGTGATTGCTTCGGGCGCGACGTTGATCGATGGCGCAATACTATCTATTATTTTCGTGTAGGTTCCGACTTCATTTGCCTGGTTACCTCCGACCAGCGTTATTTCTCTGGGTGCTGGTGCGATCCAGCCGGTTATGTCCTTGAAACTCAACCGGTAGTCCCCGGGAGGTATGTCGTTCAGGGATACATTGTGGTTCATGAATCCAAAATCGAGTCCGGCCGGTACATCTTCAATTTTCCACTGCGCACCGGCGTCGACGACCTCTTGGGGGGCAATGGAGACCAAAGCGCTGCCGGCTTGCACATTCGTCGATTGCAGTTCCAATGAAAATTCTGACCGCTCGTTCTCCGAGAAGTCAATTTCGGTGACTTCGGCCTTGATAATGCCGATTGTTGGATTCAGCCAATATCGCGTTTCGTCCTGACCCGTATCGCCGTCGTTCCATTCCAGCCTGAAATCAATGACCGCACATGCAAAGGTCCCGGCTGGTACCGTGATGGTCTCCGTCCGTACGTAAGTCACGAAGGTGTTTTCAATGCCGTCATATGAACCCACTTCGCCCGAGGCGGGCTTGTATTGGCCATGGTAGAGTCCGCTTCCAACCTGTCGGTTGCTATCAAGCGTATCGATTACCAGTGGTAGAAATTCGGTAGGATCGTTGGCCCGCACGGTCTCGATTAACTCAACATCTTCATATTGCGCACCCGACCAATGTGAAAGGGCGTCTATGAAAAAATGATTGGTTCGCACCACCAAGCCAATGCCGGGAATAGTGGTCCTTCGCTCGCGAATTGTTGTGTTGATTCCCGCTATCGCACCGGTGCCGGTCGTTGTATCCGTGAGAACAGCCATGACATCTACCGGTTCATTACCGTCCAAAGTCAAATGCAGCTGATAGACCCACTGATTTCCTACTCTGAGTAATTCAGGGCTCAGTATTCGTACAGGTTCGGTAAAACCCTTATTTGTCGTTGCGCATATTACGCAGAAGAATACAAGAAGTCGAAAATCAGTGATACTAATGCTGAGGTAAGAGGCACCAAAATGTGTATGTATTCTCATGCTGTAAACTCGCTATCTATAGTTCCGTAAAGTTGATTGACGCTTGGCAACCGAGCATACAGCAGTACTCGGCTTTCCTTCGTAAATTGAATCGTGCCATCACGGCCCGGTCGAAGTTGATGTCGCGTGGTTTCATTTGCACGAACGGCCCAGCTATAGCGACAGTTTCGGTACCACATGCCCAGACGTGAACAACATATCTTCAATCGGGGTGATAAAAAGTCGCAGATACCAATATCGAAGGAGGTGCGGGAACGGCGGTCGCAGGGGACATCGACTCTCCAGACGATCCACCGCACCGGAACAGGCACGGTTTGGAAATTTGCCTTCACCAAATCCTCGCATACGTTGATATCGACCTTTTGGGCATAGTATGCTGGTAATGTTCGAGAGGCTGCCGGGCTAAAGATCGGCCGATTCTATGCCGATAAACAAAGAGTGTTCGAAACTATCCCGGGCATGACCAGACCGGCACAGTACAATGCGAGACGAAAATAACGCCACCAGAGCCCCATGCCAGACGACGCTGACCAAATAATCGAAGTAAACCCGATCATCGAACATGTATACGGGTACCGGCAAGCCACGCGGGATGCCTGGTGCAATTACGGCTATGCACTCGTAACGATTGCCGGGTCCGACGGCGATGTTGCGGCCGAAGAGATGTCGTGGTTGATGGATCACCTCGGTGTTACGATGGGGCTTCCGAGCGAGGTTCTCGATCGCGTACGCGATTTCGACATGCGCACCGCCGGCTTGACCCACATTCTTTCCCATCTGTCGTCGACAATCGCCATCAACCAGTCTCGTGCACTGGTCTATGACGCGAGTCGCATGTCACGTGCGGATGGTGTCTACGCAGACGAGGAACGCCAGGCCGTCAAACGCGCGGCAGCCGCCGTGGGCGTTACCGCGGAAGCCGTCGTCTTGCTTGAGGCGCTGGTGGACCTGGAACAAGCGATCACCACCACGCGGCAGCAACTGTTCGGAAACCCATCAAAGTCCGGCGGCGTATCGACCCTCCTGGACTATCGGACGTCGCCTATATGCACTGAACGTTTCGGATTCACCGACCTTCCGGACGACGTCATGTATGCCTACAACCGGGTGCTGGTAGCCGTGGCCGGCTCCGACGGTGATATACCATCGGAATCTGCAGAATGGCTCGCATCATACCTCGGTAACGGCGAGGCCGGACCAGCTGATCTTTTCGATCGCCGGCAGCAACTCATCGAATCGGGCGAGTGGATGACGATTGACTTGGCCGCAGAGACAGCCCAAATCACTAGCCGCCTTCAGGTTGCGAACTGCCTGCTCTACGATCTGTCCAGACTCGTTCGACTCGATGATGAATTTTCGTTTCTCGAACAACAGAATCTGCATACGGTTCAGAACGCACTGAACATCGATGACTTCCAGCTCAATCTCATTGGCGGCGTCATCGATATGGAGTCTGCGAATGAAAAGATGCGCCACGCGCTCTTTCAGGTAGTGGCCGTTTAACGTCGTAAGCCCTCCAGGGTACGCATTTACAGTACGGCGGCTCACGGGGCCGTTCGCTCTCCAGGGTAGCTACCTGCAGCCAACTCGTTCAGCTCACATACGCGACCGAGGGAATCGAGTACGAGGTCGTCCGCGACGCCGAAGTCGATCAGGCACGCGATCTCATCAACACCGCACTGATGCAATCTGGCGACAAGGCCGCGACAGCTATCCGGTGTGCCGAAGAGTGTATTGGTATGGTAATATCGCTCGAACGCATAGTCGACAAGGTCTTCCGTGTCGTGCTCGCTGAGATCGCGCAGCTCCTTTACAGACGGACACCAGAGATTCACGGAACTCCTCAGGTACGCCTTGAACGGCGTTTCGACAATCCCGCGAACCGCCTCACAAGTTGCCCCCAGAAACAGGTGTACCATTACCGTCACAACACCGGCATCCGGATCGTGCCCGTGGTCTTGCCGGGCGTGGCGATACGCCGCGATATTCACACCGAGATCATCCGGCGACTGAAATTGGAGGTGGGTAAGCAGGTTGGCGCCTGTAGCACCGGCAGCCACGAACCGTTCACGCGAACCCGTGGACGTTATCCATTTCGGAAGAACAGGCTGGCATGGTACAGGGAACATTTTGACCGCTGTAATATTGCCCTCACCGTTTGGTAAACGTACGCTATCGCCGCGCCAGAGCCGGTCTATGATGTCGATGCCGTTCATCAATGTGCCGGTGCGGTCATCGTAGGTGTCGGGCGACAGCACGAAGTCATCGGCGTTCCAGCCGCGCGCGAAGGCAATGTCGACGCGGCCTTGAGAGAGGTTGTCGACGACGCTCCACTCCTCGGCAACGCGAACAGGATGGTGCAAGGGCAACACAACACTGCCGGCACGGATACGAATGGTCTTTGTGACCATGGACAGCGCCGCTGCCAACACGGATGGATTCGGGTACAGACCGCCAAACGGATGAAAATGTCGTTCCGGAATCCAGACAGCCTTGAGCCCGGTCGCATCGGCGATCCTCGCACCCTCGATCAATAGCCGGTAGTTCCGCGGATCATATGAGCCGCCGTCATTTGCGAAATAGAATACGCTGAAGTCGATTGAGGCATGACGATGTGCTTGCGTCTCAGGGGCATTTTCAGCAGGTTCACATACACGCGGTTCACCCAGTTGCGGAGCCGTCCGCAGCAGCGTGATCAGCTCCGGCTTCAGGCGACTCATGGTTTCACGTAATGTGCCTGTAACCCATGATTTCTGGCACTGGAGCCGTACCTGATCCCCGTCGAGCCAAAGTCTGGCTCCCTTGTTAGTGAGCGTGTGTATGAATTCCTGTGCTGTCATATGACGATCTCGACCAGTTCCGTTGAGGCTGTGTTCGCACCCAATGTGTCGGTATGTACCGTTTCATTCTGGTCCAGCTGAGCGTCGAGCCATATCGACAGGTCCGCAATTGTCACGTTGAACAGGCGCTCTATCGGGATCGTAACGGCCAGGTCCCTGGCTATCCGACGTTTCATTTGTACGGCGGTGAGCGAGGTTGCTCCGAATGCCTGCAACAATTGCTCCGTGCCGATGTCGTCGGCGTCTTTGTGCTCGAAGATCGTAGCGACGACATCGCGAAGGTAGTCGACGATACGCACCTGCCGACTGGTCGGTGGCGCCGCTTTCAGCTCCGCCAAAAGCGGAGGAACAGTGACGCCTTGATCGCTGAAGTCATTGAACAAGGTTGCGGCTGGCAAGGCGACCGCCGATCTCGCAAAACGTGACTGGTCAACGGGAAATACGACGGTTTGCGTCACGCCCGTGCTGAAAATGTAGTCGAGTGTACGAGTCCCATAGGCTGCATCGATCATCTTCACGCCGCTATCGATTAACGTTTTTCGGAGGTCGTCGCTCGTTGTCTTCATCATGCCGATGTCCTCCCACGGCCCCCAATTGATCGTACGCCCGGGCAGTCCCAATGCTGTACGATGGCGCATGAGGGTGTCCATAAACGCGTTGGCGGCAGCATAACCTGTTTGGCCTGTCGATCCCAGGATCGCAGCTACGGAAGAATAGCAGATAAAGAAATCCAACGACAGCTCTCGCGTACATACATGGAGATTCCATGCACCCATCACCTTTGGTTTCAGCACCGCCGTAAAGCGGCCCCGTGTGAGATCGGCAACAAGTCCGTCATCTGCAACGCCTGCTGCATGAACCACGCCGCGCAGCGGCTGCATCGAATCCCGGATCACCGCGAGCGCACGTGAAAGATCGCGCGCATTGCCAACATCTGTTGCCAGACATCTTGTATCCACTCCCTTTGCTCGCCATTCACAAATCTCTTTCTCCAAAGATGACGAAGCGTTGGAGCGCCCGGCCAACACCAGGTGCCGTGCACCCCTGTCAATCAGCCATCTCGCAGTGATTCGACCAAGATCTCCGAGACCGCCGGTAATGAGGTAGCTACCATCTCCGCGGATTGTAGTCACCTCCCCGAAGGCCGTCGATGCTGGAGTCAACCGCTGGAGATAGCGACGGCCGTCGCTATACAGCACGCGATTCTCGCGGTCCAGTGCTGACACCTCGTCGAATATCGCCGCACACCACGATGCTTCGTTTTCCCGTGGAATGTCTATCAGTGTGAGATCCCACTCGGGATACTCCTGCATGGCAGCCGCGCCAAGCCCCCACAACGGCGCCTGCGCAACGCCGCTTGCTGCGTCTTCTGAGGCTTGGGCGTCTTGTGTGACCAGCCATACCCTGGTTCTTACGGACGCTGAAACTGCTGCAAGCGCCTGCAGCAGGCATACGGTGTCGCCGCAACCGTTGGCGGTCGCCTGTCGTAAGCGTGCGGCGTTCAAGGCCGCCGTTTCGGGTAGGTCCAAGGCCCACAGATAAAGGATACCGAGTTGTCGGGAATCCTTGTCACCCGCAATGGTGACACCGGATACGTTCGTCTCGCACACCTCGTTCAACACCTTCCGGAGACCCTCTGGATCCGTTGGATCCGCAACGAACCGTCTCGCAGACAAACGTTTGAAGCGCCGACCGCGCTTCACGAAAAAGCACGCTGCACCGGCGTTGGTGAGTTTATTCTTGACCGCTTCACCCAGTCCGCGACGGTCGCCGAACACGATCCACGTGCGCGGAGGCTGTTGCGTCTGACTCGGCACGAGAGGCTGCTCCAGCCATGAGATCGAATATAGGCCATCGACCGCTGGCTTCGTCTTCGCGGTAGCCCGTACGAGATGTCGCGCCTGCTCGTGGTTTTGTGGGAAAACCGGGTAGGCTTTTCGCTGCAGCGGATATGCGGGCAGGGAAACCTTGCGCCGCTGCCGGCCGCACCACAGAGCGTTGTGATCAATCGCGACGCCGTGGACGTGTAATTGCGCCGCCGCCGTCAACACCTGCCGGTAGGCCGACACCGCTTGGTGTATCCCGCTTGGTATCAGGACCCTATTGTTCGCGGTAAATCTCCCAAAGTCGCCGCTCGCCACCGACTGCATCCCCATTTCGTGGAAGACATTGTATCCCTGCGCCATCAACACGTTCGTCCCGGCTCGGATGCTGTCAACATCCGGTTCCGGCAGTAACCACGAGGCGACGGCATCCAACTCGTATGACGTCGAACCGGCCTGGAGAAACAGCGGTACATTGGGGGCGCGGAATGACGTGCGGCCGAGCGCCGCATCAACGGCTTCTGCGCCATCCATGCGGGCTGCGGCAAGCGCGATACCGTCCTTCAGACCAATCGCGTCCGCCACACACGCTGCAGCGGCAACGCTGCTCCCAGAGCCAAGAAGCGCGTCGGGTCGAATGCCCCACGATCGCCACAGGGCCGATACCGCGTACGCAAACCGAAATCGGGAAAGACGTTGGCTGACCTCGACGTTGTCCGCCGGGTCGGCCAAAAACGCGTCAATACAAGCCGTGCAATCGCGGTAAGCGGTGTGAAACGCCGTTACGGTCGCAGGAAATGCATCGGCCGCCGGAAGGGGCAGGCAAGCCGCATCTGTGAACGTCCAGACTACGCGGTTACCTGTGTTCACCTGCCCGCGATAAACGTTCGAGGCATGTGTTGCCGACCGAGCTTCCAGTGTCGTCAGTGCGCTCTTTGCGTTGTCCGCGACGATGCTCAATCGCTGTTCGAAGTGTGTGCGGCCTACGCCGGCGGTGAAACAGATGTCCGTGAAATCGTGGTCGGATGCGTTTGCCAATCGTTTGCTGAAGGCGTCGCACAGCTGTTCGAGCGCTGTGTCCGTTCTCGCCGAGATACTCAGCAGCAGCGGCGTCGGGTCATGAACAGCACGGTCGGCCTGATTCATCGGTGTCGGACATGCCGTTGAGTGTGTCGCGGTCGCCGGCGCTTCTTCGACGACGACATGCACGTTCGTACCACTCAACCCGAATGCGCTGACGCCTGCGCGTTTTGCCGTGTCGCCGATGTTCGGCCACGCCATTGATGTTGTGCTTATGTTCACCGGGATGTCGGACCACGGGATAGTGGGATTCGGCGTGTTAAGATGGAGCGACGGAGGGATGATGCCGGCCTGTATCGACAGCACGACCTTGATCAGGCCGGCAACACCGGCAGCGGCTTCGAGATGGCCGATATTGGACTTCACGGATCCCACGAATAGAGGCTCCGCCGCATGCCTTCCGTGGCACAACGCTCGGTTCAAGGCCTGACATTCGATCGGATCGCCCAGCAGAGTACCGGTACCATGGGCCTCGACATAGTGAATGTCGCCCGGCTCGAGTCCGGCCCTCGCTACGGCTTGCCTGATGACGTCCTCCTGAGCGGCACCGTTCGGCGCCGTGAGTCCGTTGCTGTAGCCGTCGCTGTTCATTGCAGACCCGCGGATCACCGCGAGAATGCGATCGTCGTCGGCCTGCGCTCGTGACAGCGTCTTAAGTACCACAATCCCGCAACCTTCTCCGCGGCCATAGCCGTCTGCGGACGCGTCAAACGGCTTGCAGCGTCCGTCGGCTGCCAGAGCATGGAGCCGGCAGAGAGCGATCGTGTTATGCGGCGAAAGAATGAGATTGACGCCGCCCGCCAGCGCCGTCATACAATCCCCCGTGTGCAAGCTTTGACATGCCAGATGCACGGCCAACAGTGATGACGAACAACTGGTGTCCAGCTGTATCGCGGGCCCACTTGATCGAAAGAGGTAGGGGAGCCTGCCTGCGGCAACACTTCGTGCAGCGCCGAGCGCGGAGAATTCGGTGATCGATCGGGCATCTGCCAGCGGCGCCGAAAGATGCTGGTAGTCGTCAGAACACATACCGATGAAGAATCCGGTTTGTTTTGCTGCCTGGCTATCTATTGCGATGCCGGCGTCTTCCAGAGCTGCCCAGGCAACCTCTGCCAGCAGGCGTTGCTGTGGATCCATCTGCGCCGCCTCGCGCGGCGAGATGCCGAAGAATGACGGGTCGAACTGATCGACGCCATCCAGCAGTGCGGCATGGCGCGTGTACAACGTGCCCGGAGTATCCGGATCCACGTCGAAGTACTGGTCGTTATGCCACCGGTCCGATGGAATTTCAGTGACCGCATCGACGCCGCCATGCAGAAGGGTCCAAAATGATGCGGGATCATTGGCCCCACCAGGGAAACGACAACCGATGCCGACAATAGCCACAGGCTCGTTGGCGCGTTGAGTGGGAACCGATTGCGTGGCCGGGCAGGTCGACGTAGTGGCAAGCGCGGCGCGGCCGGCACTGTCACGTGACGAGGCCTCTTCCCGGGCCGATTCCGGCCCGGTACCCGGATCTCCGAGATGCTCAGCAAGTGCGCGGATCGTCGCGTATTCCCACAGTAGAGTAGGCTCCAGTGGCCGTTGCAGCCATCCTGCCAACGCATCCGCAATGCCCACGGCGGCTACGGAATCGAGTCCGAGCTCGGCGAATGCACGTTTCGGGTCGATGCGATCGGTGTTCGCCTCTCGGACGCGCGCCAAACGTTGCATCAGCCATTGCTCTATCGACGCGGAATCCGGGCTCCGCCGGTTTTCCGGCATTGCCGACAGAGTGGCGGGCGGCTGCGATTCCGGATCATCTCGGGGTGGCAATACGGCAACGTCACTGCGAACTGCAGGCAGTTGTGCGTATTTTCGTGACCACACTGTCTCGAGTCGGTTCTCGCAATAACGTTCACGGCATTTTCCGCGTTGGATCTTACCACTTGTCGTCCGCGGCGTTTTGCCGGGTTTCAGCAGCGCAATGCCGTCTGTCTGCAGCGAGAACACGGAGAAGATCGTTTTTCTGATCGCGGCGGCTACAGCGTCCGCATCAAGTCTGCGATAATGAGATTGTTTGATTTCGAACGTGACGGTGACCGCTTCAGCGTCGTCCCGATGCGTGAACACGGCGCCGTAGAGACCGACCGCCGGGTGGCAATCGCGGATAACGGATTCCAGGTCTTCCGGATGATAATTTTGGCCGCGGATAATAATGAGATCACGCAGGCGACCGGTGACATACAAGTCTTGTTTGTACAAAAAGCCAAGGTCACCGGTCCGCAGCCACGTGGCGTGATCTTCGCCGGTAATTCCGGCTCCGAAGGTTCGTTCTGTATCGTCCGTGCGGCGCCAATATCCGGCGCACACGCTGGGGCTGGAAACCCAGATCTCCCCGATCCGACGCGGCGGACACCGCATGCACGTATCTGGATCGACGATGGCAATGCTGTCCGCCGAATATGGCTTGCCGCACGAGACCAGGGATGTCTGCGGGCCGGCCGTACCGGTCACGGCTTTCTTGTTTCGCAGCTGTGAAGCAGAAATATCGATACAGCGGAAGCCGCTTCCTTTGCGCCGACCGGTCACCATCAAGGTCGATTCGGCGAGACCGTAACAGGCGTAGAATGCGTCCGGAGAGAATCCGCTTGAGGCAAATCGTGCGGCGAACCGGTTCATGGTCTCGGCACGTACCGGCTCGGCGCCGACGAACGCTACCTGCCAGGAAGCGAGATCGATGCCATCGAGGTTGTCTGCGCCGGAACCATTGACGCAATAATCGTACATGAAATTCGGGCCGCCGGCCGTATGCGCATGGTATGTTGAAATTGCGCGCAGGAACGAAATCGGACGTCGCAAAAACGTTGCCGGCGGCAGGAGTACGGCGTGGCCACCGAGGTAAGCCGCATGGATGATATTTCCCACAAGTCCCATGTCATGAAAATGTGGGACCCACCCTGCGATGACGGTGCCGACAGAGTGGCGTGTCTTCTTATGGATGACAAACTGATTGTCGAGCAGGTTGGCATGGCTTACCATCACACCGCGGGGATTCGATGTAGACCCCGAGGTGTATTGCAGAAATGCGAGACTATTCGGGTCACAGGCGTTGTAGGATGCATCCGTCGTTACGGATTCGAGCCGGTTGGTCGACACCATTGTAATATTCTTGAGGCCTGCGGCGTTGTGCCGCCGCCTGTAGGGATCATCGGCGACGTCGGTCACGGTCAGCACCGTGCTCGTTCCAGAGTCTGCCAGCACGGCTTCGAGCCGCTCGTCGTGCCGATTTTGCCGTGGCGGATAGAGGGGAATTGGAATGATCCCTGAATAGAGACACGCGTAAAAGGCGACAATGAAGTCAAGCCCGGGCGGGTACAGTAGCGCTGCCGTTTCGCCACGTCTCCAGACTTTCTGTAACGCTGCAGCTACACCTTGAATCTTTGCGAACAGTTCGCTGTATGTCAATGACGCCGTCTCCGTTTCGCCGTCGGAAAGGTATGTGTAGGCACGTCTTTCGGAGTTGTGGTCCGCATGGTACCGTAGGACTTGGATAATTGAGGTAATGCGGTGGGACGTGCCGGGAATGCGATGTTGCTGTCGATGATCGGTGCGCTTCGCCATAGCCATTACGAATACCCGACGGTGTTGTGGTCCGCAAGGAGTGCAAACGGATAAGGCGTGTCGGTCATCGTGTGACGAGCGAGAGTAGCAGGATACGACATGCGATCATCGCCACGTGCGCCACCGTCCACGACGGTTTGCGCCTCGTCGCGCACCGCGAACGGCGGTCACAGAGGACTGCGCCCCACCAGATTTGCGAGATTATGGTCTCATGTTGTTTTTGGAGGGACGCAGTCCTCTGCGTCCGCGTCGGTTTGCGCATCGCCTCATCGCGTACCGCGAAAGGCGGTCACAGAGGACTGCGACCCTCCAGATTTACGAGATTACCGTCATGTTGTTTTTTGGAGGGACGCAGTCCTCTGCGTCCGCGTCGTTTTGCGCATCGCCTCGTTGCGCACCGCGAACGGCGGTCACAGAGGACTGCGCCCCACCAGATTTGCGAGATTATGGTCTCATGTTATTTTTTGGAGGGACG
>JAJFLQ010000076.1 GCA_021772615.1 Verrucomicrobiota bacterium | reverse complement strand
TCTGTGAGACGTGTCGTACTTTACGTTGCTTCGCGTTGCGTGGCACGGCTCACAGAGCCGTGGCTACATCAATCCGTAACGACATTGAACTCGCGCAGAGACGGTAGAGTAGAGAGGCACTGCCGCTAGCGGCAGTGCCCTCCCCCTCGTCGAACCGGACATGCAGATTTCCCGCATCCGGCTCACGCGTAAGGCATTCGTCTAATCAACATTACAAGTAGCACAATCCGCTATCAGCGAAATGAGAATAGAAGCTTTTACCCTTGGGGCAGCGATAACCCCGTTGACTACGCCGTTTTGCATGCGTCGTCAGTCGTAAGTGAACATATCGATTGAGGCCCCGGAATGCTTGCCGGGGATATCCCTGCCGATAGTAATTCGCCCAGCCCTGCAACCGAGTATTAACGTCCTTTATCACTTCACGAAGGGGCTTAAAACAACGGCGTGGACTGGTCAGCTCCTTCAATTTCGCACGTTCCCGTTGCAACGAAGGCAACGAGGGAAACAGGTTCCAGTAGCGGGAGGGACGACCATGCAGGTCCCTGTCATAGCGGAAACTATATCCGAGAAAATCCAGCGACTGATCTGTTGGCCCGATATCCAACCGAAATTTTTACCGTTCCGGTCGTTGCCGCCGGAGAATTTCTGGATCGACGTTCCTCTTACTGATTTTGCTGCCCACGAAACACTCGAATTACACGAAAGTCTTTTAAGTTTTTCTCTGTTACTTCTTTATTCGTGCGTTTCGTGTGTTTCGTGGGCAAATTTTACTCACTCCGTCCGATTTTTGGCGTCAACCGATTTTCGGGTCAAAACCTTTAATATTTATAAAAGTGATTAAATAACAGTTGTTTAGGGCTCTACATTGGAATATGGTGCGAGCACTTCGAATTGAATATCCGAAATGCAGTACAACCGTATTATGAATACTAAAGTTTTGACCCTTATTTCTCTTGGTCAAGAAAGGTGTCGTGTCAAAAGGAAAGTTTAAACGCGTCTTAAATGGTAAGGAAGTGCTGGCGCTGGCGGTTGGCGCCATGATAGGATGGGGCTGGGTGGTCTTAACGGGCGGCTGGATTGAGTCGGCCGGTTCCGGTGGTGCTGTTGTGGCTTTCATGATTGGCGGTGTTGCGGTTGTTTTTATCGGCCTGACTTACGCGGAACTGGCCTCGGCAATGCCCTTTACCGGTGGCGAACACGTCTATAGCTACAGAGCGCTTGGGATGGGCGGTTCGTTCTTTTGTACATGGGCGATCATCCTTGGTTACATTTCCGTTGTGGCATTTGAGGCCGTTGCACTGCCGACGGTGATTGAGCACCTGTTTCCGAATTACAAAGTAGGATTTCTGTGGAATGTCGCGGGTTGGGATGTCTATTTCACTTGGGTAATGGTCGGCGTTGTCGGCGCAATCCTGATGACATGGATCAATATTTGCGGGATTCAGGCTTCTGCTTTGCTGCAGAAAGTGGTGACGCTGTTGATTGTGGTTGTCGGCATCATGTTGGCGATGGGATCCTTGTTTAACGGTGAGACAAGCAATATGGAGCCGATTTTTCGTAACGGCGCCAAGGGCTTGCTTGCAGTGGTGATCATGACCCCTTTCATGTTTGTTGGTTTCGACGTGATTCCACAGGCGGCTGAAGAAATCGATTTGCCTTACAATCAAATTGGCAAGATTCTGGTTCTATCCGTTTTGATGGCTATTGGTTGGTATGTAGTGATGACCCTGGCAGTTGCCTTGATGATGGATCCTGCAGAAACGGCCGCGTCGAGTCTGGCAACAGCGGACGCCATGACAGCGGCATACGGCGGTAGTTGGGCCGGAAAACTATTGGTTCTAGCCGGTATCGGGGGCATTGTGACGAGCTGGAACGCCTTCCTTGTCGGCGGCAGTCGTGCTGTTTATGCCATGGCGCACGCGAAGATGCTGCCCGCAACTCTGGGCAAGCTGCACCCGAAATACAATACGCCAGTCAATGCCATTCTCCTGATAGGCGCACTGTCCGTTGTGGCGCCCTTGTTCGGTAGAAAAGCGTTGGTTTGGTTGGTGGACGCGGGCGGCCTGGGCATCGTGGTTGCTTACGCCACTGTTGCACTGTCTTTCCTGGTCCTGCGCAAAAAGGAACCAGAAATGCACCGCCCATTTAAAGTCGCCAATGGCAATGTTGTCGGCTTCGTCGCCCTGTTTTTATCCATTGGCATCACGGCATTGTACCTTCCCGGTAGCCCATCGGCGCTGGTTTGGCCCTACGAGTGGGCCATCGTGTTGGCATGGGTGACTCTGGGAATCATCTTTTATGTGAGGGCTCGGTTGGCCCATCGTGGGCAATCCGATCACATCATCGATGAGGCATGAAGTACGGGTGATTCGGAAAACATTCCAGGAGGATTTTCTGGGTCACGCCTTTAGTTAAAATTCTGCTGAAAAACCCCGTTGTATTTCATTGACACCACCCGAGAGTACTCCTCTACTCCAGTTCTTGATCGTGCGCGGATCGTAATTGCAGGCACCAAGCTTTTCCTGTAGGAATTAAACCTGCCTACCGCGGCCTGAGCATGAATCAGCTCTATGACCAGGTCGAAGCGGAGATCTATCTAAACGTTGCCGAATCGTGATCATCCCAGATGCCAATCTTCCATTCAACTGCAGACGCACAAAGATGGTGATCGAGTTGTCCAAAGCGATAAACTCGGGTTAGCCGCGAAGAAGGCGCCACCGCGACGGACACGTACGATGCCAAAGCCTTGTAATCCGCTGGAAATTACTTATAATTATTGCATACGTTACAAATGGATTGGTGCCGGATTGTCCGGTCATTTTTTGAATTCACGAAACGAGTGGGGAGACCATGGGTATAGAAAAATTTCGCGATGTTACGCTTTCAGCACTGATCTTCTTTAGTTTCTTGTCGCATGGGATGGCAGCTGCCGTGGATCTGAACACCTGGGTCGCCGAATCCTACGATGCTGTGTCCGGGTTTGGATCCGGTTCCTGGACAGTCGCTCCGGGCGGTGATTCCGTTTTCCAGAGCGTGAACGGACAGCCAACGGTATTCTACAGCGATTTCAGTGCCATAAATACGGAAGTCACGGGGACAATTAATGTCGCCGGCGGCACCGGGGACAATGATTATATAGGATTTGTGTTAGGGTTCAATCCTGACGACAGCGTGAACTCCGCAGCGGACTACCTATTGGTTGACTGGAAGAAATCGACGCAAGCGTTTAATTTCGGCGCACCTTCCAGCACGCCGGGCACGACCGCCAATGTTGGCCTTGCGGTCTCGAGAGTAACCGGAATACCAACCGCTGATGAGTTCTGGGGGCATGTCGATTTCGCCTCGGATACCGGAGGTGAGGTGGTGGAACTGGCACGCGGAAATACGCTGGGAAGTACAGGTTGGGGCACAAACGTCGATTATGAATTCAAATTCGAATTTCATCCCACATCGTTAAAAATCTCCGTAGATAATGTCCTCGAAGTGGATATTAGCGGGAGTTTTTCCAACGGCCGACTTGGCTTCTATAACTTTTCCCAACAAAGCGTCACGTACAGCGCATTCGAGGTTGATGACGTACCTGACCCCAATCCACCGGTCCCGGAACCGGCGTCATTCGTCATGCTCATTCTCGGCGTCGTGGGCCTGATAAGATTGCGAAAACGCTAGTCATAGTCTTACGTATACGGCGTTGGGAGCTTGCAAACATTCATGTCCATTTGCGCGTATACGTGGTTCCCTTCCAGCACAGCTACACGAAGAGGATGGTCGCCGTGGCCATCTGAGGTTGTCTTGATTCTGTTTCGACGTCATTCGGCCTACCTGAGAAAAGCCGACGATGGCCGAACCAGCCACACATAGACGATTCACCTGGGATGCCTACCGCTCCTGGAGTGATGAGCAACGGTGGGCAATTGTCGGCGACGAGGCGTTTGCCATGTCGCCAAGCCCAACGTACCGGCACCAGCGGATTATCATACAGCTACTCGTTCAGGTGCAGCGTTATTTCTCCGGCAAGACTTACCAGACCGTGGTCTCACCAATGGATTCATTTTGGCGATTTGTGCACGTGATGATGAACAGGGAACCGCGAATGGACGCCAATGAACGCTACTAAAAAAGGATGGATTCGCGGTTCCTCCACGGTCGATTAATAGCGTTGGCGTGGGCTGGTGAGGTCTGTAGCGCCGCGATCCTCGCTGCAGCCTCAGTGATCAGGACCGCCAACATCTCACCGACCATCACCACGTGCCGTCCCACGCCTTACCGACCGCCAACTTGTATCCCTGCGACTGGGCGTCGAGATATACCACGGGAGCGTAGTAACCGATCGGTTCGATGTCCCACCAGTTGCCGGTAGAGAGCAATGAGTCGATGGCGGTAAAGCCATAACGATACAGCGTGAACCGGATTCGGGTTGGCGGACTGGCCGGGAACGGGTTGCCGGCAAAGAGATCCAGCACCTCCGGCCGTGCCTCGATCAGCCGCACCGCAGTCTGGAGAACGAAGTTGTATCGCTTGTAGGTGCCGAGTTGAGCGAACCAGATATTCCAGTCGAACCGGGGCAGATGCGGCGCCATAAAGCGCGGCGCCGTCTGCGGGTTCTGCGGCTGCCATTTGTACCGGTACTCACGCCAGGTCCGGCCGCCATCGGTCGAGCCCTCGAAAACGATGTGATGCCGATGATGCGTCATCGACGCGAACAAGGCGAAGCGGTTTGTAGAACGAAACGGACGAGACACGACGAGGGGCTTGAGCACCCAATCGGTGACGTCGGCCTCAAGCCCCAGGCAAGGTATGGCTATTGTCACACTGGCAGTCTCGGTATCTGTTTGTGTTTGCACGCCGCATACGCCGTCGATCGATTGGAACGCGGCAATCACACCGGGCGCGAGCTTGCCGATTTCGACACGCATCGAAGCGAAAAACCACAAGGCAGTGATATAAAACATGATGCCCAGGAAAGCGTGGCCTGCAACACGCCGCACCCACCCGATGGGTAGCGGCGGCAGAGGCGGAAGGGCCCGAAACCGTGGCCACAGCGAGGCACACCACCTGTCGTCCAGCAGGAGCAGCGAAACGATAATCGCGTTGTAGTTGAGAAAGGTGTAGTTCGCCGTGATGATGATACCAAGCTGCATCGTCGACCAGAGACAGAACGCCACGAACCGGGGAAACCGGCCGCACAGGATCAACAACGGACAGACGATTTCGACGACGAGCGTGAACAGTACGGTTGCGGAATGGAAACGCTCTGGAAGGTGCTGAACGAACCAACCGATCCAGTTGGGGAAGGGGCAGTTGACGTAGTAGTCGTGCATGGCGGTGAGTGACCACCACGCAGCGTCGCCGCTAAGCAGCTTGGCCGTTCCGGCCTCGAACATGAGACAGAAACACAGCCAGCGCAGCATGAATACGGACGTCGACGACGGTGGCGACCGGACGCCCAGCCCGGGTCGCAGGCCGCGCGGCGCCAGGAAGCATGCAAGCAGACACGTTTGCAACATCAACCCATCCGACTGGAAGCTGGAAAAATTGCGGGCGACACTGACAAACGAAAGATAACACAGCCAGCAAACGAAGAGGTTCAGTCGCGGCGCGAAGTTGATCAGCGCCAGCACGGAAGCCGTGCCGCCGACCCAGCAAAGGCCGTTCAACCCGGCGGCGCCCGCATCCAGCCACAACAACGACGGCGCCTGCATACATTGCCACACGACATGCTTACAGTCGGCTATAGCCATCAGCGCGTCGCTCAGCGTGCCCGGATGCACAGAGGCTGGGCCCGCGTCGGGCTCAAGCGCGCGTGCCGCATCAAGGACCTGAACGGCAGGCAAGATGCCGTTCGGCCCTATCAGGCCGTGGATCTGACCGGAAATCGAGACGAAAAATGCAACAAATCCGACAGCGACACCGCGTAGAAACAACCACCGCGGCCAAAAGATTGTTGGTCTCGTTCCGATCGTATTGGGAATCTTCCCCAAACCGGTTCCGCGGATGTCGGCGACCATCTTGACGACAATCAGCAGGATCAGATTAAGGTATAGAAAGAAATGGGATGCCGTCTCGTGGTCGCCGCCGGTCGTGAATTCAGGGTAAAACGCGAGCGCGACGGATACCAGCAAGGCAACAAGATAGCCGGCAGTCGCCGCCTTCACTACGATCGGGTGGGGCTGCAGCATTATTCAGCATAATCGGCCAATGCTGCCATGGCCTTTTCGTGACCGTTGTCTGCAGCCACCCGGAACCACTCTTCCGCCCGCACGGGATCGGGCGGCGTGCGGCTCGCAAAAATCAGTCCGATCTGGTACTGCGCATTGGCGTTATTCTGAGCAGCGGACATACGAAACCATTTCAACGCCGTGTCTGTATCTTTATTTAAGCTGTAGCCGGTATTGTACATGACACCGAGGTTGTACTGCGCCCGGGAGTGTCCCAGAAAGGCGGCTTTGACAAACCAGCCGTAGGCGATGCCTGCGTCCTTGACAATGTCCGCACTTTCACGACCTTCGAGATACAACACGCCGAGATTGTACTGCGCATGCGATTGCCCGCCGGCAGCGGCACGTTTCAGCCACTGCACGGCGGCCGCCAGGTCCGCACCCGACGTGTTACCCTGCATACCTAAGACGCCGAGCCGGTAGGCGGCGTCAGCATCGCCCCGGTCCGCTGCGGCATGATACCACTTTATCGCAGCTTCGAGGTCGTTCTCCACACCATCACCGCTCTCGTAACACACACCAAGCCTATATGTGGCAGCCGCGTCCCCGCGGCCGGCGGCTTGACGATACCAGTAGGTAGCCTGCTGAAGATTCTTCTCGATCCCGATTCCAGCGGCATA
This sequence comes from Verrucomicrobiota bacterium, assembly GCA_021772615.1. Taxonomy (GTDB): domain Bacteria; phylum Verrucomicrobiota; class Lentisphaeria; order JABSQK01; family JAJFLO01; genus JAJFLQ01. Next base: position 27,025 of record JAJFLQ010000076.1, on the reverse strand, counting down.
CATCGATGCCAGTTGTTTCTGCGCCGGAACGACGCCGGCCGCCGCCGCTTTGCGGAACCATGCCGCCGCCTGGGCGGTGTCGGGCGCGATTCCTATACCACCCAGGTACATGTGTCCCAGACGATCCTGTACCAGTGCATTTCCCGACGATGCCGCCCGCTCCATTACCGGCAGAATCGCAGCAGCCATCCCGGTCGCCGCCGGTTCGGGAGCCAGAGTTGACTGCTGTGCTTCATAATACGCCAGCACAAGAAAAAACTCGCCGAGCACCTGCCCTGCTTCCGCCGCGGCCGCAGCATGCGCACGACACAAATCGTGATGTATCGCTACACCTATTCCGAGGTGGTACAGGTACGCCAGTGCTGCCTGGGCGGCGCCATGGCCGGCAGCCGCGGCCTGCTTGAGCATCGCCATGGTCTTGGGGTCGTTTAGCGGAGCTGGTCCCCGCAAGAACGCTGTCAAGGCCGCCGTGTACAGACGTTCGGCCTCTTCTGGCGCAACCGTATTGGTTGCGACCGGAGGCTGTAAAGGTTGGTCCAGGACCTGCTCAGACGCCGGTGTGACGACTGCCGACACGCTGTCGCTCGCCGTGTCAGCCAACGGTTCTTCCGGTGGCGGCTGAGCGGCCACCGGCGCGTTCTGCGACGGCATGAAAAGCGACAACATCAGGCCGCCAAGTACAACCACCGTCAACAACACCAACACATACCACGTATCGTCGCGTGGGGCGGCATCTGGCTGCTCCACCATTATTGGTGTATCGGCCACGACGGCGCCTTCGCCCGCCGCAGGTAGAGTCGTGGCGGTTCGCGACGCCCCGGCCGGCACTTCCGCCGCCGGTGCTGCAGCGGCAGAAGCGGTTGGCGACGCCGGCACCGACAGATGGGGCGTCCTGCCGGATGCTGCCTTTACGCGTTCTGCAGACGCCGCGCCGGCGTTCAGCTTGTCCTGCAATCCGCTCAGCATCGGCCCGAAAAGCTCTATCGCGAACTCGCCGGATGCCACGGCAATGAGTAAACCATCACGGATACCGTTTACAAGGATGTAGGCGTCGGACAGGAGATGGGTGATTTTGTCTTTCGCGTCCGCGAATTGTGCACGGTTCGAAATGATACCGGGAATCGCCTCAGCGACTTCGGCGGCGCTTTCCATCCGATCCAATCGAAATTCCCACTCGGCCCGAACTACCCCCTCGCCGCTCACGACCATCACTTTGCGAATGCCCTTGCGGAAGAGGTCTTTGACAATCGGTTCGAAGTCGTCCTGAATCGACATTTCAAGTCTATTTTAAGGTATGATAATGTGTTTGCTGCGCCGTCCGCCGGACGAGGCTATTGCGTAATTGGAAGATGTTGTATAAGGTACGTGCGCATCGCAGGTATCATAGGACCAATGACCCGAAATCGCAACCGCGCAGCAATCTCACATGGCAATGACAGACGAATCACGTCCCGGACTGCAGCCAGGCGCCGTGGCAACCGGGGTGTTCCCGCAAATTCTGGCCGATCTAAAGTGTGCAGTGATCGTCACAACATACAAATCCGGCCAGACGCTTATCTTTGGCTCGCAGCGCGGCGATCTCACGCAGCACGCCTACGCCTTCCATCGTCCGATGGGCATCGCTGTACGCGAGGGGCATGTGGCGATCGCGGCGAACAATGGCATCGTTACGTACACACTGTCGCAGCCGTCGGACGCGGCGCCGCATGGTTCGACGCACGCCAACGCATCCCTGACGTTCAATGACTTTCACCGATGCGACGATGCGGATATACATGATATCGCGTGGGCCGGTGAGCAAATCCTTGCGGTCAACACGAACTTCTCATGCATTGAAACCGTCGCGGGGCAATCAGGTACGAACACTCACTGGATACCGCCGTTCATATCGCAGCTGGCGCCGGAAGACCGGTGTCACCTGAATGGTATTGCCCTGGGATCCGATGGTTCGGCATTCGTCACGGCGCTGGGCCGCAGCGATTCCCCCAAAGGGTGGCGGCCACACAAAGCAGATGGCGGCATCCTGATGCATGCCCCGAGCGGCAGTATTATCACCGATACGCTGTCGATGCCGCACTCTCCGAGACTGTTCGACGGCAAGCTGTATGTGTTGAACGCCGGCGCCGGCGAGATTCTCATTCTGGATCCGCAATCCGGTCGATATGACGGGATCGTGCGATTGCCGGGATTTCTACGCGGCCTGTGCCACCTCGGCGGCCATCTCTTCGTAGGCCTTTCCCGGCTCCGCAGCAGCAGAACGCTTGGCGACCTCCCGCTCGAACAGGATATAGACACCTTGAAATGCGGCGTCGCGGCGATCGATCTGGCATCCGGAAACTGGGCCGGCTTTATTGATCTCACCGACAGCCACGACGAACTTTACGACGTTCAGGTTCTGCCGTGTTCGCCGGCGCCCGCAAGCAGTGAACGCCATTCCGCGCCTGGACATCCGACGGCGATGCAATCGCATTGTGAAGCGGCATCAACAATCACGACAGCGTAACATGCGCATTCATATATCAGACCAAAAACGCACGCTGCGCTCGCAGCTCGAACTATGGACGATCGTCAGTACGTCCGTGATATTCATTATTGTATTCGGCATCATCCATATCTGGGTGAGCGGCAAAGCCAAGGCAGATATCGAGTCCAGTTCGCAAATCCTCGCCAGCTACTATTCGGAGAAATTCGCGCACAGCTTTAAGCTTAGTACGGAGATAGCAAACTGGATGGCGGTGCCGATCCAGACCGGACTGGTCGCAGATCCGGTGCAGCTCAAGACGTATATGAAACAGGCACTGCTCGCCAATCCGCAACTCTACGGGATATCCGTGGCGTTTGAGCCCGGCACGTACAAGACGGGTCAGAAATATTATGCCCCGTACTACCACTATCAGGGCGATGACATTGCTTATGTACAACGCGGCACGGAGGAGTACAATTATTTTCGGCGGGACTGGTATACGGCAGCCAGGGAAGCAGGCAAGGGCATCTGGACCGAGCCGTATTACGACGACGGCGCCGCCGAGATCCTGATGGTGTCCTATTCCGTTCCGGTATTCGACAACAAGAGATTCTGCGGGGTTGTCACGGTCGACTTGTCGCTGGAGGATATTCGCGATGAAATCGACACCCTCGCCCTGCCCTACGGCGGGTACGCATTCATATTGTCGCGGCTCGGTCGCTACATCGCCTATCCGGACCCGGTACTGGTAATGGGGCACGAACTGGAATCCGCCAATTCGGAACTGTACGAGGCAATGACCGGTAAGAATATCGGTTTCATAAAGGCGCCGGACCCGCACTATCGCAAAACCGCATGGATCTTTTACCGCCCGATCGACCGTACGGAATTCAGCGTCGCCGTGATATATCCGGTGGCGAATGTCCTCAAGCCGGTACGGCGATTTCAGATGTTGTTGCTCGCTATAGCGCTATGTGCGCTTGGCGCGCTGTACGTCATGGCCGTACGCGTGGCCCGCACTATCACGGACCCGATCACAGAGCTGGCCGATCGCGTGAAATCCTTGGGCAACCTGGATTTCATGTCGTCGCTCACGATATCGACATCGAATTACGAAATTTGGCAACTCACCGTCGCGTTCAACAAAATGATGAACGCACTGAAAAAACACATCGCAGACATCCGCAGTATGACTACGGAAAAAGAACGGCTGGCGGGCGAGCTGGAAGTCGCGGCGCGTATACAGAACTCGATTCTGCCGAATCGCTTTCCGCCATTCCCGGATCGCGGCGAGATCGATCTTTATGCCGTGAATTTACCGGCAAAGGAAATGGGCGGCGATTTTTACGATTACTTTTTCATTGATGACGATCACCTTGGATTCGTCATCGCCGATGTTTCAGATAAAGGCGTACCCGCTGCCATTTTTATGGCGATCAGCCGGACAGTGATAAAATCGACTGCGTTCAGAACGGGATCACCGGCCGAATGCCTCACGCTGGCGAACTCACTGCTGTGTGCGGAAAATGAAGAGTGCATGTTCGTGACTGTGTTTTATGGCGTTATGGACATACGAACCGGCAAGATCTCCTATGCCAATGCCGGCCACAATCCGCCGTTCGTTATCGGTGCGGACGGCGTGGTCAAGATGCTGGACAGCACGGGTGATCTGCCACTTGGTGTGGCCAATGATGCCACGTACGCGTCCCGCGAGACCGTGGTAGGCATAGGTGACCATATTTATCTCTATACAGACGGCGTGACCGAGGCTGCAAATATCTCGCAGGAACTCTTTTCTGAGGCGCGATTACGCAACCACCTGGAGACCGTCTACGACAGTGTGCCATCCCATGTTGTCATGGAAACCGTGACCGGCCTGCAACAGTTTTCCGAAACAGCGGAGCAAAGCGATGACATCACCATTCTGTCGATCAAGCGGCTGGCTTGAGAAGGAATCAGATGCTCACACCCCCTTATTCGGATGGTACCGACCGTGCAACATCGCGATCGAGCGCAATGATGGTGACATCGGCAAGCGCAAAGCCATGGTTCGCAGCGCTGGTATCACTGACGATTCTGTGCCCGGCCCTGTCCGTATCGGCGGCCGGCACGCAGGCCAAGTCATCCGGCGTCTCCCAGCCACGCGCGGCTGCCGCGCACTCCTCTACCCGCGGCCGAACTGCGGGCGCCAAGGGGAAATCGACCTGGAAGTCACAGGCAATCCTGTCGACGCCCGACCGCCGCCGCTGTTATTACTATGACGGTACGCGCAAACGCGAGGTCTGGTGCGACGACACTGCCCTGGCGATCGTGTTTCGACCTGGTACAGCTATCAAACAGGACGTCCTGCAACAGGCGCTCACGGATGCCGGCATCCGCGGCACAATCATGCAGTCGGGCGATACCTGTGCGATCGTGCGGACCGAAAACGAGCTGGACGACGCCGAACGACACCGTTGTGCACGTGCGCTCACAAAGCACACAGTGGCGACAACGGTAAGCCCGGTGTTTTACCGTAGCCGCCGCAGCAACAGCCGCAGCAATAAAGCACCGCGTTTGCTGACAAACGAGATTATCGTGCGCGTACCCCGCGACTGGTCCGCTGCCGACCTCACAGCGTGGGCCGCGCGGCACAACGTGGGCGCGGCACGGTCGCTGGGACTGGATAATATCTTCGTATTCACTCTCAACAACGGGGTGGCGAGCCTCGACACCGTCAATTCCCTGCACGCACCGGAAGACGGCGTTTTCGCCTGCCCCAACTGGTTGCAGACACGCGTCACAAAGCGGCTTCCGATAAACGACGAATTCGGGGACGCCCTCGTGATAACCGGCGAATCCGGGGTGGTACGGGGCGCGAATGTCGATGCCACCATCGACTTCGACTTCGAACCCTTTCACGGCGGCGACTTCGGCGGGGCGTCGATTTGGTATCGCTGGACCGCACCCCGAACGGGAACGGTGATATTTAATACCACCGGCAGCTTCGGTTTTGACAATGACGTGTTGGATACACTCCTCGGTATCTACTCCGGCTCCTCGATTGCCACGCTTGATGAAGAAGCAGGCAACGACAATAACGGGAGCAGGCTGGACAGTTCGGCGTCGTTTTTCGCGACGGCCGGCGTTACCTACCACATCGCAATCGACGGCTGGTCAAACGACGGCGAGGACGCGCCCAGCGAGGGGTATACGGTGTTAAACTGGGGTTACACGCCACCCAACGATACTATTGCACAGGCGCACGGTATTTCCGGCGCATCAGGCATCGCGGTCTCGAGCAGTGTCGGCGGGAGTGTAGAAGCCGGGGAACCCCGGCATGCAGACACATTGAACGCGTCGGTATGGTTTCGGTGGACCGCGCCGGAATCGGGCCAATTCGCCTTTGATACGCACGGCAGCGCCATTGATACTGTTATCGCAGCGTATCCGCTCGGAGCCGTCAGTGCCGGTGCCCGAATCGCGGAGAATGACGACTGCGGTTCCCTGCAGAGCCGGATCGTATTCAGTGTGACGGGCGGCGCCGGGATCTTGATCGCAGTCGACGGATTCGGCAGGGCCACCGGCCATATCGTGTTGAACTGGCGGGCGCTGGATACGGCGGCGGATAGCGATGACCAGCTTGCGGAACTCTGGCATCTGCGCAACACGCAGCAGGGTAACGGCGTGGCCGGCGCGGATATCAACGTCGCGCCGCTATGGGGACAACGTGCCGGGAACGGCGCGGTCATTGCCATCGTCGATAATGATTTTGAGATTGGCCATGAAGACCTGAATGCAAACGTGGCGCCGAATCTGAGCCGCGATTTTGTCGACAACGACAACAATCCGCTCGGCCCCGATGACGATCCGCACGGAACGGCCGTTGCCGGACTGGCGGCGGCGCGAGGATTCAACGGCACAGGCGTTCGCGGGGTTGCCCCGGAGGCGACATTGGCAGGTTACCGCCTTCTCAGCGGAGATCGGACAGTCCGACTGGCCAACGAAGCCGAAGCGCTCACACGAAACATGCAGACCATCGACATCTACAACAATAGCTGGGGCCCCGCCGATCTCGTCGACTGGCTCGATTTTCTGCCCGACGTTACGGAAACGGCGCTCATCGACGGTGTGACCAATGGTCGCGGCGGGCACGGCAGTGTATATACGTTTGCGGCCGGCAACGGCGGCATACCGGACAATTCGAACTACGACGGCTACGCCAACTCGCGGTACACCATCGCGGTGACATCAAGCACTAATGCCGGCGTATCTCCGGACTACGCCGAGCACGGCGCCAACATCCTCGTTAACGCGCCAAGCGGTGGACACGGCGTCGGCGTGACAACGACAGATCGAACCGGCGCACCTGGCTACAGCGCGACGAATTACGACTGCGGCTTCGGCGGCACGTCCGGCGCGACGCCGATCGTTTCCGGCGTGGTCGCCTTGATGCTGGCAGAAAACCCAACGCTGTCGTGGCGCGACGTGCAGCATATCCTCGCCGTTACTGCGGACCAGAACGATCCGGAGCATACGGACTGGACAGTGAATAGCGCCGGCCATCCAGTTAATCATTTCTATGGCTTCGGCCGTGTGAATGCGACCGCCGCAGTCGCGGCCTCACGAGGATGGACCAGTGCCGGCGCGGAACTGACGGTATCACAGTCTTCCACGCCGAATTGCGGCGGGCCCATACCAGACAATGATCCCGCGGGATGCACCGACTCGGTGACGATCACCGACGATTTCGAGGTCGAGTTTGTTGAGGTTATTTTCAGTTCCACGGATCATCCATTCTGGGGTGACCTGGAAATCGAACTCACCGCGCCGTCGGGCACGCGCAGCTTGCTGGCGGAAACCCACTTCGCCGACTCGTCTTTCGGCTACAATGCCTGGCGTTTCGGTACCGTCCGGCACTTCGGCGAATCGTCCGCCGGCGTGTGGACGCTGCGCGCGGCCGATCGATTCCAGGATGATACCGGAACATTCCAGACCTGGACCCTCAAGGTCTACGGTCGACAGGATACTGATGATGCGCCGTTTTTCGTGAGCTACCCAGTCGCAGCGGCGACCGAGGACATCGATTACGCCTACACGATCACGGCGCGCGATCTGGACACCGGCACGACGATCACAGTCGCAGCACCGGTGTTGCCGGAGTGGTTGGCTGTGACGGACACCGGCAACGGGACCGCCATGATCACCGGCAGACCGGACAACGACGACGTGGGCGAACATACCATTGTACTCACAGCCACCGACAACAGCGGCCTGGTGAACACGCAAATGTTTACTGTCACGGTGGCAAATGTGAATGACGCGCCGGACTTTACGAGTACGCCGGTGACCGCTGCGATAGCCGCTTTGTCCTACAGTTATGCCATCGACACCGTCGACATAGACGGCGATTCCCTCACGGTATCCGCAACGACAAAGCCGGTCTGGTTGACTGTTGTCGAGGAAACAACCGCCGCGTTTGTACTGCAAGGGACACCCACAGGGTCGGATGTTGGTGATCATGCGGTGACGTTGCGGGTCGAGGATCCCGACGGCGCATTCAACGAACAGAGTTTTGCCGTTACAGTTTCCGCAAATGAGGACAGCGACGGCGACGGTATGCAAGACGCCTGGGAATGCATGTTTTGGGACGATACCGACGAGGAGGCCGACGACGACTACGACGGCGACGGTTTCAGCAACCTTCAGGAATTTATCAACGACACAGACCCAACGGCATATGTTTTGCCGATGCGTTTGGGGTGGAATCTGGTGTCGCTGGCGGCCTTTCCACCCGCGAATCCGCTAGACACGGTGTTGGCAACGATGGGGGCGCCGCCGGTTGTGTGGGCCTGGTCCGCCGGACGTTTTCGACAAGCATCGGACCTGCATGCGCTGGAAGGCCGCTGGCTGCTGTGGACGCGCCCGGACCAATCTATAGACATAGACGACGCACCGTCCAATATCCCCGCCGCGAATTACGACATTCCGTTGAGATCCGGGTGGAATCTGATCTCATTGAATCGGGTGCCATTCGACAATACGGCAGCCGAGATATTCCGCAACATCGCCGTGGCGAGTCCCATTTGGACCTGGAACGGCACACAGTACATCGCCGCGACGCATCTGGAGCCGCTGCTCGGCTATTGGGCATACCTCAACGAACCCAATCGCCAGGTGCACATTACCATCGTCGAATGAGTCCGAGCCGAGGTACGCAGCATGCCGCATCCTTACAGCGATTTAGCTGGGATCAGGTATCATTCGGCAACCTCGAACACGTCCTGATTGATGTGCCTGCCGAGACGGTTGATGGCCATTATTGCATCTGTAGGCGTGCCCAGGCTATCACCGTTGATATCTGCTGTGCGTGCGGCTGGGGGGACCTGCATCGCGAGCCGGTTGATCACAAAGATGGCATCGGTAGGCGACACAACGCCGTCGGCCGGATTCATATCCCACGGAAAAAATGTGATGTCATTAGACAGGATGATATCGATATCAAATGACACCGCAATCGCTGCGACACCGGAGTTTTCGACGGTAGACGAGACGGTCGTTTCACCGCCAAGCACATGGTCCGGATCGGCATCGACGATTACAGGAAACAGATCGACATCACCGTTAGCCAGAAACTCGTCGGTTACCCTTTCGGGCACATCCGCGGCACCCATCACCGATGTTGGAAGATTCGGCGGTTCCATGCCGAAAGTGACGGCAGGCGCCGTTGTAGCACCGTCGACGAACGCTTGATAGATGATGTACCGGCTGCCGACCTCCGGCTGACCGTTGATAAACGTATCGACCGCCCAGACCTGGACATACAGATGCTGTCCCGCGCCAACCCCCATAGCTTCCATGGTCTCACTCGTCACATTCGGGACCACGGAATTTAGCAGCAAGCCCGACACGAAATTCGTTGTAACCGCCAGAACAGTGGTTACGGCGCCGGAACTGCCAGTCAAGGTGCGGCCCGGGTTAATCAGATCGGCGGAATCGGCAGGCAGGAATTTGTGGAAATCAATGAGCATCCCGGGTGGTGCGGCTACCAAAACCGCCAGGCCGGTCTGGTCGGTCATCACCGCATTCTCGTGATCCCGAAACACCGCGCTGCCGCCGCCCCAATCGACGCCAGCCAGACAAGGCGCGAGGATAGCCAGGTAGACATGAACTACCGTTACAGGGAGTCTACCAAACGTGTGTTGTCGTTTGCGATGCATACGTCTTATCCGTATCCCGGTTCTCAAGAAACTGGTCTATGTTGTCTTTTCCCAATCTGGGCACGTGGAAATTCATTGATGCAGGAAATCCTGGCCTTGTATTCCGAACCGACAGAGCCAACTGGCTCGAGAAAGCCCCTTCAAGGAAGCGATCAATAAACTACCAAATTCGTCTTCTTAATCTCAATCGTAATCGTACTCATAATCGATTCGACTTTGAGTGTAACGCAGAATTCCGGGGTCTCTGACCCCGGCCACCGATATCAGGCATTTCCGGAGTCCCACAGAACGATGTATGTGGCCAACTAGTAATACCTTGCGTCTTCGTTGGAGTTCACAACTTCAGTTGTGGCTTTCCTCGCGCAACGTATCTTTGACCCTCATCAACGGCGAGATTAAGATTACGAGTACGATTAAGATTGCGAGTTAGACCGTGACCCGTCCACGACGGGGCAGAGTCGCGTTCTTCGAGTTCAATTCGCCTGGATATAAATCCAATACCCGCGTTCTTCTGACAACAAAGCTTCTTCGCCTACTCTGCGGAACCGCGTTTCCTCGGCATGCCAATCCCAAACCACGCGAACATTGTCGATTGAACTCACCGGCCGGTCGTCGCCGCCGGCCAAATTCCAGCCTTGCTTCAACGTCCCTGGCCCGGCAGCGTCATCCGTTCCCTTCACCAGGATTGCGCCGCCGGTGTTGCTGAACGCCCAGAATCCGCCGGCATTCTCGATTGTGCGATGTTCAATGAACCTGCCGGCAACGGATTCGGTTTCCCAACACCAGATACTCCCGGCTACCAATCCCTGGAAAACGGTTTCGATGGACGTTGACTCCGAGATAAGCGGAAGCGAAATCAGGTTCCAGCCGGAAACCAACCGCATCGTACGAGCGTTCTCAGGCGCGTATTCCACCGTTGTCCCTGCTTCAACCAGGTTCATATGCGGTACGGCTGAAAGCGGCAATGACGGCGGCAGATTACCGTAGGTCGTCGCCGGCATCGACGTGTCACCGTCAACGAAAAACGGCAGAATTATGAAACGGCTACCGACGACTGGAACCTTGCCTTCGAACGTACGCCGGTCCCAGACCAGCAGATACAATCGCTCACCCGCATCTGCCCCGTGAGTGTCCTGTTCGTCGCGGCTGATATTGGGAATTGCGGAATTCAGCAGAAAGCCTGACGTGAACGCGTTCGAGACTGTCAGCACGATGTTGATATTGCCGGCGTGGTCCGACAGCGTTGCCCCTCCGCTTATCAGGTCTCCCTGAGTACCAGGCAGAAACTCGGCAAAATCGATCACGTCCCCCTGATGTACGGTAAGCAGAACCGCTATACCACTGTCGGCGTCCAGAAACTGATCATCGTTGCCGCGGAAACGCACGCTGCCTCCGCCCCAGTCAATCGCGGCATCACCGACCGGCAACATCAGCATGAATGCGAAGATGAGCTGGACGCGCCATCGATACCTCATGATTAATCAATCGGTCCCGGAGTCGTTCTGCAAAATCACCGTGAGAACGCGGGCCACCGGCGGCAACTCACTCTTGACTGTGTCCCAAACAATTTTATCGTCTACATCAAAATCACCGTCAATAAGGCGGTTACGCATCGCGATCATGTTTCTCCAGGGAACGTCTTCGAATCGTTTTCGGAAGTCGGGACTGACACCGTTAGCTGCCTCTCCGATTATCTCCAGGAGCCGAACAACGGCAAGTTGGCGCAATTCGTCCGAGCGGAATTCGACTTCGGTACAATCGTCCAGGTACAGGATTGCTTTCTGTATTGCATCAAGAGCGTGGCGAATACGGACGTGATCACGTCGCGACATATTCTGTCCTTGCATCCCTCATCACGTCTTCCCGAAAATAACGGCTTAACTCATTGGGCGTTCTCAAATCAACAACCCGGCCCCCCAGAATGCCGGATAACTGTTCCTCCATATCCAGCAACCTGAAATAGCCCGGGACGTGATCGGGTTCAAACTCAACGAGGACATCAATATCGCTGTTTTCGTCGAAGTCTTCGTTCAGCACCGACCCGTACAAAGCCAATCTTGAAACGTGATGGTGCCGGCAAAATGCGTGAAGTCTCTCTCGCTTTATGCTCACGGGCAACGCCTTTTTCATGAGTCATCTTCTTCCTGAAAGTTCACCTTTCGTATCGATTACGAAATCACAGTCAGTGTGATGCACAATCAATGTGCCCCGTCTATCCACCACTTTACTTCGGCGCCGCCGTCGTTTCGCTGGATGATAACACCCTCGCCGGGCACAAGTTCGACGTCGTCCGCAGGCTCGATGCCGCGCCGCCAGCCCGGTGCAGAATCGAATAACTCGCCGTTGCTGAACCAGAAATCGACGTACTCGCCGAGCACCGCGTCCCAGATGTACAACCGGTCGGCATCGACATCGATCAAACCGGAATTTAGGATCTCGCTGAGTCCCAGATCTTGCAGCGTGGTCGACCGTCGGCTGCCGTTGTGTTCCAGTGCGGTAAAGGTATTCCCCGGCGCGAGCCCCTTGTACAGTGCACCCTCGATCAGTTCGCCGGTCACCACGGGAATAACAATGTCGGTGTCCGGCTGCCGCTCAATAAACAGGGCCGTACCCGGCGGTAATATCGGAAGTGGCGCACGGTTCAGCGGTCCTTTATGACGTTGCGACAAAGTTGGCGACTACAAGGCGAATTATCAAGAGACTTTCCGCGGGCGCGGAATATCGGCACTCGATAGATATTGGGAAACGAAGTAAAGAATCCGGGCCCAGAGGCCCCGGCTTTAAGGTTGCCCCCTGCAAGGGGGCCGGCGACTGCCTACGGAAGACGCGCAGGAGCGACGCTCTTCGTTGGAGCTGTCTGAGGAAGTCCGTCAAGTTGTTTTTTAATTTTTTTATGCAAGATAAGCGCAAATAGGTGAATTGCGTTTTTTTAGGATATCAATATATGCGTCCTCGTCATATGTTCGTCCTTCTTTCCAGGCGGCATACATGATACGTATCCATTTGTAGGCAAGCGAACGAACGATAGTGTGATGCTTGGCGTTCCTGTCTTTATCTTTTCGGTATTTGTAATAGGCCTTTGCCCAAGTTGAATATCGGAGGGAGCACGCGGCGTGTTCGTGGAAAGTCTGCAGTGAAAACTTTGGACATCGCCAACGACGATGAACCCATTTACTGTTGCCGCTTTCTTCGGTTACCGGAGCAATGCCGGCACGACATTGTAATTCAATTGCGCTGAGATAGCGTTGCCGATCACTGCCGAATTCGCTGAGTAATCGTGGTGCCATGACCGAGCCGGCTCCGGGGAAACTGGCGAAGATTTCAGCGTCAGGATGTTTTGGGAAAACTGCTGCAAGCTGTTTGTCAAACATCGCAATGCTGGCGTTAAGGACTCGAATCAGTTTAGCGATTCTGAGGACTGCCATTTTCAGCGGTTCGATTACGGCTCGATCGTTTGTAACGCTTGTTGCTTCCTCACGAATCATTAAACGGTTGCTGATCAATTTTGGGCTTCGACTGTTGTGAGTGAAATAAAATGCTTTCAAGGTAGCGTCGCGAGCTTTCTTGACGTCATCGAGTTCGGGATACTTGCAAAGAAAGTCAGCAGCCATGGTGGTGGTCAGATCGCCACCGGCCAGATCGATGGCTTGGGGATAGTAGCGCTTGAGCTTGGTAGCAAGCTCCTCGACTAATTTGGTGCGCTGGTCGACGGCATGCCGGCGTTCTTCGCACAAGCCCCGAATGAGTCGGGTTTGTTCGTCATCAGGTTGCCATGGCATGAATTTATCTGCATGTCTGCGGATCATATCCAGGATGACATCGCTATCCCTTATGTCGTCTTTCGCGCCACTTGGTGCGAAGGCTTGGCGGTATTTTGCTACGGATCCTGGGTTGAGCAAATAGAGCCTAACAAAGCTGTACTGCACCAATATATCAACCAATTGATTCCGGGCTTTTTCGACGGCTATTATGACGGTTTGTTCTCCGAATCGCCGGTTCAAACTATCGAGCCAGTCATGAAGAGATTTCGGCTTATTTTCCAGACTGAAGCGCTCGGTTTCGTCATTCGGCAGTTGTAATACTGCTTCGTGTATTTCATCTGCCCAGTCAATGCCAATCCAGGCACTGATGGTTTCTGGTGTTGAATCATTCATTGGCTATTCCTCCGTTGCGAGGTTATCGTAAAAGAGAACACGCATCCTGAAATCGCGAAAAACTTATAGGCGAGCAGTCACGCAGCATAGTCTTGAGTATTCGTTTTGATCTCAAGAAATCGTCTTGTTTGAAAAGCTCCAACTAGTCGTTCAACGACAGTTCGCGAAATTCATAACAAGACGATGCGTGTTCATTCATTAACAATATTCCTAATAACGGATGTTTCACTCCATTAGCCATTTGGCTGTTAATAACTTTCGCCAAGTTATTAACAGCCTGGCGGCTATAGCCGGGACCTGGGGGTCCCTCGCCGCCGTCTGATTAATAACTTGGAATTACTATAAGTTCACAGATTTATCTGTGGCTTTTTACGTTCTGTTACATTGCGCGAGGACTGCCACAGATAAATCTGTGAACTCCAACGAAAACGCAAGATATTGCCGATTCGCAACATGCATCGTGCTACGAAGACAACGGCAGAGCCAAACGATGGTGACCACATCCAGAGGACGTGGGTTGCTACGTTTCACTCAACTACTCTGGACTAAAAGTCCAGAGGTTAGTCTTTCAGACTGAAATTCCGGCGACATTCCGTTGAGAGGGCGGAAAATTCGCAATAACCACTGAAAAGGCTAACGATCATCTCGTCGCCATGCGCGAAAAGCTCAACGGAATGGTTGAAGAGGCCATTGCGAGACACTAACGCTTTCATTTGACGTTACACGAGCGCCGTGTATTTTGATATGCACAAACACAGGAGTATAAAAAATGCTAAAAAATATCACTTTTAGCGCTGAAAATAATCTGATCCGTAAAGCCCGCGAAAAAGCTCGACAGCAGCAGGTAACTCTAAACAAAATATTTCGCCATTGGCTGACAAATTATGTTCAATCAGATGCCAGATATGATCGATTTGACGATCTGATGTCAGATCTGACTTATGTTAAACCGGGCACAAAATTTTCGAGGGACGAATTAAATGAGCGATAGATATTTTCTTGACACGAATATTCTTGTCTACTCATAGGGGATTCTGAGAAACTTTCTTTCGAGACCGGCTCAATGATGATCTCGATCGACCATCATTTTGAGAAGATTCCAGGCATACGTTTATAGACTGGGTTACTGCCGCAACTCTGTCTTCCTTGAAACCAACCCGCACCATTTTCCCTCATGTATGACGCCATACTGATCGTGTCCTTCGGTGGCCCGGAAGGAATGAGTGACGTGATGCCGTTCCTTGACAACGTGCTGCGGGGCAGAAATGTGCCGGAAGCACGCAAGCACGAGGTGGCACATCACTATGAGCAGTTTGGTGGTGTGAGCCCGATCAACGCGCAGAACCGCTCGTTGATCTCGTGTCTGCGCGACGAACTGAACACACACGGCATCGACCTGCCGATCTACTGGGGAAATCGGAACTGGCACCCACTACTGCCGGATACCATGCAGGCGATGGCCGACGACGGAGTCAAACGGGCACTCGCGTTTTTCACGTCGGCATACAGCAGTTACTCCGGCTGCCGCCAGTATCGCGAAGACATTGCCCGCGCCCACGATGCAGTTGGCGACGCTGCACCGGAGGTCGACAAGATTCGAGTGTACCACAATCATCCGGGTTTTATCGCGGCGGTCTGCGATCACGTCTGCGACGCGCTGGCTACGTTCGCCACGGGCACACATGCGGATACGCATCTGGTCTTCACGGCCCACAGTCTGCCGTCATCAATGGCGCAGACATGTGCCTACGAGGCGCAATTGCGCGATGCATGCGAGATCGTCGCATCTGAGTTGGAGCACCAGCATTGGGATCTCGTATACCAAAGCCGCAGCGGCCCGCCGTCGCAGCCCTGGCTGGGGCCGGATGTTTGCGACCACCTGCGGACACTGCAGGCACAGGGCGTCACGCATGTCGTTCTTATGCCGATCGGGTTCATATCGGATCACATGGAGATTCTGTTCGACCTCGACACGGAAGCGCGCGAACTTTGTGCGGAGATCGGGCTGGAGATGGCGCTGGCGCGGACGGCGGGCACACATCCGGCATTCATTGCGATGATTCGCGAGCTGATCCAGGAACGCCTGGCCACAGATCCGGTACGTCGCGCAATGGGACGTCACGGCCCATGGCACGATGTCTGCCCGCCGAACTGCTGCATGCCATCGGCCAGGACATGTTAAGGTCTGAAGCCTTTTCCCATTGGAATTGCGTTGTGACGCGACGCGTTCGAGGCGTGAAACCCACGATAAATCGTGAACGCCAACGAACGCGACACAAAAAGCTTCTTGCGTATACGGCATGTCGAGCGAGTGCCAGTTCGAAAGATCGCTGATACGCTGCGTTCACGGTAGCAACGTGGGTTGGACCACCGCTATGTGAATCTGAGTAATTGCCGTTCCGTTTGCACATACAATAGTCTGCGCTAATCAGTTGCGGAGCGCAGAGGCTCGGACCAGATCAAACCGGTCGATAGTACAGGCATGATGCCTATGTAAAACGCATCGTATGCCGAACTCCCAATCCGTATTCAAGACCTCCTGCTTTTTGTCTCCAATGATTTTGTGGAGCGAATTGGGATCGCAAGTCGTGTCGAAGCGATTCTTCCCTATTTTCGCTTATCGCGACTAATATCGCTATGGCAGCGCCGTAATTAATGATAGAAGCCGATGCACCGCCGGGCTTTCGGAGGGGTTCCCGGCAGGTGCAACGGCTGATTCAAGTCTCAAACAGCAGCTATCCGACACCCCGATTCACCACAGAATGACAATGACAACAATGATTGAAACATCGAAAAACAAACACAAGCGGAGCCAAACTCCGTCTGGGATTTTTACAGAGCTTATGAGAATGTTTCGTACGGGAGGAGACAATGTTCCGCTGGCAGAGCGGTACCGCGGGTGCCTGATGGGATTAGCGTGCGGCGATGCAATCGGCAGCGTGGTGCAGCATCAGGCGCGCGGATCTTTCAACATGACGCCGGACATGACCGGCGGCGGACCGTTGGTGCTGGAGCCCGGCGCATGGACCGCCAACACGTCGGTAGCACTGTGTCTGGCCGAGAGCCTTGTCGCGGTAGCGGGGTTTAAGGCCGACGACCAGATGGAGCGTTACATTCGCTGGTACGGTAGCGGCCATCTCACCAGCCATGGGCAGGCGATTGACGCCGGGCGCACGTTACGGTACGCTTTTCGTCGTTTTCTCAAGACCGGCAGCCCGAATTCCGGCCCGACAGATCCACGTACGGCGGGAAACGGGGCCATTTCGCGTATCGGTCCTATGCCGATGTACTACTACTCCAATGTGCGCGCCGCGATCTACTATTCGGGAGAATGCTCCAAGACGACGCATGGCTGCAGCGAGTGTGTGCACGGTGCGCGCCTGCTCGGAGCGATCATCCACAAGATTCTCGACGGCAAGCACAAGGACGAGGTGTTATTTGGCGAGCATTTTCCCGACGGCGTCTCCAAATCCCTTACTCCGGGGCTGAAGCTGGTCGCCGAAGGCGCCTATAAATTGAAACCGCGATCCGCGATCCGCGGCGACCGCTATATCGTCAACAGTATCGAAGCGGCGTTGTGGTGCTTCTACCGCACGGAGACCTTCAAAGACGCAGTCCTGGAGGCTGCCAGTCTGGGAGAGGATGCCGATGTTACCGCCTCGGTGTGTGGCCAAATTGCAGGCGCTTACTACGGATTGGCCGGTATCCCCGAGGAGTGGCAGTCGAAGCTGGCCCGACGTGATCTGATCACGCGCATGAGCGATCAGCTATTTGCCGCCTCAATGTCGAAGAACCTCGCCAGCTACAAGAACTAGACATACTTCCTGTTTTTGATCCGCCACCGGTCAGGACATGGCAAGACTGTCGTCTTCGGAATGCCTTCCGCATAACCCGAGTATCACACAAACACGTCGACAAACGAAAAGCTTCGACCATCGAACAGGCCCTTGTCGCTGAGCTTCAGTTCGGGAATGACGAGCAGTGCGAGAAATGACAGGGTCATGAACGGAGAGGACAACGTCACGCCGGCTGTTTTCACGAGTCGATCCAGTTCGGTGTAGTTACGGGCTACGGTGTAGCCGTCATCCGCAGACATCAGCCCGGCAATCGGAAGCGGCAGCACGCGGGTTTCACCGCCGGATGCCCAGGAAAGTCCGCCTTGGTTGCGGATTACAAGGTTGATGGCCTCGACGATGTCATTGTCGTCGACCCCGACGGCAATGATGTTGTGGCAGTCGTGCGCGACGCTGCCCGCAAACGCGCCGTGCTTCAGCCCCACTCCGGTGACAAACGCTACGGCGGGCGTCGCCTTGCGGTAGCGATTTACGACGACAAGTTTCAATATGTCCTGGTCGATATCCGTGCATGCAAGACCGTCCCGGCGGTGAATCGGCTTCTCGACACTGCCGGTCACGATCTGGCCGTCCATCGCCTTGATCGCGCGCACTACCCCGGACCGCGCCTTTATCCGAATGGCGGCGGCGCCGATTTCATCGCAATGGAAGCGGTTGACGATCCTCGCGTGTTGGGGCGCCGTAAGCGGGCGACCCTTTCTGGCCACACAGATTCCGGAGATCCATGTTGTCGGCCCCGTAAGATCCCGGAGATCGTCGACGACGATGAAATCTGCCGGATCACCCGGTTGCAGGAGGCCGACGTCGAGACCATAGTGCCGAACCGGATTGAGCGTGACAGCGCGAATTACTGTAATCGGATCGATCCCGTGCGCGAGTGCACGGGCAACGAGTTCATTGATATGACCTGCGACGAGGGCGTCCGGATGCTTGTCGTCGGAGCAGAACATGACGCGATCCGGGAAGCGTTCCAGCAGCGGGATCAAGGTATCGAAATTCTTTGCCGCGCTGCCTTCGCGGATGATAATCTTCATCCCGTATTGCAGCTTTTCTTCAGCCTCTTCGAGGGTGAAGCACTCGTGGTCGGTAGAGATTCCCGCAGCGGCGTAGCGACACGCGTCATCGCCCCTTAAACCGGGCGCATGTCCGTCGATGACCTTGTGGCGTTGCCTCGCGGCCTCGATCTTGGCCATGACCTGGGGATCCGCTGCCAGGACGCCGGGAAAATTCATCATTTCCGCCAGGTATCGGATATCGGGTAGGTCGAGCAATGCGGCGACGGCCTCGGCCTCGAGCGTTGCGCCGGCGGTCTCGAATGATGTGGCCGGTACACATGACGGGGCGCCAAAGTAAAACTTGAACGGCGTCGTGGCGGCGTTTTCCATCATGTATTCGACGCCGGCGACGCCCAGGACATTGGCGATTTCATGCGGATCGCTCACGGTTGCGACGGTTCCGTGGACGCATGCGAGCTGTGCGAATGCCGCCGGCGGCAGCATCGAACTTTCAATGTGCACGTGTGCGTCGACAAAACCGGGCATGATCAATCGTTCGCTGGACACCGGGGTTTCGTGCACACTCCGGATCGTGCCATTCACAGCGACGATTTCGCCGTAAAAAATCCTCCCGGCCACGACATCGACGATGCGGCCGCTTACCTGAATGGCGTCCTCTGTTTCGACTTCGCTACGCATAGACAAACTCGACTGTAATGTCGATGTCCGGGTGCAGGGACCGGTGTACCGGACAGGCATGCGCGGCGCCTTCGAGCTTACGCCGTTCTTTCTCCGTCAGCCGGCCAGGCAACCGAATGGTCACCGGGATTTTGCCGATGCGACGCGGCTCCGCGTTCATGATCTTCTCGATCACAAACGTCGTTCCCGACATGTCGATACCGTCACGGTCCGCGACAATGGCCATGATCGTGACCATACACGCCGCCACCGATGATGCGGCGAGATCAGTTGGCGAGAACGAACTGCCGTCACCGTTGTTGTCCACCGGCGCTGCCGTACGAATCGCTGCTCCCGACGGCTCATGCACCAGTTCGATGGATTTATTGCCGAGATACGTACCATTGATTTTTACGCTCATTTATGTGTCCTTTTTTGCAGCATGATGGATATGGATATTGTAGTCGGGCGCCACGGCTCAATGTATGCGCGAGATGGTAAATGTCACTTCGGACTGCTACCATATTCAGCACGGACGATGTTTTCAATGTAATGCATTAATCGCGCAGCAGGCGGAGGGAAACGAGATGTCGTATCAAACGTACAAGCTTATTCATTTGACCGGAGTGTTGATGGTTTTCCTCTCACTCGGCGGGCTGATTGGAAGAGCGTTACTCGAGGATAAGGGCACGAGCCTGAAGAAATTTGCAGGCATGACCAACGGTATCGGGTTGATTCTTGCGCTTGTCGGCGGATTCGGTCTGGTCGCGAAACTCGGCTATGCATTCCGCGGCTGGGTTATTGCCAAGCTGATCCTCTGGCTCGTGTTCGGCGTGATGATCGCCGTGGTAAACCGCAAACCACAGCATGCGCGCGTACTCTGGTGGGTTGTCATCGGGCTCGGCGGCCTCGCCGCTTATCTGGCCGGCTCCAAACCGTTCTGACGCGTCGCGGCAGCGATGTCGACGTTGTGCGCGCTGTTCCTGTACGATTCCCTGCCTGAAAGGGGCTGCCGGCATAAAGTCTTCCGCGCCACGACCGATAGTTATTCTTGAAAGCCGTCGGCTCTTTTTGAGTCGCGCGATCTCTCATACCGTGGGTAGGATTTTCCGCGGGTAGCGCCCGGCGTGGTGCAGGTAACTCCCCAAAGTCCCCCATTGCCACTCGCCGGGCATATGCTACCCGCTTTTTTTTGCTTTGTGCGGGCACGCGCCGGTGGTATGGTAACCACGGTGAATTCGCTCAGTATAGTTATTCCATCCTTTGACGATGGTGATCACGTCCAGCGTCTCGTCGCCACGATCCGGTCATGTTCGATACCCGTCGAGATCATCGTGAGCGAGTGCGGCGAGACCGGGTATTTTCCCGATCTTCCTGCTGATGTTCGAAAATGCGCATGCGCGGAAAAGGGACGCGGCGCGCAGCTGAATGCGGGCGCGGGGGCCGCAACCGGGGATTATCTATTATTTCTGCACGCCGACAGCAGAGTGACCGAAAAAGCCCTGGCGCAGCTTCGTGTCTTAGCCCCATCGGTAGTCGGCGGTTGCCTTACGCAGAAGAACACCTTCCGATTCGTCAGCGATCGCAGCGTTGTCGACCACTACCTCGATGCCCACTGTGGCGGATTTCGCATACCGCACTGGATTGCGATTGCGATATATTACACGCTTACTCGGTTGACGGAGCTACGCATCTACTACCGGACCTATGTCATCAAACGCGTCTACGGCGATCAGGGTATATTCGTGCGCGCGGATATCTTCCGTGACCTGGGTGGGTACCGGAACATGCCTGTATTCGAGGACGCCGAGTTTTTCCAACGTCTCAGGGTGAAAGGGCCTATCCGGGTCTTGTCCGGCATCTTGTATACGTATCCTCGCAAATACATCGAGATCGGCATGTTCAATTACTGCAGATTATGCCTGAACGTCACGTCCATGTACAAGCGCGGCGATCCCGCCGGCGAGATCGCGGCATTTTACCGCGATACCTACAGCAAGCTCAAACGTTGAATGATAGTTCAGGCCGAACACCAGCGATACGGGTATGTATTCGCGCGCCTGCTGGAGTTCGCGCTTTAGCGTGCTTGCGCCATGCCTTGCGTGTTGCTCGCCGCAGCGTGAAACCCACGATAAATCGTGAACTCCAACAGAACGCGGCAAAATCGGTAGCCGTGACGTCGTTAAGACGTCGATCGTTGTACCCACGATGCGTACCACGACCATCGCCACTACCTATCGACCTGGTTGACGGCGCGGACCTTTCTTGCGCCGGCGCGACCAAGATCACCATTATCCAGAGCTCACCAGTCTGAGGTAAAAGCCCTGTAAAGTGGAACGCTCATTTTGTGGGCATCAAATCGACGGTACGGTCGCCATGGCACGGAAGAAACAGGGCGTTCAAATGAACAACATTACTGAGCTCTGATTATCCGTTCCCGCAAGAGTGGCGAGATCTACCTTACGGTCGCAGACAATGGTGGATGTCCCGACTACCGGATCACGGCCCGTCGACTGTTGGTTCCGATCGAGGGTACGGATATCGGAATCGGCCCGATGCTGGTGGGGCCGCGCAAGCTTGCAGGCGAAAAATCCAGCGTTATCTTGCGTCGGAAGAGCTTGAGCGGCTTCTGCCGCACGCTGACGGGATCCGTGTAGAACTATACCTCGACAAACCGGACGGCGGGAATGCCATCGGACTGTATCGCAACGGCACACGGATTCTCCCGAGTATTGTCGCGTTGCCGACTTTCGATGTCGTACCGTGGACAGACGGCAGAGTTAAGGGCGTTGTCGATGTGGCATTTCTGAATCTCACGCCGGGCACGCGCGATAACGTGATTCAGGACCGATTGTTCGAGGCCTTCTGCACGGCGATTGCCCCCGTCCGCGACACCCTGTTGGAGATCATAGAGGAACACCGTCGGGCGGAAGAGGAGAAGGCCAGTGTGGTTCGCGTCGGCAAATCACGGGCGCTCAGGGCTGTGTGTCGCGACCGCGCCGGCAGGGCTGTTGACACCAATCTTGACTTCTTCTGGGAGATCGTGGACGGCGACGGACAGATCGATCATTCTTCCGGGGAGATTGTCACGTTCGATGCACCGGACGAGCCGTGCGTGTCGGTGGTTCGTGTGAGCGCGACGCAGGGAGCCGTCGTGTGTACCGCGGAGTCAGTGATTACCATTGCCGATCAGTTGGTGCAGGAGCCTGACCGCAAATTCGGAAATTACGCTACATCTCGCGACTGTTTGGTAAGGACCTGATTCTGAAAAACTTCGCAGATGTGCCGCCGGCCGATCTGCTGGAGCGGCTTGTCGAGCTGTCAATATACACGGAAGAACGCCTGAAGTAGTCACGGGACATCCAACCGGCGGTGCGGCACGTCACAGGGATCCTTCGTCGACTGCTGCGTGGAGCTTTGTTTTTAGAAAGGCGACCTCCGGCTCGACATCGCACAGTGCAATCGCACGCCGATACGCGGAGCAGGCCTCCGCGGTATCGCCAAGGCGGTTGTGAAATTCGCCGAGCACGGCGAAATACATGTAATCGGCTATGATTCTAGGTGCATCGGCATGGTAACCGAGCGCTGCAAGGCCGTGTTCCGCCCCATGCACATTGGCGATCGCAACAGCGCGGTTGAGACTAACAACGGACGACGGATTCATCGCGTAGAGCTGATCATAGAGATCCAGAATTCGCTCCCAGTCTGTGGAAGCATAATCGGGTGCGACGCAATGACAGGCCGCGATGCCGGCCTGCAGGTGGAAGGCGCTCACGTGCTCACCGTCTGCCGAATCCGCAAGGTGGCGCAGGCCACGTTTGATCATCGACCAGTTCCAGTCGCTGCGCGCCTGTTCTTCGAGAATCATGATACGTCCGTCGCCGTCCACGCGCTCCGATAGCCGCGCGGCAGTGAGCCACATCAACGCGGCAAGTGCATGCGATTCGGGTTGGTTCCCGACGGGGTGCTTCACCAATATCGCCACCAGCCGAAGGGCTTCATCGCACAACTCCTGGCGAACCAGCCTGTCGCCGGATGATGCCTTGTGGCCTTCGCTGAATACGCAGTAGATCACCGTGAGCACGCCATGCAGCCTGGTAGCCAGGTCTGGCGTCGGAGGCAGGTCGAGTGTGACGGCGCTTTCACGCAGCTTCTGCTTTGCACGGACCAGGCGTTTTTGGACCGTAGATGTATTGCATCGAAAGGCTTGTGCGATCTCGCGGACGCTGAATCCGCACAGCGTACGCAGGGTAAGTGTAACCTGTGCGTGCAAAGGGAGGGTGGGGTCACAACATGCAAACATCATACGCAGGAGGTCGTCGGCGATCTCCTCCTGAAACACGACCTCTGCAGGCTGACCCTGAGACGACTGCTCGATGAACGTGACGATACTGTTTGTCTTGTCCAATGCCATTCGCCGGTGCCGTAGCGCATCAAGCGCGAGGTTTCGGGCCACGCGTGTAATCCACGCCGACGGGCTATCGGGTACACGCGTATAGGGCCAGGTCTGCATCGCGCGCAGCAGAGCGTCCTGAACCACATCTTCGATGAGGTCGATGTGGCGGGTACCGAAGCAACGTGCAAGGCGAGCGGTTACGCGAGCCCATTCGTGGCGGAAGAAATGGTCGACGAGCCGTGACGTCTCGCGATCCAGCGGACGCGTATCGCCAGATTGTGCACGGCTCGTCGCAGCCATGTTCGTTTCCCTTGTTATTCGCACCAACCGAGATGTCAAACAGCGGCAGGCTCCGTTGTGGATGCAGCCTCGCATTGCTCCGAGTTCGGGCAGTGCTGCGCGATCTCACGGACCTCAACGCTGCCGCCATATTCGAGACTTGGGCATTTTTTTGCGATCTCCGCCGCCTCATCAATACATGACAACGACAGCAGGAAATAGCCGGCGATGCTTTCTCGGGTTTCGGCGTAAGGGCCGTCTACAACGTGGATGTCGTCACGACCGGATACGGCTTTGCCGCCCGGCGACAGCGGGTGGCCGGCGACGTATTTTCCAGCCGCTGTCAGGCGCTCCACCCAGTCGCCCCATTTTGTCATATACGTTTGCATTTCTTCGGGCGACATGTTTCGCTCGTCGGCGCCCGCTCGGAACAACAGCATGTATTCGGATTGTGTTTCGGACATTGTGATCCTTTCGTAGTTATGAATTGTGAGATGATATATCGGAGCTCCAATAAGATAGACGAATGGATCACGTAAAATGGGACAGGAAGGAAGAAAAAAAAGAAGTTTCCCGGAATCGTTACAGCGCGACCGGCACGAGCGAGGCTAACGGAATCGAATTTGGCAATTGCGTCGTTGCAGCTCATCTTCCGTACGTGCGGCGATGCATCCGAGAAGTGTCTCGCGGGTAAGTGCGTCGTGTTCGCGGTCCGTTATCGTTTGAAAGAACGCGGGAAACGGTGATGATTCCGGTCCCCGCGACGCTGACGCCGGGGCGAGGATTGCAGCGTGCGCGGGAACAATGGTCGCTGGGTGGTCGTCGGCAGCAGGCAAACTGGTGATGCCGCCGCCGGTGGCTAGCAATCCGGAGAAACCCAGCACGCCGAGACTAAAGGCAAGCGCATGCCACACCGCATCCCGTAACGGCGATCCGATATGAAACCCACCTTCGCCTGCACTTGTTCCACCCCGTATCAGTCTCATCCGGTACTCTTTCGCGGGCGGACGTTGTGTTGGTCCGCGCGGATATTGCTGCGTGTGTGACTATCCGATGTTGCAGCCGCCGGTAACGTTGCGCCGAATACAGTCTTGGCGTGGCCACCCTTTACAGTCTGCCGCGGCATCAGATCTGTGAGTTGAACTGCGTAGTCTGCGAGCTTCGATCGCTTCTTTGCCTTCATTGTCATAACCTCCGTTCGTTACGATAGACTTCGCCAATTTGCAATAAACAGATCTGTGTAAGCACCGATTGTGCCAAACGTCACCGGACACGTGTCTTGGAAATTGTAATTGTATTATCTGAAGCATGTTGTGTGTTTGATAGTGCGGCGTAGCAACGGCGTGCGACTGGCGATACGATGCGTTTTCTTGGCGATAGGGAGGTAATAACACCACCCCGAAGTTCCGTTCTTTCCGCGATCACGCAGAAAAGGCCGGAGGTATTTTTGCCCACAGCGGTCCGACGGACGTGACTTTTTGTGGCAACGACGGTCCGCGAACTATGATGTGTATCAAATTGGCGGTTGGTTTCAGAAATAGTACGAAATGTACGATATTGACGCCTGGAAAGTCCCATGAATGTGTTGCTTGAATTTTTATCTTACATTTAAACAATTGGTAATTAGCTGCTTGCATTTTTTCTCCACTGCTGTGGCATGAATCATTCTGTGATGGAACGATCTCCTGAAGAGATCTAACCATGAAAATCGAATGGGAGGAAGGACGATGGCCACGCACCAGGACAGTATAGATAACTATCTCAAAGATATATCGCATATACCGACCATGAAACCTCAGGACGAACGCGCCCTGATCGAGAAAATTAAGGGCGGTGATGAGGCGGCAAAGTGGAAACTGATCACCAGCAATCTTCGACTGGTCGTAAAGATATCTAACAGCTATAAGGGCTTTGGTGTACCGTTGCCGGAACTGATTTCAGAAGGCAATCTGGGGTTAATCAATGCCGTTAAGAAATACGATCCGACGAAAGGCGCCAAGTTCAGCACCTACGCTGCCTGGTGGATAAAGTGCGAAATCCGCAAGAATCTGCTCAAGCACTGCAAGGTACTGAATATGCCGTCGACAGTCGCCTATCTCATCATGAAGGTGAAGTCGACCCACGCGACACTTGAAGAGCAATTGGGACGTGAGCCGACAGATGCCGAGATCGGGAAAGCGTTGAAGTTGACGGCTCGTGCTGTGTCACGACTGAAACGCTCGGAACCCAAGGTAACATCCCTTCAGGAAGATGTCGGCACCGGCGACAATACACAATTTACCGACATCTGCCCGGATGACCGGGCGATAACGCCTGACGAGATCCTGAACGAGATTGATCGCCTGGAATTGTTGAAGAAATTACTCGACAATCTGGATTCAAGGGAACGTTCGATCATACAAATGCGTTACGGCCTCAATGGCAAGGCCCCAAAAACCCTTGATGAGGTAAGCAAGCGCTTCAAATGCACGCGCGAGCGGGTTCGGCAGATACAACGCGATGCGTTGATGAAGCTTCGCCGGTTGATCAACGAATCCGAATCGCTGGATCTCCGCCATCACTACAACTAACGGTCAATTGACCCAACTTCCATCGCCTTCTGTTGGAGTTCGCGCTTTAGCGTGCTTGCGTCTCGCCTGCGTCCCGCCTCGTTCCGTGTCGCGACGTGAAGCCTTGTGACGTGACGTGAAACTCACACTAAACGTGTGAACGTCCAACCATTTCACCGGGCCTGGCCGCTGTCGGCGCTCGCGCATCATTACGGCTTCGTTACACGTGCCATGACGGAAGCGCACAGTGAACCTCCTTCAACCAAGCAACTACGGCGTGTGAAGCTCAACATTTTCGACCGCAAGATCGACAATTCCGGCGTATCGCATTCAGCTGATTTAGACCGAACTTCCGGAAAATTCCGTCCAATAATTGCCCCCAATCCTTTGATCTGCAAGTATTAGCATAGCGATACCACCGGCAATTCGTAGGCATGTATTATATCTATTTTATTAG
>JAJFLQ010000075.1 GCA_021772615.1 Verrucomicrobiota bacterium | reverse complement strand
TCTTAACCTTGCCGTCCTGTCGATAGGACTCACGAAGCAGTAGGCAGCCAGGTGATTTTCGATTTTTAACATATTCAACGTACATGCCTACTAAAATATAGCGAAATCTCGAATATTCAAGCCGCAATCAGCCTAAAAAGCCAATTAAATAGAGATACTACATGCCTACGAATTGCCGGTGGTATCGCTATGCTAATACTTGCAGATCAAAGGATTGGGGGCAATTATTGGACGGAATTTTCCGGAAGTTCGGCCTAAGGTAGCATCACCTGTTCCGACAGGCGCGACAACATAGGATACCGCCAAAGGGGGCTCTCCTGCGGCACTCCAGGAAACCTTGTCAACGCCGTCGAACACACCGCCAAAATCAGCAGCAACGAACACCCATCCGGCCGGAATCTGCTCTTCAACTGACCATATGTTAATAGGATCATCGATGTTATGTATGATCTCAATCGAGGCGACAACATTATTTCCCGGAACGAAGCAGTCGACAACAACACCCGTTAATTCGTCGACTACGATACGTACACCACTCAACGGCTCGCCCCCGACGCACTGAAACACAAATTGACCCGCACGATTCTCTTCGAAATCGAAATTCCCCGGCGGTGCGCTGGTCGATGAAGGCGTCGGCGGGTCAAGTCGAAAGTTCGCATTATTGTTGGCGCCGAATAAAGGGTCGTCGGAAAACGAAAAGTTTTCGAATCGCGACAGGCTCTGAGCAGGACAGCCGGTCGGCAAGGCCGGCGCGACACCGTTGTCGGGAGCTTGTCCTGTGCAGCCGGCGAAGTCGCCGTAAGACAGTCGATGATCGACGCCGAACGTAAAGTCGGCTTCGGGATTCCCGGTAAAACGGACCTGGCCGCTGGGTGCCATGACATTAGCAGAAATGATAAAATCCGGGAGGAGCTGAGTATGATTGGCGAAGGCCTGTGTCGCGATCAACACGGTGCTGGCGCCGAATGGCGGATTATTCGGAAACTTGAATGTATCGATGAGCGCGCCGTTTTCGTCGTAAAACTCCAACATCGCCGCGCTTTCACTGTCACCGAATTGTGGTCCCCAGAGTTTCTGACCGTTGCCTTCGGACACCATTTCTACGAATTGAATTGTCGGATCGCCGTTGAAGCCGGCCATGACTTCATTTATTCGCGTAAAATGATTGGTTAGAATGCCGACACCCGAGTCGAAATCGGCCTCTCCGAGCACATTGTCTTCAACGTCTTCCGCCAGTAACCCTCGCTGAAGCGCACCCGACGACGACGGCGTGGCTGGCCGGACCGCATAGTCGTTGTTGCGGTTGGCGCCGAAAGTGGGTTCGTCGCCGACAATAGGAAAACCAAACTCATCCCGAAATCGCTGAAACCGGGATAAACTAGTGGTACCGCAAACCGGCATCGCGGATGCAACACCGAATGAGACATCTTGTCCCGTGTCCCCTTCGAAATCACCGTAGGACAAGCGGAGATCGGCATCAAATTTACAACAACTTGCAGGATTGCCTGTGAAACGGACCTGCCCCCCGGGAGCCATAACGTGCTGAGGAATAATGAAGTCTGGCTGGATACCCGTTGCAAGCTCGAAGGCTTCAGTGGCAATCAACGTGGTTAAGGCGAATGCGGGGGAAAAATCATCGGCGATCCCACCCGGAGGGTCTGCGGGAAAAACGAATTCTCCGGTCAGGTCACCGTGATGGTCAAAGAACTGGAGCATCGCCCGTCCAACAGCGGGGCTGTCTGGCGGAATACCAAAGTCAGGATTCCCGAGTCCGGGTCCCCACTCCTTTTGGCCCGGATCGCGCGAGACCATTTCGACGAACTGAATCGTTGGGTCGCCGTTTAGCGCTCCCATGACCTCGTTTATCCGTACGTCGTGATTCGTTGCCTGCACTGCCGGCACCGACAGCATCAGAAACCCAAGAGCAAATACCCAAAAAATTTTCCTCTTACCTCCTGCTTCAGGCATAACCACATCACTGCGCCCCATCATTTCTCACCTCCCATTTTGGCTAGAAAAAACGTCTCCGTCCCACCACGGCAAAAATACCGCATATCTCCAACTATGTACCGCAACAGGAAGCACACAAACTGGGAACCGAGGAATCGTTACGGATGACATCCGCCCGCGATTGTGCCGAGTGCGTCCTACTGTTTGATAATACGATAGTCAATCTCGAATCTTATCTTGTCACGAAAAAAATTTATGTAATTCTCGACCATGTGCCAGATTGAAAATCATCAGCCTCGTTTCCCGCCAACGGATGGCATGAGTGTTGCGGTTCCACACCTGTTTATTGCGTTCCATCTTGACCTTGGACAATCGGAGACCTCTGATGACAAAGACCATAGCAACAAACCTGCAACTGTTTCGTATCGTATCGCTGTTTTTCTGTATCGCGGCGGTCGCCGCGCAAGAATCGGATCTGGACGGCGAGCACTACCTCGATCTGCCGCTCGAAGAACTGCTGAAACTGGATGCTGTAACAGTGACCGCGCGGAAACGTGTTGAAAATCTGCAGGACGTGCCGATTTCGGTATCGGCGCTGCGGGGAGAGTTGCTCGATACGTACAGTTCCGGCGCGTCGGACGTGCGATTTATGAACGCCAGAATTCCGAGCTTAACGGTTGAATCGTCATTCGGTCGTACCGCGCCGCGTTTCTATATCAGAGGTTTGGGCAATACCGACTTCGACCTCAATGCATCACAACCCGTGTCCATCGTCCTTGATGAAGTCGTTCAGGAGAATCCCATTCTCAAGGGATTCCCGGTGTTCGATCTCGAACGCATCGAAGTACTGCGGGGGCCGCAGGGCTCCCTCTTTGGCCGGAATACGCCCGCGGGCGTAGTGAAGTTTGAATCGAAGAAGCCAACCCGGGAGCCGGAAGCCTACAGCTCGATTACATACGGTCGATACGACACCGTCGACTTCGAAGGGGCCGTCAGTGGGCCAATCTCCGAAGAGTTGTCAGCACGATTGTCGCTATTGCAGCAGCAGCGCAGTAACTATGTGGACAATGCCGCGCCCGGCTTCGTGAACGACGATGTGCTCGACGGTTTTCGGGATACCGCCGGACGCATCCAGATTCTCTTCGAACCGGACGACGCGTTCACAGCGTTGTTCAACTACCATTTCAGGGATCTCAATGGGACGCCCGCTATTTTCCGAGCCAATGTCATTGAACCCGGAACAAACGACCTCGTACACGGTTTTAACCGCAGTACCGTGTTCCAGGATGCAGCCGGTACGGCCCACCAGGATCTGCAGGTTCACGGCGGTTCGCTCCGACTGGAGTTCCAGGCGGACCGTCATCAGTACACATCTGTAACCGGCGTCGAGAGCGCGGACTTGTTCTCCCGCGCCGATGTTGATGGAGGATTCGGCGCGGCTTTTCTGCCACCGGAGCAGACGGGACCCGGTACGATACCGTTTCCTTCAGAAACCGCGGACGGCCTGCGGGACCACATTCAGTTTACGCAGGAGTTGCGACTGGCCAGTCATGAGGCGGATCAGCTGCGGTACCAAATTGGTCTATTCTACTTCTACGAGGATCTCACTGTCGACAGCTTCAGCTTTGACACGCTGAACGGCGGCGTTCAAAACGGTTACGCCGTTCAGGAGCAGCAGTCCTGGGCGGCGGCTGTATTCGGCACGCTCTCATATGACGTCACGGACCGACTCACGCTGACCGCAGGAAGCCGTCAGTCGATAGACGACAAGCGCTTCTCAGCTGAACGGCTGCAAGATCCGTTCGGCGGCGCCTCTATAGGACCGATTAAGGTGGAGACAGATGACTCTCACCTGAGCTGGGACGTTAGCGCGGTATACGAACTCACGAACGATGTCAACGTGTTTGCTCGAATCGCAAACGGCTTCCGCGCGCCGAGTATCCAGGGCCGGATACTTTTCGGCGATGACGTAACCGTCGCCGATACCGAAGAGGTTCTTTCCTATGAAGTCGGTGTTAAGTCGGACATTCTCGATGGCAGCGGACGTATAAATGCAACGGCATTCATGTATACGATGGACGGGCAACAGCTGACGGCCGTCGGCGGCAATGCAAACGTTAATCAACTGGTCAATGCTGATGAGACCGTCGGCTACGGTCTTGAAGTCGACGCTGAATTGAACGTCAACAAACAACTTACCTTGAGCGCCGGATTGAGCTACAATCACACGGAATTGAAAGACAGTCAATTGGCAATTGCACCGTGTGCGCAATGCACCACCACGGATCCTACCAATGCCGGCGGACAAGCTATTATCAACGGCAACAGCCTGCCGCACGCTCCCGAATGGATTGCAAATGTCGCGGCCCGGTATTCGCTGGAGCTAGGAAGCGGTGAACTCTATGTCCTGACCGATTGGTTCTACCGCAGTGAAATTAACCTCTTCCTGTATGAGTCCAAAGAATTCAGGGGCGGTGAAATGATAGAGGGAGGCCTCCGCATCGGATACCAATGGACGAACAGGGACATCCGCTACGACGTTGCGGTTTTCTCGCGGAATATTACGGATGAAGAGGCCTTGATAGGCGGCATCGATTTCAATAACCTGACCGGTATTGTGAATGCGCCACGGTTTTTCGGCTGCGAGCTGAAGATCGCATTCTGAAAGCAAACCTTCGGAGGCAACGATGGACGTTCAAACCGGCCGGAACAGATTTACAATCAATAGATACCTGAAGACATTTCTGGCGCACGTACTATCCGGAGTCTGCATGGCTGGTGCACTGCAATCAATCAGTGTCGTGTCGGGAGAGGAAATGTCGAAGGAGTATAAGATTAAGGCGGGCTTTTTCTTTAACTTTGCGAAATTCGTTACGTGGCCGGATAGTGCGTTTGCCTCCCCGGAGGCGACGCTCAGTTACTGCGTGTGCGGTGAAAATCCATTCGGCCCGCTGCTTGATGCGTTCGCGGAAAGGCGCGTTCAGGGTCGGAAGGTATCGGTTCGGACAATCGACTCCCTGGACGACTTGGCATTGTGCCGGCTCTTATATATTCCGGCCTCCGAGGATGGTAGGGTATCTCAATTTATGAAGCAGGCGGAAAAGTCCGCCACGCTTGTGGTTAACGAGGGTGCCGGCAATGCGATGATCCGCATCGTACAGGACGATGGGAGAATTCGGTTTCGAATCAATCTCGATCGGGCTGAAAACGCGGGCCTCCGACTGAGTTCGGAGTTATTGAAGCTTTCGATAAGGGACTAACGTCACTTTCCCAAGCTTTCAGTCTCTAGCAACCTGCCGGACCTTGGCGCACGGACGTACGAGTATTTTCTCGACCTTTTCTCTCCTGAACGACCATTGGACCTCGCACCAAGGTCAAAGGCGTAACCTTTGCCTATTCTTTATCTGTGCGCCTCTGCGCGAGATAAAATCCCCACGGTTAGCGCTTCTACACGGCCGATGGGGTCTCGCGCAGAGACGCTGAG
Organism: Verrucomicrobiota bacterium; assembly: GCA_021772615.1. Classification (GTDB taxonomy): domain Bacteria; phylum Verrucomicrobiota; class Lentisphaeria; order JABSQK01; family JAJFLO01; genus JAJFLQ01. The sequence goes on along the minus strand of JAJFLQ010000075.1, from coordinate 31,870 downwards.
CCGCAGAGAAATGCCCGGTACGGCGTAAAATTAACTATGCGTTTTATTTTCGCGGCTTGGCGGCTTGGCGCGACAGCTTTCTTCTCTCCTGAACGGTTAATTCAGTCTCGCACCAAGCCACAAAGATACAAAGGGGGATAAATTCGCTTTGATTGTCTTTTCTCTGCGCGAGGTAAAGCACGCGACGATTTGCGCTTCTACACGGCCGCAGGGGAGGCAGCCAGGCCGGCCAGGCAACGTACTGTTTGCCGTTGCGTCTTGTTTCGGACGCAGAGGACTGCGTCCCTCCAGCACACTGGTGGCACAGCGATGTTCGCGACAGGCCTCGGCGCAAAGAACGACAAGGCCCGCAGTAATTGTTGATGTTCTCCTTGTCGTTGAATCCTTGCGCCTTTCGTTGGCGTTCACCGCTTCAGTTGTGGCCGTTTTCCTTTTCTCTCCGACACGGCTCAACCTACTTGCTATCGCTTTCAGGCTCGTGCGAAGGGGGTGGAACGGTGCTCCCGCTGCTCTCGGTAACGGCCGGGTTGATCTTGCGGCCAATACGGTTGATCACCGCGATCGCGTCGGTGGACGAGACCGAGCCGTTGCCGTTGATGTCGGCTCTGGCTTCGCTGGGCGGCGAGAACGTCTGCAGCCGGTTGATCACAAAAATCGCATCGGTCGGCGTAACTTCGCCGTCGCTCGGATTCATGTCCCACGGGAAAAACGTGATGTCGTCCTTGTCCGACCCCTTGGCGACATCGCGATTGTTCGATTCGTCGGATTCCGGTACGGCGTTCGACACATCGATGACCATACCGATGTAGTCGAAACTCGTCGATACCGTATCCACGGGCAACGAAACCGGGTCGTCGACTAACGCACGAGCGAACATATCCGGAATGTGTGGCGCCAGGTCGAGCACTGCGGTATCGCTGATTGACGCGTTGCCGGCGAGACCAGAAATACCTACCGTAGCCAAAACCTTGTCAATCGTTGCGTTCGTCTCGATCACAGCATCGTCCGACAAGACAAACGTCACAGTGAACGCGCCGGCAGGCCCCTCACCAGTGTTGGCAATGGTGTAGCTCACCGTTGTCTGGCCAAGCACGACGTGGTCCGGCGTCGCGTCAAACGCAGAACCGCTCAAGTCCGCGAGTTCGGGTACGGTTGCAGTGAACACACAGGCAACGTCGTTGTCCGACGCGTCGGTGACGGTAATGGTGACCTCCGTATTTGAATCCGCTGCCAGCTGAGTGCCCGCTGCGGGATTCTGCTCGAAAGCCAGCGCTCCCGACATCGTGCAGTTGTCTGTCGTCGCGAGCGTTCCCGCGATGTCCGTGAGCAACGCCACGCCACCGGCCTGATTGGCCGCAATCGATATCGTCGCCGGACAGTTCGACACAACCGGCGCCCGATCATCGACCACCACTACGGTCGCGGTGCATGAAGCGGTCTGCGCAGAACCATCGGTAACGGTGAGTATCACAATATTGCCACCGATATCACTGCACACAAACGTATCCTCGTCCAATTGCCGGTCCACAAGCGCCACGTCATCGCTGCTACCGCCGTCGACAGCAATCGGGTCCACGAGCACACTACCGGCCGCATCTAGCGACACAGTGATGTCCGCACACACAGCGATTGGCGGCGCGTCGACAACTGCGTACTTCGCCTCGGCAACAAGATCAACATTCACGTTCAGGATCACTGTCGCGGCGCCCTGCGATGCATCAGCCCCATCGATTTCCCACGTTACGAAGGTATAGTCGTGGGCACCGTCGTTGAAACCGTCCGGTACGGTCAGTGTAATGTCGGCATCATCATCAACTGTCGTGACGAATTCGGTTGAGTCGCCATTGAATGTCCCGGAGATCGGCACGCCGCTCAGCGCGCCGCCGGTCGAATCCGACGCTTTGACCGTGAGATCACGCTGCGTCGCGGCATAGACCGCCTCGGCAGTGGCACTGAAGTCGAGTGGGAAACCGAGTGTACGCACGCCGTCATCCTGATCGTCAAGCCCCTGTCCTGCAGTACCGAGTCGCCAGCGCACGAAATCGAAGTCAGGCCCATTCGGGTTGTCCGAACCAGGATGATGCAGCGGCGCCTCAAGGTTCACAACAGTACCCGTCTGCAGCGATACGGTGAAGTCGGTGATATCGCCATGCGCACCGCCAATCGCCACACCGGTCGGGGTCGACGAGACGTCCAGCGTCTTTTCGACAGCCGAAAGCTGAAAATTCACAATCACCTCACCGCCTTCGGTGACTTTGACGCCGGTGACCTGCTGGGGAACAAACGCGGAATCCTGAACATCGACAATATAATTATCTCCGGCAGGCAGCCTGGCCAGGTAATGACCGTCCGTCAGCACAATGCTGACGTTATTGCCGGGAATCGTGAGCAGCTCAGGCGTTACGAGGTCTCCAGTCTCCGCATCGCGAATCACCCCCGCGATGACCCCCCATGCGTTGTTGGTTGTAAGCACGGTGACCGATCGAACATCGGACTCCGGTATCGGCTCGGAAAAATTGCCGCTTTCATCGGCAACAACGACGTCCCAGAAATGCTCGCCGTCCGGTACATCCCCGGGGGACAACGCGAAGAACGGTGCTGGAAGCGGCCCGCTATCGAATACCAGAACTGTGCGTTCGAGATCAGTCCAGAAACGCAGAACATAACTCACATTACCCACACTCGATTCCACGGAACTCCATTGTAATATTGCATTATCGTCATCCAGCCCGAAATCAACGACCGCGCCGTCTTCCGGCGCGATCAAATCGGGAGAAGGCAAGGGATCAGCACCAATCGGTGCCCGGTACACAAACGTCACGCCGGGCCTGGAAATCTCGAACGTCGCGTTCTCAGCATAGAAAAATACCTCGTAGACCCCCGGATCAGCTGCGGTAAACAGGTTGTCAGGGTTCGGCTCACCTGTCAGCCGCGGCCACACGTATTGTACGCGATCGGTAACATCTGGATTCGGGTCCATGACCTGTGGAACCAGGTCTAATGACTGCTGCATTGATATTGATCCTTCGGTGCTGCTGGAACCCGGTACTTTCACTTCCATGAATATAGTATTCAGATCTGAGGTTGCCTCGACGACATCGGCAAAAAATCTTGGCACGTCATTATTTGGAAAGCCCTGTCCCGGGAAACCGGAATCAGCCGAGATAAACATGGTCGGGTTGTTGGCGACAATCTCGAGCCGTGCCGGATTGCCAGGTTCCACGAGGAACACATTTGCGGCCCGTTGTCCGTCGCCAAATGTTTCCGAGGGCTCATTGGTGCCGATACCGTCAGCGTTATCATCCAGCAGCGGATGCTGTCCACCTTGTCCTGGGAACAACGGAGGAGCGTTGACGCCTGAAACCCGTTCAAAAAGATCGAAACGTGCGGACACCCGATGAATGTGACGCCGAGCTGAGTCGAAACTATCGCGTAGCGAACGCGACCGTTCCAACTCCCGAAACAGCAGATAGACAAAATATTCACCTTGCCGCTTACCACCAATATTCGGCCCGCGTGTCGACAACTCCTGGGGCGCCGCTGCGGTCATGATGATCCGATCGGGAGCGGACAATTCATCGATAAAACTACCGCTGAAACACATGCCCAGGATGACCACGATCGGTTCACTGAGCAGCGCATCCCTCAGGTCCGCGTCCGACACGCTCATGAATTCACTCCGGAGATTATCCAGCATGTCATTTAGCTCCACGGGCGTCAGGATGTCCGGATGCATGTGAAACTTGTCCCATTCCCCGTGGTTCGCGAGCACAATGAACAGCGGCGCTGGAGCACCAAGCATACGATCGCGCGCCCAGACTTCGATGGCGTGACGTAAAAAGTCCTCCGGCCCCGCACCGGCCGGAGCATTCAGGTGCGCGGGCGGCACGGTGCCGGCGGGAATGTAGCAGATGTCTTCGGCATCGAGGCCACGGCCACCAGAATGGAAAACGTCCTGACAGAAATCAAGTGTATGGCTATGCTCATCAAGGCCCTCGCCGGAGGCCACTGCTCCCTGCATCAGAATCGCGTAGCCACGTTTTCCCCGTATCGGCAGCGTCAACATCTCGCCGATCGACCCATTTATGTCGTCGTCGCCGGGAAATTCAGCCTGGATCATCCAATCTCCCAAAATGGGCTGCCCCAGGTCATGAAAGTCGGCTGAAGGGATCACCAGCTGGAACTCACCGTTCTCGTCGACATCCGGTTGATACGTCTGCTCGTCCAGCAGCGGATTGGTAAGGATGACATTGACGGTGACGCCGGATAGATCAACGCCGCCCGGATTGCCCTTGCCAAGTTTCAAACGCCCGACGACGAGCAGATCTTCACTTGCCAGGTGGGTGGCCTCGATACTGTCAAAGATCTCGATCGTTGATGTTGCCGGCAAAACAGAAAACTCGCGAAAATCGCTTCCGGGGAAAAGGTTGGCGGTGCCGTTGAAGCGCACCTGGACAGACCAGCTACCCGCCGCGTCGGGTGTAAACGGGTGGTTCAGCGCGATCACGCCGTCGTTGGCTGCATCGTCGATTTCCTCCGTGGTATCGTCCGGCGCTTCAAAGACGATATCGGCATCGCCATCGACTGGCGTTGATGTGGCCGTCGTGAACGCAGATGCCGATACAGCAATTGTCTGACCGTATTCGATGGCGAAACCCACCGGCGGCTCATCGATCTCGACCGTGACCGGTTCCTTGTCGGTATTGATCACCACCAATGTGTGAGGATCACAACAGTCAAACAAACGGCGCCCCTCGAGCTTGCCGGAGCGAATGACGATGAACGGATGCCAGACTGTCAGGGGTTTCGTTTCATCAAACGGCAGCTCGTCGACATCGAAGCCTGCCGCGTCATCGTTGGGATCACTACTCAGGCTGGCGCCGTGCAATTTCGGTTCGCTGGGTGACAGGTTTGTCGGCAGATCGGTGTCCTCGGAAACACGCAGGTCGAACGCGAACACCGGCAAGTCCGACGGGAGGTCCCAGAGGAACGGAAATCCATCATCGGCAGGTATCGCCCCTTCATTACCTGTGGGAGTTTCAAAATCGATCTCGAACGCACTTGCGGTCACCGCAACGGGCTCCGACAGTCCCGTCAATCCGGTCCCGGCAGCGTTATCCGTCGCAACCGCCGTCAGCGTGTAAACGCCTGCGGTGATAAACGATTCCGGGTCGACATCGGTCCAGACCACACTGAAGACGTCGCCGTCCGGCATGGTATCCTCATCGATCAGGATGCCGTCGTGGAAAAACGCCACCTTTACTACCGAACCGCCATCGAAATCGGACGCCTGAGCGGTAATCGTGATGTCGCGTGATTCCGTAAATTCGAAGCCGTGCGCCGGATCAATGATACTCACGTTCGGACGCCGATTGAAGTGTGCGATGATCTCAGCATTTTCTGCTGCGCTAAAAACCGTGGCGCCTTGTGCAGAGTCACCGAGCGAATCGCCCACGGTCTCAGTCCAGTTCAGGAACCCGAAGCCTTCCGCCGGATCTGCCGTGACGGTCACCGGCATTAAATCGACATCAATGATCACCGATTCCGGAGGGACGTCGACAACAATCGGCATCCCGGTGTTGTTTGAAGCAACCGTAACAGTGCCGCCGGCAACCGGCGCCCCGCCATGGTCGATATCGACGGTCAGAACAACGTCGTCATCGATCTCGATCAGGTCGACCATGCGATCTGGGATGAGGTTGCTGCCACCGGTCTGTGATACGGTCAGTAATCCGCCGCCGTCAATGACATTCAGATCGTCTTCCGCAGCCGTAACGATTATCGGATGATCCTGATTCCAGTCGGACATCGTAAACGTCAACGTCGCGGCGCCGCCCAGATCAAGGATGCCGTTATCATCGCTCGTGAGCGAGACCGTGGCGGTCACGGTATCGAGCGGCTGCTCGTCCAGCTGGACATTGACGACGACCGAATGACCTTCACCAACGTCGATGGGATCAACATCAATAACGAACTGACGGAGCGGTAGGAAGCTCGCCGTTACCGATGCAGGCGCTCCCGTCACCGCGGCAATCGCCGTCATTGCCGAAGCCGGGTCCGGCGGATCGATTGTCACATTGTCGAGTGTCCACCCGACAAAACTTTGACCGGTATCCGGCACGGCCTCGATCGCGAAGGGCAGGTCATCGTTGCTGTCAATCAGTACCGGTCCACTCACGACCATACTGTTATGCTCGATCTGGCCTTGCCCGTTCGCACCGAAAATGACCATAGCATCGTCATCCTCTTCATCTGCAACCACCATGGAATCGGGGATCGGGTTAATCCCGCCGGACTTCTGGATCAGGAACCGGGCCCGACCGTTGTCGACATCGCCGTTGTCCTCCGCCGCGGCGATGATGATCTCGTGAGCCGCGAAATCATTCCAGTCTGTGGTCGTGAAGGTGACCATACTGGATCCCAAAACCGACAGGTCAGAATCGCCATCGGGAAAGGTTCCGTCAAACGCCACAGTAGCCGATATCGTCTCCGCCGGCTGACCGGATAATCGCACCCGCAACACCGCGGTGTTCCCTTCGCCCACCGCGATCGGATCGGTTTGCACATCAAACGACAGCGGTGTCGCCGCAAAGGTTGCCGTGACAGTCGCGTCCGCGTTCGTCGTTACCGTGGTTACAGCGGCATCCAGATCATCGACGATCCCCATCATAGACTCGTTCCATTGATCAAAGTCGAAGCCGGCATTCGGCGTTGCCGCAATGTCCGTCGGCGCCGGCGGATCCGTGTCGATGATTACTACACCTGCCGGATCGGTCGTACCGTTGCCGTCGTTGGCAACGGTGAGTTCGATATCGTCGTCGACCTCGTTGGCAACCACCGTCTCAGAGACGATCTCATTCACACCAGAGTCCTTGGCGATCGTGATATCCGCGCTGCCGTCGATACGGTCGCTATCCTCTGCCGCCGTAAGCGTCACGATCTGGAAATCGTCCCAGTTTTCCGGGGTGAAGGTCAGGGTCGCACCCGTCTCAACCGAAATATCCATGTCCCCGTCGGCCGTCACCGACAAGGTCACCGTGTCGAACGGCTCCACCGCAAGTTTCACCTGGAACGACGCTTCGCCGATACGACCTTCGGACACATCAACCTGTGTGGTATCCACCACGAGACCAATTGAGCTGTCCGTCTGCCGCTCGTACGCACCGAGATCCGAGATATCCGTGCCCAGCGGGCCGGCATTGGCCACGCCGGCGTCGTCGTGCCGCGCATTGCCGAGGATGTCAGTTTCGAGAAAATTTGGGGAGGCCGCATTGCCGCGATCGACTGCGGGGCTGCCCGGCTGTAGCTGCAGCCCGTCGTCGTCCGTGCCGGCCAGTCCGTCGCCACCGACGACGACGCCTGCGTCGATGAACGCGGGGACATCGGAAATCACCCGCACGCCGGAGAAACCGCCCTGAACCATCGAATCGGCAACGGAAACCGTGGCGTTTCCGTCGACATCCACGATCTGATCATCCGCGCCGCTGCCGTTGCCATCGGTATTCCCCGAGACGATGGTGTTGAACATATCGACTGTCGAAACACCGCGGACGACCACACCGCCACCGGCGCCGGTTGTCGTATTGCCGGCAATCGTGGCGTTCGTGACCGTCAACATTGTCACGTCCACTTCGATTGCCCCCGCGCCACCGGCGCCGGAGGTGTTGTCGGCAATCACGCAATTGACGACGGTCATCGCGCCGGCACCGGTCGTCCAGAGTCCGCCGGCGCCGTCCGCAGCGTCGTTGCCAATTACGAACGTGTTTTCGAGCGTCGGCGATCCCGAAAGAACAGCAACGCCGGCGGCCGCGTTTGCCTGGTTCGCCAGAATCACACAGTTCCGAATCGTCGGGCTCGCCCCGTCGATGTGCATTCCGCCGCCGCTGTTGTCGGCCGCGTCGCCGTCGGCGTTGCCACCAGTGATGTGAAAACCGTCGAGCACCGTGCCGGCGTCGGCGCCCGCTTCAAACGAGACGACATGGAACGCGTTCCCGGCCGTATCGTCGAGGTGATCGTTTTCATCTATATCACCGCTCAGAAATGTTTCGTTGCCCGAAACATTTCGTTGATTTACTGCGGTTTCACTTCCACTGAAGCCGCCGTAAACGACGAGATCGGCGGGAATGGTAAATTTCGCATCACGTCCTGTCCCGCCGGCCGTCGGCAGGTAGGTACCCTGAGCCACCCATACCTGGTCCCCGGGATTCGCAGCGGCAAACGCGGCTTCCAGGTTGGTGAACGCCGACTGCCAGGTGAGTCCGTCTCCTGAAACGACAACGCTGCGGTCCACAAATCGAATCAGTCCGGTCGTCCGCACCTCGATGTCGTGGTCGAATCCCAGCGAACCTTCTGTATCGGGGTCCGGCAATGTGAGATCAGCATCGTTGCCGCAAAGGTCGGCGATGCTCATGCCGGCCGACAACGAATCGTTCGCGACAGCATCGAGATCCGGTGCATCGTGGCCGAACGCTACCGTGTAGCGAAAAACCAGGGTGTTCGTCCGAGAGCCGCTGACGTAATCGACGGCAGTGCCGCCAACGCTGGTATTCAGCTCCAGCTGCGGCACACCCTCGACGACAACCACCTCGCTGAACATTACATGAATGTCAATCGTGTCGCCCTCGCCATAGACGCCGTCGGCATCCGGACTCGAGACCTCCTCGACCACGGGGTCGGCCATATTATCGCTTTCAACCTGTTCGACGATCGGATTTTCGGCGCCGGCGTCATCAACGGCGGTGAACCTCACCTCATGCACGCCGGGGGCAACGGACGTGATCAGGACAACGAACGCGCCGTCGTTGCCAGCCGAATCTGCATCCAGCTCCCAGTCCTCGTCGCGAATCAACTCGACGCCGTCACGAAATACCATGAGATTCCCCGAGGCAGTCGATGCAGCCTCATCAACCGCGTCAATTCCGCGATCGTCGGTAAGATTGATTGCGATGAAAAACAAGGGACCTGCATCGCAGTCGGCCTCCGGGTTTCGCGACGCCACGGTCGGCCCCATGGTGTCCACGATGACCTCAGCACTGCCTGCCGACCAAGGCCCGAAGATCCCGGAGCGGTTCAGGGCGCGCACGCGAGCCGAGTATGTCGCCCCGTGTTCGGTGCTGACCTCAAACGTCGTTCCACCGTCGGTGGTCGAACTCATTACCTCCGAACCACCCGGCGAGATTGTCGTGATCTCGATTTCGTAGTCGACCACACCGCTTTCGGCATCCACCGCCGCGGTCCAGCCGAACGTCAACGAACCTGCACTCGTGAGCGTCGTGCCGGCATCGGGTGTGCCCGCGGCCGATGGCGCGCTGAAATCCCGCACAGTGGTCTCGTAGACCAGCCCACCGAGGTCGCCGAACGACTGCGGCGTCTGCCCGACGGGCAGCCCGCCGATCGGGAACTGAGTTCCGTCCTGATCCAGACGATATATCGTGCTATCCCCACTGCAGACCACCCAGACAAACCCGAACTCGTCTGCGGCTATCCCCCTCGGCGCACTGCCCACCGCGACGGGGCCGTCGAGCAGCATTGTGCCGTCGGCGTCGAGTTTCGTTACCGTGTTGCTGTTTGTGTTGCTGATCCAGATATTTCCGTACAAGTCCACGCAGATGCCGGTCGGTCCACCACCCGTATCGAATGTGCCAAAAGGCATGCCGTCGACGTCCAGCCGGCTTACCGTGTCATCGCCGAAATTGGTGACCCAGAGGTTGCCGGAGTGGTCGAGCGCGAGATACTGCGGCTGGTCGCCGACCGCAATCGGTCCGGCGACAACAGTGCCCGTCGGATCGAGCTTCAGGACGGTGTCGTCCCCTTCATTCGCCACCCAGACATCGCCGCGGTACGTTGCCGCCAGACCGATCGGGTTCGTGCCGACACCAAACGGACCGCCGATCAGATTGCCGTCACCGTCGAGTTTACGTACCTGACTATCGGCATGATGACTCACCCAGATATTGCTCTCCGAATCGATGCAGATCCCTCTCGAGTGGCCGGTATCCACCGCGTATGTATCGAACACCGAAAAATCATCGCCGCCGACCACATTGAGATGGGTTTTGAAATTGTTGGTGAGAAAGGCGGCATCAGATTTTCTCGCGATCGCGACAACGCGGCTAGCGTCGCTGCCAAGTTGGAACATGGTATCCAGCGTTGCGGTGGCAGTAGCGAACACGCGAACGTCGGCTGCGCTCAGTTCATGCGATGCCACAATGATATCCCCGAGCGGATCGCCAACGGGCAGCTCGAATGCGCCGATATCAACCAGGCCGCCGCGAATTCGCGGATTCCCGTCGAAATCTGTTACTGCCAGATTCGGCCGGTTCGTGCCCGCATTGACACACGGTGAAAATTCGGTCAAACGAAAGTCACCACCAACGGGATCAACGAATAGCGAAATCACATCGATATTGCCGCCGCCGTCATGGCCGAGTGCCGCCGTCCACCCGAGCCCACTGCCGTTTGATCCCTCAATATTAGAATGCGTAAACGTCGGGTTTTCGCCACCCGCTTCGTCATGGAATTGCGGACTCGTTCCGGAAGCCGAGTTCCCACGGATCACCGAATTTGTGATCTGCGACGGGATCACCCCATACATGCCCCCTCCAGTCGTTGCAGCATTGCCGTAGATCACAGAGTTGTAAACGTCCGCGGCGCTGAAGGCGTATATGCCTCCGCCATCGTCCGTCGCGGTATTATTCACAACAACGCAATTGTGCAACGCCGGGTTAGCTGAGCCGATGGCATACAGACCGCCACCGAAACCTGCGTGATTCTCCGCAATCACGCAGTTCGTGAATGTTGGAGTCGCGTTGTTCCGCATATACACACCACCGCCGTTATCGGCGACGTTCCCCATGATCAAACAATTCTGGATGTGTACGGCGCCCAATACCACGAGGATGCCGCCACCCGACGCATCATCGCCGGGATCCCCGTCTGCATTTCCGCCCGTAATCGTCACCCCGTCGAGCACTGTCGCACTACCGATATTGCTCATGACCACGACGTGGCGGGAGTTCTCCGAGTTATCGCCTCCGGAAACATCATCGCCATTCAGGTCACCGCTCAGCACGGTCTCATGCAGAAAATGGGAGGTCCCGCTAAGCGGGAGCGACAGTTCGCGTTGGGTGATATCCGTCTCACCGCCTGCAAACCCTCCATAGACGGAAACCCCATCTTTCAACTGGAAGATATCGGTCCGCGAGCCGCCCGGCGAAGCGGGCCGATAGATTCCATCGGCCACCCAGATTTCATCCCCAGATAACGCGAACGCCAGCGCATCCTGCAAATCATTGAACGCAGAGTCCCACGACAGGCCGTCCCCGCCGGTGCCTGCGTCATCGTTGACATAAATGATGATGGTCTCGGCAGAAATTGTGAATCGCTTGAACTGGGCTCGGAATGCTTCGGTATCGCCTTCAGAATTGGCGCCGTATCCGACGATCGTACTGCCATCGTCCGAGATATCATACGCGAGCATTTCTCCCCAAACGCCGATATCCGCGCCGATACCGTTTTCGACAAGATCACGAAGACTTCGAATCCCCTCCGAGGGATCCCAAATAAAAGGCTGGTCACCCGCATCCGTTTCACTCCATCCAACGACCGTTTTCCCGTCAGCTGAAACAGCTCTCGCTTCGCTTTCCAAATCTCCTCCAGGCAAATCTCCGAGCCGCCACAGCATCCCGGAATCCCACACAAACGCTTCCCTGTCAAAATCAGAAACGCCAAAGCCCACAATGACGGATCCGTCCCAATTCGTACCTGTGGCCAAAGTTGGAAAGATCGGGCTGCCGTCAGTGTTCAATCCGATCATGTTTTCAGTGACGGTCCAACGAAATGCTTCGCCGCCCTGACCGTTACCGCCGCTACCTCCAACGACGACCCTTCCATCTCCAGATAACGCAAGAACGCTCACCTCTTCGCCGTTGCCTGTTCCCGGAAGTCTTCCAATATCGGTAAGCTGGCCATTTTCCCACCGGTATCCCTTGTACACAGGAATCGAGTCCCCGCCGTGACTGCTGCCAACCACGATCCTACCATCTGCCGAAATATCTGCAGCGCCGGCATTCCAGTCGGCCGGATCGAATCGTGGGATTCCAGTCATCTGATCATTCTCCCAGCGAAAACCCAACGTGCCATTATCCGTGGTTCTGCCCTGCCCTACGATGAACGCCCCGTCGGCGGAGACGGCTCTTGCGCCGCTCACGAAATCCCCACCCGGCAGATCACCCAGAGGTATCATCGTACCGTTATCCCATCGGAACGCCTCGGGATCAGTACCGGTAGAGTCTGCGGAATCACTTTCACCTACCACAACAGAACCGTCACTGGACACGCCGAACGCGCGACTGATAAACGCCCCACCCGGTAAATCACCGAGCGCGTCGAAGCAGAACGACACATCACGCGCACCACTGCCGTCTGCGTCGGTTATCCGGAATAATGCCTGAGTCGTATCCGCCCCCGTCACGATCCAGTCAAATTCTCCGCTATCGGCCGGTGTCGACGGCGTCAATTCTTCCCAGGTTTCTCCCAAGTCACGCGATAACTCGATCCGCACATTCTCGACAGCGAACGATGTCCAGGTCACGGCTTTCGTCGTGCCTATGCGCCACAGGTCGTTGACCGGCGGGCCTGTCAGTGTGATACTCGGCGTGTCGATCGCGAATGTCGCGTCCGAGATATCGGATAAGCTATGCCCAAAACCGTCGGTAGCCGTGACCCGGATGTCGACGATTGCCGCAACCGTGTCGGGAACGGTCCAATCGAATACACCCGTATTCTGCAGGTTTTCCGCGATCAATATCCAATTTTCGCCGTCGGTCGTGTATTCCAGCGCGATCATGAAGGAGGCGCCTTGAAGATTATTCGCCGTCCACTGAATCTCGCGTGTGCTCCCACGCCCCCAAACCTCACCGCCGTTGGGCGTCACGAGTTGTACAGAACTGGGCAGCCAATCAACCCGGCCGTCGAATCCAAAGCTAAATGTAAGGCGTAACGGATCCAAACCATTCGGGCGCATCAAAAAGATCTCGTCATCGCCAGTGCGATCGGAATGGAATGCGATCAATCGCCCGTCAGGCGACCACGCAGGCGCAACGTCACTGTGATTACTGTTCGTTACATTTTCCAGATCGCTGCCATCTACGCCAATCGTGTAAATATCACCGGTCGACTGACCGAACCACGCGACGCGTTGGCCGTCCGGCGACCAACTGCCCCCAAATTCATTGCCTGTCAGGGATGTCAGCTGGACCTTATTTCCACCATCAGGATCCATCGTCCAGATATCGGAGAAGCCGCCTCCAACGACAGAGTCGAAAACGATACGGCTTCCGTCCGGCGACCACCGGCTGACATCGCCGCCGTCTGTACCCGGGTTGTCGTTGGTGAGATTCAGCAGGTCCAACCCTGCCGGCGTCATTGTGAACACGTCAGGATCGCCGTCCCTTGACGACGTAAACGTCAGCCTCGATCCATCGGGCGACCAGGATGGCGCGATGTCACTAGCGATGTTGTTTGTAAGATTGACCAGATTCCCACCATCTGCATCCACGAGGTAGATTTCCTCGTCACCATCGATGAACGTGTGAAAGGCAATCTTCGAACCATCCGGCGACCAGGCAGCGCTATCGTTGAATGCGTTGCTCGTCGTCAACCTCTGAACATTCGAACCATCAGCATTCATCACAAACAGATCGCTGCCGGGCATTTCGTCGACGGCGCGCTCAGATGTGAACACAAGCTTGGCATCGTACGGGAAGTCCGGCTCAAGAATCTTAAGCTCGGATTCAGACATCCCGTCGATCAGCAGATCGTCCTCATCCAGGATACGCACACATACATTGGTCGACATCGGTCCGACTACGGTCCAGTTAAATACCCCGGACTGCGCATCAACCGATTCCGCCAGTACCTCCCAGCTTACACCGCCGTCACGTGATAGTTCTATAGCGACGCTGTTTGTTTGGTCGGGCGCCGTCCACGCAATAGCAACCGACCTGCCGGTGAACCAGCGAACGAGGCCGGCGGCGGGCTTTGTGACATCGATTTGGATCTGGATACCGGCGTCTATTTTTTCATTGCTTTCACCAGAACTCAATGAAAAAAGATTACTGACTCCGGATGGATTCAGATCGTTATCCGATGCATCATCATTTCCCTCGAATTGTGAAGATACGGAAAACCCGGTCGGCAGATCAATCCCGACGAAATAGTCCCCAATATTCACGTCAGTGAACGCATAAAACCCGTCGGCGTCCGTAACGATGGATCTTACGAGGAAATCATCACCTCCGCCGACCACGCCGTCAACGCCCGGCTGATACAGATTCACCAGAACATTTGGAATACCCGGCTCACCCGCATCCTGAATGCCGTTTCCGTCGATATCGAACCAGACAAAGTCGCCGACAGATGCCGGCGGCCCGCCATTCATGAACAGGATCCACACCGCACCGAAACCGTCGCCGTCGCCTGATGCACCGACCGCCAGCTCCCTGACCCCGTCGCCGTCCAGATCGTCAATCACACCGGCAGCGTTGAAAAAATCACCATCATTCAGCACGCCGCCGGCTTCGGTGAATCGGCCTGCGAGCGATGAAATTTTCTGATGCGCCTTTACGGTGCCGTTTGCGTTGAGAAAGAGAATCCAGACAGCCCCCCGATCGTCGTCACCACCGTCGCCGCCATCATCGTCACGCCGCGCACCAACGGCGAGATCGCTGATACCGTCGCCATCCAGATCGCCAACGTTGCCCAGGCTCCAGCCAAACTGGTCAAATGCATCCAGGTCGCCGGTAAAACCACCGACATTCTCCGTGATCTTCTGTTTTGATTTGACCGTGCCGTTTGCGTTCAAGAACAATATCCACACCTCGCCGTCGCCAGTCGTGGCGCCAACCGCTATGTCGGTAACCCCATCACCGTCGAGGTCGCCAAGGTTAGCTACCGAGGTGCCGAATAATGGTCCGGGAATTTCCCCTTCTCCATCGTCCAGGCTGCCGACATCTCTGCTTATCTTTTGTTCCGATTTGACAGTGCCGTCATCGTTCAGGAAAAGAATCCAAACGGCGCCGTTCTCTGCACTGCCCCCGTCATCATCCTTAAACGCACCCACAAGCAGATCAACAACGCCGTCCCCATCGAGATCGCCAATGGCGTCGACGTCGTGGCCGAAATCGTCGTCATCGCTCAACGGGCCGACGAAGCCGCCGATCCCGCTTGTGATCTTCTGCTCGGCCTTAACCGTGCCATCATCGTTGAGGAAAAGGACCCATACTGCACCCGGAAGGCTCGTGTCATCGGCGTCGTCGTGCGCGCCGACGGCAATATCATTCACCCCGTCGCCGTCGAGATCGCCGAGTGACGCAACGCCGCTCCCAAAGAACGCAGGCATCGGCATACCGCCATCGGTTCGCAAAATGATCTGCTGTCCTTTGACTGTACCGTCGGGATTCATAAACAAAATCCAGACAGCGCCACGCGATCCGTCGAGCCTGCTTGCGCCAACGGCTATATCGCCTACTCCGTCGCCATCGATGTCGCCGATCCCGGTAACTCTGCCGCCGTCAAGGATATTCGCTCCGGTAAAACCCCCTTCGATATCGTTGATTCTCTGTACCCCCGCAACCGAACCGGCTTCAACCAGGCCGATATCGACGCTGCGATTGGATTCACCACCGGATAGCGCGAACAATGATGTGCGACCGGTTATCCGATCGGCGTCGGAATCCAGCGAATCGTTGCCGCCCACATCAGAGCGTGTCGGGAAGAATCCGTTGGGTGACGCCACTTCAATGTAGTAGTCCCCGGGATCCAGATCGGTAAATTGATAGTCCCCACCGATTCCGGTCGACTGCTCACCGGCCATGACATCATCGTTGCCGCCGACAACGCCATCGGCGCCGGGCCGGTACAGCGTTACCACGACCTGCTCAATGCCCGGCTCACCGTCGTCCTGGACACCGTTGCTGTTTAGATCGTGCCAGACAAAATCACCGACTGCCGGTGGTCCTGCGAACTCGTAAGCGCCGATATCAACCGCACCGCCTGCGGGCTGCGGTCGCGATGTACCGGCAATGTCGTCGGAGGGGGCGTTGGCTGCAGTCCCCGCATTGATGGCAGGACTGCCGGATTGCAACTGAAAGCCGGCATTTGCAGCAAAGAAGGTGTCACTTGGCCCATCAGGATCAGTGTCGTCCACAAACAGCGGATCGGCATCGATGTTGCCGCCCCCATCCTGACCGAAATCCATGTTCCACCCGCCGCCGCTCCCACCGGAGCCCTCGATGATACAGTGCGTCACAACGGGTTCCGCGGCGATATCGTTACCTATCCCGTCGCGGATGACGCAATTTTCGATGGTGGGGTCGGATGAAGCATTATAGAGCCCGCCGCCATTGCCGCCTGTGTTATTTACGACCGTGCTGTTTACGAGACTGAAATGGGAATTATTGGACGCATAAATTGCTGCCCCGAAAGCGATGGCCGAGTTGTCAACGATCACGCAGTTGACGATAACGGGCAATGATCCCAATTCATTAAAAACCGCGCCGCCACGACGGCCGGCGTTGTTTGCAAACACACAGCGACTGATGCTCGCGGAGGCGCCGGTATGGAAAGCGCCGCCGCCGTTGCCCGCGCCGGAATTGTCGTCGTTCAAGTCGGCGATGTTCCCCGAAATGACCGATTCGGTTAGGACGTAATCGCCGCCGTCGCTGTACAGACCAGCCCCGAACTCAGCGGTGTTTCCTCGGATATTACATCGCGAGATCGTCGGTCCGCCCCCACCGACACCGCCATCAACAAAAATGCCGCCGCCGCAGTCATGTGGCGACGTTCCGGCAGCATTCCCACCGCTGATCGTCAATCCGTCGAGTAATGCTGTTGTTCCGACATCAGTAGCGACCACTACATGGTAGCTGTTTTCCTCGTTGCCTGCGAAGTCCTCGTCGTTCTGATCGAGGTCACCGCTAAGAAATGTTTCGTTGGCGGAAACATTTCTTTGATCTATGACGATTTCATTTCCGATGAAGCCGCCATAGATCGCGACGCCATCTTTCAATTGGAAACTATCTTCCCGGTCGCCGCCAGGCGAAGCGGGCCGATAGATTCCAGCGGCAACCCAGATCTGATCTCCCGCTTCCGCCACCGTCAATGCATCCTGCAGATCCGCGAAGGCGTCGTTCCACGAATCACCGGAGTTGCTGCCGCCCGCCTGCCAGTCGACGTAGATAACAGGGCCCGAACCGACGACTTCAAAGGTACCAGACTGTCCAAACAGCCCCGGATCCGCGGCATCGCTGATCTGAATGACAGCCGTTTGGGTAGGCATTCCGGCCACTTCCCACTCAAACTCGCCGTCAACAGCCGGCGTTGACTCACTGAGGACCTCGTCAAAGTTGCCACCGCCGTCCCGGGATAATGCGATCTTGACGTTATCGATCGCCGGAGCCAGCCAACGAATCGAGCGGGTCAATCCCACAGTCCAGCGTTCACCGGCGGCCGGCGGAGCTACAACGATGGAATTAACCACACCTTCCTGCAAAATCAGGTTATTACCGCTATAAAGCGTTTCGAGACCACCGGCCACGTCCAAGCCATTCTTCGTGGAAAAATCTCCAATACGCGAAGCGAACGTCATGATCTCAAAACTATCGTCTGGATTTACGGGAAACGAATCGATTAACGTTACCGCCAGCGTACCGTCCAGCGTCGCGGTACCATCGACGATCAACTGGTCGAATTCGGTTCCTGCGGTCAATCCGCCGAGCTCGATTTGTAGCTCCCCGGACGCGGTCTGGGTGTAGTCGCCGGTGATCTGCAATATTCCCGGCCCGCCGTCGCCGGGCCGAATGTCACCCTTATTCAGCACATCACCATCAATTGTGCCATCACCGAAAACTCTACAATCGCTGTCGAGATCTAACGTGCCTCCGGTTATTATTCCACTGCCTGTAACCGTAAGATCGACATCCGTGAAGGTCGTTGTCCCCATACTCACCATGACTGCGCCATCGCCGGCGATTAGGGTGGACAAAGGAACTGTTCCATTATCATGGAACATTCCTAACGACGACAAATCGATAACACTCCCATCCCCATCGGCCTTTATCGAAATTCCCCGGCCGGCGTTGCCGTTTCCAACTGGAACCGTGATTTGCGCTACGGCACCGAGATTCAATTGGCCACCATCCAAAGCGTGCACTTTCAAGAACGATGAGTCGCCCGTGCCCCCCGTAATAGTCGTCAAATTCGGAAGATCCAATACACTTCCGGCCCCTTGTGCCGTCAACTGATTTGCATCCGAGGCGCATGCCGATCCACCATAGCTATAGGTCGTCAGCGATGGAAAGGATCGGGTCAAGCCTTCCGATGAAATCAGAGCAACCCCGGAAACGGTGGTCAAGCTATCCGCCAATATTCGACCACCAGTCGATTCGCTGAACGTTGAATTCGAGCAATTGCCCTCGGACAAGTAGTCGGTCAGCGATGAAAGATCGATGACACTGTCCATGCCGTCGGCAATTATCGAAATGCCCCTTCCGCCATTGCCGCTACCGACCGGAACGGTGATTCGTGTTACCGCTCCGAGACTAAGCCGACCGCCATCAAAAGCATGCAACTGCAAGGACACAAAGTCGCTGCTTCCTCCGGTGATGGTCGAGAGGCCCTTCAAGTCAATCTTACTACCGACTCCCGTCGCCGTGATAATCCGGCTCGTTGACCCCAAGGTATAGGTGGTATCTGAATTCAGGGTGAGTATACCACCGGCACTAGCGGTAAGGTTGGCCCCACTAATGCTCGAATTTCCGGTGACGTTTAGCGTCGCTGTCACACCAGTAACGATCAACGTGGAATCAGCTGTAACAGTCAAATCGCCAAATATTTCTGATGCGCCGGTCACTGTCAGTGATCCGCCGGTCACATTTACATCGGCCTGCGAGCGCAGACTGTTTATCGTAGCGCCGCTGTCGATTGTGACCGTCAGATCACCGTCCACCAGGATCCAGACGTCGTCGCCGGCCCCCGGCATCGTGTCGTCGTTCCAGTTGGCGCCGTTTCTCCACGACACGCCGTCGCCGCCGCCGTCCCAGAATTTGTCGAAAAAGACGTAGCCTGCGTCAATATTTTCTTTGGCTTCGGCTGAGGCCAGGGAGAATAATGCAGTACGTCCCGAACCGGAATCGATGTCCGAATCGAGTGCATCGTCGCCTTGGTTGGCAAGCGTCGGGCCCAGTCCGGGAAGCCCCCCGAATTCAATGTAATAGTCACCAACATTCACGTACTGGAAGATGTACGCCCCACTACTTACTTCTGACTTCTTACTACTCACCAGGTAATCGTCGTCCCCGCCGCTGACGCCGTCAGCGCCTGGATGATACAATCTAACCTCGACGCCGCCAACACCGGGCTCCTCAACGTCCTGCACGCCGTTTCCGTCCAGGTCATGCCAGACAAAATCGCCAACCGATGCCAGCGACTCACCGTGGAGGAAGAGCACCCACACCGCGCCACCGCCGTCACCACGCGCGCCTACAGCCAACTCTCTGACACCGTCCCCATCCAGGTCGTCAATCGATCCAACGGAGCCAAAGAAATCATCGTCATTGAGTGCGCCGCCGGCTTCGGTGAAATTACCTTCGAGCGATGAAATCTTCTGATGAGACTTCACGGATCCATCCGTATTCAAGAATAGTATCCACGCTGCACCCCGGTCGTCACCTCCATCGTCGTCGCGCCGCGCCCCGACAACAAGATCGCTGACGCCGTCTCCGTCAACATCTCCGGGAGCGGTGACGTCCCATCCGAATTCATCGAAGTCGTCCAATTCCCCGTCGAAGCCATTCAGACCTTCGGCGATTTCCAGCTTGGATTTCACGGTGCCGTCGGCATCTAGAAACAGTATCCAGACCTCGCCATCGCCCGTGATGCTGCCCACAGCAATGTCGATCGTTCCGTCCCTGTCGAGATCGCCAATATTCGCAATCGAACTGCCAAAAAGCGGATCGGGGAAATCGCCCTGTTCATCATGGTCCAGATCACCTTGCGTCCGGCTGATCTTTTGTTCGGATCCAACGGTACCGTCAGCATTCATGAACAGGATCCAGACCGCACCGCCATTCACATCGCCATCGTTATCTTTCGCCGCGCCGACAGCAAGATCGGTCACGCCGTTCCCGTCCTGATCGCCGATGGCTTCAACATCAAAACCAAAGTCATCGTCATCAGCCAGCGTACCCGTGAATCCGCCAATTCCGTTGGTGATCTTGACTTCATCCTTGACCGTTCCGTCACTATTCAGGAACAGTACCCAGATTGCACCGGGAAAACCTGTACCGTCCGAATCGTCATTCGCCCCGACGGCGATATCGTTCACACCGTCGCCGTCCATGTCACCGAGAGCAGCAACACCGCTGCCGAAGAGCGCTCCGGCCGCCAGTAGACCGACGAACCCACCGCGAGTCTGTGATATCTGCTGGTAGTCTCTCACGGTACCGTCCGTGTTCATAAACAGAATCCATACAGCACCGCGGGACGTATCAATACCGGTCGCGCCAACCGCGATATCACCAATCCCGTCACCGTCAATATCACCAATCCCGGTCACCCTCCCCCCATCAAGAATACCCTGCCCATCAGCTGTCCCCATGAAATTGCCATGCGTTTCGCTGATCTTTTGAAGAGTTGCGACATTCCCCGCCAGAGGAGTCACTGTGCCAGTATTGGCGAAATTGAAGGGATTCTCGTCAGGATCGTTGGTGGTGAAACTGATATCTCCGAAAAACTCACCAAAATTGTCGGATTCGAGCTGGACCGAGAACGCGACATCCGCTCCGGCCGCGACTGTTGTATCGAGGTCGACGATGACAGTGAATCCATCGGGTACGGTCACAGTCCCGAGCACCAGGTCGGCAGCACCGATGTTTGTCACGGTGAAGGTCCGTGTCGGTCCGGTTTCGCCCTGCACGACCGAACCGAAATCAGTATGGTCGTTGACATCGGGAGTATCATCTCCGCTGCTGATATCATTTCCGTTGCCGGTAACGGAAATATCGGGCACGGTCTCCGCAAACAGCACTTCGACGGCCCCGATATCGACGGTCGCCGCGCCACTATCATCGCCATCCTGCGGCCGCACCGTGCCGCGCTGATCGGTCGCCGGCGCACCGGAGCCGTTGCCGGCGTCGATGGCGGGACTGCCGAACAGTGGCAGATGTGTCGGCGTCGTCCCACCATTATCGGCAAGCGGGCCGAGGAGCGCGTCCAGTGGGCTGGCGCTAGTGCCGGTGATTTCACTGGCGCCACTAAAACCACTGGAACCATCAATAACGCCAATCAGGTTATTACCAAACGAGGTAAAACCGTTACGTACGTCGTGACTGTTGGAACCGTTCGAGGTGTTTCCAGCAATAATCGTATTCTTGATCTCAACTGTAGCTTGCGTGGTATGTTTGGATACCCCGCCAACGTCGAAAGCAGTGTTGTCGGTAACCGTGCAGTTAATCAACGTTGTTGTGCCATTATGAGCATACAAGCCACCACCTTCATCCGTCGTCATATTTTCGGATAACGTGCAATTCGTCAGCGATGTCGTACCCCCGGCAACGTAAAAGCCGCCGCCTTTGTCCGCTAATCCCTGAGCAACATTTCCGGAGATTGTGCTATTCGTAACAACAAAATCTCCGTTTTTGACATAACCGCCTGCGCCGCGACCATTGTTGCCGGCAATAGAACACAAATCTATATTCATGGAACCGGTGTTGAATATGCCGCCGCCATCCGTTTGCGCATTGTTGTTAAAAATCAGCGAATTCTGAATCGTAGTAGTACCCGCATTATAGATTCCGCCGCCTTCGTCTGCGGCACCTCCGGAAACCTCGCTGTCAACTAAATTGAGAACGCTCCCGGCCTGAACATAGATGTTACCGCCCGGTGTCTGACTTTGCGGCGCGGCAGTATTATTCCTGATGGTGCAACGGGTGAGGTTTAGTGTGTTGCCACGATGAAAAATACCCCCGCCAGTGTCTGGAGAATCACCATTTTCGATGGACAGGTCAAGAATATTCACGATCACACTTCCGGGGATATCCAGGATTCGGAAATTCGCGACTGAATTTCTCGTAATGGTTGTGTTCTGGGAACCCGCGCCCGAAATTGTCAAATCATCAGTGATGTCCAAGTCACCAGTAACGGATGCATCCTCCGTACCGGCGATAGATAATTCATAGGTTCCCGCCCCGAGGACAATCACATCATCCCCCAACTGATTATTGGCCTTAATCACCGCTTCACGGAGCGATGTTACACCATCATTTTCGTCAATAACATCCAGAATAGTATCGACAATAATATCCGCACCCGTCACAGTACCCGTGACCGAGAAGTTAAAGGGATTCTCATCCGTATCGTTGGTCGTGAAACTGACTTGACCGCTATGGATGCCGACGAGGCTGGTATCCAGCTGGATGGTGAAATCATCACTCTCGCCAGGTTCCAGTGATGTCGTCAGGCTTTCGGTGAGCGTGAATCCGGTCGGAACGGAGGGCGTTCCAAGCGTCAGCGTGCTCTGACCTTCATTTGTAACTGTGAAGGTCGTGGACGATCCTGCCTGCCCCTCCTCGACCGTACCGAAGTCCGTACCGTCAACAGACGACGACGAACCATCGCCGTCGAAAATATCCTCTGCGTTTGCGGTGACGGTCACTTCAGGCACACCCACAAGACCAATATCCAAGGCCCTGTCAAACCCGCCACTAGACAAACTAAAAACGGACGACCGGTTGATTGTCACCGAAATATCAGAATCGACATCGTCGTCACCGCCAACATCCTCGGTTGTGATGGCAAAGCCAACCGGTAAACCAGCCTCGATCCAATAGTCACCCGGCGTCAGATTTGTGAACACATATTGACCGCCATTCATTGTTAGCTGACCGCCCAAATTTGTGTCGTCAACGTCATCAGCTACGCCGTCCCCACCATCCGAAAATAACGTGATGATGACCCCGTCGACTCCTGGTTCACCTTCATCCTGAACACCGTCGACATCTACGTCGTGCCAAACGAAATCGCCGACAGACGGATTCCCTGAGAACTCATATGCGCCCATGTCGACTGCGAGCCCTTGTGGCCGCACCGCCCCTATCGCATCGTCATCCGGCGAATCACCAGACTTACCACTGTCAATCGCAGGACTACCTGAAGTCAGTTGCAGTCCGTCATCGGCTGTCGCCCAAATGTCATCTGGTCCATCTAGATCCAGCACGTCAACGAAAACCGGGTCGAGGTCTACATTACCTCCGGCGTCAAACCCTATTGTCGTGTCCCAAGTTGGTCCGCTTCCGCCAGAATTCTGAATCAGACTGTTCTCTATGATCAAGCTTGCACTCCCGACGATGAAGTCTTCAGAGTCAGGAACTTGATTGGCCCAAAAAATGGAATTAATCATGGAAAAGGTATCGCCTGGCATCATGATAATACCACCAGCACCGGTCGCCGTGTTGCCGTATATCGTGGCATTGCGAATCGTCGGAAGTGTAGTTAATCCATTAAAGTGAAAGGCAGCACCGTCTTTCGCGGTGTTGTTCACAACCACACAGTTGTCGATTATGGTTGCGGTATTGCTATAACTAACCGCACCGCCCTGATTCACTGCGCTATTTCCGTAGAATGAGCACCGGATGAGTTCTGTAAAGGCCTGCCCATGATTCCAGATCGCACCAGCATGATTCGTTACGGAGTTTCCAATGAAAAGCGTGTCCAAAATTTTGGGGGCCGAACTATTCTTAATTTCCATCGCTCCGCCCACATTGGACGTATTCGCCTCGAATCGGCAACGAATGATCGTTGTCGTCGCCGCCACGTTGCGCATTCCGCCTGCCGCCGAATCTGCATGATTTTCTATAATTCGACAGTTATCGTACACCGAGGACGACTCTGCATTGTAAACACCGCCGCCCCACCTTCCGGCCCGGTTCTTGGTAATCAAGCAATTGTGAATCATCGGATTTCCGAGTTCATTGTAGAAGCCGCCGGCATCAGTCGCATTTCCTCCAACGATCGTAAATCCGTCAAGAATCGCGGTATCGTCGACGCCCAGCGCTGTTACGACCGTGGTGATATTGTCCTCATACCCCACAAATCCGTCCTGATCGTCACCATTGATATCACCACTAAGAATCGTTTCATGCAGGAAATAAGAATCTGATTCGACCGGAGCCAACACACGTTCGTCGACGGACGTTTCATCACCTTCGAATCCCCCATACAGCTCTAGGTCGGACTGGAGCTGGAAGGTATCCGTCTGTAGCGTTCCCGGCAGGTAAATACCCTCGGCGACCCAGATCTGAGCGCCGCCCGAGACACTCGTGAGCGCAGGCTGTAAATCAAGAAAAGCATCTGCCCAAGACGTACCATCATTCGCCCCTTCGGCCGCGTTCTCATCGACGTAAATGATAGGCTCGCCAACAAGACCGGCGTCAAACGAAAGATTCACCTGACCTGATGTCAGAGTAAACGCAGCTGTCCTATTTAACATCGGGTCCACATCGGAATCCAGTGCTGGATCACTGCCTGCACCGGCAGTCGTGAAATTTTGGTCATCGGGTTCCTCAAACTCCAAGTAATAATCAGCCGTATTCACGTCAGTGAACAAATAAAAGCCGTCGCCATTCGATACGACGGATTTTACAAGAAAGTCGTCGCCTGTGCCGACAGTGTCGTCCGCTCCGAGCTGGTACAGGTTCACCGTGATGCCTTCCAGTCCCGGTTCGCCGGGATCCTGAATGCCGTCCTCATCAAGATCGTTCCAGACGAAATCGCCGACCGAGGCAAGGGGTTGATGGTTAAGGCTGAGAATGTAAACGGCGCCGCGATCAGCATTCGGCGGAACACCGCCATCATCGTCTCTTTGAGCACCGACAACCAAATCCATGCGATTGTCGCCATCAAGATCACCAAGCGATGCGAGCGATCGTCCGAACAAGCCTTCAGCCGGAAGAGCACCCATGAAATTCTCTGATGCATTGCTAATCTTCTGATGACCTGCAACCGTGCCATCGACATTCAGATGCAAGATCCACACGGCGCCGCTTTCCACCGCACTGCCATCGTCATCACGATTGGCTGTAACGGCCAGATATGTGAGGCTATCACCATACAGATCCGGCAGGGTCAACAGAGCAGTACCAAATTGGTCCGGCCCTTCCAACGCCCCACCGAAACCACCGCCACCCGGCGCACCTTCAAGCAGAGAAATCTTTTGGTGCGACTTCACCGTACCGTTGCCGTTTAGGAAGAGGATCCAGGCGGCTCCCGCGTTTTGAGCACCGTCATCATCTCCGATCGCTCCCACGGCGATATCAACGTTGCCGTCGCCATCCAGATCTCCCAGGGAGGTGATCGACTGACCGAACAAATCATTGCTATTCAATTCTCCGGTAAATCCACCATTTACTTCTATATCGCCGGTTGCCGATGAAATGATTTGATGTGCCTTCACTGTTCCATTCGGATTCAGGAATAAGATACGTACTGCGCCTACATCAGTTCCTCCCGAATCATCGCGAGATCCAACGGCAATATCGTTTACACCGTCTCCATCAAGATCACCAATCAAAGCAATGGATGCACCGAAGGCAGCGCCATCGTCCAGAGCGCCGCCGAAACCGCCACCACCCTCTCCCCCTTCAGTCATCGATATTTTTTGATGGGACTTCACGGTACCGCCACTCTCCAGGAACAGTATCCACAGACCGCCCCTGTTGCTGCTTATGCCCGCTCCGCCGTCATCATCGCCAATCGCCGCTACTGCAAGCTCTGTTATCCCGTCTCCGTCCAGATCACCAATCGACGCAACTGAAAAACCGAAGAAATCACCCGTATCTAGCGGCCCCGTGAATCCGTTTGATATTCCGTCTATTTTCCGATGGTCGCCTACCGTGCCATCCGCGTTCATGATAAATATCCACACGGCCCCTCCCGAGATTTCAACGACATCGAGATCCGGGGCGCCGACCGCTAGGTCATTGACTCCGTCGCCGTCAACATCACCGATGTTGGCGACCCCGGAACCAAACTGGCCGCCGTCCCTTAGCAACCCCACAAATGGATCGCCCGTGTAATTTTCTATATCACTGATCTTGGTAAAGGAAGCCACGGATCCGATGCCGACAAACCCGGCATCGATGGTGCGGTCGAAAGCACCACTTGCGAGGCTGAAGACTGACGACTGACCGCTGACCACTGATAGATCAGAATCAAGCGTGTCGTCAGCGCCAGCGTCGGCAGAGGTGGGAACGAAGCCGATTGGCAATTCCACTTCGATCCAATAATCACCAGGCGTCAAATCAGTAAAACTGTAATTACGCCCCTCTGTGGTCTCTGTGCTCTCTGTGGTGAGAATAAGACTGTCATCGTTGCCATCGGTCAAGCCATCACCGCCATCCAGATAGAGGTTGATGGTAACTCCCGCCAGTCCAGGCTCGCCTGCGTCCTGGACGCCATTGGAATTCTCATCGTTCCAGACGAAATCGCCCACCGAAGGATTACCGGTGAACTCGTACGCCCCGAGATCGATACCGGTGCCCTGAGGCCGGGCAAGCCCGGTAATATCTTGATCAAGCAACTCTTGAGAAATACCACTTGTGGTGGCGCTGTCGATGGCCGGGCTGCCGGTGGTCAGTTGAATGCCGTCATCAGCGGTGCCGAGGACATTGTCGTCACCATCCGGATCATTGATATTGACAAACATCGGCTCGCCGAGGATGCGATCGACAAAGGCGTCACCGCCCGGACCACCGGTGAATAAAGAATTTCGGGCGACTCCGGCAAATACAAACAAATCGTCAATCGATCCCGGCGCCGTATTTCCCCAGACAATCGAGTTGATGATTTCGCTACCCGTTGCTTCCAGGTTGACGCCGCCGAAGTTGCCAATGGCTGAATTGTTGACGATCGTACAATTGATAATCTTCGGAGACCCGGAACCGCTGGTGTACACGCCGCCATTTGACGACGCTGAATTATTGGCAATGACGGAATTCACGATCGTTGGGGCGCCGTTGGAAACGAAGATGCCGCCGCCAAACCCGCCGGATATTGCGCCGGCGGTATTTGACCGGATTCGACAACGGTCGATGAGTACATTCGAACCGCCGAGATAAATACCGCCGCCGGCGCCATGGTTCGCCCGATTGCCAACGATGTCGCACTCAATGAATTGCGCGGCGCTGCCGATATTGGTCATGATCGCTCCACCGAACCCCGGGTTATTGGGAAGTAAAAACTTGTCGACGGTGTTATCGGTGAACAAGCACTCCGTGAAGACCGGGTTGCCGGCCCAGATATATACGCCGCCACCGAAGTTCAGACCAAGATTCCCATCGATGGTACAATTCTCGAAGATGCCGCCCGCATGTTCCAGATACATGCCGCCGGCGTTCTCCGCGGCATTCTCACGGAACGTGCAGTTGCGCACTGTCGGTCCGTCCTCGTTGCCGGCGGACTGAACATTGAAGAAACCGCCGCCGCTGTTCTGCAAGCTCCCTGAAATATTGGCATTACCGCCGGTAATGGTAACACCGTCCAGAATCACCGAACTCGTCACGCCGCTGGCCACAACTACATGAATGCTGTTCTCGCCGTTATTGGCGAAATTCGTCTCGTCATTAGCAGCAAGATCTCCAGAAAGGATTGTTTCACCTGCCAATATTGCGGGCCCCGCCCCGGACGCTGGTGTAATAACTCTCTCTTCAATCGCCGTTTCCGTCCCCTCAAACCCTCCAAAGATGGAGACCCCATCTTTCAATTGGAAACTATCGGTCCGGAGACTTCCGGGCCGATAGATTCCACCGGCTACCCATATCTCGTCTCCAGCCTGTGCTACCGCCAATGCGTCCTGGAGATCGTCATACGCATGTGTCCACGTCGTCCCGTCGTCGTTGCCGGCAGCGTCGTCGTTCACGTAAATCGTAATTGGATCGGTGGTGATCGTGAATGGCGGGGACGACACGGTTGCACCGCTGCCATCGACATCGGTCAGGCGGATGATCGCATTTGCGGTTGCAGCACCGGCAACCGGCCAATCAAACCCTCCACTCCCAGCGTCAGCGGAAGCCGCGATCGTCTCGAACATGCCGCCACCATCGCGGGACAACTCAATCAGCAGATTGTCAATGGCGGTCGTCGACCAGGTGATGCGACGTGTTGACCCGATCCGCCATGGCGCGTCTGCAACCGGCCCGGTCACAGCGGCGACCGCATTATCGATCGCAAAGTCAGCATCCGAGGTGTCTGAAACACTATTTCCAAAGGTATCGGTTGCGGTGACGCGAACCGTGACTGTGCCGGACACATCGTCCGGCACGGTCCAGTCGTAGCCGCCGGTGTTGGGCAAATCAGAAGCAATTGGTGAGTAGTCAGTAGAATTTGTGGAGTATTCGAGGTCGATGGTCAGGGCCGTACCGTGGGTGTTGCTCGCGGTCCATTCGATCTGACGTGTCTGCCCGACGCCCCATCCCTCGCCGCCGTTCGGCGCATCGACCGACACCGTGATCTGATCAATCACAACCTCACCGCTGATCGCGAAGTTGAACGGATTCTCGTCGGCATCATTGTTTGCAAAACTGATATCGCCCGTCTTCGTGCCGAGCACGTCGCTGTCCAGTCGGATTGTGAACATCGCCGACTGCCCGACCTCGAGCGACGCCGGCAGATCTTGTGTGACTGTAAATCCGGTTGGCGGCGTGACCGGGTTCAGTGTCAGGACCGCCGCGCCGTCATTGGTCACGACGAAGTCGGCGGTCGGTCCCGGTTGTCCCTGCGTCACCGGGCCGAAGTCCGTGAAGTCCGTAGCGACTGGTGAATCGTCGCCGTCCTCGATTTCGATACCGTTACCCATAACGGC
Source organism: Verrucomicrobiota bacterium (assembly GCA_021772615.1). GTDB lineage: Bacteria > Verrucomicrobiota > Lentisphaeria > JABSQK01 > JAJFLO01 > JAJFLQ01. The sequence goes on along the minus strand of JAJFLQ010000075.1, from coordinate 2,958 downwards.
GACCTCCGGAATTCCCGTCAAGCCGGCATCGATGCCGTCAAGGCTGTCGCCCGGGTTCAGTAGGAAAATCGATGACAATCCCGTGGCCGGATCGATATCGCTGTCGGTCGCCTCATCGCCTGCCTGGTCCTGTGCGGTCGGTTGAAAGCCGGCCGGCACGTCGATCTCGATGAAATAGTGGCCAGGTATAACTTCGGAGAAATTATACATTCCATCTGCGTCGGTCGACGTCGACGCGATCAAGTTGTCGTCGCCGGTCCCCGGCGTGCTGTCAATGCCCGGATCATACAGCGTGACCGTGACCCCCTCGACAGCCGGCTCGCCGCCATCCTGCACGCCGTCCACATTCACGTCGTGCCAGACGAAATCGCCGATCGTGCCGGTTGGAAGTGTGGCCTCGGAACTCGTGGCCTCCTTGCCGTTGAGCCCTTTGATGTAGATCGCCTTGGCTTCTTCATCGTGAACAGCACGATTGAAGAAGAGAATGTCGTCGATTTGCATATTGGCAATCGGCGTCAATGATCCTTCTTTCCCAATCTGAATAGCCGCATTGTTGCCAGGAAACTGTCCGCTTAACGCAACAGATGCCGCATCATTTTTTCCGTCGAAATACGCCTCGAGGTGCGCACCCGTAAACTTGCAGCCGGCATGATACCAGGTTCCCGCACTGGTTACCGAACTCGTAATAACGCTACTGGTCGTTGATCCGTTACCGAGCTTGAACACGACCGCTCCCGGAGTAACTGCATCGCGTGTAAAGAAGGAGTAGGATTCGGTACTGGTACCGGTATTCTTATCGAAAATTCGATTTTCCGAGCCAATCGAATCCGGATTTATCCAAGCGAATACCGACATATACGATGGATCGAATTCATCGTCGTCCGCAATAGCAAAGAATTCTCCAGACTCAATATCACGAGCGTTCGCAACCTGTCCTGCAACACCGGCAATACCGACACCATTGTCGGTGAAAACCTTGCCGGATACCACATCCGTTTCGTCGGAGTTAGTCGCCCCATCCATGGTCCAATAACTGACCAGTCCGGCTTGCTGAATCGGGAGTCCGGCCGCAAGAGAGACGGCTTCGTCGACGTTCAACCCGTAACCGTTCCAGAAGGCCAGATCGGCCATGCGCCCATCCGTGTAGTGTCCGGAATCTCCGGCAGAGTGACCAACCCAGAGTTCTCCAGAAAAATTGGTGAGCGTCGTCGCGTTTGTTTCTGAATGAATATTCAGGCCATCGACATAGACCGTCCACTCACTTGATGCGCGAGTAATCGCCAGATGATACCAAGTGTCTGACATGAGAACCACCGGCGCCTTTACGTCAACAGTCAGTTGACCGGCCACGGATTCCTTGAAATGAACCTCTGAATTCAGCTTGTTGTATTCGAATGTCCAATAATCATTGATACCCTGCCGCTGCCCGATCACCGGCCGCAGGATTTCTCCACCGCCTGCGAGTTCCTCGAAATTCACCCAAACCGCAATTGAAAAGTCGCCGATCAATGTCCATAAATCGTCATCCAGATCGCGAAGATAATCGGAACCACTTTCCTCGAAATCTGCTGCCGAACCCGTAATATAACCGCCGCCGGACGCCGTCCGAAAAGGATCATCCAAATCGTGACTGCCTATCGAATCTGCTCGGCTAACGATCTGGTTCGAGACGCTGCCGTCGGAGATTTCATCCAGTTTCCACCACGCCGACGGCGTGACACTGACATCGTCCGGGCGATAGGTTTGATTGTCGAGGTCGACACCAAGGGCCAGGGATTTAATCTGGGTCGGAGATAAATCTGTCGCCCAAACAGCGACATCTTTTATGAGCCCGTCGAAATGGTCTACTCCCGTAAAACTTTTTCCAATCAAGAAATCGTCAGCATTATCTGTGATTGTATTCGTCACATTCGCAACCTGCACAAGGTTGCCGTCAACATATAGAGCGGCCTGATCCGTCACCGAATTGAAAGTCGCCGCGATATGGTGCCACTTGCCGACGGACAGAATATTTGTTGCCTCGATTTCGCTGGATGCCGACTCAATAAAACACTGTAATGATGTTCCGCTTATATTGAGTTTGTAACCAACACCGGAACCTCCTTTCGCCACAACGACCTGGTCCCCGCTTGCTGATGCCAGCTTGACCCACGCAGTAATTCCAAATTTCGACGTGGCGCCGTCCAAATCCAGACCCGTCTGCGAAACATCCGGTAGAGACAGAAATTCTGAATTAGCCGCTACAAATTCCGCTGAATTCTCGCCTGTCCCCCAATAATCTTCGGCGACAAATCCAACGCCGTTGTTGTTCGTAAGATTATTATTATTACCGGAAATATCATTCGTGGTGTCGTCCAATTTCCAATACCCGACCAATCCAGTCGGGATGTTGTAGGGACGAAACAAAGCGATTGGTACGTCGTCATTATTTATCGTAAACACCGCATCCGACACATCCGCTGCCGTCGCAGCAAGATTGCTGATCCGGATAACACAGTCTGGTGACACGGGGCCGTTGACAACCCAGTCTCCGAAGCCGGCCGCCGCGTCTACCGAGTCGACGATCGTGAGATAATTCGCGCCGCCGTCGCGGGACAGTTCGATGCGCGCATCGAACGACGGTCCCGGCTCCCAGCTGATCCGCTGCGTCGAACCAATCGGCCAAGTCTCTCCACCGTCCGGCGACGTCAGGTTAAACTGGAACAACAGGCCTATATCCGTATTTTCTTTGGCTTCCTGCGGAGCCAAAGAAAATAGAGCGGTTCTTCCAGAACCGGGAGCAATATCACTGTCGACATCGTCGTTGCCGCCTTCATCTGCAAGCGTTGTGCTGAAGGACACGGGTTCAATGACTTCGACGTAGAAATTTCCAGCGTAAAGGTCTGTAAATGTGTAGTTCGGACTCTCGGTGCTCGCCGTGCTCTGTGTGGTTTGAATCAGCACATCGTCGCCGCCGCC
>JAJFLQ010000074.1 GCA_021772615.1 Verrucomicrobiota bacterium | reverse complement strand
GGTGATGACAATATCCAGTACTCCCCGGAGCCTACTTTGACAATCTCGCCCGCGAACTCCGTGAAATATCGCGACCGGGATCTCAGCCATTGTACTGCCGTACATGTGTCGACGGAGTGCGCGTCTCCATAAAGCTGAAGTGCCTCTATGGCATGAGCCACAACATCTTCCGCCGGCGGGTCATCGGCAGACTTCCATGTTGACCACAATCCGGATTTCTGTTTTTGTTGTCTCAGGAACGCGAGTCCATTGACTATGGCGCGGTGGTTTCCTGGGACTTCACTTGATAGTGCGATTAGCGCGCACGACGTTGTATCGTTGTCGGATTGACCGCGGGTATCAAAGGCCCAGCCGCCGTCCGGCGACTGATTTCTCAGTAAGAAGTCCACGGCCTTGGACGCGGCATGACATCGAAACGCCGCTTGCCCGTTAAATACCCGAAGGGCAAGCGTGGTATTCCAGACCACCCAGTTTGGGCATAACCAAGTCCCGTTTTTATGCTGCAACCCGACCAGGTAGTCGAGACATTTTTGCCAGCCATGTCCGCGGTACCCATGGTGATTCATGGCCATAAAGGCTAACGCTGTACTGGCGATCATTCGGTGAAAACTTCCATCTTCGGCCTGAGATTTTACCAGTGTCGCAATCGTCCTTGAGCGATTTTCGCCGGGTTCACCGGCGAGTAGCCGTAAGGCTATAACGTCTACGCGGGCCCACCCTTTTAGTCGGTCCAGATCGGCATAATGCGCGTCGGCAAAAAGAAGTTTGCTTTGATCCAGAACAGGAAGCGTCGGCAGCTCCAGGGCACTTGCCAATACCGCAACCATGTAGGTTTTTCGTTTGTACTTGTCAGACCACAGACCAATATCAGTAAGGTCAATGCGTTGACTTGACTTGTTCACAATATTCAACAAGCCGATTTCCAATATCTTAGCGTGGGGTTCATGATTTTGTGGAATTGCCGAATTGAGCCATGAACGTGCACGTTCCAGGGCGATATTGATTCGGTCGTCGGGAAGCTTCGCGTGGAGAAGAGCTATCGCAGCTATCGCCGTTTCGAAAATTCGTGGCTTGGGATCTGAGTCCCAGCCGCCGTGCGACGCCTGCCTATGCAACATGTACTCGACAGCGCGCGCTAACGTGCTTTCCAGAAACGGGTCGATTCGCGGTCTAGCCATCGTGGTTGATTGCGCCCCCAGAATGCGGAGGTGTCACATTCCTATTGTAATTTCGTGTGCAACGAGGATTCTAATAGTATCGATGAATACCTCGCCATTCGAGGGTGCATGCGTACATCCAGGTTTAAGTGGATGCGCGCCGGAGACGAATTCGGGGAGTAATGTAGAGTCGGCGTATTGGTTGTAAACGCCGCGACTCAAGAAATGGGAAAGGTTTAGGGGATGACAGCTCCGCCGACAGATCGAAATAGGATTTTTGTTTCACGTCGACTGCGTTTCGTGGCGCTTGTCGCTCTTGTCGTCGTAATGATCACTGCCCTCCGCCCATGGTGGTCCCCGGCCGCGACACGGCGTGCCGTGCTGAAATCAGATACACCGTCGGCCGAGACAGTCGAGGAATTGGTAGGATCGGTCGAGGATCCGATCCGTTTCGTGGAAGAATTGTGGAAAACGGAAAAGATTCCGCAACGCCAATACGCGATCAATGCAATCGCTTCACATGCAAAAACCTGGGACCAGGCACGGCTGCAATCATTGGTTTTGGAGGCGTTGCTGGACCCTAACCTCAATGTACGGGAACGAGCTATAAGTGTCCTTGATGTCGACGCCAACCCGCAATGTGATCAAGCACTGGTCAACCTGCTTGCTGATACCGATCCAGAAGTGCGCCAGATGGTTCTGTTCAGGCTTCGTCGACGTCCGAAGAGCGAATACGCATCTGTTGCCATTGAACTTTTGCGCACTCCGAATTCTCCGTTGAGCCAGTCCGCCGCCTCATTGTTGCGCCGGTTAACCGGATTGGATTTTGGGATACGCATCAGGGCCGATTCGAATACAATCGTGGATGGAATAGCGAAATGGCAGCAATGGTGGAGCGACAACCGTGGACATTTTCCGAGCAACCTATCGGTTCCCGCAAGTCCGTTGTCGCTCACGGAGCTATCCGCCAGGGACTTTCGGCTCAGAGACTTAAGCGGACGACCGGTCCGGTTATCAGAATTCGCCGGGCGGAAGGTACTACTTAATTTCTGGGCCACGTGGTGCCCGCCCTGTCAATACGAGATACCCGATCTTATCCGGCTTCAGAGTGACTACGGCAAAGAGCTTGTTGTTCTCGGGATCTCGGCAGATGCTGCGCCTCATCATCACACGCATGGCCACGATGACCACCACGATGGCGGTACAGAGGACGTGCATGAAAAGGTGAGCCGATTCGCCGAAACGTATGGGATCAATTACCGGATCATGATCGATGAGTCAGGTGACGTCTTAAACCACTACATGAGCACTCAGCTGCCAACGACCGTTCTAATCGACACCCGTGGAAATATCCGTCGTCGATTCACCGGAATCCGAACGCCGACGGTGCTCCGTACGATGGTGGATGAACTTCCATAGTCACGTTCGATACCGATTTCGCGTATCCCGTGACCAATCGGACTGCGGCATGTGACAAGAAAATGAAGAGACGTCGGAATTTCACCGGATGCCGAAATCGACGATGATCGGCAGATGGTCGGAGCCGACGTGAGGTCCAACTTCCCGATTCAGGATTACGATGTCCGGGGAATGAAGGCAGTGGTCAATGGGGATCATCATGGGTTTGCAAAACGTTGGCCAGGTGCATTGGATCCCGAATCCACGTGCGCTATTGTTCATTTGCGCGCGCCGCAGGAATCGCCGGAATGTGGGCGACCATGGTGTATTGTTTAGATCGCCGAGGATAAGTTTGGGAAATGGCACGCTGGCGGCGAAATCGGCCAGATCCTCGAGCTGCGAATGACTCGCCTGTGTATTCGCCGCGCCAATCGGTGGTGGCGGATGCGTTGCGACAACTGAGATTACGAGATTGTCGTCTCGAATTACCGCGTAGATCGACGGCACGCCCGCGTCGCCGAAGTAGCGGATATCAACGAAGTCCATGGGATATTTGCTGTAGAGCGCAATGCCAAAGTTATCGTCGCGTGGCCGCTGAACCTTGTGTTCATAACGATGAATCTCAGATAAACCGTCAATCCAGGCACTGCTTATTTCCTCGAGCACCAGAATATCGGGATCGTAAGTTGAAATCATATCATCGACAAGGTCGAATCGGCGGTTTGCTGTATTGACATTTGCAAGCAACCCACGGTAATACTTGACATCTGCATCGCGCCCTTCAGGCGCAATGTAGAATGGAATGATGGGAATGATGTTTATGGCTGCGAAGGCGGCATACACGGCGGCTTGAAAGCGAATCCTGCGTACTGCCGAAACGACAACATAAACTGCCAGAAAAGCCGTATACTGTGGGCGAAAGTGCGACGCAAGGTCGAAGAACCACCAGTCGTTCCCCAGATATCCAGCGACGCCGAGAAAACAAACAATGGCGCCCGCAGCCGAGAAAATGCCCCACCATGATAAGGTAGCTGACAAGAATGACGGTTTCGTCGATAGCCTATCGCTGAATGCGGTGGGAACGGTACTGGGGGCGAATCCCTGTTCCCGCTTTAGCCGGTCATCATCTGTGCCCAATTGATCACCTGCTCCGTTGTGAGAGTCTTGCCGGTTCGCCCATTAAATCTTTGAATTCTTGCGTCTCTTGATGGGTTACAGCAACGCACTTGTCAAGTGTAGGCCAGCAAAAATCAAACATCCGATGATACGAAGAACAGTGCTGCGACCGTGGAATTTTCGAATTTTGAATCTCACCTGAAAGCGTGAAAAAACGGCGCAAAAAGCATTGGCGATATTGATTAACCTGTTGGGATAGAGTATTTTATATTACCATCAAGCAACATAAATCCTCTAACCCAACAGGTGATTACAATGCATTTCAAAATCGAGCAA
>JAJFLQ010000073.1 GCA_021772615.1 Verrucomicrobiota bacterium | reverse complement strand
AACAACACCCCACGGACAGAACTCGAGAACCTACTTCCACACCAATGGAAACCCGCCATCGACCACTACATCCCGAAACCTCAGCCCGCGAGTGAAATCGCGGCCGTTGCCTGACTAGATGGCTACACATGACGCTTACGTCCGCACCCAATCTTAAATCATATTCATTGGCTATCCCTCTTATCATGTCTGCAGATTTTTTTCCTGTGGCGATATAGTGTTCAATATTCTGTCCGTATCCCATGGTTAGTCGTCCAAGTGGAGGAATCGGTAAATTTTCGTCAAGACCGATAGACTTGGTACTACTGGGGTCGAAGAAGCTGACATGGTCACTACATTCTTGACCTGATGCCGGCGAGTATAGGTGTCTTAGAAGACGGTTCGCAGTATCCATCTTGCGCAATTGGCGGTGGCACTCGTTCCGTATCATTTTTTCGATAGTTCTTGTAATTCGTTTCGGTATGAGTCTTAAAAACATCTGTAAATCCTTGAAAAATTCAAAGTATCAATTCTGCTGCAGTATTTTGTGCCGTGTGACTGATGCGGAAAAATCCTTAGAACCACATGTCACATGTCCTGGGCACTTGCTTTGGTGGACCGAATATGCCTAGCATGGTATCGTTGAATCGGTTAGAGGTCGAAGCATAATCGCATTAAATGAATTTGCTATTACACAAGCTTGTCGGGCAATGACTTTATCCATGCGTCATTCTTTTCGTAACCAAACTCCACAAGCTTTTTTCCGATTTTCTCATTGATCAACACGCCGTCTTGCTTTGTAAAGTAATTTTTCCAATCACCAACAACGCCTTTTCGAACATGGGCGGTCGGATTTTCTTCACCGCGTTTCCTGCCACCAGACATCAATTCGAATGTTGAATTGGAAGCGCAGGCATCGAGGACCTTGCGACTCGTTCGCAATTCCAGGTGTGTGCAAATTCGCTTGATCACGTTTGTGATGTCGGCGATCATCTCCTCGTAGCGGATCAGAAGCACATCCCTGCCGGAATCAAGCAGTGCTTCAATTGGCTGTACCCACGTAGTCGCCCACTCGACCAACTCCGTGTCATTGAAGAATCGATCTGGCGTCCGGGCGCTTGGATCACCAATGATGAATTGTTTCCTATTGATATCCAAAGCCGAAGCCGTCTCGAATCCGGTCGACTTAGTCAGCCAATGAAACACACCGCTCGTTGCGACGTCTCTTCCATCACGCACCAAATGGATCACCTTTGCTTTCGGGAAATAACGATCAATCGATGCCAGTACGTTTGCGGCGGTGTCCCGGTAAGGGGTGATCTTGTCGATAATAACAGACTTCCCCGATTCCTGAATCGCAGTCCAATTTATTGACCGAATAAAGCCGGCAATAAGCTTATTTCGGAATGAATCTCTTCCATCATGGCCGCAAATTTGTCGCCAATCGTAGTGTAGTAAAAAACTGTCCACATATTTATCGAGTGTAATACGAATTCTTGTGTCCGAAGAATTATCATCATATACCGTGTCAAAGTAATCTCCGAAAAGCCGGCCTTCGGTGCAGAAAACATCCGGGTGATTATTCAATGCCTGCTTTAGCCATGTTGTCCCTGAACGTGGCGAAGACATAATGAAATGGCAGGGATGATTACCGCTACATTCGAGATGATCAGGCAATAATTTTCTGAGGGCGAGTTTTATTGGTCTTGGCCACGATTTCGTACTCATTCGATTCGACTCCAGCACAGTCTGCATTCATGTAGTTTTCTATTGAATAGAAGGGTATAAATCTGAACGGGCATCATCATATCGTGAATATTCCCGACATCCCTTTAGGCATGTGAAACGCAGAAAAATTACGAATTTACAAGATTTGAGAGAAACGTCATAAAGGACGAGTCATTTTGGATTCTCTCAAACTTTTGGCATCAACTCCCACTGGTGTTCGAAACTGATGATGCCGCCTAGTCCGAAGCCGAATCGTGGTGTTATTGGGCCAGTTATTTGAAATTCAGCGGCTGGTGCTTTCCGATGATAAACGTCCGTAATATCAGGACCATGAAGAGATAGATTAAAATAGTAACCACCAATCAACAATGGTAAATTTGGCATAAACAATTTGATTGATGTCGACGGCGAATTGAGATCGAATTGAAAATTCTTGAATGGCGTTGCGAAGCTACCGATAATTCCAGCCGCCGGTGTTTCGATAAAACATCGCAATCTGCCACCGACTACCTTCATTGGCGTTTTGAGTTCAATTTCTGCTATTAGCGTTTCACCGGTTTGAAATTCCGAAGTTTTTCTGCCTAAGTTATTCAGTAGCGATACGGAACCTATGCTTGGCGTATCCCTGATCTCCCTCTCATTGGTCCGACTGGACTTAGACTCCCTTAGTACCAAATGTTCATAGATTCCGATCCCCTTAGCAAGGTCGCCATCATGGACATTCCTACCGTGATTCAGGACAATAACACGCTCTGTAATTCGTGAGAGATGATTGACACTATGAGAAACGAAAATGACACTGGTACCGTCGTCGAGTAGTTGGCGAAGGTGCTTGTAGCATTTCATACGGAAGCCCACATCCCCCACGGCAAGAACTTCGTCAATTATCAAGATGTCGGGTCGTAGGTTTGCCGCGACAGCAAAGCCGAGCCTCACTTTCATGCCGGAACTGTAATTCTGAAGTGGCATATCAATAAAATCGCCAATCTCTGCGAAAGCGACAATTTCATCAAAAAGTCCGTCAATTTCGTGTTTCGATAAGCCGAGAATCGTCGCGTTTATATATAGATTTTCCCTTCCTGTCAGTACAGGGGAGAATCCGGTGCCGAGTTCTATAAGAGCACCGACTCGTCCGCGAATTGTGACGCGGCCCATATCAGGCTTGTTGAGGCCATTCAGAATCTTAAGCAGTGTACTTTTACCGGAGCCGTTTGGGCCGATTATCCCCAGACATTCGCCGCGACGTAGTTCGAATGAGATATCATTCAATGCCCAGAACTCATCCTTGCGTAATAATTTATTATGTCGAAAAGGGGGAATGAATTCGCTGCCGATACCTTGAATGCCGTACCAGAGCGACCGTTTGAGATCTCGGCAAAATTTTTTCGATAGATGTTCTACTATTACGCCGACGTCGCCAATCATAGACTTCTACCGGTCTTATTATGATTAATTATCAAGGTAACCATTCCTATTTCTCTTTGTCTGTGTACCGATTTTGAGTTATCTCCTAACCGTGCCATACTGAGCCGTGGTCATTTAGACGTTCATGCGTTCAATTATGTGCGGCATTGAAATATGGTAAATAACCCATACACCCGCAAGCATCAGTGGTATACACACAAGAATCGTCAAAGCGCCTAGAGGTTGAGTCAATGTGCCGGTGGTCATTAGCTCACGGGTTGTGACCAGCAATGGTGTAACCGGGTTCATCATCAAGAAGAAGGCGAGCGTAGACTCTGAGGGAGGTGGGTAAACGACTGGGGTTAGGTAAAACCATAGACTTATTCCGTATCCTATGGCCTTTTCCACATCCTTGTATAGGGCACCGATAGTTACCAGTAGCAGACCGATTATGATCCCGAGCCCCAATAACCCCACGATGCCGACCAGCGCAAGAATGACCGTCGCTGGCGGTGAAAATTTCAGAAGAACACACGCGATGGCCAACACGACCAGGCGTACGGCAAAGTCAACCATTACCTGTCCTGCATTCGCAAAAACCAGTGCCTCGCGGGGAAAGTTGAGTTTAGTCAACATAGATCGGCCGGTATTAACGACATCGAGGCCGCTCTTCATGCCGCCGCGGAATACATCCCAGAGCATAATTCCCGTCAGCACATAAATAGGGTATGGAATTCCTGTGTCACCTATTGCAAAGATGCCTTGAGATCGCAACACTGTCCATAGCAATGTTGTGACTATCGGCGGAATGAAGGCCCATAAGTAACCCAAGTATGACTGTCGGTAACGGGCGCGAATATCGCGAATCATTAGACGCCACGTCAATTGCTTTGATGCCCGCAAATTTGCAAGCATCAGACACCACAAATATCTAGGCCGATGCAACACCTTGTCAGGAGAATAAACGGTCTCGATCGGCACTTTTTTATCATTATCGACACGAAATTCATGCTCGTACAAGGAGCCATTTTTATTCAACTCGGGCTGTAGGTCACTCATCGGGATAAAAAGGATTTATTAAGGTGTACGTTTGTATTTGGTTGGAGTGGATCATTGTCTAATCCTTTCTTATTAACTTCCGGTTCCATCGCCGCACAAATATCTAATCTATATTCACGCTTTCAGCTATTGGATTAATCGTACTTTTTTCTGAATAAAACTTTGTTATCTATTCCGATCACTCAGGATAATTTTAGCCTATGTCATTTTCTGATGTAGTCATTCGCCACGTGAGACAATATGACAGGCGACAGTGTTCGGGGTTTCTACAACGCCTCGCACTAAAGTTTATATGTAGACGATCTCGATTTGGTGCAACTTAACTTGCCAATAATCCAATTGTTATCGACTTTTGCGAGCATTGTTTAACCCAAAGCTTCGACATTCTGGGTTGCTTCCAAACCGATTATGAATACTTGGTTGATGTGTTCGCAAGTTAAAGCTTGTAAATCGTTGGATATGGGGTCGTTACGGTTATGAATTAAACGGCCTAGGCATGGGTGCTATACGGAAAAATAAAATATTTTGGAATATTCATACTATAACGGACGAGAACACTGATCTAAAAGCAAAAGTAGTTTTTTCGCATGGTTCCATGACTTTTCGGTTAGCTAGTCAAATTATCGACGCCGCAACATCGGTTATAAATTTTCTGATCGTGCGATGAATTATTGTTTTCGTTATGTGAGTTTTTCTGTCGCTTTTCGCTTTCCGGCAAATATATGCCATGGAAGGTGTTAGAGCGGGTAGGTTGGTCAATAAAATGTCAATGATTGTGTAATTATTTTTCTCTAATAAAAATGACAAATTTTCTGGGCTGAATGATAAGACATGTCCAAGGTGAATATTGCCTAATCCTTTCGTATCCTTATGGCTTATGTTTGGTACTTCAACATATAACAAGCCATAGGGCTTTAGTATGTTCCATGTAGCACGCAGAAAAATATTCGGATCTAAGATATGTTCAAGTACGTGAGTGGTCGTTACTAAGTCGAATTCGTTACGACCTAATGTCTTAATAGTATCTTCGAAATTTCCCGATGTGACCGATGCTCTGGTCTTCGTGCGGGCGTACTCGGCGAAGTTGTGGTCAGGCTCCAAGCCAAACAAACTTGCATGCCGAAAACATTTTTCGATTGATTTTAGCAATGTTCCTTCTGCACAGCCAATGTCTAGAACCTTAAAATTTGAATCTATATCAAAATATTTACACAGATTCGCAACAACAAAATCCGCTCTGAGTAGTTGAGTCCCGCTAGTGATATATTTGTCATTGGGCTTTTTCGTTGACTTGTAGAGCATGCGGTACATTTGAGAGTAGAATTTGTCCATTTCGCATGCAGTTGGACGGGGATTTATGAAAATTAGACCGCAATCATAACAACCGCATGATTCAAGGCCCATATCATAGCGATCTCCTTTGGAAATAGATTGATAATTTGTTGATGCACAAACTGGGCAATTTATTATTTCTTTCTCAAGTGAATCATAGTATTGTTTTGTATTAAACATGTCTTCGTCAAATCAATTCTTGTTCATTCAATATGTGGTCATTGTACCTGTATAGACTTCGCCATTTTTATATTCCACTCCTGCTATCAGTTCTTTGTTGTAGTCGTGAAAATAGGTTGATTACATTCCCATAATTTTCGAAGTTGCTTCGCCGTTCATTCTTTCATCCTGAGGAGTGGCCATGATATTTCCGCGGAGAAAAAGGGGTAGAAGGATGGTGCCTGTAACGTGCGAATGTAAATCTTTATCCGGTATATTTTTTGAATGGGTTCTTGATAATAGCAGTAGTCAATGAGCATTGTTGAGAAGCCTATTTTTTCCGCTCGCTTATTTTGCGACATTGTCAATGAGGTGTGGGGCCGTTGGTGTCTCTTGCAGACTCAAAGATCGATCAGCGACCGTAACTAATCTACCTAAGCTAGATTATTAGTGAATAGCGCTGCGTAAAAGACTGTCATGAATAGAAACAGCATTATTATATAAAAGAACATCGTACACATTTCGGTCCAGTATTAAATTCTGTATGTCTACAGGTATCATATTCGTGCTTTGTGATTGGACATTTGGGCGGACGTTCATCTTGTTGAAAACATTGCAATTTAGGCAAATCATCGAACATAAGGTCTTAATGTCTTGTGTACAGGATTCGGTTAACCCAATAAACCAGAATTTAGCCAAATTGTTAATGGCACGACTATATAATGTTGAATCACATTTAGAGCACATATCCGCATTGTGATCATTGTCTATATAATCTCGTGCGAGAAAAACAGTTTGATGGTTTTTGATATATGGACTTACATCGTTTGCAAGATATTCATACAGCGAGTAGTTGTTGGAGTTTACACGGTCATGAAACTCATTTGTTGGAGTTCTTAAGATCTTGAAATAGTCAGATATCACCCTAGTTACGGGGTTGCGTAAAAAAGTAAAATATAGAGGTTCTTTATCAAATAAATTGTGGATATCATAAAACACTTGATGGCCATAAATTATGGAAATCTTTCGTCTTTGCTCTTCAGTCATGTCTGATATTCTAGATGAAATTATATCCGAACTCAAGTGTTTTCCATACAATGGCAATCGAGAGTCTGGTGTTGACGAATTCTCGATAATGGTTTTCATCGTAGTGCCGCCAGTCTTCGGAATATGCATGAATATGAATAGTTTGTTGGCATCAAGTTCGAAATGGTTGCTTTTAGCACCTCGGAATCGACTTGGGAAAATTCGATTTAATAGATCAAGGTAATCCATCATATAGCGCTTTCTCTCGAAATTGCATCTCGATTGATTCTCGCAGTTCTCTTTTTCTGGACGCTGTTCGAAAAGGGTTCCAAAACGCGGCGTGATTGAAAATCCACAACACCTCGCAATTGTTGCAGTTTCGAGAATTTTGTCAAAATCTTCGAATTGGCCCCGAACTTTGGTTGACCGAGCTCTTTCTGGTTAAGTCCGGCGATTGAACGACTCGGTTCTACTGTGCCGCGCTGACTATTACTTTGGTTTTGAGCGATGTGCGTGCATCAGGCGAAATGGCGTCATTGCCGTTGTGGATTCAGGCGTGCCGCGTTTGCGTGTCGCACGGCGCTCATAGCTTGTTCGCCAAAAAGTTGTAGGCGACGACTTTTCAAGCATTTCAATACGCACTGGATGAATCCCGCGGCGATGGGGCTGACCAAAGTCGGAATAGTGTTTTCCCGTGAATTTTCGCGATTCCACCGTTGAGCGCGATGCGCCCTAGGCTTTGGAATATTCAGCGCTTGACCCCAGTGTGATTTTCTTGCCGTTGCTGCTGACAAATTTCACCTCCTTCTCAAGGATTTCTTCCTGACCTCCGCCGTTGAGTAGCGATCATCCGTACGCACCAATGCCGGGATAGCCGTCATACGTTCGCAGTAGTGATCGACCATGGGAATCAGTTGCGTGGAATTCGCAGCATTGCCTTCCGGAGAAAACGCTGGTATTGTAACCTTGCTCACTCTGGATCAACTGAACCCTGTACCCGAATACCGTGTCCCTGCCACGCTTCTTGATGAAGTGAGCTGAATGATCGGATATGCTACAAGTGTGCTTGGCCCGCGTCCCATCGCTGTTGTCAAGTACCCGACCAGCCGGAAATTCCACCACCACGTGCCCTTCTCCTATATCAAGCTTGGAATCAAGCCGTGGGTTTCGTGGCTCACGGCATTCGCATTTTCCAGCACTGTCGTCCGGCCGGGAAATCGATCCGTGTAAGGAGAAAGGTAATGACCAAGGCTCATTGAAGCCAAAAGTGATCCCAACTCGTCTGCCGGCTCAATGAACCATAGCGACCCCGGAGTGCCAGAAATATATAAGGCACTGCCGGACAGGGGGGGACGACCAATTTTCAATTCAACCGCATCAATTCCCAATAGCTGCGCGCTTATCTCCAGGCAATTCTTGCCAACGGCAAAGGCAGTGTTTGCCCCATCCTGCCAGCGCTTATCACTAATTCGAACGACCTCCTCTGCCTTGATCGGCCTTGGAATCTCCGGGAACTCATTGGCCAAATTCATTGCGGCATCAAGAACATTTGCCATTTTCGTGTCTGTATTGGACAAAAGCAGGCAGTTGCCCACCCGGCCCACGGTATCTTTCTCTTGTGCGATAACGTGCCTTTCATTGAGGCTGTTAATTTTGTCAACAAATGAAAAGGCAAAATGTTATGACTCTTTGTTTTCCGGCCAGTCCCACGAGATTATCTGCTTTTATCTAGCTCAAAGCAACCTTCCGGACTGCCGTGCAGCTCGTGCCAATTATGCCGGTGCCAGTTTTCGAACGCCGTCAACTTGAAAGTAGGCGCAATGGTTCTTATCACACTTTCGATATTGTCGATGTGGACGCAACTTTGAACCGAAAGCTGTTTTCTGCCACTCTATCGCAAAAGCCGTCATTTGCCGCCACGTGCAGAGCGTCTTATCACTGCTCAAGCGGTAATTTGGGTATGAGATCGACGGGAGTTATGGAATCACGGTACGTCGTCGAATGTATAGCCGAACTCTTCGAAATCTTGGGCGAAGTATTTGGCGACTCTCGCGCGGTTGCTGGCACTGTAATACTTGGAGTAATGTTGGTGCGTCGTTTGATTTCGACGAGGTATTGAAATTGAGGTGATTCCGACCCTGCGGCATATTTCCTTCAGATCCTCCTCGAAGGTTTCGAATCTACCTAAAAAGTTGGCGTGACGGAGACAGTTAAATGGGTGTGTTTGTGGGATCGTGTGATGCCGGATTTTCTCTCGAAATGTTCTTCGGCGTTCATCAAAGATGACATTTTCATTCTCCACAATGTCGAGAAACGCATCAAGCGTCAATCTTGGGTTGCCGTCTTCGGGATACTGCCACGCCGACTCAAACATTCCGGCCGTGAACATTTTCCACGCGGAAACCAATCGATCATACGGATTGCGTACGAATGCAAACTTAAAATACACGTCCCAGTCAGGCGGAATCTGGCCGAACACTGGCTTTTCGTAGTCACTGTGAAAAAGTCCGTGACGAATTGACGCGCCTCCGGTTTTGGGAATGTGGATAAACACACAATCTGGATTACGCAGAAGAAAGACACCCATATCCGCTACTCCGTTTAGTTGGATAGAATACGCCGAAATCGGCGAGAACGGTTGATCGGTCCAAGTAGCGCACGTAACGCCAACAACATTCTAGCGGACATTGATTCAAAGGTCAATCAGCAGTGTAAGTATTGTCGGTGCGGCAACAGTTGCTAGAATTTCTAGGCATTCGCGCCTGTTCGTACTATCTGAACTCGGACAAGACACTATTCAGAAGGAAAAAATCGACTTGAAAACTTCGCTATAGGGCATGTCGATAGGTGTGTGTCGGTGAACGGTCGAGCGAATTTTGCGATGTCTCGTCGATTTTAGAGAGCCATACAGCGGCATTTATTTGGTGTACTGCCGTTTGCAGCCGGAGCGAACGTCGATTTCAGTCGTCATGGCAATTGCTTCCGTGAATCAATGCCATCAGGTGCCAATGTTTCTGGCTTTCTGAAAAATACGAATGTCGTCGATTTTTACCTTTAATCGCATGGTTTATGTGGTAAATCCTGCAAGGTTTTGGTCCGATTTTTATAAAGTCCCTTGCAGGGGAGTTCGGCCAGATGCTCAGAAAGTCATCCCAGCAGCTCGAATTCGTGGATTTTTACCTTCCTTTCGACTGCCGGCTACGCGGTAATAATCGCTGGGTTCGCCGTTCAGACAGTATTTCCTTGGGTATCGCGAATTTCAGGACGCGCTTCCTTTTGATGCTTCAATGATGGTTCATTGTCGCAAGCGATTCGGCGCAGAGGAATGGTCGCGTGAATGATCAGTTTGTCAATAGAGCAGTGGCATCAGAGTCGGCCGAGGAGCCGTCATCGGATCAACGCGATCAGGATTCGGATTTCAGTGATGGGCAAAGCTTGCGATCTGGAAAGTTAATCATCAATGCAAGTTGTGTGCCTACAGATAATAGCCACTGGACTGATGTGGGATTATTGAACGATTCTCGGAAAACGACCGAGTGTTTGATCGATGACCTTTACTCCCATTGCCGAGATGCCGTCAATACAAAGCCGCGTACATACCGCCGTGTAGCGCAGGCTGTCGATACGCGCGCGCGCCGCGTTCGACGCTTCACGCCTGGAAAGATTCTTAAGGAATGTCGTTGGTAACTCAATGTCGTGAAGCGAAACTTGGTTTCGATTTCCGGCTTGATTGAGCATTGCAGTCTGGAGCTTTCGAGCCGCGTTCAGCTCGATCGGCTGGATACGGTCTTGAAGGTCTACCACCAACAAAGCGCGATTGTTCGCGGTCGTGAAGCGACGGTGTAGGACCGAATTTCAGTCTGCATCAGCCGCATGTTCGTGCGATCTACCGAGGCAAAGCCAGGCATGCTTATGAATTTGGAGCAAAGATTTCGATTGGAATCGGCAACGGCTATACATTTCGTGATCGGGTGAGCTGGGATCCGTACAATGAATGTCGCGATCTTGCCAGCCGGGTTATGTCTTATCACAAGCGTCTCGGGTGTTTTTCAGAAAGAGATCATGCCGACAAGATCTACTATCGCGCACGTAGCAACCGATGTTTTTGCAAGGAGTCGAAAATCTGATTTTAAGCTGCGCCCTTGGGCCGTCCGGGCCCGAATCATGACAAGCAACTCAAGCAACATCGGCAGGATGAACGTGCCTGGAATGCCGTCGAAGGCAATTTCGGTCAGTGCAAGCGCCGGTTCAGCCTGGGCCAAATTCTTGCCCGGTTGCAAGAGCTCAGCGAGTTGGCGATATCGGCGGTGATCTTTGTAGCGAACCTTCTGAAAAGGAAGGCTCGCCTTTCTTCGCCCCGATGTGTTCGACCCTGAAATCCATCTACACGAGCGAATCGTGGTTGTAGAGCGCTCGGCTACACCAAAGCAGGTGTTCTCCTAGCCCGACTTTCCCGGTTTGTGCCATAAGTTATTGCAATGTAGCAACCGGCCGTGTTGGGTCACTACAATTTCGTCGTCTTTCCGGAGATTTTGGAACGACCGGTTGGAGCTCTTGCCACGATTCCTTCGAAGTGCCTGTAGATCTCACGCTGTGCTGTTTCCGGCTGCCCCGGCTTTCGGATGCGGTATAGTGTACCGTCGACGCTCGGCAGCAGCAACGTGGTGTAGCAGTGGGTCGACAGTACACGTGAAAGCGTGTACCAGCTACGCATGTCGCCTGTGAGCCGGAGGGTATGCAAAATGTATTGGAGGAGATGATAAGCCAGGATGGTGATAAAAATGTGTCCATCGACACGCTCTTCTTTTTGGTGATAGTTGGGGCGCAGCCCCAAATCACTTTTCAGTACGCGAAAACCGTCCTCGGCATTGGTTAAGCCGATATACAGTTGCCAATATTCATCCGCGTTCAGTCCCTGATAATCGGTACGCATCACATAGCAACCGAGTAACTCCTCGTTACACGCGCACCGATCTTTTTTCCTTTGCCAATGCAAATTGGCCAATTCATCACCATTGCTTGCGATTACGTTAATGTCATAGAAGCGCGCCACACGTGGATTCTTTGCCTTAAGCCGCCCCACCGCCTGATGAATCTTCTTTTCCTGCTTGAGCCGCCCCGTGGTCAGACGTTTCCTCAATTTCTTGAGCTGCTCAATAAAACGCTTCTCAGCATTGCTGAAGATAGCCAATTCTTTCTTGCGCCGCGCTTCGCTGCGGCAGAGAATGACGCGTTCTTTGTAAGACTCTGCTTCTTCCTCATCACTATCGGCATCGTCGATGACTTCACGGTCAAAAATCTTAACCTCAACACTGGGACGGGGCAGTCCATTTTTCGTTCGATTGGGGACAAGTTCAAAGTCGTCGCTATCGAACTGTTCGGCAAACGCAGCGCGTTTGCTGCGCGACTCGTTCACCAGGTAATGATAGCCATTCTTCCGTAATAACTTAAGATTCGCCTCCGTGGCAATGCCTCCGTCGACGACAACGAGAACCTGACCGGGAAGTTCCTGGTCCGCGCAAATACTCTGCAAGCAGTCCACCATTTGAGATAATGACCCGCTATCGGATTGGTTTCCGGAGAAGGTGCGGTGTCCAAGCGCAAAGCCATACTCGTCGAAGATCATTCCCACAACCACCAATGGACAATCATTGCGTTTCTGTTTGCTCATCCCTCGTTTGGCTTTACCATTGCCGAGACAAGCGCCTTCGAAATGAGTATTGGTCAAGTCGTACAACAACACAGTGCGGTTGAGCCCGAATTGAGCCGCTGCCTTATCACGCAAATGCGCTTCGATTTTATCGTGGACACCCAGAAGCTTGTCGCTGACCCGATAAAACCGTTCCTTGCCGCCGTTGAGTATCTGCTCGCCCAACAGATCGGGCAATGAACTATTGCTAAGCCATTGGCGATATATGAAATATTCACTGGCAGGGTCAACCAGACGATTGATTACTGAAGCTGCCGCAACGTTGCGCTGCGCCTGATTAAACCCCAGTGTCTGCAGCAGTTGCGGCATGGCAAGGTCTTCCCAAGCTTTTAAAGCAAGGAGTGTTGGACCCAATGTCGTCGTATGTGTATGTTCGACTTGATCGATCAGAATCGGAGCGACTTCACCGCAATTATCGATATCCTGCGATGCGGCGCGCTGGATGGAGGCCGACGACAACTCGGGCCGTTTGGCACTGTCAGAGCGGCGTGGCCGCCAACGTTGCAGTCGGTCGACACGCTTGACGATAAACTCGATCCAGTGCTGGACGTCAGGCTCCAGCGGTTCCAACAACATCGGCCGGCCATACAAGCGTGCTTCAACACATTTGGCAATCCGTGACCGAACTCGTTCGGGGATGTCAGCGTTGCCCAGGGAGACAACGACAAGATGGGTCGGCTTGCCTTCGTCATTGCGATAGGACTCCAACAGTTGAAGGACTTTTCCGGAGGGCGATTTTTTAACACGAAAGAACATACCCCGATGATAGCACGCGATTCCGCCGAGGCAAGTCCCAGCTCGAAAAATATAGTCCCTACGGGGGGGGGCGTTTTAAAGCATGGTCGTTGGTAATCAACTGGTTATGACTTTTTCCGGCATGATTTTTGGCAAAATTAACAAAAAGAGTGAGAAGGTCGGGCTAGCCTTCTCGTCGCAGTCTAGCGCTGTAGCGCAATGTCTCCGCGGTCGTGGTGCGTCTTCAACGGGCCCGTTGTGTGCCGTCCAGTTGCAGCCAGCTGCATTGCGCTTGATTTGTTGCGATGCCAATGCCGCTTTTCAGCAGGCCCTATTTGGCACAGTGTAACTCCACCCGGTAGGCAAGTCGATATTCGATCATACATCAGAGCCGAGGAATTGCCGACTGGCTCGCGTTCTAGCTGTCATGCAAGAAAATTGAATGTCCATTAACGTCGATTTTTTGGAAGATTTGTATTTGAATCTTCCGTCATCGCGGTTACACTAACTCCTATGAGCCAGAAATGTATTTTCCCATTTAGTCGCTCTCGGTGGCGTCGGGCGAGTGCTAACCTCCTTGATGCTGCAATCTGTCCCGAATACATAAATTAGAGAATAAGCGCGATAGGCAAGCGTCTTGCGCTGAACCACAACCGTTTTTGCACGACTAACCTAAAGCAACACCTTAACCACTCAAGGGAGAAATCAAATATGACTGACTTATCCGGATGCAGGTCTTCGTCCAATGCCGCAACTTGCAGAAACAAATGGCCGTTCGTCAGTACTGGTGGCGCGAAGCTATTTGTTGCATGGCTTGTGGTTGCCTGCCTAATTCTCGCCACGAGTTCCATGAGCGTTTACGGTCAAGCCTTTAAGTTTGTTGTGGCAAATTCAAACGGCGGTACGGCAAGTGTCATAAACGCCGATACTAACGTGTTACAGGTGCCCGCCTTGACTGCCGGTACATTGCCACATGCAGTCGCCTTCGGGAACGGCAAGTTTGCCGTCACGGATCGAACTTCGGGGACTGTTCGGATTTTCAATGCAGCAACTAACGCTCTGCTTGCGACCCTTTCGGTAGGCACGACGCCGACTGCTATCAGATTTGCCAGCGGAAAATTCGCAATCGTCGATAACAATGGTGGCGGTGTCGGGTCGGTGGTATTTATTGACGCCAATACCAACGTCCAGCTAGGAAGCCCAGTGGTGGTCGGTACGAATCCGAGGCGAATTGCGTTTGGCGATGGCCGATTTGCGGTTGTGAATCAGAGCGACAACACAATGACCACCATTTCTGCGGGTACGCTTGAGGTGATTGGTGTCGTTGCTGTCGGCAGCAGTCCGCGGGGTGTCGCATTTGGCGATGGTAAATTCGCGGTAACCAACTTCTCTTCTAATTCGGTAACATTGGTGGATGCCGCTGATTCGACAACGTCAATTGCTGTTGGGGCGGGGCCAACACGCGTCGCATTTGGTGACGGCAAGTTCGCTGTTTCCTGTTTTAGTGGTAATGCAATTTCCCTGATCAGTTCTGCTGGTGGGCCGGCGGTGACGCTTGCGCCCGGTGCGAGTGTACTCTCTCCGAACGCGATCGCATTTGGCGGCGGGCGGTTCTGTGTCGCCAATCGTAATTCCGATAACGCCGTGTTGATAAATCCAGTTACAAACTCCATTGTTGCCACCGTCTCAGTCGGAGATGGCCCGCGCGAGGCTGCCTATGTGAACGGTAAGTTTGCCGTGAGTAGTCGCGATTCCGACCAGGTCCATATTATTGATGCAACAACCACGACCGATTCCGTACTGGCCACGCTGGCCGTTGGTGATCAGCCGCTCGGTATGGCCGGAGGCTCAACCGATGTTATTGCTCCCGAGATTACCATGTGCGCTGCCGATCGCACGGAGGCTGCAGAAGGCGATTGTCAAGTCGAAGTGCCGGATTTGACGGGCGAGGTAAGCGTCACTGATAATGTGGATATGGACATTGAGGTGACGCAGAATATTAACCCGCCGACCCGAATCGGTCTGGGTGAGACCGTTATTACGTTGACGGCGACCGATGATGCCGGGAATTTTGACAAGTGTACGGCTGTAATTACTGTCGTCGATGTGGACGCGCCGGGCTTTGTGATGTGCGACGGTGATATGACGCTAACGGCTAATGCGGTCTGCGAGCAAACGGTGCCGAATCTACTATCGTTTGTGTCGGCTACGGATCATTGCGATACCGATGTTGAAATTACTCAGAGTCCAAGCAGTGGTGCGCTGATTGAAGGTGCGGGTGACACTGTTGTGGTCTTTCGTGCCGAGGATGATGCCGGAAATGTGACTACATGCACGTCGACGGTCACTGTCGAGGACAACGATGATCCTGTCATAACGTCATGTGCCGCCAGCAGCACTGTCGGTACAGATCAAAACTGTGAAGGTCTGGTGCCGCACTATGCGGGCCTGACCAGCGCCACGGACAATTGCGACGGGAGCGTTGCGGTCACGCAGAGTCCAACGGCAAACAGTCTCGTCGGCCTGGGTGCGACGACGGTGCTGATTACAGCGACTGATAATAACGGTAATACGGATACGTGCACAGCTGTTGTGACGGTCGTTGATGACGATAATCCGGAGATAACGAGTTGTGCGCCTACCCGCACGCTCGCCGCGGACGGCGATTGCGAAAGCCTCATGCCGGCATTCATTGGTAACGTGAGTGCTAGTGATAATTGCGATGGTAGCCTGGACGTCACTCAGGATATCATGAGCGGTACAACCATTCAGCTTGGTTCGACGACTGTCGTGATTACTGTGACGGATGATGCCGGCAACACGGACACATGCACGGCAACTGCGACGGTTCTTGATATTGGCGATCCGACGATCACCGACTGTGATGCGGACGTGACTCTCGGCACCGACGAAAATTGCGAGAATGTGTTGCCGAATCTTGCCGGCGATGTCTCGGCGACGGATAATTGTGATACCGACGTCAGTATTGCGCAGGGCACTGCGGCTGGCACCATCATTGATCTTGAGGACACTCTTGTTGTTATGACGTTCACCGACAACGTCGGGAACACATCGACCTGCGTTGTTACGGTGACGGTCGAGGACGACGATGACCCGATCATAACGGGGTGTGATCTCGACAGGACTGTTGCTGCCGACGCCAACTGTGACGGACTCATTCCGAATCTGGCCGGCCTCGTGAGTGTGGCTGACAATTGCGATACGAATGTAAGTGTCACGCAGGACCCTGTCGCAAATGACACTGCCGAGCCGGGCCTGGTGGTCGTGGAAATCACCGCCGTTGACAATTACGGCAATTCCGATGCGTGTACCGTGGCGGTAACCGTGGTCGAGCAGACCGCTCCGGTTATTACGGTTTGCGCATCCAGTTTTACGGTCAGCGCCGATAGTGAGTGCGAGTATCTTGTCGTCGATCTCACGGGTGGCGTCACCGCGACGGATAATTGCGATAGCGATGTCGATATTACGCAGAGCCCGGATTCGGGCGAAACGCTCGGCCTGGGATCGCACGTCGTTGTGTTTACCGCAACCGACGATGCGGAGAATACCGACAGCTGCTCGATCACCATTATGGTGCTTGACACCACGCCTCTTGAGATCACGTACTGCGATGTCGACATGACGTTGGCGGCGGATGAGAATTGTGAGCAATTCTTGCCGGATCTTACCGAGGAGATTAGCGTCACTGACAACTGTGATACAGACATACAGATTGTTCAGGTGCCCGCTGAAGGCACCACGCTTGGGTTGGGCGACACGGTCGTGACGCTGACGGCCACTGATGATGAGGGCGAGACCGATGTGTGCACCGCCGTTGTGACGGTCATTGATGTGCATGGGCCGGATATTGTCTCGTGCAACTTCGATATGACGCTTGTGGCGGACGAAAACTGCGAGCATGTCGCACCGGATATTGCAGGTCTTGTTTCTGCTGTGGATAACTGTGATAGCGACGTAGATGTTAGTCAGGAACCTGACGTAGGAGAGGCCCTCGACCTGGGCGAAACGGTCATCGTTGTTACTGCAATGGACACTACGGGGAATTCAAGCACGTGTTCTGTGACCATTGACGTCATCGATGAGACGCCGCCGGATATCGCATCATGCGGCGCCGATCTAACTATCTCAGCCGATGAGGACTGTATCGGCGACGCGCCCGATGTGACTGGCGGAGTCGAAGCGAGTGATAACTGTGATGATATCACCATCACTCAGAGTCCGGCCGAGTTTGATGATCTGCAGCTGGGAGAGAATGTCGTTATCGTAACCGTTGAGGACGGCTCGGAGAATACCAGTACGTGTACTGTTGTTGTGACGGTAGTGGATGATGAGTCACCAATCTTGTCCGGTTGCTCAACCGACATCACTGTGGGCACCGATACGAATTGTGAAGGTATGATTCCGGATGTGTTTGAATACATTGATGTTGATGATAATTGCGATAGCGATGTCATGGTATCGCAGGGGCCGACTGAGGGGACGACCGTTGGGCTCGGCGTGACGATGGTGACGATCATGGCTACCGATGAATACGGCAATACGGCTGAATGTACGGTTGAGGTGACGGTAGTTGACGACGATCCGCCGTTCTTTACCAATTGTAGCGCCGACAAAACGCTGTCGGCGGAAGGGAACTGTACGGCTGTCTTGCCGGATCTGCGCACGAATGTGATGGCCGACGATAACTGTGATACCGATGTGGTCATCACCCAAAGTCCAATGTCAAATACTGTGTTGCCGCTGGGCATTACGACGGTGACGTTTAAGGCCACTGATAACTTTGGTAACATGCAAACCTGTAATGCAATTGTTGAGGTAATTGATGACGCACCGCCCATCGTTCTTAATTGTAATTTCGACAGGACGCTGGCGGCGGATGAGGAGTGCGAAGAACAAATACCGAACTTGGTCGCCGAAATTTCCGCGACCGACAATTGCGACACAGTGCTGGCTATCACGCAAAGCCCGGCGGCGTTCGAGGTTGTAGGTGTCGGCGAGCACGTGGTTGTCGTCACTGTTGAGGACGACTATGGAAACACGGCGGAATGCACCGCTGTGATAGAGGTTTTGGACATCGATGATCCGGAGCTGTCGGAATGTCCCGACGACCTGACGCTGAGTGCCAATGAAAATTGCAGGGCGCTCGCTCCGGATATCCTCGGTGATATGTTTGTGTCCGACAACTGCGACAGTGAACCTGCGCTTACGCAGAGTCCGGCTGTGGGCAATTCAATTGACCTGGGGGCGACGGTGATTTGGATCACCGCTGAGGATGCAGCCGGCAACACCGATCTTTGCAGCGTGGTCGTCACGGTTGTAGACGACTCGCCGCCCGATCTTGTCTGTGCGGCGCCGACCTCAGATGTCGTTGACTCAACTTGTCAAACAGCCATACCGGACGTACTCGCCGACACTGTGGTCTCGGATAATTGCGATACGCTTGATGGTATCGAAATCAGCCAGGATCCCGAAGAAAACGAACTTGTGATGCGCGGTAAACATGTGATCACAGTCACGGCCGCTGACTCTGTAGGTAACTCCAGTACATGTACTGTGGTATTTACGGCAGTGGACGAGACTGATCCGGTTATTATATCTGGTTGTCCGTCCGACTTGACGATGGCGAGCGATGAAAATTGCGAGATCGTGGTGCCGGATTTTGCGGAACTGGTTAGTGCAACAGATAACTGCGACTCGGTCACAATTTCTCAAAGCCCGGCAGCGGGGGCGTTGGTTTATGGCTCGGGCGAGCACGTGGTTGTTGTTACAGCGACCGATCTCGATGGAAACACGGATGTATGCTCCGCTGTCATTACAGTGTTGGACGGATTTGATCCTGTAATCGAATGTCCGGATGACGTCACGGTTAGTTGTGACGATGATATCTTCCCATTCTTCAACCCGGTTGTCGGGCAGGCGTGGGTCCACGATGCATGTGATCCTGAACCGATGCTAATGTTTGAAGATAAGTCGACGGGATCATGTCACGACGGCGAAAACGTGGTGCTGGTCGTGACTCGTACCTGGATGGCGATGGATGCATCCGGCAACACGGCGTCATGCGTGCAGATCATTACCGGCGACGGACCAGGTGGCGGCGGCGACGGTGACGGCGGCGATAATCCTCCCGAGATCACGATTTCTTCCAGTGATATCACCTTGGAATACTGTGTGGCGAGCGGACCTGTGCCGCTGGCTGGCGACGTCGAGGTGTCCGATAGCGACTCAAGCAATTTTAACAATGGCGCGCTGCGCGTTTCCATTGAGGGCGCTACCGCAGATGATGAAATTGGTATTACTGAAGACAGTGATTTCCGTATAGTAGATGGCGTGTTGTTTGCCGTTGAAAACGGTGATATCAGCTTTGAATTGGGTCTCGTAACTGGCGGCGACAACGGGGAGGACTTTATCGTCCTGTTTACATCAGCAGCGGCAACGGTTGAGCGTGTCGAAGCGTTGATTGCAAGCCTGACATTCGAGAATGGCAACGACAAACCCGTCGTTGACCCTGATGGTTTCGAGCGAACTGTCTCTATACGTGTCTCGGATGGTGATGGCGGCGAAAGCGAGTCAGTCGAGATAAGTATTAATTTTGCGACATTCAATCGTCCTCCCGTTGTCACGGCGCCTGGAAGTCAGGTGGCGTTCGAAGATGTTGAGTTGTTTATCCTCGGTGTCAGCGTCAGTGATCCTGATATCGAAGACGGCAGTGACACGGTATTGTCGGTTTCTATCAAAGCCGATTTCGGCACTGTCGAGCCGTCGCTGGTTGTCGGCACGCTGGAGGAGATCAACGACGAGATTGCCGTGCTGGTATATCTTGGCGATGAAGACCTTAACGGCGATGACACGATCAAGGTCTTAGTAGATGATCTTAATGTCGATGCAAAGGGCGGCGCGCTGACTGATACTGCCGTCATTGATATTGACGTCATTCCAGTCAACGACGCGCCGTCATTCGATAAGATTGAGGACGACAGTGTCGTGATTGTTGGCGGCACTGTCATGATCGACGAGGACGCAGACGGTGACAATCCTCCGGTTTTCGCAACGGGAGGTGTGGTCAGGGTTGCGGGCTGGGCGCAGAATGTGTTGGCCGGGCCGGACAATGAGGATGATCAAATCCTTACATTTACGGTCACGAACGACAATCCGGATCTTTTCGATGTTGAGCCTGAGCTTGTTTTTCCGGGTGTCGATTCCACGCTGAGTGCCGACCTGGAATTCGTACTGGCGGAAAATGCGCACGGCAACGCCAAGATCACTGTAGTATTGTCTGATAACGGCGGGACGGCCAATGGTGGCGTGGATACGGCAGGCGTGGTCGAGTGCTTTATCATGGTGATGCCTGTAAATGACGAGCCTGAGCTAATCTCAGCGCCTGCGGATATGACGTTGAGCGAAGACGATGAAGACATGCTTATTGATCTTGGTGCGATATTCGACGACGTGGACATCGAGACGGACGGTGACTTCCTAACGTTCGCCACTGTGAGCAACGACGGGATGGATGTGCTCGATATTTCTGTGGACGGTAA
This sequence comes from Verrucomicrobiota bacterium, assembly GCA_021772615.1. Taxonomy (GTDB): domain Bacteria; phylum Verrucomicrobiota; class Lentisphaeria; order JABSQK01; family JAJFLO01; genus JAJFLQ01. The sequence goes on along the minus strand of JAJFLQ010000073.1, from coordinate 16,294 downwards.
CGACCTCGTCGTTTCGCTGCTGGATGATCAACATGGTCAAGCTGTAATTGTCGTGAGTGCGACAGATCAACATGGATCCAGTGCGACGGCGACGAAAGTGATCACGGTGGACCCGGTTAACGATCCGCCGTTTGTCAACGATCCAGCTATTATTACTATCACCGCAGTCGACAATAGCGGGTCGACATCAACGGCGGCAATAACAGACGTGATCAAGGCCAGTGAGGATTCCGGGCCGCTTGAGATTGACATTAGTGACGTCTTCGACGATGTGGATATCGTCACCGATGGCGATTCGCTTGAGCTGTCTGTTATTTCGAATGACAACATGCCGCTGGTCAGTCACGCCGTGTCGGACACGACGTTGTCGCTCGATTTCGCGAGTGACGAAAACGGCATGGCCGTGCTTGTGCTGCAGGCAGAAGACGATTTTGGGGCGACGGCAACCGCAGTGGTTACGGTGATGGTGAACGCAGTGAACGATGCGCCGGAGATCACGAAGGCGACACTTGATATTACTCTGGCCGAAGATCAGAATGGTGGTGTATACAGTCATCCCGGGTTCGCCACGGACATCAGTGCCGGTCCGAATGAGTCGGACGACCTTCTCATTGACATTGTGACAGACAATCCCGGAATGTTCTCGGTACTGCCGACAATATCGTTGGCAACCGGCGACTTTGACTTTACGGTGGCCCCGAACGCCAACGGCGAGGCAACGGTGAGTGTATCCTTGTCCGATAGCGGCGTGCGGCGCTTGTACGGGGTGTCGCAGGATGCAGGTGGGGCATCTGCCTTGCATGAGCTTGATCCGACGACTGGCGCAGCAACCGTTATTGGTCAGATTGGCTTCAATGGCATCAGCGCCATTGATTTCAGTGCGAACGACGGTCTTCTGTACGCTGTTGGTTACCGCGCTGCTGACGGAGTGAGCGTCTTGATAACAATTGACACAGATACGGGAATGGGCATGGAAGTCGGACCAACCGGAATAGAGGACTTGAATGGCCGGAATGTGCCGGATATGACCTTTAATGAAAATGGTACGGTTTTGTATGCATATATGAAGCGCAGCTCGGACGACCAGTTGATTGTTCTCAACACATCGACGGGCGCAGCGACGTCCGTTGGTAATACAAACGTTGACGGTCAGGGCAATGGGCTTGGCTTTTCACCGATGGGCAATCTGGTGAACGCCGGCGGTACAGCGTTGAACATCCTTAGCAATGTTGACGGTAGCGGTACGTTCCAGACCGATATCCTGCTACCCGATCCTGCAATCGCTGCGCCGGGCATCGACAGTACATTGTCTGTGAACGATAGTCATCGTCTTGCTGCCTTGGACTTCTGTCCGGGCACATCAACCTTGTTCGGAGCTGCGAAATACGGTGAAGAAGGCGGGTCGGGCGGGCATTTCCTGGCGGTTCTGGATACCGTCAGCGGTGTGGTCTCAATCATTGGTCGTTCGGTAGACGGGCTCGACGCCATTGCGTGGTCAGCGCCGTCTACATCCGCTTCGATGGATATTGAAATCACAGTCATCCCGGTTAACGATGAACCGACGTTTGATCTCTCGCAGACTGCAGTGGGCATTGTTGACGACCGTTCACCGCACATGATTTCGAACTTCGCCACGAATATCAGCCCGGGTGGCGGCGCGGATGAAACGAGTCAATCGTTAGCGTTCGACGTCGTCGTGGATACCCCCGAACTGTTTACTGCAAACGGTCAGCCGGCGATAAACGCGCTGTCCGGCGACCTGACGTTCACTCCGGTTATTGACGCAGTTGGTGTGGCGACAGTGACTGTTACGCTATTCGACAACGGCGCTAATGGTGGTGTGAATAACGATGATAATGAGAGTGAACCGTCGGTGTTCACGATTTCCATAACGGAAAGCAGTGGTGATGCCGGCATCGGTGGTATTTGGCTGCTCGACGCATCGAGCGGCACAACTGCTGTTGATTCATCAGGTAACGGCAATAACGGCACAGCGAATGCAGGCGCAACGATTGTCACCGGCGTACCCGCCAATGCCGCTGGCACCGGCAAGCCCGTCAGTAATCTCGGTAACGCCCGTGATTTTAACGATGCTGCCGCCGGCAAAATCACTATACCCAACAATTCAAGTCTGCAATTCGCTACCGGCAAGGTGGTTTTGAGCGCCTGGATTAATTATGACGCGAGATTAAGGGCCGATTCCTGGATCGCGGGAAAAGGTACCTTTTCCACCGCTGCGAATGGGCCGAGTCTCTTTCTGCAAAGTGATGGCAAAATCAGGTTCGCACTTGGGCAAGCAGCCTCGCACTACGTTCGTAGCGGAGGAACAACGGTGACAAACACGTGGTATCACGTCGCCGGCACCTACGATGGATTGACAATGAAAGTCTATATCAACGGCAATTTGTCTGGTTCAAAATCGCTCTCAGGCAATAATTTGAGCAATAATGAACCGTTCGAAATCGGCGGTAGCGGCCCTGGGGCAACGTACAGTTTTAATGGCCGGATTGATGAGGTGCATGCGCTGGATAACTTTGACAATAACACGGTTTCAAATCTCGTTGCGGGCACTCGTTTTGGCGGCGTGGCGCAAGCGTTGCTGAGCGGGCATACACAGGATGACGACTGCAATGGACTCGTTGATGCAATCAAGATTAATTTCGGCAGCAATGTGGACCTCAACACTGTCGATGTTAATGACTTCGCGACCGTTCCGGCAGTTTCCAATCTGGCCGTGGCAACAGGCGGAGTGGATACGTACTCGTCGATGGTGGTGTTGACGTTCGATGAGAGCGCCGTACTCACTACCGGCGCGGAATTCACCGTTGACTTCACCAGCGGCACGCTCGAGACCATGGACGGCGATCCAGTGGACGACGCCAGCATCACAACGATCGACAAGGCTCCCCCTGTGATAGCCGATGCGCCGTCCGACATCACGTTGGACGTGGACGACGGCGTACTCAAGATTGCATTCAGCGAGGAAGTCGACGACGGGTCCGTGAATCTCTCACGTATCTATCTGGTTGATACAAGTGATAGTGATGAAATTTCACTGGCCGGTGCTGGTGCGTCAGTCGCGAATAATGAAGTATGCATCACGTTGACAAACGCACAACGCGAAACGCTGTACTCGTTCGCTAACATCGTCGTCGATGTGGACGTCGCCGCAGTGCGTGATTTGGCCGGGAACCCGAACAAGCAGCAAATTGGGCTGCCGATCTCGGTCAGTGGCGACGTCACCGGGCCCATCGCCGTAAGTGCGACACTGAAACTCAACAACGGTTTGCTGACGGTAGTTTTCAGTGAGTCGATCGATTCGGTTCTCACTGATTTGTCCGGCGCTGCTCTGAGTGGTCTCGACGATAACACGGATCCGGTAGACGTGGATTTGGAAGACGCGCTGGTTGTTGGCGTGAACGGCAGCAGCCTCCTACTTCTACTAACTGAATCACAGCGCGTTGACGTCCTTGCAATCGTGTCGGGACATGCGCTGGATCTTGCGTTCGGTTCAGTTGCTGATTTGATTGGGAATCCAAGCGAAAACGTCGATGATCTTCCGGTGACGGTGGCCATGCAGGATACAACAGCGCCGAAATTGCTTGACGCACTGGTTGATTACAGCAATGCGTATTTCGCCGATGAGGATGTTGAATGCGGTACCGGCATTGCGATGTTGTTGTTCAGCGAAGCCGTCAGCGCCGTTGATCTCGGACAGATACATCTCAGCGATACGGTTGGCGGTAACGATGTGAGTTTGGATAATTCCGACGTCGTTATTCTGGACGTCGTTGCGGACGACCTGACATCTGCCGCGCTCTTCACAAGCGCGTTCGACGAAGACAATCTGTTCGACGACAGTCTGGTCACGGGTAACCCGGGAAGTGTTGTCGTTGTGTTCCTGAATGAAGCAGCGCGTGCAGACGCCTATGCCCTGTCAGTGTTCGCCGATGACACCGACTCGGTAATCGTCGAACTTGGTGTCGGTGCAGCCACAGACGTTGTCGGAAATGACAATGATGCCCAGTCGTTGGTAGCGCTTGAGTTTGAAGACATTGTAGCGCCCGAAGTTATTGCTGCGTCGCTGAACTATGATACCGGAGTCTTGACGATCGATTTCTGCGAGACCGTCGACGTCAGCTCGCTCAATCTGAGCGACTTGAGCCTGAGTGCAGACGCTGGTGACTTCATTAATGATCTCGACGCGTTCTTCGACATCATTACGACTGTCGATGCCAACGCTACCAGCATCAGTATACAGTTGGACGATAGTACGCGTGACACTGCGCTGGCGCTATCGGGCTTTACGCCGCCGGCTGCAGGTGATGGCCTGGGCACAGCGGTGTTCCTGGACGCTTCAGACTTTGCATTCAGAGATATTGCCGACAACGGCAATGATCCGAGTTCGAGTACCGAGGTAGACGAAAGTGCCGACGTGCGACCGCCGTTGGCAGTCAGTGTACATGTCGATTACAACACTGGCGAACTCACGGTTACGTTTGACAAAGTTGTGTCGGACCTTGATCTGTCGGCCGGTGGGGTGCGATTGGAGAACACTGAGGACGCAACCACGGTTACGGTATCCGATCAGACGCCGGAGATCAACGGCCACGTTGTAGACCTTACACTGTCGGCCGATCAGATCGCTACGGCACGCCCGGTATCCAGCGACCCTGCAGGTGACGGCACTGCATTGGAACTCGCCATTGACTCAGGCGTGGTCACAGATCTTCTGGATTCCCTGAATGATGGGCAGACAGGCATCCCGGTCACGGAGGTGACGGATACACCGGTCGTGACCGGCGTGGAGATCGACTTCAATGATAATGTGTCGAGGCTGACGATTACCGTCAGTGAGGACGTGAATATTGGCAGCATGGGCTTGGACGGTGTTCGTGTGATGGTGCAGCAGAGCGCACTCGCGACGTCGTTGTTGGGGTCGGAATTCACCAATGGGCCGAGTGTCGATGGCAATGAAATCACCATTGAATTGACGGAAGAGGAACGTGTACAGCTGTTGGGCGGTTGCGATGCCAATGCCGAGTTCTGCAGCGCCTTCGACGGCGGTGCCGTCACCGTCGATATCCTTGAGGGTGTCGTTGCAGATGACGATCTTGATTCCGGTACGCCGAACGTGGCTCAGCTTGGCATTACGGCGTCAGTGATATGCGACATCAAGTCGCCCGCCGTATCTACGATGGAAATCGGTTCGCCGGTGTTGTTGGACCTGGGGACGGGCGAATTGTCAATCGTATTCGATGAGACCATCGACGCGGATGCTACGGATCTGAGCCTGTGCCACATCAACGCACAGGTTGGAAAGAATCTGATCAATCTTGGTGGTGCAACGGTCGTCTCCTCCGGTTGCGTCACGACGCTTGAGATTGTGCTTACCGAAGAGCAGCGGATGGTCGCCGTCGATCGGGCGGGAGAAATAGTCGACGGTGATAATGAGACGTTCGTTCTGGAATGTGCGGCTGGCGCGGTGTTTGACATTTCCGGTAACGCCAATGGTGACTCGCCTGCTATTGCGATCGAGCTCACGTCGGATTCAGTTGACCCGGAGATCGTTCATGTGACATCCAGCAAGGCCGATGGTGTTTACGGTCCGGGAGAGATCATCGATATCGATGTGGAATTCTCGGAAAAGGTGGTTGCGAGCGGTCAGCTTCGACTGGCGCTGAACACCGGTCGTGAAGCGGTCATTCTCGGCGGTAGTGGAACATCCACATTGACGTTCCGGTATGTCGTTCAATTCGGTGATGAAACACCTGAAGGTGAGCTACTTGACTACGTCGATGTGAATTCGTTGACAGGCACCGGTGGTATCAGTGACCCGTCAGGGAATCCGTGTGACCCCTGCGTGCTGCCGGTCGCCGGCGGCGCCGGTAGTCTCATCGGTGCACCTGCGTCGAAGTCGATCGTGATCAAGCGTCTTGAGTTGGTCGTTGAGATTGGGGTGGGTGAATCCGATGGTCAGCGTGAGAATCAATGGGTGAGCGTTTCAATAAACGCTGACGTCACAGATCTGCAAACGCTGGCATTTCCGATTGTTTACGACGGTACCCAGCTGGAGTTCCTGAATAAGGATATGCTTTCACCCGTAGCGGGCGACCTGGTTACGGCCGGGGCGCATGTTGCCGCATTCGTTGACGACACCGTGGTGAGTGAAAGTATTGTGTGGATCGTCATTGATCGTGCCGATGGTGAACTCGCCGTAAATGGTGGAGAAGGTACGGTGGTGGATCTTCTGTTCCGCCTACGTGTTGGCGCCGGCGGAACGGACCTGGGCGATTTCGAAGAGATCGCGCTTGATGCCGAGTTGCTCAGTGGCCAGATTGTAGCGATCGACGGAGAAGGCGCCAATATCGCTCTGGCCGTAGTGAATGGCACGATTGATGTGAACACGCTTATCAGTCTTCTGGACATCGACGAGAATGGTCGCGTAGAGTTTGACACTGACGGTCTGATTATCTATCGCGCAGCATTGTACGGCCATCTTAACGGTCTGGTTCCAATCGTGCCGGAAGAGTTCCGTGAGAATGGCGACTGCCGGATTGCCGATGTTCAGGTGCTGGCGAACGTTGATGCATATAAGAATGTGGATGGCGGGCTCGACGTGGATCTGGTGGCAGCCTTCGAGACCGGGCGTGACGCAGTCTACATATTCCGCCGCTTGCGGACGTTGCCGATGCCGGTTGGCACGGGTATTGGGGACGATGAGGACACCGCACCTGCAGGACACGCATTGGACATGGCAACGATCGATATCATTAACGCCAATATCGACGGACTCGTAGAGGAAGGTGAAGATACGCTTGCACCGCAGATCGGTGACAAGGTACCCAATGTGGACGGTGATTTCGATATGACCAGCCTCATTGGAAGTCTCGATCCGTTAGAGATTCGTTTCCATGAGTCCATACGTGTTCGTGGCGGTGACAACGACGGCGTGCTGATAGGCGATGCCGCTGTTGATCTCTTGGATGAAGGAATTCTGACAGTCGCGCATTCGCAGGACGTTGAGATCGAGGTTCGTGAGGATTCCCGCGTGATTGTAATAACACCGCCGACTGCGTGGAACAATTCGTCGTCGGTGAGTGTCGATCTGGATGCGATTCAGGATGTGGCTGGAAACAGCGGTGTGAGTGTCGACTAAAGGTCGCACTACTACACACATGCTTTGACGGAAGAGCCGTGTTGGTGAATACCAATACGGCTCTTTTGTTTTTACTGACAGTTGATTCTCTGCCGGTCGTTGAGGATGTTGGCGTGGATTAGTGACGAGGAAGTTTGAACAGTTTTGAATTGAGAATTTTTGCAGGCGTTTGCCGGTACTACTGTGGGTAGCGAGGCAATGAAGGCACAGCTCGGTTGAATGCTGCTCGGCGTTAACGGCAAGTGGAGCGCAAGATATCGGTGGTGCTTTGACGGAGTACCGATGCCGGCGGGCGACGGGATCTGGGAGGGGGTGGGCGTCCATCCGGAAGCTTGCCTGGGTGGTGCCTTGTCGTGCGGTATGTCGCGAATGTGTACCCCGGCTGAAGCCGGGTAGAGGCTGGCCGACTGAAGTCGGAACTCAGACATTCGTTACGTATGCGGAATCGTGGAACCCACGGTACTCAGTTCACTGTGTAATTCAGCCAGACTGGGACACCCGCTTAGTCTTGAATGCCAGGACTTTTGAGGTGAGTTCAACATGCGTTTTGTATTTATGGTTATTTTGGGTGCGTCTCTATTTTCAGTTGGGCTGAATACGCAAGGACAGACACCTCTCGCGATACGTGCGGGCAACAGTACCGGCCAACGCGTTGTCGCGACGGTTAGTGGTGTTGATATTGACCTAGTGGTTCACATTGACAACCCCGATTCAAACCTTAGAACTCTCGATCTCGAGTTACGTTTTAATGACACAGTATTGGCTTACGTCGCGGCAAGTTTGACTGCGGTACAGGATCCTCCAGGTTCTGCTATGACGCGTTTTCGTTTCGATGAACAACCAGAGGCGAACAGTGGTCGGCTTATCATCCGCGCCGGCGGTTTGAGCGGTAGTGGTGTTACGGCAGGGACTGGACCCGCGTTTCGGATCGCATTCACACCCCTGGTGAATACCAGCGCGTCCGAACTGACCTTCGTGACTGTTGTCTATACGTTGCCGGGTGTGGGCGGCGGATTCCCATCGAGCGGTGAGGCGGGATACGTCTTCGTCGGTGACGGACTTCAGATATTTCCTCCGGCGGGAAGTTTTGAATCGCCAATTGAGGTAGCGATGCATGCAGCCGGATCTGATTTTTTGCGGTATTCGATCGACGGTTCGGTACCCACGGCGGATTCCGGCACGTTGTTTGTTGAGCCATTTATTGTAACCGGTAGTGAAGAAACGAAAACGGTTCGCGCGTTTGCGTCATTTAGTGGAATGTCACCTCTTTCGGATGAGGTTCAATACACGTTTGTGACACCGTTGCGCGCGGAAATAATCGGCGGTGTGATGAACGGCCAGGTGACGAACCAGGATGTTACGCCGGAATTCCTGATAACCGGCGAGACATCCAGAAGCATCCTGTTGAATAGCGAGGAATTTACAGCAGGCGCTACAATAAGTGACGAAGGACAATATGATCTCGTGGTCACGGCCGTCAATGGCGCAAACATGGAAACGGATAGTGTATCGTTTACCATCGACAAGACACCACCGGGTCTTGAGGCTCTCGCGGTAGTTTCAGATAATTCTATTGCGCCAGACGACGCCATTGTTGGCGATACGGTGTCGGTGATTTTCCGTACAGACGGGACAGAGTCGCAGATTTCATCGGCGGTCATTGGTGGTGTTGCGGCAGGGGTGGTGGGGGCCGGTGCAGCGAACACATTCGAGGCAGCCAGGGTGATGAATGCCGGTGACGATGAGGGAATTGTCGCGTTTGCGATAACGATCAGGGATACGGCGGGGAACGAGGCTGTGGCAAGTACGGCAACGGATGGAAGCGCCGTGTCATTTGTTGCGGCGGAGTGGGAGCGTATCTATACGTTTGATAAGGGATGGAATCTTATTTCGTTCCCTGGTCCGTTGTTGTCAAATCAACAGACCGCAGGTTCGGTGTTCCCTGGATTTTCTGGTTCGATGTGGATGTGGTGTCGGGACGACGAACGACTTGAGATGGCGCAAATGCTGCATCCGCAAACAGGCTACTGGTTATACGCTGATGCGTTAGATCCCGCGGTCGTTCGTGGAGTGGAAGTGGACCCGGACCCGGATTTGAGGAAGACGTTGCTCCAGGAGAAGTGGAATCTGGTGGGCTTCAGCCTATCAGTGTCCGAAGCTTCGGTTAGTGCGGCTGACGTACGCAAGCCAATTTGGGTTTGGTCGGGACGGGTATTCGAGGCTGTGGATCAGCTGGCGCGGTTCAAGGGCTATTGGATATTTTCGAATAATGTACTAGGGTTGTGAAATTCTGCGGGCGCAAGTGTGGACATTGCCCGTTTGGCTGTTAGCTTTTATGCTTTCGAATAGGGTTAGGATCAATAGGTGCTATGGCAATTCAGGATAATATAGATATTAAGACGACGGAGCTTGAACCATGTCGTTACCGCGTTGATGTGGAAGTTCCAGCGACGGATGTGGATCGCGCCATCAAGATCGTGCAAGGTGAGTTTGGCCGCAAAATTAAGATTCCCGGTTTTCGGCCGGGGCGTGCACCGCGGCATTTGATAACCCGGCGGTACGCCGATGCGATCGCAGACGACGTGCGGCAGAAATTGGTGCGGTCAGGATTAGAAACATTGCTGGCTCGTTCGGAATTTGAACTTGCAACGATGCCGGAGTTAGCCGAGAATGACATGAGCGCGATCGAGAGCGGACGCCCATTCTCATTCTCCCTTGAATTTGATGTATCACCGTCGTTTGAATTGCCGGAATATAAAGGAATGAAGTTGTCGTATGAGAAAGCGGATGTCGAGGACGGCGACGTGGATTCGTTCATCAAGGATTTATTACGTCAGAGGGCTTCCTTCGATGTAGTTAATCAACCGGCGAAAAAGGGCGATATGCTGCGTGTTGGCTATGCCGCAGCGAACGCAGAGAGAGACATTCCGGACTCGGCAAAGCCGTTGCTTGCGGCTGAGGACACCGTGATCTTGCTTGGTGAGCCGGAAATCTTACCCGGCGTCATTGAAGGGCTATCCGGGCGCAGCACAGACGAGTCGGTGTCATTGTCAGTGACTTTTCCAGACGACCATGTTGAGGACTTTTTGGCCGGCAAGACATTCGAGTATACGATTACAATTAAGGAAGTACACAGTCCTGTTGAACCGGAATTGGACGATGTGTTCGCGAAATCTCTTGATGTCGAAAGTGTGGACGAGTTGAAGAAACACGTGAAGGCAAAGCTCACGTACCACATGACGATGGAACAGTTCAAGCGGCTTGAGGATCAGGTGAGCGAGTATCTGGTTGCGAACACCGACATGGTGCTGCCGCAGCGCTTGTTGGAGCTTGAAAAAAAGCGTACGCGCGCATCGGCATCGGGGCATTTTCGGCAGCTCGGTCTGTCGCCCGAACAATTGGATGCAGAGCTGGACAAGCACGAAGAGCTTTATGAGAATATCGCACGTAAGCGATTGACATTGCAGTACATAACTGAGTCAATTGCCAAGGCAGAGGAAATCGTTGTTGGCGTTGAAGAGGTTGATGAGCACGAACGGCGAATGATGGAACAATACGGACGTGGAGGCGGCAAACAAGCACCTAATTATGACCGTGACGCCCTCCGCGGATCGATTTCGGCAGACATTCTTAGATCGAAAGTATTACGTAATCTGGTGAGTCTCGCTGAGATTTCAGAGCAGTCGACCGGTGAGCCCACGAGTTGACGATCACGCCCGGGCGGCGTTGCTTGAAAATATTGGGGACATCGGTCCGCCGCGAAACGGGTGCATTGGTTTTTTTCACTGGCGGTCGCCGGGTTACACCTACAGCCACGCAAAATCATACAGGAGCAGGTAAATGGATGGACGAATGACATTGGTGCCAATGGTTGTGGAGCAGACTGCGCATGGCGAACGCGGGTATGACATTTTTTCACGGTTGCTGAAGGACAGAATTGTTATTCTCGGCACCCCGGTCGATGACGCCGTGGCGAATTTGCTAATAGCTGAATTTCTTTATTTGCAATCGGAAGACCCGCAGAAGGACATTGATTTCTATATCAACAGTCCCGGTGGTTCCGTTACGTCCGGGCTTGCGATATATGATACCATGCAGATACTCAGTTGTAATATCCGGACCTATTGTGTTGGGCAGGCGGCTAGCCTCGGCGCCGTGCTGCTTGCGGCCGGTACCAAAGGCAAGCGATACGCGTTACCTAACGCACGAATCATGATTCACCAACCGTGGGGAGGCACGACCGGGTCTGCCGTTGATATCGGCATCCAGGCGAAGGAGATCATTCGGTTGCGCAAAGTGATAAATGAGATTCTGGCACAACACACTGAAAATGACCTGAGCCGTATCGAGAAAGATACGGAGCGAGATTTTTTCATGACAGCGCAAGATGCGTGTGACTATGGACTTGTTGATTCCGTACTCACGTCGCAAGCTGATAGTGAGGATAAAGAGGAAGCGGAAAAGAAGTAGGAATTTTGATCGCAAATTGCTGAAGTGAATGAGCAAATTGATTGTATTATGGCCAAAAATCAGAAAAATGATAACTACTGTTCGTTCTGCGGACGGTTTCGTAACGATTCACTGCCGATGATCTCCGGGCATTCCGGTGTGTTTATCTGCTTTGACTGCGTCAGGCATTGCAGCCGCATGATTAGTGGCAGCACGACGTCCGGTAGTGGCAAGGAATCGACGAAGACGGTAGCAATACCCGAAATGCTGGTGCCGAAACCGGCGGATATCAAGCAGTCACTTGACCAGTATGTGGTTGGCCAGGAGTATGTGAAGAAGGTACTATCCGTTGCTGTCCATAATCACTATAAGCGACTGCAGTTTCTCCGGAGCCGCGATGCAGCGAAAGATGCGATTGCTTTCGACGATGCGGTCGAACTTGAGAAAAGCAATATCATGTTGATTGGCCCGACCGGATCGGGGAAGACGCTGCTGGCCAGGACCTTGGCGAAGATTCTTGATGTCCCGTTTGCGATAGCAGATGCGACGACACTGACTGAGGCCGGGTATGTTGGTGAAGATGTTGAAAATATTATCTTGCGGCTGGTACAGGCTGCGGATTATGAGATTGACCGTGCGCAGATCGGCATTATCTACGTCGATGAGATTGATAAGATCTGCAAAAAATCCGAGAATGTCTCGATCACTCGCGATGTATCCGGCGAAGGTGTTCAGCAGGCATTGCTCAAGATACTTGAGGGCTGTGTGTCGAATGTGCCGATGAAAGGTGGACGAAAGCACCCGCAACAGGAGTACTTGCAAGTCGAAACCAGCAATATACTCTTTATCTGTGCCGGTGCATTCGTTGGCTTGGATAAGGCGATTCACCGCCGCATTGGCAAGCGTTTGCTGGGCTTTCGATCCGACGCGGATGAGGCGGACGAGGGGAGCCTCCCGCAGCATGCGCGGAATGACGACGACATCATGAGGCATATCCAACCGGAAGATCTGTTGAAATACGGCCTAATTCCGGAATTCATTGGTCGGCTTCCCGTGGTGGCCGTACTTGACGAGTTGACGGAAGAGGATTTGATTGCCATTCTGACCACAACCCGCAACGCGCTGACGAAGCAGTATCAGCAGTTGTTTGCGATGGAGAACGTGGCGTTGTCATTTACAGATGAGGCATTGCGTGCTCTTGCCGCCAAGGCGTTGAAGCGTGGAACCGGTGCTCGGGGATTGCGGTCGATAATGGAGATGATCATGCTTGATATCATGTTCGAGATACCATCTCGGAGCGATATCGAGTCGTGTGTCATCGACGAGGACGTGGTCGAAAACAGATCCACGCCCAAGACCCGTAAGCGCAAGAAAAAAATAACCAGTGTCGCGTGAAGATACAACAATTACTCCTTGAACAGCTGTCAGTCGTTCTCATTCTCGCGGCGGTCACACCGCCGTTGGCAGCGGCAGCACAAAGTGGCTACTCCGACGGCATTGTGGCAATCGTAAACGATGAGGTCATCACAGTCTATGATGTGGCAAAATTTAACTCCGGCTTCGAGCAGCAGATACAGACTCGTTACGCAGGGGCGGACCTCAGTGATGAGGAGAAACGGCAAGCGTTGTTTGATGAGATCAATCAGAATCGTATCAAGGCAGCGCATGAGCTTATCAATCATCGATTGATCTACAGCGAGTTTGAGAAAAAAGGGTACCAGCTTCCGAGCGAGTTTATCGAGAAGCGAATCGACTCCGTTGTCGCATCGCAGGCGGGTGGCGACTGGCGGAAGTTCGAAGAAATGCTGGTTGCAAGCGGCATTACGATGATGGAGTTTCGTGAGCGTATTGAGCGTAACGTAAAGGTAGATCTGCTTGTCAGCCAGATGGTGGAGCGAAATATCACCGTTACGCCGAAGGAGATTAATACGTATTACAAGGATTTTGCGTATGACCTTTCGACAGCGGGAAGAATGCGACTTCAACTCATTGAGTTGAAACCTGACGCAGAAGACTATCAAGCCAGTCTTGACGGCGTTATTGATGGATTACGGGCGGGCACTGAATTTGCCGAACTGGCGAGACGTTACTCTGCGAATGCCAGCAGCAAGAACGGGGGCGACCTGGGATGGTTAAACGAAGATGACATCCGTTCTGAGTTTAAGACCGCACTCCGCGGCAAGATCAAGGGCGATGTCTCGGAGCCCGTGGATTTGAACGGAAGCGTCGTATTTCTCAAATTGGGTGATGTCGAAAAGGCACGTGTGCCGGCGCTGGATGACGTCTATGGCGAAATTAAGCAGAAACTTTATGAGTCGAAGCGTACAAAGCGTTACCAGGAGTTCGTCGGCGATTTGAGAAACAAGGCGTATGTCCGGATTTTCTTCAAAGAATGACGCAGCGGGAATTGATGGTAGTCCTGCGGGATCTTGGCGTACGACCAAGCCGGCGTCTCGGGCAGAATTTTCTTTGCGACCAGAATACGCTTTCTTTTTTAACCCGCACAATTGATCCGGCGGCCGGCGAATGTATCCTCGAGATCGGCAGCGGCGCCGGAGCACTCACCGATTATTTGCTGGAATCCGACTGCGCCACCCTGATAGCTGTCGAGTACGACAATCGATTGGCGGAATATCTCGCAGGAAAATACGGCGCATCGGCGCGGTTTCAGCTCATCCACGGCGACGCTTGCCGCATCAATTATTCGAAAATCCTGGGTGACCGTCGTTTTCGTTGTGTCGGGAACCTGCCATACGCGGCCTCATCGGCGATCATATTTAAGCTTCTCCAGCTGGAAAACCCGCCACACGAAATCTTCCTTCTGGTGCAACACGAATTCGCCTGTCGACTGGTCGCACAACCGCGGCGGAAGACGTATGGTTCGCTATCGGTCCGAACCCAACTTCGCTACGACATCGACCTGATTCGCAAGATATCGCCGCATGTATTCTGGCCGGTACCGGATGTCGATTCCGCATTCATACGCATGCGGCCCAAAGATCGTATAATTTCCTCTGAACTTGAGGATATGGTCGGCAAGATTGCCCGTCTGGGGTTCGGCCAGCGTCGCAAGCAGATGTTGTCCCAACTGCTCACATTGGCGGACGAGGCCTGTATAAGGCGGTCATACGATGTATGTGGGCTAGATTACCGGGTGCGCGCCGAGGAACTGCAAGTCTGCCAATTCGTGGCACTGGCACGTACGATGCCGCAGAGTTGACGTTACGGCTTATTTCGCATTCTTCAGGCGTATCGTGAGCGTGATTTTGTTGCCTGCGCCGTTTGATGTGACAGTTTCCAATTCTGATTCCGTGGCCAGTACATCCTCGACGATCTTAATCTCTGCGGGCGTCATCGCCTGCAGCACGACCTGCTCGCCCCATCTGTGGACTTCTTTGACAGCGTCCTGAGCCCGCTTACGCAGGCGATCCGAACTATCTGCACGGCTGTCGTTCCGACTTGCGGGCCTGGTGGAGGCGCCACCGCCCCGGCTGGAGCGCGATGGGCGACTGCGATCGTCGCTCAGTCCTTGTACGTCGATAGACACCTTTGGAAACGCGCCCTTGCGGGTCAATAGAATGACATTGAGCAAGTGTTGTATTGCATTCAGTGACTGTCCGTTTCTTCCAATAAGGCGTCCGGGTTGCCTGGTTTTGACCTGTAGAATGATAATGGATCGTTCAGGCCGCGCCTCGATTGCGGCCGCAAGACCGAGGTGCGAGATCATTTTGCTGAAGCTCTCTTTCGCTTCCTTCATTTGCTGGGTAGTAATGGACATTTTTCTACTCGTTGTGTTGGGATTGGCATCTGCCGATCCGCCGTCGGCCGATTGTGTGCGCTTCATGTATGTCGTCGGCCCGGGGGCGAAATTCGGCTGTCACTTTGTGTCGAGTTGTCGGGTAACCTTGTACTGAAATATGGATATTGTTTGATTGATCGTCCAGTACAGTGTCAACCCGGCAGGCATCGTGTAAAGAATAAACACGAAAAATATCGTCATGAACATCATGACTTTCTGTTGCATCGGATCGGCGCTGGTCGGCACCACTTTCTGCTGCAGGAACATCGTTACTCCCATCAGAATCGCGAGGGGATTAAGCGGCAGATCCAGCCCCGGTATCAGAAATATGGTATCCTGTCGCGACAGATCGACTGCCCAAAGAAAACTTGCCTGGCGCAGCTCGATGGCGCTTCGCAGCACGTTGAACAACGCGAAAAATACGGGTACCTGCAGAAACATCGGCAGGCAGCCCGCGAAAGGATTAATCTTATTTTCGCGATAAAATTCCATTGTTTTCTGTTGCATCTTCTGTGGGTCATTGCTGTACTTCTCCCGAAGTTCCTGCAACTTCGGTTGAATCTTCTGCATCTTTTTTGACCACAGCGTACTTTGATGCGTTATAGGCCAGAACACGGTGCGAATAATTAACGTCGTGATGATGATCGCGACGCCGTAGTTATGGAAGATCGCTTCGAGTTCGTTGAGCATCCAGAGAATGCCAAGGGAAATAGCCTTCATCCAACCGAAATGGAAAAATAGAAAGAGGTCGAACTGAAGCACAGATTCTTTGTCTTGATCGAGTTCCTTCAATAGACCATATTTTTTCGGGCCAATAAAGCAATGGTATTGCCAATTTCTGTCCTGACCTGGATTGACAATGGTTTTCGGCAGCAGCGAGTAGCCGA
>JAJFLQ010000072.1 GCA_021772615.1 Verrucomicrobiota bacterium | reverse complement strand
GCCACATTCCTCCGGGTCGTCATTCGGCCTGGGAACGAATCTGGTGGTTTATGTGGCGACGGACAACTCAGGCAATACGGCCTCATGCACCTTCTCGGTGACCGTATCCGATCAAACGCCGCCCAACCTCGCCGACTGTCCGACCGACTTCACGGTGTCGACCGATCCGGACCTCTGTAGTGCCGTGGTGTCCTGGCCGCCGCCGACGGCATCCGATAACTGCGAATTGGTGTCGCTCACATCACTCCCCATGCCGGGAACAACATTCGATCGCGGCACAACAACAGTGGTATATACAGCCACGGATATGGTGGGGAATACCGGCACGTGCAGCTTTACGGTGAAGGTCGTAGACGACGAACCGCCCGGGCTGGGCGCATGTCCATCGTCGCAGACACTCGCTGCCGATGACAACTGCGAGGCAATGGCGTTTTGGACACCACCAACGTTCGTGGACAACTGTGACGTGATCGGCGAGACGACCACCCACGATCCGGGCGCTCTGTTTGTGGGGGATTCGACCACCGTGATCTACACCGCCGAAGACGACGCAGGCAACACCACAAGCTGCAGCTTCAGCATTGAGGTCGTGGACGTAACGGTGCCGGAGATTTCAGGATGCCCCAACGATTTCACCGTGACGGCGGGCGCATCCGGCGGAGCGGACGCAACCTGGGACGAGCCCACGGCGAGCGACCAATGCGCCGTGACCGACTTTCCGTCAAGCCATTCTCCGGGCACAACGTTCGATATTGGCTTGACGACCGTAACGTACACCGCTGTGGATGACGCGGAAAACCGCGCGACCTGCGAATTCACCGTCACCGTGATTGACGTAACACCGCCAACATTGTCGAACTGCCCGGTCGATCAGACTATCGCCGCGGATGCCAACTGCATGGCAACCGCAACGTGGACACCACCGACCGCCGATGACAACAGCGGCGCGGTCGATGTCTCGTTCAGTCATGCGCCGGGCGCGACCTTGGCGATCGGCACAACCGTGGTCAACTATCAGGCATCAGATGGCGCCGGCAACCTTGCAACGTGCCGGTTTTCCATCACCGTAGAGGACCGGGCGCCGCCGACCATCAACAATTGCCCGGGTGATGTCTTTGAAAACCTGGAAACCGGTTCCGAGGTGGCCGTCGACTGGACCGCGCCGTCGGCCGTCGACAATTGCAGCCTGAACTCGCTGACACCGAATCACCCGCCCGGCGCGCTTTTCCCGAACGGTACCGCGGCGATCGTCTACACCGCCTCCGACGCCGCGGGGAATACATCGACGTGCACATTTGACGTCATTGTCAGTGATACGGGGAACCCGGTGATATCGAATTGTCCTGCGGATATCGACATCGCCGCGAATGCCGCCTGTGAAGCGGTTGTGACCTGGACCGAGCCAACCGCGACCGACAATGATGAGGTCATCAGTTTCGAATCTTCGCACGATCCGGGCGACACCTTCAGCCTGGGAAGCACACAGGTAAGTTACACGGCGCAAGATAATTCCGGCAATGAAAGTATCTGCATCTTCACGGTAAATGTCGTCGACGAAACATCTCCTGTCTTATCGGATTGTCCCGGAGACATCGTGGTGGATGCTGAGGCCGGACTGTGCGATGCGGTAGTGAATTGGACGCCGCCGACGGCCGACGACAACTGTCCGGGCGCCACACTCGAGTCCACACATGATCCAAACAGTCGTTTTGACGTCGGCGTGACGACGGTTCGATATACGCTCACTGACGGCAATTCCAACACCGACGAATGCGTGTTTCTGGTTACCCTGCACGATCTGCAACCGCCTGCAATCTCCAATTGTCCGTTGGACTTCACGGTGTCGACCGATCCGGACCTCTGTAGTGCCGTGGTGACTTGGCCGCCGCCTGCGGTATCCGACAATTGCCCGGAAATCATGCTGTCCTCCGCTCCGGTGTCAGGCACAACCTTCGATAAGGGAGCGACCACGGTGCTGTATACCGCTACCGACGCTGCGGGCAACTTCGACACCTGCAGTTTCACCGTAGTGGTCGTGGACACGGAATCGCCCGGTTCATCCTGCCGCGACACCACGGCGTTGCTGGATCAGAGCACAATGGTTGCAGCCCTTGCGCCGGCGGATATCAACGACCAGTCATCGGATAATTGCGCTATTGCTAAGCAAACCTTATCGCAATCCGAACTCGACTGCGACGACTTTCCCGCTGTCGTGATCGTGCTGACCACTGCCGATGACAGCGGCAACACAAGTACGTGCACCGCATCCATCTCAATATCTTATGCGATGCCGGAAAGCCCTACCTTGTCGGTATCGCCGGGATGGAACCTGATCGGCCTTCCCGTGACCGCGTGCGATACGGCAGCAGAAATTTTCTCGGACGTACTTGCCGGTTCAATTTGGCATGCTACCGGTAATGCCGTTCGTGCAACAAATGACCGTCTCGCAACCGGAGAGGCATTCTGGTTTTTCAGTGACCGCAACGATGATGATGTTGGTATTACCGGGAACGCCCCCGCCGACGGATCCGCCCCACTGCAGCTGGTTGACGGCTGGAATTTGATCGCCCCGTTATCCAATGTCACAACCCCATATGACGGCGCTGTAAAAGGATCCATCTGGCGGTGGCGCGGCAATCGTTTCGAAACGGTACCACGCGTAACCGGCATCCTTGATGCCGGAGTTGGATACTGGATCAACAGCAACGGCAACCGGATGTACCCTGCGCCGGCGGGCAACTGACGGACCGACGTAATGATCAGCTAAACCTGTGAATCGGGACTTAAAATGACAAATCTGACAAAGTGTGTCCTCACGGCGACCGCATCGTTGCTGGCAGCTGCATTGATCGGTTGCGGCACGATCAATCGCGTGCCTGCACTACCGGACGACCACCCGGCCGCTGCCGATGCTCACTCGTCGCCTTTGTCACCCGCTTCAGGGCTCCGCCAGAGTGCGCTCGAGCGCGAGGTGGCAACGCGGCTCGAAGAGAATGCACGCGAACACGAGGGATCACATCATCACGAAGGATCGCATCACCACGAGGGGTCACATCATTGAAATCGATCTTTCACAATTCTCCGGCAACACGCCTGCTGGCGCACCGAACACCGCTGGTTTTGGGAGTGTTGACCATCTTTGCGGTGAGCTGCAAGACGGTTCGCCACCACGCCGATATTCGTGACGTTGGTCGTGACGTCCAACGCCGAGTCGCTGATTCCGGAGTAGCCGTCAAGCTGGAACCCGACCGACACCTAGCCGACGAGCGCAAGCGCACGCTCGACGAGAAGCCGTTGGGCCTGCGCAACGCAATCCAGATAGCCCTGCTCAACAATCCGCAGCTCCTGCAGGATTACGAAGCGCTTGGCGTCGAGAGAGCCGCACTCCGACATGCAACGATCTTACGGAACCCAACGATTCATTTCGACATTCTCGAATCATTCGAAGATGAAGAATCGGTACCGTTATTCGTACCGGGCGTCGGCTTCGTCGAACCCGATACGCGCGACGCACAGTTCCATTTTTCGGTCACAATGGACTTTATCGATGTGATTCGCAGACACGAAATGGCGAAGGTGTCGAGGGCCCGTATGGAGGTGGAGAAAATGCGACTGTCCGAAAAAGTAATTCGCCTGATTACGGATGTGTCGATCGCCGTTTACACCTATCAGGGCGAGTCCATGAAGCTGAGTCTCATGCAGAAAGTGCTTGATGGCGTTGCGGTGCGCCTTGAGATGGCCCTGGAGCAGCATCGCGTCGGCAATATCAGCGATCTTACCCTGGCAGGACACCAGGCAGCATACCAGGACATCACGCTGAAACGTACCGATCAGCAACGCAACGTCACAGTAGCGCGCGAGAGAATCAACCAGCTCCTTGGGTTTTGGGGGGAGTCGACTGCATGGTCCATGCCCACCGAACTCACCCGTCCGGGGAGCAGTGTTTCCGATGAGTCCGTCGACCGCGCGATAAGCAACAGCCTGGCAATCGAAGCGGCCATGTACGAAATCGGCATCCTCAAACGCGAGTTGGGCGTTAACAAGGCAACCATCATACCCGCACTCGAACTGGGCCTGATTCGCGAAGAAGAAGATTTTCACATCCCGGCGTCGGGCGTTTCCGGAGCACTTGAGATCCCGATATTCGATCGCAATCAGACCGAAGTCGAACGCTACACGGCGTTGCTGCGGCAGAAGGAGCATGAATTGTCCAGTATCGGCATTCATCTGCGATCGGAATTCCGATTGCTCCGGGAACTTCACGACGAATTGATAGGCAAGATCGAGTACTACGAATCCGCTGTGCTCCCACTGAAATCGCGTATCGTTAAGCTCTCTCTCGAGCATTACAACGGAATGTTCCTTGGACCATATGCTCTGCTGGAAGCGAAGATGGACGAACTTAGGGCGCGCAAGGCATATGTTGAGATTCTCAAGAAGTATTGGATTACGCGAGCCGAACTGGATCACGTGCTCGCCGGCGGTCGAATCGGTGATGCCGCTATGGAGCCTGTTGCGGACACAGCGCCGGCAAAAAAAGACGGTCACGGTGGACATTGAGTCGAGCCGGAAAAATTCATGGAAAAAGCGAGATTGCTTATGAAGAAGTTGAAGATTGATCGAATGCGTGGTTCGTACTGCGCCGCGCTGTTGCCGTTTTGGTTGAGTGCACTGCTTACAGTCACGCCATCCTCACACGCAGCACCGTCCTACAATCCAGTGATTACGCCGGACGTAGGGTCTCTTCCTTACAAGATGGTTGACGGTGTAAAAGAATTTCATCTTATCGCCGAGAAAGTGAAACGGGAATTTGCTCCCGGCTACGTCTTTGATTGCTGGGGGTATAACGGCACAACCCCTGGCCCCACTATCGAAGCAGTGGAAGGTGATCGCGTAAGGATTCTCGTCACCAATCGCTTACCGGCGCCGCATGCGGTTCATTGGCACGGGCTGTTTCTCCCGAATGGAATGGATGGTGTCGGCGGCCTCACCCAGAGTTATATCCAACCAGGGCAAACCTTTGCCTACGAGTTCGATTTGGTGCAGCACGGAACGTTCTTCTATCATCCTCATGCCGACGAATCCGTTCAGATTGCCATGGGAATGGAAGGCTTCTTTATTATTCATCCCAAAGATGGCGAGCCGAAGAAGATCGACCGTGACTACTGCATTTTCCTGCACATGTGGCAAATCCCTCCCGGAACCAGTAAGCCCAATCCAAATGCCATGTTCGATTTCAATTATTTTACATTTAACAGCCGCATTTATCCTGGGACCAGCCCTGTAATCGCTCAGAAGGGTGATCGCGTCCGCGTCCGATTTGCCAACATCAGTATGGAAAGCCATCCGATTCACATCCACGGTGTCTCTTTCCTGGTCACTGCGACAGAAGGTGGCCAGATCGCAGAGAACGCCCAGCATCCCACAACAACCGTCAATGTTCCGCCGGGAACGGCCAAAGTCATCGAATTCGTTCCGGAATATTCTGGTGATTGGCCCTTCCATTGCCACAAGACGCACCACGCAATGAATGCTATGGAGCACAACCTGCCCAACGTTATCGGCGTCGATCAGGATGCCGTCGAGCAAAAAATGAGCAAGATGATACCTGGCTATATGGCGATGGGTACCAGCGGTATGCATGAAATGGGGGAGCACGCCGAACACATGCCGGCGCCAAAAAATACGCCGCCAATGATGGCTGGCGTAGGCCCATTCGCCAGAATCAACATGGGCGGTATGTTTACCGTTCTCAAGGTCAGAGATACCATTACGGATTACGACGCGGTAACCGGTTGGTATGAGCATCCACCCGGGACCGTGGCCGAAGAGGTGCCAACACCGGAGTAAGTGAACGACTCGGAGCACAGGGCCAGGCAAATCGAATCGGTTTTTTCCGCACCAACGATCTCGACGCGCGTGACACTGATATTTTTTCCATTCGCTGGTTGACACAGGATTCTCAGCCAATTACTATAGCAGACCAGTTGAGCAAATCGTCTTATCATTCCGCCCTTTCGGAGCTTGAACACGATGCCAAATGTTGGTTTCAGGTCAGTCACGTCATCCCTTGCGTTTCTGTGGGTTTTTTCCGTATTCGCAGCGAGTTCGCCTGCGGAACTCGACGGCTGCTCCGCAGATGAGAGCGCTGATGTGCCTGCGGCGACGATGCGCTGTTGTGCAGCACCAAAACCGGTCGATCAGGTAGCCGTGTCCGCGTCGGACACGGCGTCCTGTCCAATGGATGCCAGCGCCGAGAGTTGTTGCTGCACCCCGACGCCACGACCGGGCATTCCGCGCTTGATTGTATCTGATGCGTCGATCGATGTCCGAGCCAAGCCGTGTGGCCCGGTTTCAGACGCGATCGCTGCGGCATTTAGCGCACCGGCCGTAACGACATCGCGAACGAAGCGAACCCGTCACCACAACCAACATACAGGCCTGACACCGGTGTACATCGGCCGTGCTCACAAAGACGGCTATCTCAATGCGCCGATTGGCGTAACCGTGTCCGTCATCAAACCGACGGTTCCACTCCCTCTGGCACTCTCTTCCCTCCGATTCTGATACCGCCTCTTCTGCAACAGGCCAATTTACCCGTTCAAGTAGATCCTCATCTGCCGTGATATCGGACGCTGGGCAAACAGCCCTGCTCCGTCCCATGCAGTCACGACACGGACGGAATAATTGCTCTAATTGTCTGTTGCACGTGTGTCCATCCTGCATCATCGCTTTCGCGATTTGCACGCACCGGCAATCTCGTCCAACGCACGAATCCTTTGTTCGGACGGGTCCAGGCAGGCACACCACCATCACTCGAAATCCAGTCAATGTGGTTTACACATTCATTGATGCCACGAACAGACAGACTCTACGCGCTGTGGCATCGACTAGCTCAACACATTGACCCAATTCCACCTGAGACGTCCCCGCACACGCAGCGGGGAATGCCCCCATCAGTGGGCTTCAAATCAGGTATTTAAGAAATCGGGAGGCTCCTTTGAAAACACAAATTCGAATTGCCATATCATCACTTTTCCTGGCTGCAGCAGCGGCTCTCGCACAGTCTGGCGGCATGACCGAGGGTGGCGGCATGGACACCGTTTATTTCGACGACATCATCATCCGCGCTGAGAGCGAGGACGATGCGAAGCGCTTCAAAGTCCACGTCACCGAGGGGTACCACGGCATGCCGGCGGACACCACTCAGCTCCTCCGCCGTGTACCCGGCGCAAATATGAACAGCAATGGCCCCCTGACAAGCCTGGCACAGTATCGCGGCATGTTCGGACATCGGCTTACGCAGACAGTAGACGGCATCCCCATCACATCGGCCGGGCCAAACTCCATGGACCCGCCGCTAAGCTATGCGCCCCGGCTGCAGCTAAGAACCATCGAGATTTATCGCGGCATCGCCCCGGTGAGCGCCGGTTTTGAAACCATCGGCGGCGCCATCGTGGCGAAGTCGAATAAGGGAGAATTCACGGACAGCGATACGCCCGAATTTCACGGGGAACTGAACGGCGATCTGAACAGCAACAATAACGGTGCAGCATATGGCATTCTTGGCGTATTGGCGACGGAACAGCATAAGTTCTTTTTCAACGGCAGCAGGGAGGATGGCGATGATCTTCAATTTGACGGAGAGCGTGTGATTGCCCCCACCGTCCATGAGCGCAAAAACCTCAAACTCGGGTATGCGCTTCGCACCGATAGCAGCGAATTGGGGTTTGACTATTCGCGCGTAGAAACCGAGCGGGCCGGCACACCGGCACTGCCCATGGATATTTGGTATTTCGACGGTGACTTGCTGAATACCGACTACGCGTTCAGCTGGGGCGATGTAGGCGTGTCAGGAACGGTCTACTATTCAGATATCGAGCACGGAATGAATAACTTCTCGCTCCGGACGACACCGCCGGCAGCGCCGCCGCTGGCTGCCAACGGTGATACAAACCGTCGCTTCATCATTGCGGAGAGCGATGCGGTCGGATATACCCTGAAGACAACGATTGCCGCCGGCGACGGATACGTGAACGTCGGCACAGATGCCGATTTCGCCGATCACAACGCGACGATATTCGATCCCGACAACAACGTGTTCCGGATTGAAAATATCAACAACGCTGAGCGCGACCGTGTCGGCGTCTACGGGGAATACTTCATGCCTGTAGGCGACATGCTCGACTTTGAATTCGGTCTTCGCTACACGCGGGTTGATTCAGATGCCGACGCTGTGTCGGCTCGAAACCCGTATCTTCCGGGCGGTGCCGTGCCAAACGTAATGGCATTACGCAACCGTTTTAATTCCGCGGATCGCGATCAGACCGACCACAACATCGACGCGGTATTCAAACTGAACGTGGATGTCTCGGAGACGGTGGCACTCGAATTCGGTGTCGGCCGCAAAACCCGCTCGCCGAATTTCCTCGAACGCTACTTGTGGATTCCCCTTGAAATCAACGGCGGGTTATCCGATGGAAACAACTATATCGGTGACCCGGAACTAGATCCGGAGATCGCACATGAGATTGAGTTTGGTGTAAACGTCACTACTGAAGTAATCTATTTTCGGCCACGGGCGTTCTATCGAGATGTGCACGACTATATCCAGGGACTTCCGGTTCACGAAACGGCAATAATCGGCCCGGCGACCGCAATTAGCATGGCGAATGGCGATCAGACACCGCTTCAGTACAGCGAAGTCGATGCAATATTTTTTGGCGCCGACCTGGAAGCAGGTTGCAGTCTAAGCGATCACTGGCGCACGGATGGTGTTCTCAGCTGGGTGCAGGGTAGACGTGACGACGTGAGTGACGATCTTTACCGTATCGCGCCCATAAACACGGTGTTGTCTCTGACACATCAGCAGGAGTCGTGGTTCGCGGCGGTCGAGGGGGTGTTCTACCTGAAACAGAATGACGTGTCGAATACAAACAGTGAACGGAAAACCAGTGGGTACGGTATCATGAACCTGCGTGGTCAGTATAAGTTCACCGAACACGTGGCCCTCTCCGGCGGTGTCGAGAATGTGTTCGACAAGAAATACACCGACCATCTTGCCGGCGTAAACCGTGTGATCGATAACCCGGATGTCGCGCGCGGCGAGAAGCTGCCGGGTACAGGCCGGAGTTTCTACCTGGCATTGAACGTAAGTTGGTGAAGAACAGCTATGATTCGTATAAGTAAATCACGTCCGATGCGCTGTGCGCGGACAGTGCTGGCACTGTGTGTAATCGCAATGCAACTTGCACCCGGCGTCGCTATCGCGTCTCACGAGATGCCAGCACTAACCGTGTCGCCGATTGCGCCGTACACCCAGGCGGGATGCACAATGTCGCAATCCGCCGCGGCCGCGCCGGTCATGACATGTTGCGTCGACGACACGTCAAGTTGCTGCTGTTGCCCGACGATCCCGATCGCTGCAAGTCCGTCGGACACAGCGGACGGCACGGACACGGCGATCGCGTGCCAGAGCTGTGCACCTGGAGCGACCGTCTCGAATCTGACACCGCTAAAGGCCATCGCGCCCCGTGGCGCGGTGACAATAGACTTCTGTCAGACAGCGCCTGAGAATAACCGGACATCCCCCGGTCGCATGAACGTGCCGGCCAGGGCCAAAGAAAGCCCGTCGTATCGGGCGACATCAGCACTGTTCATCACGTTGTGCTCTTTCCGGCTCTGATCGCCGTCCTCTACCCATCCATTCGCGATTATGGGGAGGGCTCCGCTGCAGCAAACTGACAGCGCAGGCCCAGGCACGAGATTACACATCTTACTGATCGCCGTTGCATATCTGCAATGGTCCGTTGCCAAATCGCGACACAGTTACCAATCGTGTGATGCTCAGGCTTCCATACAGTCGCCAAATCGTACGTTCCGAACTCCGGTAGTCGAAAACCGATAGCTCTGGAGCCAGACTCGGACGAAGTCTGCCCACGGCAGGTCATGCCACCTCGTAATTTGGTATGGCCGTGAAAGCCAGCGGTTCCTGAAATCCGAGCATATGCACATCCGTCGCCTGTGGCGACATGAAGTCATTTCAATCACAAGGAATAAACAAATGAAACGAACCACCTGTCTAAGATGTATATATACCGCGCTGGCGACCATACTTGCGTCGGCGTCGGCGTTTGCCCAACTGGGCGAAGAAGACAACAGCAGCGCTACACATGATTTCTTCGAATTCGACGAATTGACCATTCGCGCACAACGCAATCCGGTGTCGCCAACGACGCCGACCGTGACGGCCAAAATTACGCAGGAAGAACTGCGTGGGATCAACATGACGAATCCGGAGGACGCCATTAAGTACATGCCGAATCTGTTCATACGTAAGCGTTTCATCGGCGACCGCAACGGCGTTTTGTCGATCCGAACGGCAAGCCCGTTCCAGAACGGTCGTACCCTGGTGTACGTTGACGGCGTGACCATAAGCGACTTTATTCAGGATCGCTTCAACGCACCGCCCAAATGGCAGATCGTGGCGCCGGAAGAGATTGTATCCACCGAAATCATCTACGGTCCGTACTCCGCGCTCTACAGTGGCAACGCGATGAACGGCGTGGTGAATATCCACACGCGCCAACCCGACCAACGCACGACAACGATACAGAGTTCGTATTTTACACAATCCTACGACAGCTACGGCGTTGACGAAACATTTGACGGTTTCGACCAATTCCTGTCGTTCGGCGACAAGTTTGGCAAACTCAGTGTCTACGGGTTCTACCAGCACCACGAGAGTGACGCCCAGCCCCAGAGCATTGCCGACCGGGAAGGCGGTGAACTGACGCCGACAAATGCACCGGACAACGTCAGCGGCATCATTGTCGACCGGAACAGTCGTAACGAAACGCGTTATGTCCTCGGCGCGACGGCGTGGAATGAGACGGATCAGGATCTTTGGAAATTGAAGCTGGCTTACGACATTACGGAAACCATTCGTGCACAACTCACCCTCGGCTATTGGGAAACGACCGACGTTGACGAGCATCTGGCGAGCTTCGTGTATGACGCCAACGGCAGTCCTGTATACGAGGGGTCGAATCTCGTTTACGGCGGTTTCGAATTTAGCATTCCTCAAAATCTCTTTGGACGGTCTGTAAGGGAACGGCAGGACCTGCTGCTCGGCTTCACGCTCGAAGGAGAGCTGTTTGACGACTGGGACTTTCAAACGGTCTACACGATGTATGATGTAATCAAGGACGAACGTCGACGTTCGGACGAGAATCCGATTGAAGATTCGGCTGGTCGCGTACAGGAATTTGGCGACACCTACTGGCAAACGTTCGATGCGAAGGTTGGTACGGAAGCCCTGTTGGGCAACGAGGATGTGGGGCTCGCTTTCGGATATCAACTGCAACAGTACCGCTATGACATCAAGGAATGGAACTCATCGAATTGGCGCGCCGGGGTGAAAGACGAAGGCCTTCGCAACGACGATGCAGGCAAGACGGACCTGCACGCGCTGTTCGCTCAGGTCGACTGGCAGTTTCACGAACAATTTACGGTAACAGCCGGCGTGCGTCAGGAATGGTGGGAGGCGCGGGACGGACACGACAACAACAATATCCATCCCGATCGCGATGAGTCCGATATCTCTCCGAAATTTTCGTTGCTATACGAGCCCAACGAGGTTTGGGATGTACGACTTGCGCTCGCACATGCCGTTCGGTATCCGGTGATAACGGAGATTTTTTCCGGTGACGTCGACCTGCGCAGCCAGCTTGTCACCAATCCGCAACTGGAACCGGAAAAGGTATTCGCAAAGCAGATTATTGTTGAGCGCGCGATTGAAAAGGGCGCGGTTCGCGTGGCCTATTTTCATAACGACGAAAAAGATACGATTTGGCGTGACAGCGTCCGGTTCTTCAACAATCTGGCCACGCCGCCGGAGTTTCAGAGTACGGCGTTTTTCGTCAACATCGACGAAGTCACGACCCAGGGCGTCGAATTCAGTGTGATCAAGGAATCGTTTTTCACCGAGAATCTGGATATGAACTTCAATGTTAGTTTCAATGACACGGAAATCGAACAATACGACCTGAACCCGGCGTTTGAAGGCAATGAGATTCCGCGCGTGCCCGATACCCGTATCGGTATGCTGACAACCTATCACGTCACCGATGCGTGGGACACCTCGGTTGGTATGCGCTACGCGACCGATGCCCATAATCTGCTGAGCAATGAAGACACCCACCAGGACTCGTTTGGCGGTATCAGCGATTTCCTGGTCTGGGATTTCAAGACCAGCTATCAGTTTGAATCCGGGTTCGAAGTCGCGTTTGGCGTCGACAATATCTTCAGTGAGGAATACTGGATGGCGCATCCGTTTCCGGAACGCACGTACTACTTCGAGGGCAAGATGGTATTTTGACTAGACGGCGGTAACGGGACGATCTCCGGGGAGTTATCAATCAATGTCGTTGAATCAGGATTATTGTTGGCGTTCGCGCCTCAGCGTGCTTCCGCCAGACCATGCGCGGTGTTCGCGGGGCGTGAAACCCACGATAAATCGTGAACTCCAACAGCGTGCGTTCGCGCTTCAGCGTGCTTGCGCCAGACCGTGCGCAGTATTCGCGGGGCGCGAAACCCGGAGATCGTCGACGTCGTTGCTTTTCGGAATTCACAATGATCACAAACAATAGGAATGCATCATGACACTACGATCGTTTCATACCCTGCCAGTGATTTGTGTCTGGCTTTTGGCATTGTTGACCACGACTGACGGCGCGCATGCAGACGCGGCATCCGAAGTCCGCAGCCTGGATGTTTACCGCGCGGACGGGACGCTGCATGTGCTCCTGGGCGTTTACGACGTCGGCGAAGAACGCTCGGAGATGCGCTATCTCCGTTCCAATGACCACGGCGGCACATGGTCGACCGCAAAACGAATTGACTCGGGCCTGCCCGCGCCCTATGCCCGTGGGCGCGGCACGGATTT
Source organism: Verrucomicrobiota bacterium (assembly GCA_021772615.1). Taxonomy (GTDB): domain Bacteria; phylum Verrucomicrobiota; class Lentisphaeria; order JABSQK01; family JAJFLO01; genus JAJFLQ01. The sequence continues at coordinate 26,747 of JAJFLQ010000072.1, read as the reverse complement.
TCACCTCGCGGCGGCTGGCAACAAACTGGTTGCCGTGTGGATGACAAAAGGCAGCGGGTTCATGGGCCGCGGGCCACTGGTGACCGCGTTTTCGGAGGATGGCGGTGCAACGTGGCAGGGGGGAGCGACGCCGGCAGACGACGGTACCGACGGCGATCACGCCTTTATCGACGTGACGGCCGATCCGGCCGAACGGTTTCATGTGATCTGGCTCGACAAACGCAGCGGGGATAACAAGGGATTGATTCATGCGCGCAGTGACAATACCGGCAGAAGCTGGAGCGCAAACACGGTGGTGGACGCGGAGACCTGCGCCTGTTGCTGGAATGCGATCGCCTGCGATACGACCGGCAATCTCTACGCCCTATATCGCGACCTCGAACCTCGCGACATGGTACTCGCACGGTCCGCCGACGCCGGCAAGACATGGTCCCGTGTCGGTCCCGTTGGTAATTTCGGTTGGCAATTTAACGGCTGTCCCCATGTAGGCGGCGCTGTTGTACCGGTGATGAGCAATGGTACAACGACACTGCACAGCCTGGTGTGGACGGGCAAACGCGAGAATCGTGGCTTGCACTACCTCCGATCCAATCCCGATTACACGTGGAGTGATCCCGCGTCGCTTGGCAGCGGTGACGCCACATTCCCCGATCTCGCAGCAAACGAGAGCGGCCACCTGGTAGCCGTGTGGGATGAAATCGTGCATGACGGATCGGCAATATTTCTATCGACGTCAACCGACAACGGCATATCATGGAGCGCGCCGCGCCAGCTTAGCTTACCGGGGGCCGAAGCGACCCACGCACGCGTCGTCGGTCTTGGACGTGATTTTCACATATTCTGGACAGAAACCGCGGACCAGGGTACGACCTGGCAGCACCGCCGGTTATGATGTCATTTTTTTTCAGTGGACTGCCGGAGTTGTGTTTCCCGATTCCTTTCAGCACTCCGGTAGTCCACTTTTTTGATTCGTATGGCTGAATTGCAGCCGGCAACATATGGTAACGCACAACCGATTTCATATCCAGTCAGTTTCCTATGATGGAGGTGCAACAAGATGACAATTGGAACTATCATGAAATTTCTACAGTATGCCGCCCTTTACCTGGCTGCCGCAGCGACATTGTCGGCGGCGGACGACCTTGCCACGCTCCAGGCGCTGCTGCGTGAGGTGCGTGAGATCCGGGAAGCACGATACGGGATGCAGACATCGTGGAAGGAGGAGGCGCAGCGCCTGAAACTCTTGAGCACAATCGAGAAAGAGAAGCTGAAGTCGCTGCAGAGCGACCACGCGGAACAACGTGCGCAGACCGACGCCCTGAAGGCGACACTGCACAACATTCAAGATGAGCAGGAGTCGATAGCGGCAGAGATCGGCAAGGTCGATACGTGGATGAGTACGGCCATTGGCAGCGGTGCAACAGACAACCAACGCCTGCATATTCTGTTCGGCGCTCGATCAAGCGCAGAACTGGAACGTATCGCGGCCACGGCACTTCCGACCGCCGACAAACTTGGAAGTCTAATGAATATCCTGCAAAACGCAGCCATTGACGGCTCGCGTAGCGACTATCGCAACGACGTGCTCACGGTAAACGGCGCTGCGCTCGCCGCCGATGTCCTCCGTGTCGGTGGAGTGATCGAGTACTACGTCACGCCGGATGACTCACAATGCGGATACCGAATGGCCGGGGACGGCGGGGCCTGGATCGGTCTGGATGGTGAACACGCTGCAGGGATCCGGAAAGCAATCAAAATTCTGAGCAAGGAAATGCCGGCGGAAATTGTATCAGTTCCCGTTCCGATACCGTGACGGCCTGCCGATCACCAAAAAAGAGAGAGCGACCGAGAAACCAATACAAGGATCCTTAACAGATGAAGAATGGAAATACGAGCACGCTCGCCAGACTCGTTGTGTGCGTCAGCGTGTTCTGGTCGTTCACAACCGCGCTGTCGGCAAAGTCATTGGCAGAAGCGTGTGAGGACGTCCGTCGTGAACTGGCGCAGGAACATGAGCTATTCGCGGCGGACCAGGAACACATTTCGGTGAAACGCATGACATTGCGCCAAGACATGTCCGATGTGCAGGCAGAGATTCGAAAGACCTCCGCCGACATTGCCGAGCTTGAGAAAATGGACGCGAACCTGACTCGTGATATTCATGAGGCCGAACAGAAGCTGTTCGAATTCGAACAGCTCGGCAAACGGCTAAGAGAGACCGTCGCGTTCAACCTCAGCGAGTTTCACAAACTCTACCGTCAGGTGTTTCCCAGACACGAAGCGTTCGAGCGTGCCGTAGACACGCTTGCTGCGAATGATGCAACAATCACCGACATGGTGGCGGCACTCAACGTTGGCCTCGCATGTTACAATACTTTTTTCGAAAAGGCATCGTCGGTAGAGAAGCTGGACGATACGTTTTTCGACGAATCCGGCGGGTTGGTTGCGGCGCGCGTGCTCCGTGTCGGACTCATCGGCGGCGTGTACTGGAACGAGACCGGCCAGGGCATTGCGTTTTTTCAACCGGGATCGGACCGACTGCATCTTCTTGGTCGAGGCCTGACCAGGACGCAACGCGCCATGCTGGTCGCCACCGAGACGCAGCGGAGCGGCGACATCGCGCCGGTTCATCTCGACCTCTCGCAGGGTATGGCGCTGAGTCAGTTACAATTGCGGAAAGACTGGAAGGCCTTTGTCGACTCGGGAGGATATGTGATGTATCCGCTAATTCTCATTGCGATTATCGCGGTGCTGATGATCGTGGAGCGCCTGGCGCGTTTTGCCCTGTATACCACCAGCTTCGCCGTAATGAAGCGCAAGGTGTTGGACGCGCTCAGCAAGCAGGACTTTCAAGCGGCGGCGAAAGCGGCCGGGGCTCACCTGGGCCCGAGCCGCGGGTTCTGGCGCAAGACGACATCGCTTCTCGAAAAGCCGACAGCACAGCTGGAAGAGGCATGCCAACATATCGTGCTCTCGGAGATACCCGCAATCGAGCGGTTCCTAAGCAGCTTGGCGGTGTTCGCGGCAATCTGTCCGCTCCTGGGATTGCTTGGTACGGTCAGCGGCATGATCAAGACATTCGAAATCATCACGCTGTACGGCACCGGCGACTCAGCAATGTTGTCGCAGGGCATTTCTGAAGCGCTGGTCACGACACAGGTTGGCCTGGTCCTGGCAATTCCTATACTGCTGGCGCATTCCTTCCTGGCAAAATCCGCCCGTTCGATCATCGGCCGGATGGACCGCGCGGTCGCCGACGTTGCCGACAGTATCATCGCCACCAACGCCGCGTCACAACCATGAATCCAGCAGCCCGGTCAGCGCCCATGAATTCCACTGCACATACATATTGCACGGCATACCAAAGATGAACATGCTCGAATTTACCAGACAGCTTGTGGCAGACGGCGGCATCGTCATGTGGCCGTTGATGATGTCGAGTGTGACGATCTGGTCGCTCCTTGTCTATCGATCACTGCAGTTGGCGAATCATCGGTTTTGCAGCGAAGCGGACCTGGATGCCATCGGCGAGGCGCTGGCTCAGGGCAAGTCGATCGATAGTCTCCCCTGTTATCACCGACTGCGGGGCATTCAGCACTACGTGATTTCGGCGCTCAATCGAGACAACTCGACGCCGCGTCGGCTCATCGAATCGCTGGACGCCGCGGTGGAAACCTGTCGTGACCATATCACGGGCAACGGCCAGGTCGTACGATGCCTCATCCATACTGCACCATTACTGGGACTGCTGGGCACCGTCTGGGGCATGATCGAAACATTCGACGTGATCGCAGTGGCGGGAACATCAGAGCCGTCGTTGCTGGCACGCGGCATCAGCATTGCGATGCTGACCACACAGGCCGGTCTGTTGATCGCCGTACCCGCGATCTACATCGAACGCAGAGTGGCCCGATGGGAGGAGAAAATCATGTTTCAGGTAGATAAATCACGACTGGCGCTCGTGCAACGCATTGCCGAGCGAACGCATGGAAAACACCATGCTGCATAACAGCTACGATCGATTTCGCGGCCAGGCCGATTCCACAGAGATCAATGTTTCGCCATTGATCGATATGGTTTTTATTCTCCTGATCTTTTTCATTGTTACCACAAGTTTTGTAAAAGAAACCGGTGTGGACGTCGAGAAGGCGCAGGCGTCTACTTCCCAGGAGTTGCCGAAACAAAGTATCATGATCGGCATCACATCAAACGGGGAGGTTTTTATCGGCGGCGAGAAATTGAGCCTGCTTGGCGTTCGGTCAGCGGTGCGCGACGCGCTGATCGGCGATCCGGAGAAACCCGTCATTATCATTGCCGACCGGAATTCACGCAACGCAGCACTCGTTGACGTGATGGACGAGTGCCGGATCGCCGGGGCAAAAAACATCAACCTTGCGTCGGAGGAAGAATAAGAACCGCAACCTGTTCGAACACATACTCATGATGCCCCCTGCTCATACACTACGACGCGCCACCAGCCCAAGGCCGATTCGCACCGCCGTCCTGGCTATCCTTATGGCGCTGTGCGTGAACGCCTTGCTGGTCACGCTGGTGCATCATCTCAAGGCGACCAATGTCGAAAAGCCCGACAAATATCGGATCCGTAAGGTGAATTTCGAGCGACCGCAACCGCGTGTGATCCAGCCGCCAAAACCGAAGCCGAAGAAAAAGAAAAAGCCTAAAAAGAAGCCGAAGCCGAAAGTCATTCGCAAACAGACGGTCACGAAGCCGCCGCCGGTACATCCACTAAACATGCAGACGCCACCCTTAAAAATCGACATGCGCCTACGCTCGCTCGACAATCTACATGCGATCATTCCGCCGCCGCCGCCGGAACCCGAACCCGAGGTGATCGAAGAGCCGGTGGAGGAGGAACCGGGAATTTACGACGTCGCCGTCGTTGATAAGGCGCCAAAGCCGATCCTTCGCAATCCGCCCGTTTATCCCAGTTCGGCCAAGCGGCTCGGACTCGAAGGGTGGGTGGATATCGAATTCGTCGTCGACGAATTGGGGGCGATTGCCACCGTGGATGTCGTCGATTCCAGTTCCAGACGTTTTCACGATTCCGCGATCTCCGCGGTGTACGGATGGCGCTTCGAGCCGGCGGTGAAAGATCAGCATGTTGTGGCTGTACTATGCCGCCAGAAACTAAAATTCTCATTGCGAAATTGAAATTCGAAGGTGATCTGATGACGTCACGACTGACCCAAATAATCTATTCGATTTTTGCTCCTGGCACGTTTTTTACTGCATCCCGCAGTCGTATACTAAGGTGGCCGAAATTTGTATTGCTTGTTATAGCTGTGCTGCCGGTCTTCACAAGCACCGCTCTTGAGGTCACCCCGGAGGAACTTGATGCGATCCGCACCGCACGGCAATTGAAAAAGACAGACATGCAGGCGGCCCGGCAGCATCTCAAGCAGGCGCTCTCCCTTACACGCTCGGCCCCGCTGCTTTTTGAGGCGGCTGTGTTGGAGGCAGAAGCCGGCCGAAAACGCGAGGCGCTGAATTACCTGAACGAGGTCGTCACTCTCGATTCGAGCTTCCCGGGCGCCTACAAGAATCGCGGACAAATTCTCGCCGCGCTGGGGGAAGTCGAACCCGCGATCCATGACTTGCTGAAAGGCATGAAACACACCGGCATCGATGAGCACACGATGAAATTGCTAAGTCAATATTATACGGAAGTGGGAAAACCCGCCGCAGCGGAAGTCGGTCTGCGCTGGAGCCTGCTGTACGATCCCGACAATCTCCAACTCTACCAGCTGCTGGCCGCGAATCTGTTTGAACAGAAGCGGTATGCCGAGGCGGAACGGATGGGCCGGACCACGATAGAATTGGACCGAACCGATCCAACAAACTGGCGCCTGTACGTGAATGCCTTGCTGGCGCAGGAAAAATATGATGCGGCGCTCGATTCGCTCGAAGTCGCGCAACGGATCACCGACGATCTTCCGGCGGAACTGATTCAGTCAATGGGGGATTTGTACCTTCAAAAAGGCATGACCCGCGAAGCCATTTCTGCGTACAGGAAGGTGCAGGCACAGAGCCCGATGACGATCGAACAACTGAAATCACTTGCCGACGCCTTTATCGCTTTCGACGACGCTAAACATGCCAGGGAAATAACAGACATGCTGCTCGCCCGTGATCCCGACAACCCCGAAACCCTTTACTATTGCGCATGCACCGCACGTATCATGGGGGACAATGAGGCCGCATGTACATTGGCAACCCGGTCGGTTGCGGCAAACAACGGCTACGCCCGCGCATGGCTGTTGCTGAGTGAGTTGCACCTGGATCGTGGTGATTTTGCCAAGGCTCTGGATGCTGCGCGCACGGCGCGCTCCTTTGCTGCGACAGAAGTCGACGCGCTTAGTGTCGAATTGGAACTTTGGATGAAGCAGGAAAATTGGTATGAAGCGCTTGCCGTCGTTGATCTGCTGATCGAAAAATCTCAAGATTCGAGTTGGATTCATCTCCGCGACTCGATCTTGGATCTAGTCGAGAATCCCAATTTATAGGCCTGGCAGGCAGTTGGCGTTCACGATTTATCGTGGGTTCCACGCCTTAAAAACGCCGCGGTACGCATGACACCCACTCACATCTAAAGTTGTGGACTCCAACGAAGAGCGACAGGAAAACGACGTATACGACATTATGCTCCAGACCTCACCGGCGCAGACAAGGTCGTTGCCCGCATTTCGTGACCGATTTTGGTGGTAGAAGATTGGTCTGGATTGTCCCCGTCGTCGTCGACGACCCCACACGATTCGAATAAAGATCGATGTCGAGGACGAGGACGATATCGAGACCGAGGACGAGGCTGAGGTGCTGGCGTTTAACTCGTCATCGGTTTGAGTGTAGAACGGTGAGCCCAGACGCCGTTCGACAAGATTGCCGAACGCTGAATTCTTGCGAGCCGTACCGCTGCGACGCCCTTGCTACTGACCCTTTTGGGCAGGGTCAAGCTCGCTACGGATGCGGCCGCACACCGCGTTGAACGCACTAACGGCTTCTGCCACAACAACGCCGTAGTCGACTTCGTCGCCCTGCGCAGCGGCGTCTTCCAACACCCCTGCAAGTGACGCAAGCCGCCCGGCGCCAATCTGGCAACTCGACGATCGCAACGGATGCGCCGCAGCCTCTACCCGGCCGAAATCCCTTGCATCAATGCCCTCCCGGAGTTCCCGCAGATACACTTCGCCGTCTTCAATAAATTGCTCCATCATCGTCTCGAACAGATCGCCGGTTACCGAACGCAGATGCTCCAATGTGGCGGCATTCACAATCGCGCCCGCCGCGGATGGCAGCGATCCTGTTTCCGCATGTCCGCTGTCCACGCTACTGTCGGACTCGTGCAGCCACTTTCTCAAAACCCGTTCCAACGCGTCGGATTTGACAGGCTTCACAATGTGATCGTCCATACCCGCTTTGAGAATGATCTCGCTGTCACCCTTCATGGCGTTGGCAGTAAACGCGACGATCGGGGTGCGCGGAAGATCGTCCTGGGCCTCGGCTTCGCGTATCATGCGCGTTGCCTCATAACCGTCGAGAATCGGCATCTGGCAATCCATGAGCACCAGGTCGAAACGATTCTGCTTTGCGAGCCGGACGGCCTCGCGACCGTTCACAGCCTCCACGACCCTGCAACCAAATTTCAACAACATCTGACTAGCAACGACACGATTCACCGCGTTGTCCTCGGCCAGGAGAATGCGTTTCTCGGCCAAATTCAGTGAATCGACCGGAGTTGACGCCTTCGAACCATAGGCCTCTCGCAGGGTGTTTCGGGTCACCAGGCGCGGGTCGGCTCCCGCATGGAGCTGCTGTCTGATCAGCGCTATCGCGCGGATCAGATCCGTACTGTTGACAGGCTTGGTCAGGTATCCTGAAAAGCCGCTTTCCTGCAACTGGTTGCTGTCACTGCTCATTGGCGCTGATGAGACCATCAATAAAGGCATGTCATGAATCGCGGTGTCGGCCTTAATCGCCCGTCCGACCTCCAGCCCATCCATTTCCGGCATCTTGAGATCCACGACGGCCATATCAAACGGTTCGCCGGTTTGATGTGCCTTTCGTATAGCTGCGAGTCCGGCTGACGGCGTCAACGCCTGCGTTGCGAGCATACCACAGGCGTACATCTGTTCCGTAGCAATCTTTCCGGCCACGGCGTTGTCGTCGATTACAATCGCCCGTAGCCCCCTTAACGCGGTCACATCGCAAATGTTTTCGTCATCGTGCGGCGCGTTGTCGACACGGAGTGGCAATTCAAACCAGAAAGTCGAGCCCACATCCAGCGTACTCTCGACACCAATTGTGCCGTCCATCAACTCGACGAGATCGCGGCAGATCGTAAGCCCCAGGCCGGTACCGCCATAGCGCCGCGTCGTCGAACCGTCGGCCTGGTTGAATTTATTGAAGATGCGATCCAACTGCGAAGCCGGTATGCCAATACCAGTGTCCGTGACAGCGACACGCAACCTGGCGCCCGTCTCGCCAACGTCCAGGGCATCCAGCTCGATCAGGACATGTCCGGTTTCGGTGAACTTCACCGCATTGTTCACGAGATTCAATGTGATTTGCCGTATTCGTCCCGGATCGCCGATCAAATGCGGCGGTAATTCGGGAGCGAATCGCAGCACAATCTCCATATCCTTTTCCCGACCTCGCACGGCCATTAATTCGCCTATATCCTGAATTAATGTCTTTACATCGAACGGGATTTGTTCCAACTCTATTTTGTTTGCTTCGATCTTGGACAGGTCGAGGATATCATTGATCAGTTGCAGGAGACCATCGGAAGATCGCACAATTGTCTCGACGAAATCGCGCTGGTCCGTACCCAATTCCGTGTCCTTCAACAATCCTGCCATCCCGATGATGCCGTTCATCGGCGTACGGATCTCATGGCTCATGTTGGCGAGGAATTCGGACTTTAGCCGTGTTGCCTCCTCAGCCGCAAGACGGGCCTGTATCAGCGCCTTGTGCTGCTTTTTTACGAGACGTGCGTTGTCCCGAAATACGGCAATTGCATCAATCATGTCCCCGATCTCATCGTCGTTGCGGTGAACCGGCAAGTCGACATCAATGTCACCGCGCGCCAGCGCTGCCATGCGCTGGGTGATGACATTGACAGGCGCCAGAACACGACGGAGTAATTGCACGTTGACCCAGAGCAGGATACAAGCGACCAGCACACCGCATCCTGCGGTAGCCAGTAGTAGGGTTCCGCTACGCCGCTGGTAACGATCGACGGCCTCGCTCAAGGGCCGTTCCATCCGCCGCTCGACGTCCCGGAGTTGTCCCAGCACCCGCGTTAGTTCCACCTTCCATTCACCCGCGGATATCGGCTGAATGTCCGCGACCAAGGTGCTGGCATAGACCCGACGCCTGACATCGTCGAACACGTCGAAGGCCTCCCCTACTGTGTCGAGCGCCACCGCGGCGTCATCGAGAGTCTCCCTCGATACGAAGCGTGGTGCGCTCTTGGCCCCGACAATAAGCCCGAGGATATCCCGCTGACGATCGGAATTCTGTCGAATCCGTACCAGTTCGCTGGTAGCAACGTCATCCAGAGTGCCGCGATCGATCAGGTCCTGGAGAATCAACGCCTCATCGATGGTAAAACCGTAGAGGCGTTCCACCGCGCCGCGGACGGCCAGCTGATGATGGAGAAGAAACTGCTCTGTATTCTGCGGCGCGAGCAGAAGGAGGCGAATATTCTTGAGAGCCCATGACATACGTCGCGTCGCATCAAGCCAGTCCTGTCGGTAAACCGGCGGGACGACCGCAAAACCTGCAATGCCGGCAACGGCCTCGTCGAGACCCGTCATGTCGAGGGGACCACCATCCAGTTCCCTTTGGACAGACGGCATCACCGCCTCCAGCGCGTGCGTGATCGCATTGATGCCGGCCGGCAACCTGTCTGCGGCCTCCTCGGACTTTCCCGCATGACCGCCGATCACATCGAGTCCCAGAAATGAGACTTCGCTGATAAGATAGTCAATCTGACGCGTTTCATCGATCAGAATGTTGATGCGTTCCGAGCGCGACGCGGCCCGCGATGCCGCTATGAAATCCTGGATTACGACAGCGACAAGGAAAACAACGAGCGTTGCGGGAATTGCGAGACCGATAACTACAAGTCGACGGACACGTGACGACTTACTGGCGTCGTGGGGCTTCATGCTCAAAACCGATGCCGAAGTGTAGCGAATACCGAGCGATCCAACTCGTTGCCGCCGCCCGCAGCGCCAACGATATGGAAACGGGGACGCTCACGGTGCTCTTGCAAGAGATTGTAACCGCTCAGGGAAATTCGGGTATTGTCGGAGATATCATACGCCAGATTCACGTTCATAATGACGTAGTCGTCCAATTCGGCGGTGCGGCTGGAATTCGCCAGATCGATCACAGTTGCCTTATATGTCACGGCACGCACGTAATGCCAGTCTGCATCGATTACCCACCGACCGACACGGTATCCCAGTCCAAGATTTACTCTGTGTTTCGGCTGGTTCGAATCGAAGTGCACAAACCCGGCGTTTCCGGTATCGATTTTGTCTTCTATCTGCATTAGTGTGTAGGTCGTCTGCCAACGTAGCCGATCGTGCAACACGCCGCTTGCGGACACCTCCAGGCCGTAAGCATTCGAACGGCCGACATTTTCAAACGTTACGTCGGTCTTGGCGTTGCCGGCCCCTGTGGTCGTGATCGTTTGTACAATAAGATCATCAATTTCCTGGTAAAATACAACTGCGCCAACGTCGACACCCGGTTCCACAAGCCGATGATCAAGACCCAACTCATACGTGGTATTCGACTCCGCATCAAGATGCGGATTACCGTAATTCTCGAGCACCGGATTCACTATCGCCCGCGAAAGTTCGGCGAGACTAGGTATGTGCAGGCCACGCGCCGCCGTGATGCGATACGTGGTATCGGTACCAGCGCGGTACACGAGACTACTGTTGTAGCTATACTCGGAATCGGTGCGATCGTAATCCGCCAGGGAAAGATTCAACTTGCTGTCGGCTAGATTGGTACCGCCGTCGCGGTCGGTTTTCCAATTGTCCACGCGCACGGCATTGGTCATGGTCCACCGATCCGCCAGCTGCCAGTCCCACAACGCATTTACGGCAACTATATCCATCGTAAAACGGCCGGAACCCGTACCAACAACGCGGTTACGCAGGTTCGTGCGCCTGGCCTCGGCGCCGAATCGGATCGTATGCCGCGGACCAAACGTTCGCAACATGCTCAACTGAAACACATGCAGCCGATTGCGAATCGTATCCGTGTCCTGCAGCGGGCCGCCGAACCTACTGAAGATGAGGTCGAAATCCGATTCATTCCGGTAGAATTGCGCTGTAACGACGCCGAGAACATCGGAATCGCGCGTGTAGCCCAGGCGGAAACTCCGATTGTACACTTCGATGTTCGCACTGTTGTGCGTTGTCACCAGCATATCAGCGGCCTGGCGACTGTAACCGACTTCGAGGCGCAGGCCGTCGATATCGCTGATCTCGAGTTGTGCATCGAGGTTCACGGCCTCCCGTTCGAGAGCGTCCTCGTCCGCGACCGGTCGCGAAAAATCGTCGCGCGGGAAGCCATCCATGTGCGTACCGCCACCAGATACGCGGATACCGAAACGTTCGCCGTCACCTATGGTAGCGATCCCTGTGACTTCTCCGAAGTCACGATCGCCAACTCGGGTTTCGAGAATGTCTACGTCGTCGTGTAGCGGGTTGTACGTGATAATATTGATGACACCGGAGGCCGCATTAAACCCGAACAATGACGTATTCGGACCACGTACAACCTCAATTTGTTTGATCTCCGCCAACTGCACGGGGAATGAATGCCACTGTACCATACCGAGATTGTCCATATATACCTGGCGTCCGTTCACCAGCACCAGCAACCGATTCGACAACGGTTGGTTGTAGCCGCGAATACCAACATCCGCCTGCCCGCGGAAATTGCGTGTGACATCAACACCCGCCAGACGACGTAGAATCTGGGGAATATCGATCGCGCCGCTGCGCTGGATTTCGTCCGCAGTAATTATCGCCATCGTTACTGGCGCATCCGATACTCGCTGCGGCTTGCCGGTAGCGCTGGCGGTAACCGGTTCGCCAAACAACGCTTCGAGACCGGTATAGTCAATCTCGCCGGCCGCCAGGTTCGATGTGGCGAGAATGCCAAGCAGCAGAGCCCGTATATATGATTTTGATGGTGCCGTCACGTTGCACTAAATGCGTTTGACCATGAACTTGAACGCCGAGTCGACGGCGAATCCCAGTTCACGGAGGGTTTTCTGGTTGAGATAAATATCGACGCCCGATCGCGTATCGAAAGATAGGATGCAGCATTTCAGGCGGACTTCGGCTTTGCTGGTGCTGAAAGGGAAAATGCGGTGATTTCGCGAATGTTCGTATATCAGCGAACAATGCTCCGACAACCCGGTGGCGAGGTAAACCATGTGGAGATCGGAGGCCTCGGTGAGTCGGTCAACAGCGACGGTACGCGCCGTGATGCTGACACGCCGCGCGGCGGCCGCTTCGCCAACGCAGTGAACGAACTGCTCCGCCTGCGCCTTGCTGTCCGGATTTTTCGGGTCATACACGGCACCCACATAAATCTCGCCGGACGACGTCTGGATACCCCGAATGTAGCGCAGCGAATTTGCAAACGCATCGAAATCTCGCGGTGAAACCGATTCCGCATGGAGGTGATAGACGCCCAGCAGAAACATCGCCCAGCCCGCAATCACTATTAAAGGTGTAGGTCTTTTCATCACTTCGCTCAGGCGGGTTATCGGGCTAGATTCCACGTGCAGGTACCCGTGACGGCTGCGGACCGGTGACCGCACAGCGTACCGGATCCATCACGGGTTCATGTATGGATCACGGGTTCATGTATGGATCACTCTACTCCCGGCGCACATTCTGTACCATACCCGGAGACCGCACAATAACAGTCTTCGGTACCGTAGAGTGACCATATAGACATTGCCACTGCACGAATTGCAAACACGCACCAATCTATCTATACTAGAACGCGGACAGCGCACGTGCCGCTCACGTGAACGAAACGACGTAAGCTCTTCATGCAAATCGTTGCGCGATTCTCGCGACACATCCGATTTTTATTTCCATAATTTTGGAATATAGAAGTATGAGTTCGAAGCTCATTTTGGTCGTTGATGACGACCACGACTTTGCTGCGAGCACCGCAGAAATCCTTGAGTTGAAGGGTCATCGGGTCGACATCGCACATACGGGAGAGGACGCTGTGGCAATGATCACGGCACGGACGTACGACCTTGCCTTTGTCGACATCATGCTTCCCGGCATGAACGGTGTCGACAGCTTGAACGTAATCCGCCAGACATCTCCGGCTACGCGCGTGATCATGATGACCGGATACAGCGTGCAGCAGCTCTTGGACCAGGCCGTGGAGGACGGCGCATGGAAAGTACTTCATAAGCCGATGGACATAAAGGCTGTTTTCGCTGCGATCGATCAAATTTCGCCGAATGGCGTGCTCGTAGTCGATGATGACAAAGATTTTCTCGACAGCGTTCGGGACGTGCTCGAGGCACAGCACTTCAACGTATTTGTGGCACAGGATGGTCAACAGGCCCTCGATCGGATGCAGCATCATACCATAGACGTGTTGATCCTCGATCTGCGTCTGCCGATCCTCGATGGCGTCGATGTCTACCGGAAATTGCGAGAATCCGGATTTGAAGTGCCGACAATCGTTGTGACCGCATACGGCGCAACGGAATCTGAAGCGGTGGAACGGCTCCAGGATATGTCCGTTGCCGGTATTTTTTCGAAACCGGTAAGGCCCGCAGAACTGATCCAGTCCATATCAAATCTGTTGGCGCCGCCAACGGATTGACCTACGATGTGACGTCGTTCATCCTCCGTAAGTGATGATCAAACGACAGACGCCGATACAATACCCCGGTAGAGATGGATGGTAGGGACTTGCGTAGCCATCTTCCGCCCACTACCTTAGAGCGCGGCAGCGGGTGCGCAGTACAAGGCCAATCGTGCCCTGCATGGCACATGCTTGAGAATGAATGCTTGTCAACCCACAAAAGCCAGATAACACTGATTCTGTCAACACACCATACCAAATGTCTAACGGTCTGAATCCGGAAAGTGACAGTGGCGCCACCATTGAGGAACTCCAGGAAGCACTCGCCCGTTCGCAACAACGGGAGCGGGAGCTGAAGGAAGTCGTCGATGTACTGCGTCGTCGCCGGACGCCCAAAACGGAAAAGACCGGGCGCGGCGATCGGCTCTATGCTGAATTTCTGCGGCAGAGCGACGAGCGCGCGCGCTTGATCCGCGAGGTTGCCGTCGCCGCCCACGAAGCCGTATCGCCGGACCACGCGTTACGCGCGGTTCTTGAATGCATCTGCACGTACACGCGTTGGCCCGTTGGACACGTCCACGTTCCAGCAGCGGACAATTCGGGTACAATGGTGCCCGCACAGATCTGGTATCTAGCAGATCCCGATCGCTACAACGTGTTCCGACAGGTCACCAATGAAACGGAATTCCCCCCCGGTGTCGGGTTGCCGGGACGCGTGTTCACCACCGGGCGCCCCGCCTGGATTACCGATGTGACCCGGGACAGCAACTTTCCCAGGGCCCGGTTGGCCGACGACATCGGCGTTCGCGGCGCGTTTGGATTCCCGGTATTTATTGGCTCCAGGCTTGAAGCCGTACTTGAGTTCTTCACCGATGAACCGTCACCGCCGGATGACGACCTCCTTGACATAATGACTCAGGTCGGCGTGCAATTTGGCGCCGTGCTGCGTCGCAAGCATGCAGAGGAAGCGGTACGCCGGAGTGAAACACACATGCGCCAGATTCTTGAAAACGCGCTCGACGCGGTAATCTGTATCGACAGCGAAGGTATCATCGTCGAGTGGACGCCACGAGCCGAAAAGCTTTTTGGCATCTCCCGCCATATGGCGATGGGCGCGGAGCTTGCCGACACCATTATTCCGGAACGCTATCGCGACGCGCACCGAAACGGACTGCGACGAATGCAATGCGGCCAGCCGCCCAAAATTCTGAACACACGGATAGAGATCGAGGCGTTACGCAACACCGGCGAAGAGTTTCCGGTCGAACTCACGATCACCATGCTGCGCGATCGCAACACGCCGATGTCGTTCGCCGCGTTTGTCCGGGACATCACAGAGCGTCGTATGGCGGAGAAGCAGATTCAACAACTCAATGACGATCTCGAGGAACGCGTTGGCCGGCGAACGGCGGAGTTACGATCCGCCCAACAGGAGCTGGTCGAGAAAGAGCGACTGGCCGTCATGGGCAGGCTGATCGCTGTGGTCAGCCATGAGCTGCGTAGTCCGCTGGGAACGTTACGCAATGTGACGTTTACTCTTGGTGAACTCATGTCGCATGCGGGGAACGACAAGACCATGAGTTTACTTGAGCGGGCAGACCGCAGCATTACCCGATGCGACGGAATTATCGACGAGTTACTGAATTTCACCCGGACTAGCGCCCCCAAACGTAAAGCTATGCCTGTAGATGCATGGTTGATGGACGTCGTTCGAGATTACCCGGTGCCGGATGGCATCAAACTCACGATCGCGTCGCCGCTGCCGACATGCCGCATTCGGATTGATCCGGAACGCATGCGACGCTGCCTCGTCAATCTCATCGCAAATGCGGCGCAGGCGATCGAAACGACTGCATCCGCCTCACCCGGGAAAATTTCGATTCGTGCAACGATTGACGATGAAAGTCTAATGATCCGCGTCGCAGACAACGGCCCGGGCATTCCGGAAAATCAGCTTGGCGACATTCTCAAGCCACTATACAGCACGCGCAGCAACGGATTTGGCCTTGGGCTCGCAATTGTAAAACAAATCGTCGAGCAGCATGACGGCGAACTTGTCGTAGAAAGCCTTCCCGGCAGCGGCGCGACGGTAAAGATGATGCTACCGTTGTCACGCCCAGAAAATGTCGCTACCAAATCGTGACATTTCTTTACTTCCCCGATTTTCTCGTCGTTCCAGACATCAAATACATTCAAATTAACAGTACACAACACACTGCTTACAATGTTGTTATGATTCAACACGACACTTTAGGCATCATGCCTGCTAGAAGACAGTTGGCTGCAGCGTTCATGAACAATTATCCGCTGTGGTACGGTTTAGCGATCGCATTCTGTAAACCAGATGACTGTCGTTCTTTCATCGCAAGTCGAGGGTATCATGGGGGAGACATACGAGGGCACGGTGTTGGTGGTCGACGACGCTGCGGCGAATATCAGAGTATTGATTGACGCGTTAAGCCGCCACGGGTACCGCATCCTGGTCGCACTGAATGGCAGCGACGCCATGACGCAATCGGAACTGGCGGTGCCCGATCTCGTCCTATTGGACATCTTACTGCCCGACATCGACGGATTCGAGACCTGCCGCAGACTGAAGCAGAATCCAGCCACACGCGATATCCCGGTAATATTCATCACCGCACTAGCGGACGTTGACGACAAGGTCCGTGGATTCGAGGCCGGCGGTATTGACTACATCACCAAACCCATCCGACATGCAGAACTTCTCGCCCGCGTCTCGACGCACGTCAGACTTCGGCGGCTACAGGAGCAACTTCGGCAAACCAACGAATCGCTGGAGCAACGAAACGCCGAGCGTACGGCTGAGATCGGACGTACCAATGAACGGCTGCGGACCGAAATCAGCGAATGTCGACGGCTGGAACAGAAACTCGTACAGAATCAAAAGCTCGAGACCATCAATACGTTCGCCGGCGGCATATCCCATGACTTCAAGAATCTCCTGACCGGCATCAACGGCAATGCCGAGGTGCTCCAGCGCCGTCTCGCGACGGGCAGTCGGGAGCGGATCTACGTAGACCGCATCCTCGCAGCCGGAGAACGGGCATCCCAGTTGGTTCAGCAGATCATGATGTTCAGCCGCGAAACGCCACGTAAACAGGAAATCATCAATGTGCAGGATGTGTTGTCGGAGGTCCTGTCGCTGCTGCAACCATCGATACCGGACAATGTCACCGTACACACACGGTACGATGACGCCGCCGGCACCGTGCAGGGCGATTCAACCCAGATCTATCAAATCGCTCTAAACCTCTGCAGCAACGCATTGCGGTCCATGAGCGCTACGGGCGGCACGCTGGAATTGTCTGTTACAGGCAAGGTCGTCGCGGAAAACAGATCGGACGAAGTCGAACCGGGCACATACGTGACCTTCGCGATCAGCGACACCGGCGTCGGCATCAACGCCGACGTCCTGCCGCGAATCTTCGACCCGTTTTTCACGACATGCAAGAACCACGACGGCACAGGCCTCGGTCTTGCGGTGGTCCATGGTATCGTGAAAGGGCATAATGGAGAGATCGTCGTGGACAGCGAGGTTGACCGCGGATCCACGTTCAAAGTCTATCTGCCGCGGACACCAGCGTCGCCGGAAGTTGTCGATCTGTAGCCAATAATGCACCGCTATTGTTGCGAATTGTCGCCATCGACACACCATGCTTTCCAAGGCGTAATTTCTTACCTATTATGATGAATGAACTTATGATGTTCTGCTAAATATTGGTTTGAAAAGTGCGATAATAAAACTTACAGAATAGCGAGACCTTTGCGCTGTACCCACACACACCGGAGTGCTGTTTATGAAATATGCTGTGATAAGCGACATCCATGCCAATCTTGAGGCACTTGATGCTGTGATCGCGTCCTGTAAGAAAATGGATGTGGACAAGTACCTGTGTATCGGCGACATCGTTGGGTACAACGCCAATCCCGCGGAATGCGTCGAATCGGTGCGCAATCTTCCATTGGCCGGTGTAGTAATGGGTAACCATGATGAGCAGGCCAGCAAAGCCGGCTCTCCCAATGGATTTCACCTCGCCGCTGCGCTGAGTATGAAATGGACGCGAATGATGCTTACGGTTGAACAACGCCGGTGGCTTGGCAATCTCAATTTTGTCGAGCATATCGATGGCATCACGATCGTGCATTCCTCGCTTGACGCGCCGCAAAAATGGAAGTATGTCTTCGACCGGCGCACCGCGCAGGCATCGTTCGACCACCAAATGTCTCAGGTTTGCTTCATGGGGCATTCACACGTGCCCGTGGTGTTCGAGAAAAACGGCATAGTGCGTGGCAGCAGCTACAAAGACGTGCAGATCCGGGATGATTATCAATATCTCATCAATGTCGGCAGTGTGGGTCAGCCCCGGGATGGAAACTGGCTGGCCTCGTTCGCGATCTACGACACCGAGTCACGTGTCGTCAGACTTCATCGGGTTCCTTACGATGTAAAAACCGCTCAGAGCAAGATACTGGTAGCCGGACTGCCCGGACGCAATGCCTTTCGCCTGCAGAACGGTAAGTAATCTGGCGCGACGCCGTTCAAACGGCCACTGTTTCCTCTTCGCAGCTCTTGTCGATTTTGTTCATTTCACGGCGTTCCGCCGATGTCAGCTTGTTCAACGTTTCGCGCAGCCGGATGCTTAATGTGCGGAACAGAGAGATGGCAATCTTCGGCCGGGCCAGTAGAATGCCGTGAAAATCTTCGCGTGTGATCACGAGCAATTTGACATCTTTCTGGACCACAACAGAAGCCGATCGCGGTTCGCCGTCGAGAATCGACATCTCCCCGAAACATTCCCGCTCCTGCAATACCGCCAATGTCACGGGATCGCAATCACCTGTGACCACCGAGACACGTCCGCTTTCGATAATATACAGGGCATCTCCGCGATCGTTTTCTGAGAAAATTTTGTCGCCCGCAGGGTACTCACGCTCGATACAAATGTCACTCAGGAACTGCAGATCACTCCCCTCAAGATCATTGAACAAGGGTACGCGGCGCAAAAACAACATCCGTCCCATATTGATGGACATCTCGATGACCTCCTTTTCCTCACGGTTCTGTGGTTCCACACCGAGTTTGTGCAAGGCGATGTGGATGTTATTGCGAATGATGGGCTCTCTCTTCATCTGGCGGTCTGGAGTCGAGAGTGCGTAAAACAGGCTTGAGTCGGAAAGCGTATCATCGAGGTCCTGCTGTTCCCGCAAGTCCAGCAATCGATTCTTGAATTCGAGCAGTCTCAGTTCACCTATGGCAAAGACTGTACAGGCGTGAATCCAGGGGTTGTAGTCGGCGTCCAGAATACCGTTGAAGATATCTGTAGGATCCATCAACACCTCACGTTCGCTGCATGGCAACTCGTCGTGTTCCAATACACGCACAAGATCCCGTGCTTCACGGCTGCTTCCCTCAAGGATCTCAAGGGCCTCGGCCCGCGAGCGGCGGTCCTTGCCGCGCAAATTAATCGCCGCGGTACGAATCGCAGACGTGTCATCGAGGACTTCGAGAAACTTAAGGATAAGGTCCAGCCGCTGTTGGCAGTTTCGTTCCAATCCGTCCACGAGCAGGAAGACGGCGCGATCGCTTTGCAGATTCTTGAGTGCGTAGACAGCCGTCTTGTCTTGGCGCAATGCGTCGATATTGGTGCGTAGTAACGCCGTGATGCGCCCGACTGCCGTACGTGTTATTGCCGCCGCTCCGCCGCCGCTGCTCCGGCCGTACTTAATTACCGCAATGGCCTCAGCGGCCGAAAGCTGTACCGGCACGGACGACGCACCGCCCTCGATCAAGTCCAAGAGAATAGGCACCGTCTCTGCCGACCCGATTTTTCCAAGACATTTTATCATCTGCTTTTTCACCTGATCATTCATAAACGGCACATGCAGCAGTTGCTGTAGTGGCTCGACTGCCACAGGCCCCAGGTGAATAATCGCATCGACGACGTAGCGAAGCAGACGATCGGATTCGAAGAACTTGATCAGTGGCGGTACGATCTGTTCGTCATTGGCAAAGGCGCTCGCCTTTATCACTTCAGCCTGCACGCTTTCTTCCCGTGAGTCCGAAAGATCGATCAAGAGTGTTATGAGCTTCTTGGCGTGAACAACACCAATGATGTACGCAGCCTTTGCTCGGACATCCGGACCAGAGGCGTTTGACATGGATTTCAATATGTCAAACGCACGATCGTGCCTTTCGCCATCCGTATCAAGTTGTATGACGGCGATCACAGCCTCCGAGCGAATGTCGAGATTGTCGTGATCCAGAAACACCTTGATCATATCCAGGTCGTGCACAGTGCCCGACTTGCTGACTACACGAATAGCGGCCGCAACGACCTCCGGCGGCTGTCCGGTCAGTAGCGGTTGCGCTGCAGTGATCCCTTCTTCCGCCTCAATCTCACCAAGAATATCGAGAATCTCCACCTTGAGCCGCGAGCTGGTGTTCGGCAGGACGTCGCACAGACGCATGGAAAGATTCGCGTAGCCGATCTTCCGCAATATTTCCAGTGCAAAAAGAGCCACCTCGTCCTCTCGTGAAATCAATAAATTCAGCAGAATCTGCGTGGTACTCGTGTCTTTCAGATTGCTCAACTCTGCAACAGCCGAATCCCGCAAATCATGACTGTGCGACTTTAGATTACTCACCAGACCGAAGAGATAATCGCGCCGGATCTTAACCGTCATTCCGATCCACATCACGCAGCAGCCAAATAGAAATGCAGAAATCGCGATCTCATTGACACCGGTTGCAACAAGCAGAATGAGCGTCGTTCCCGCGGCAATTGTGCATGCAGGACGTATGATTCCCGTTACAAACGCGCGACATCGTGATCGGTTACCCGCCGGCAACGCATTGTACAGCAACTCGAACGCGGATTCACCAACGGAGTTTGCCAGGGTCTCGTCACTATAACTTGCAAACATGGCTGACAACGACCGAAAGCTGAACAGCGAACGCGTAGGACCCGGCGCAATCGCGCTGCGAAAAAGCAGCATCAATGCATTGACTGTCATCGCCACCGGATGGATGAGAAGAGTTGTGCCCACTCCGAATCTGCTGAGCATACGGCTGGTGACGAACAGTTGCAGCAACAGGCCCGATAATGAAACCAGACTGCTGAGCAACCCCAACAGGCCGGCAAGACGGTCAGGATCGGCGATCACAGCGTCCATCGTAACGAAAAACTGGTAATCAATGAAGTATACCGCAAACCACATGGGCACCGAATACATCGCCATCGACCGCACCAGCGGGACGCGCCAGATCTCTCGGGATCCCCGTACCGGGAACACCGTCGTCGCCGGCCGTCGCCCGCGGCCGGCACTTGCGGCGCCGACATTGTATGCTGATTCCCGAACCCAATCAACCAATGGAACCATCGCCAGCATCAACACAGCCCAGAGTATCATTAAGTTTGTTGTGCCAATCATTGTCGCGATCGGTTGGGTCAGGAGTCCACCAACAATAACACCGACCAATCCCGTCCCGCCGATAAGTGGGAAAATACGTTTGCCTTCGCGCGGATTGAATATGTCATTCGCGACAGCCCAGAATTGCATGAATACGAGAACCTCGAAGAATACCTCGGAGAACACATAGATCGCGTAGGGCACCCATACATACCCGGTCGGGATGAGCAGCGTAAGGCCGGCCATGGTAATGCCGAAGGTTACGAGCTGTATGGTGAAGAAACGGTAGCGCGGAAAGATCTGAACGAGCTGGAAATAGATTGCCGTAAAGACGATGACCAGCACCGACTTCAGGATATACATTGCCGGCAGACTGTCAGCGCCGACTTTCTTGACAAAGAAAGCTTCGCGACCGGAATTTCCAAATACCCAGCCAATCATGAGCAATGCAAAGAGGCTGCTCATGGAAACCACCCGAGGCCACTCTCTGTGTGAAATGCCCAGGAGCCTGATAATTCGGCTTTTCATGATCTTCGCCTCACCGACCCTGCGTTGTTAGATGGACACAGGCCGGTGGAAATAAGGGCAATACAACCGCATTGCCAGTGGGAACATACCGTATCGGGTACGACATTTTTAGTATTTCTTTGATACGATACTGTAAATCTTAATACGCTGGACGGGAGCGATTATTAGGCGACGGCGTTCCGTCAGGGGAGAGTGGCGCGATGATTTCGAGCAGATCGGCCGGGCGTAGACGCGGTCGTAACCGCGGTATGCTATCGGGCATGTCGTAGGATTGACATTCTCTTGCCTGTCCACCCGGAGCGCATCGTATGGACAGACAGGAATGTCTATCCTGTTTGCCAGAGGATAACGGCGAACTATTCCGGCACAGCAGTCGGCGTTGGCGAATCCGCGGATCGATTCTGCAACTTCAGTTTAATGCGATCGAGGATACGGTGCTCCCACTGTGTGGCAAGCGCATTCATTGTGATCGTTCGCTTTGCGACCACTTCGACGCGAACCCGGCCGCCGTCCAGCTTATCAACAAAGATAGCGATCTTCTCGCCGTGCGGAAGTGTGGTATGGGTGCGTTCGAGCAACACAAATCCCTCGTCTTTGTTGCTTTCCACAATCACAGGCTCCATTTCTGCGATAGCCGCCGGGACAACATCCCAGACCTCATGGTATGATCGTTGAAATACGTGTGTGCTGCCCTCCCCTCTGGAATAGCGGACGTCGTCCAAGGATGCACAGGATGCGACCATGATAATCGCCGCTGAAACCATTAACAGCTTTACACGCTTCTTCACGACATTTACTCCAGATTCGGACATGCTCCTACTTCGCAACCGACATTACAGCAGGTACATCACAGCCTCAACAGAAGGCTCCACAGGAACAGGCTCGTGATCAAGTTCCGATACAGCAACCATGGCGGCGTCACCCGCAATGTCAAATTCCGCCGCACCTTGGGGGATCAAGGCGCAGGCACGCCGATGCAGCGCTTGAGAAACGCGTACTTCCGCCGGCCGCCAACGATATCGGGTACGAAACCAAATCCGTACAAACAGGCCGCACTTTTCCCAATGCACTCGCGTCGCCCCCAGCGCGTATAACAGATCCATGTTGTGAAAATGCCGTTGTGATACCATAACGGTCCCACTCGCCTTACGCGCTCGTAATGCACTGTGTACGGCTCCGGCAATCTGTCGTCGCACGCCCGGATCATCATGCAGGAGACGGCTTGCCGGCAGGGTGACACTGCGCCCATTGCCGTATAGGAAATGGTGCAGATGCCGTCGGGCAGTCGGGCGAAAAATCATGAGAGGTAGCGCTGCAAGCAGCAACGCCGATCTGGTGCGCGGCAACAAGCCGACTGCTGCGAAAATAACAGCTCGCTTCAGCCGATACGCGATGTAATCGACCCGTGTTATACGTGATTCTGCGGCAACCGCGGTCAATTATGTCCCCTGAAATTCAAGGCTGCCAACAGATATATGACACTGCATCGTGTGCTCGGCCCCCGCTTCCAGAACGATCCTGTCGCTCCGTATATTCCCATTCTCCACGCACACCATCTGCCGATATTCGAGATCGCCGTAATCGGACATCCGTTTGGCCTTCGCCTGCCATGGATTCCAAATTACGATCGAGGCAGCATCAGACGGGACAATGTGAATTGTGCGCGCGTTACCGGGGTCATCGATTGCAGACCACGTATGCGCGGCGTTATAGATCCGATCAGTTTCCGCCGCGATACGGAGTGGTTTGCATTCCACACCTTCGGCGAGACTGCGGGTGGCATCGCGATATGGACGCCCCTCGACACCGCGAATCGTAATCGTCCGACTATTTTCCACCGCAAAATAACTGTGCAGCGCCTCTTCGAACATAAACGGTTCTTTGTTGATGTTGCGCGTGGACAATGTCACAGCCAATGTCGGGCCAATGCGAAAACAGACGACCAGTTCAAAGCCAAACGGCCACAAGACCCTCGTTTTCTCGGAGTCGCATAGCCGCAATTCGATCTCGGATTCTGAGTCGGAAATGGCAACACATCGCCGACATTCCCACAACGCCTGTCGCACAATTCCGTGTGCCGGCTTATCCGCAGCCGCGGCAGGACGCCCGAACCACGGCCAGCAGATCGGGATGCCGCCACGTATAGGGACACCCGGTTCATCACGGGCTAGCTGACTTAGCCAGAGTACCGGTTCGCAGCCACTGATTTGGTAGCCAAGTATCTGACCGCCGGAAAGTGAAATGCGTGCGACGGCAGATGCCGTCGTAACGTCCACAATCGGAATACCGCCGGGCGTCGCGTCAAAACGAAATCGCCCGTCGCCGCCGAATGCCGCGTGTAGTGCAGCGATATCCGTCATGAAACCGGCCTCCAGGGATCTACATGAACTCCAGACACTGAATCTGCTCGATATTCCCGAGTTCGAACAGCTCTCGCAGAATCAGTCGCAACACCGACGTATCGCCGCCGTCGATGCCGGAGGATTGTACGGCAACGTCGAGATTGCTCTCGGCCTCGTTCAACTTTACCCGGAGAAATAGTCGCGACCACGTGTTTGTGGAATCGTTCACGCCATCAATTGTCAACGGCCGTCCGGGATAATTGCACCTGGCGAAAACATCCAGCAGCGGAGAGATGCGGGGAAAGTCGATCTCGAAGTCCTCGGATACCATCGGCACGTTGGGCGCCGAGCGGACTACTGTGGTAATGTGAACGGGGATATCGTCCATACCCGGCATTTGCACGGCGTTCAGCCAATACATAAGACGGGGACTTCCAACCCTGAAATTCATACCCGAAGTGATGACAACCTGCACCTCTACCTGAAGATATTCTTCGTCCATTAATGTCTCCTTGCAGCCGATCCTGATTTATCCAACATTGTTTACTCAGACACATTGTGTTAATCGTTGCGGCGTTATGTTATGACAGCCGTGCCATCTATGCCAACGGCTGATACGCGACAAACCGAACCTTCCGTGCCAACACGAATCATCAATCGCATTGCGCCGCAAGCTACCCTTCAACCGTACACGCCAACATGGTAAGAATACCCAGCCATTCGAATCATTTCAAGTCTGACGAACCCCTGCGGGGAGGGGATTTATATCTCCATGACGTACAGCATCATAGCCTGAATATTCCGAATAATATGGCGACATCGTATCGAAACAATAATCCGCATCCTCCCAGGCGAAGCTGCATTGTGAAGGCCGGGAACAGGTACCGTCACCGTACAGTTGCTAATGTCACCCACGCGGGCCGGATTCAATGACTACTATTGCGATCCTGATTCCAGTTCGAAATCGGATACATCATACCCGAAATATTCTTGACCAGATCAAACATTTGCAGTCAGGGGATGCAGTGTCCGATGCAAAATTCGACATTGTGGTGATTGACGACGGCTCAGACGATGGCACGTACGACATGGTAGCCCGTGAATACCCGGATGCCCATCTTGTCCGCGGTAACGGACATTTATGGTGGACCGGCGCTATCGTGGCCGGCATGAAATACGCCGCCGATCGCCTCAATCCCAGGTATTACCTTTGGCTGAACGACGACATTGTGCTGGATCGGCACGCATTGACCGTTGTCGCACGGTTCTGCCGCAACTACGAAACCGCACCGTTGACCGGAGACGCCGCTAACGCGAATTGGAATCGCCTGCAACCTGCCGACTCTCCGGAAACGCACGGATGTCGGCCGATTATCGGGGGCATCGTGTTCAGCAACACCATCACTGATTGGATCGCATTCGGCGGTCACGGCTCGTGTGGCCCGGTGCGCCGCCTCGAAGATTTCGGGGACGATGCTCTCATGGCAGTGCAGACCATCAATGGCAACCTGGCCATCGTTCCGCAAGACGTTGTCGATCTGATTGGCCTGCCGGACGAGAAGCGGTTTCGCCACTACGGGGGCGACTTCGAGTATTGTCACAGAGCACGCAAAGCCGGCGTCCCGGTCTTGTTATCTCGGGAGATGCGCGCATGCTCTGACTATGATTTTGATGACGTGGTCCGGTATCTGCCGTTCTGGATCCAATTCCGACTGGCGAATGGGCACCGCAAGAAGTGGAAGGTCATCAGAGGGTTGACCGAAATACGAACCAATTATAACATCTGGCATATTGTCAATCTGTTACATCACGATGCGGTGCATATTCCGAGGTGGCGCTACTGGCTCTATTTCGGCACGCAAATAGGACGTCTTCTCACATCCGCGACGGTGTCGAGATCCGCCATCATGAAGCAGATCAACAAGGATCTGCTGCGCGAAAGAGTACCGGAAACGATTGTCCCCCGGATACTGCGACATTCTGGAGTAGAGTTCGGAAGTAGTGCATCGGACTGACCGCCCAATGTCGCGCAGACATCGTGATTCGGGTACGATTGGCCTGAGTCCCGTCCCGCACGCACATTGGAACACACTAACGCGGCAGCACTGCCGATCAGGATCACGCAAGAACGGCCTGGTGGACGCGGGAAAGAACGAACGAACGACGAGGACGAGGAAACCGGGCGGCGAAACCAGACCGCACCCCCCGGCGAGTAGTCGGCGCTTGCGATGATCCCGCTAAGCGGGACGCCGTCAAGTCGGCACGCTCCAAGGCGCTGTGCGCAACACATGGCTGCCGCACGATGAGCCCGTACCGATTCAACGTGCGCACAACCGATTCTTCAGTTTCTTCAGGATCAGCGTTGCAGGTTCTTTCATTGAACGCGCGGCGTACGACATACCATATTTTTCTTTGAACTTGAGAAAATCAAAATCCCGCTCCAGATTTCCAGCTTTCATTTCGTTCGGCAGAAAATGAACGGCCAGTGATCGCCGCCGCCGCTCTGGCGCGGCCCCGGCGACCGATCCGTGGATGAGTCTTGAACCC
>JAJFLQ010000071.1 GCA_021772615.1 Verrucomicrobiota bacterium | reverse complement strand
TGAAAGCTTCAACGTATTCGATGAGCTGAAATAGACACCGCCACCGTTGTCGTCGCTATGATTGTTCTCAATGCGGCAATGACGGATCGTCGTGCCCGTGACCGAAGATGATTTCACGTAAATCCCGCCGCCAAACCTGCTAGCTGTGTTTCCGGTTATGATGCAGTTGGTTATCGTCTGATCTCGATTGCAGTAAATCCCACCGCCATCCACCGATGCGCCGCCGGTCACCGTAAATCCCTGAAGCACCGAACCCCATGACGCCGACGAACCAAAGGTCACCACCGATCCCGCACCGCCGCCATCAATGATCGTTGACAACGGTGTCGCCGGGTCGGAACCATTAAACGCTGTGACCGTCAAGCGCTTGGTCCCAAAATTGATTGTCTCGAAATAGATCCCTGGAGCAACCCAAATCGTGTCACCTTCATTACTGACGTTGATTGCTGACTGAATCGTACGCTTGGGGCCATTGCCGAGTCCATCGTCTTCGGCAAGTATTCCAAGATTATTGTCGTTGCCCGTTGCTATGTCCACATAGAGTGCGCCAAACAACAATTCGTCGTCCAGAACGATCACAGTTGCGGTCTGATTCGAGGGGGATACCACAACGTTTGGGTGGTCTGTTGAATTAACTGTAATCACGACGCTCTCGTTCCCTTCGGATACGCTGTCGTCGATAGGACTAACGGAATCCACTATGGATATCTGCAACGCCGGAATAAGGATGTTCCCGGACAAAGCATGATAATCTTCGCCGCTGATAGCGGTACCGAAAATACTAAGATTAATCAGCAGATCAACGATTAATGGGTGATCGATGCTTACCTGATAAGAACCAACTCCACCGTCTTCACCGGCATCAGATAACTTGACGATAGCAACCGCTGTTTGATCTGGAGTCAGCGGATTCAGGCCGTTGCTAATTTCCCAATCGTCACCGATTCCGTCACCGTCTGAATCGGGATTACTGGGGTCAGTACCATTTTGAAATTCCTGTATATTTGCCAATCCGTCTCCGTCCAGGTCGGCGTTGGCATCGGAATCGTCATTGGGATTCAATCCATGGGCGATTTCCCAATGATTGGTCATGCCGTCACTATCGGCGTCCGTGTCCTCGATGCGAGCGACGAAGTGACTGCCGGATTTGGCGTGAAAGCCGGGTTTGAGGACAATTCTGGACAGAGCTTTTAGAGTAAGATCTGCATTTGGTTCGACAGTTGTATTCTGGACAGTAATAGAGTCAAGGGATTCGTCCACACGAATTTCATCGGGCGCCACTACAACGCCATCCATGACATGCGCCGATACGGCTGGTACCAGAGCGGATAAAAACAACATCAACCACATAACGTGCCGTGGACATGTTGGCGCTGAATGAATTGGATTTTGTACGATTTTCATTGGTAACCCTTGCGGTTTAATTGCCATACGGAATGTTGGTTTTCTCAAGGGCTTCGATGCGTTGATTCAGGTGGTTGATCCGTTCATGTTGCTTAATGATATAAAGTGTGAGTTCTTCAATCTTCCTCATGTGGCGAACCAACATATCCGAGACCGGCAAACCCTTATTCTCGATTTCACACGCTGGGGGAATATCCGGGAGATGGTTGGTTTGTTGGATATGTTCGTTGAGCTTATCAAGGGACGGCATGTCGTAATCCGCGCCGAAGACGTAATCCGGCCACGTCTCGGATAGTTCCACGATCACCTCCTCGGCGAGTATTTTACCGTCCACGGTCAGCTTTTCGTGCGACTCGATTGTACCGATACTGACATTGCCGTCATTGTGATAAATATCCGTTCCATTGTCGGTATTCCATAACGATGGGCCATTGCCGGACCACGGATTAATCGTCAATGTAACGGTACACGTAGCGGAGTTGGCGAAATCGTCAGTCACGGCAAGTATGACTACGGTGTCAACCGACGTTGCTGTTCCGCCACCGGGAAATTGGGTAAAGAGCAACTGTGTATCGACGTTGTCAGTTGCGGAAACCAAGGTGGTCAAATCGGGTATCAAAGCGGTATCGTCCGGCCCGGCGGAGATCTCCTGGTCGGGCGCACAAGTAGCAATGGTGGGAGCGATGTCGTCTTCCACCGACACAGATGCCGTACATGTGGCACTGTGCCCGTCGTCGTCGGTGACCGTGAATGAAAGCTGAAAGTGTCCGACACCGACGATTTGGTTCGGGGCGGGATTCTGGATAATATCCAGGTCTGCGTCGACATTGTCACTTGCATCAACTGCACCGGTTAGGTCCGGAATCGCGGTCAAGCCGGTTTCGTCTACAAACAAAGTCTGGTTGCCTACACATGCGCCAATTACCGGCGGCGTGTCATCAGAGACGGCAATCGCTGCGGTGCAGGTTGTGAAATTTCCCGCATCATCCGTTGCTGTAAAGACAATGATCGATTGGCCCACGCCAACGTTCGTTCCAGCAACTGGAATTTGCGTGATATCAAGAGCAGGATCAACGGTGTCGCCGGCAACAATTTCACCCGTTAGATTCGGTATCGCCGCAGTGCCCGCACTTCCCGCCGATAGCGCTTGGCCGGCTGCACACTGACTGATTGTAGGCGGTGTTACATCCCGAACTGTTACCGTAGCCGAGCACGTGGCAGTATTTCCATTATCATCTTCCGCCGTAAATAGGACGATATGATCTCCAGCGCTCACGGTTGTACCGACTGTTGGATCCTGGGAAATATCCACCGATGAATCCTGGTCATCAGTTGCTGTAACGCTACCGACCAAGTCCGGAATATCGGCATCTCCGTTTGCATCTGCATCAATTACCTGGTCGGGTACGCACTCCGAAATTGTGGGCGGTGTAACATCGCCGGCATTCAGGAATTCCTGGAGTGACAGTGCTTCGTCCGAAATTCGAACTTCATCTATCAGCCCGACAAAATTGCGACGCCAACTTCCGGTACCACTGGATGTGGCGAAATTGCCGGCGCCGATATAGAGTGGGTGAGTGCCGTACGAAATTGGCTGCGACGTAGAGCTGCTTTGATCAGCCTGGACACCATCGATGTAGAGTGTAAGGACAGAGTTTCCTGCGTTTTCCTCGTAGGTCATGGCCACATGATACCACTGCTCATCACCAAACCCACCGCCGGATTGAACAACTTCTCCTGTACTACCGAAACTAATACCGCCCTTGAAGCTGTTCGCCTGGTAGTCGTATGACAAATAATACGCCGACAAATAGGAACCGCCGCCGCCGACTCTTAATTTGTTGATGAAGACATGGACCGGACTTCCGAAAATAGGAAATTCGCCATCGAACCTGGGTTTCACGAACGCTTCGATCGTGAAATTGCCGGAAACGTGCAGCAGCGGATCGTTCGGAACCGTTACGAAATCAATATCAGGCGTCGCATTCAGCGCTATTGGACCTCCATGTTCTGGAGCATCTGATGTGTAGGTCAGATCGCCCGTCACCGTCCCGTTCAATCCGTGCGGACCAGCATCAATGATTGTGTTTGCGGTTTGACCATCAAAGCCGTCATCGAATGTGTAGTGAACTACTGTAGCACCAAGCGCCATATATCCCTGAAATCCCAACCCGACAACCCAAATGACGGCTTTCCTTGCCATACCTTGTAACATTGCTCTTCTCCCGCTTAGCCTTTTATGAAATTGTATTGCCCTGCACTCTGTACGTAATTTGATAAAATAAGGACATTGATGACCATAGACTGCCACAGCCGCTTCAGGTGCCTAAAAAAAGCATTCCCAAAATTCGGAAATGCTCATCAATGCAACACATGCAACGAACAATACAAGTATGAACCAAATAGTGCGCAGATTCAAATGCGATAGGCATAATATTTGTGAAATTGCGCACAAGGGACAACCGCGGACAACAATCTCTTGGAGGACCTAGGGCACACCGAAAGCGCCGATTAAAATCGGTAGAGAGTAGAGAATAAAAGAGTCTTACAATGGAAAGCGTAGCAAGCCACATTGGCCCCGGGGTATGCCTCGACGACCCGCGAGGGCGTGGGAGCCGATCCCGCGATAGCGGGAGATACAGCCGTTGGTAACCGTTGACAGGGGAAAGCGCAGACGGGCTGTTGAGCTCCGAAATCACCTGTTTCCGGAGGCCGAGCACGTGGTGTGGCTGCGAGCCGAACGTAGTGAGATGGGCCGCCAACCGGCGGTAGCGCAGCGTCAACGCAGCGCTTTTTGGGGTCATAGCACCTCCGTTATTCGCATTATGTCTTGAATTGATGAATTAATCGATTCCTAACGATAGAATGTTGGCGGTTTGGAGGGGATATTCGAGCGAGCGGCCGGAGAGGGCCGACATGCAACGCTTTCGCTAACCTGGCAAGATTATGCACGCTTATTTGACCGAAGTTACGTGATGCCGGTTGCTCGGCACGGCTCACCGTGGCTACATCTGTGGCTGCATCTGTGGCGTGCGTTCGGCGTTGTAGCCACGTCTCTGCGAGACGTCCGGGAAGGTGTTGGAGAAGCAGTAAAGTACTATCAAAAGGTCGCGGAGCAAGGCGATAGCGATGCTCAATACAACGTTGGCAATGCATATTATCGCGCCCACGGGTGCGAAAAGAACTTCAGGGAAGCAACGCAATGGTATCGTAAGGCGGCGGAGCAAGGACACGCTGAAGCGAGGGCTGCTCTAAACGGTTACTGATCTCCGACGCCGTGCATGGTCTCGCGACAGTATGTCAACAAGCGGCTGTACCGGGCCATGTGTACTTCGGGCCTGCATATTGCGGTCCCGCGATGCTGCGCTCGGTGGCGTAAAGTCTTCCCAAGCCTTACTTCAAGATCTGCCGTGCGGCCTCGGGAAATATGGTTTCAAAATAGCGCTGATAGCGGCTCTCCGGGAACTGCTCCGCCAGGAACCGGAACGCCTCGTAAGCCGATTGATGGCGGTCACAGGATCGATAGCCAAGACCGGCCAGTGCGATGGTCTCGGGATAGATTTCCGAGGCAGCCAGGTCCGGCGCCGCGAAGTCGTCGGCTATCGCGCCGAAGCGCTGGAGTATAGCTGTCTGGTTTTCCGGCCGGAAGCAATGTTGTAAGGTCATTAACTGCTCGTCAATCGGCGTAGATGATGAGAGCTGCTGCGGGGCCGTGCGTGATAATCCGGTGTAGTGGTAGATCGTGAACGCCGGCGGTTGATACGACGTAAACAGCGTCGGTAGAATAGGCCGACGCGGCAGGATATTGTGAATACGCTCGTAGCCGTTTTGTTCCAAAATGCCTTGTTTGTCAGACGAAACCTGACGCAGCACCACAATTCGCGGATCGCTCAATGCCAGAAACAGCGGTGTTACCGCAATGGAGCGTGTGCCGGCAATATAACCGAAATCCGTCGTCGCCCAGTCGCGAATCGCCTTGACCGCCACAACCTCAGCGTCATCGAAACGGTATTTCTTGCCGATCACACAGCTGTCGAGTGCCACCACTTTGTCCTTGCCTGCTGCTTTGTCTGAAGCGGCCAGACACCAC
>JAJFLQ010000008.1 GCA_021772615.1 Verrucomicrobiota bacterium | reverse complement strand
GTACGATCCTGGTGTCTTTCTGATCCATGACTTGGAACGTCTTAACGGCTTGTGGAACGCCGTCGTCGAAGAGTTGATCGGGGAGCATACTGGTTGGCCTTTTTTACCTCCACACTACACTCCCTCTCGCGTGCGTGCGCGCGCTCCCAAGAAAACAGAAACAAATATTGGACACTATTTGAAAAAAATCCCCTTCAAACGCAGGTCTATGGGAGGAGTTCTGATTCGTAGTGTCTGTTTTCGCCGATTCTATCAATGATGCAGTAGAATCGGCCGAAGTCCGACAACCTATCAGATTCGGGCATTGATGCGATTGGCGATCCGATGCAATACGGTATGGCACGGTGCGGGAATCAGCGCACTAATGCGCTGGGTAAATCGCCATATACCGGATTTTTCGAGAGACTCCAGCGTGTTGCGAAATGTCTGGTTTTCGTTTTGCAGTTGCGAGATACGAGGCCACGCCCAGCCGGCAACGTCGACAATCGACCAGTACCGCTCGTATTTTTCATAAATGGCTCGTCGCCAACGGTCGTAATCATGATCCTCGTGGAAAACGCGGTATTCACACGTCACGCCCGGTACGCGATAGCATGGCGAACACGCCGCCATGCGTATCCACAGATCCCAGTCTTCGAAACAGTCGAGTGACGCATCGACCGGTCCGACTTCTTGCCACAGGTCGCGCGTGAACATCGGCGTCATGCCAGGAATGTAATTGTCGAAGTAGAGTCGGCTGCGATCAAATTCTTCGCAGCGGTAGGGCGCGCCGAAATACGTTACCGTGACACCGCAAGCGTCGTCCCAGTGATAGCCACCTCTGTTGCAATCGCTGTATGCAAACGATGCGTCGGCATGCTCCAGGAAGTGCACCAGCTTCTCCACGTGCTCCGGGTAGAAAAGGTCGTCATCGTCAAGAAAATTCAGGTACTTTCCGTTTGCCGCCGCCAGCCCGGTATTCGCGGCGGCGCCTCGTCCCATCGGTTTCTCGTGACAAATCGCTGTGAGCGGAAGGCGGTACGCGAACGCATTGATGATGTCTGTGATATCGCTGCCGCCGTCATTGACAACGATCGCCTCAATATTTGTATACGTCTGGTGGATTATGCTTGCCAGTGCCTGTCGAAGCAGGCCCGGACGATCCCGGGTGCGGACAACAATCGAGACTAGGGGAACATCGTCGAACGGCGTCATCGACGACTGCGAAATTTTTTCCTGGACAAATGACGTTATGGATTGCGACCTGACTTCGGTCGCCGTGACGATGCAGTATCCTTCGGCATGCGATGCAGGCGGCGCAAGGGTCAGCGTGCGGTACCGATTCAAATGCTCGATGCCCGCAACGTGAGTGCGATCGTCGTCCCGCACGGCGGTTTTGCAAGCCGCGATTTTACGCGGCATGACCGCGGAAATATCGATGAGGGTGTTTACAGGCAACGGCTGCTG
Organism: Verrucomicrobiota bacterium; assembly: GCA_021772615.1. Lineage (GTDB taxonomy): Bacteria > Verrucomicrobiota > Lentisphaeria > JABSQK01 > JAJFLO01 > JAJFLQ01. Next base: position 36,198 of record JAJFLQ010000008.1, on the reverse strand, counting down.
CACCTCGAAAAATACAATTTTCGTGTCGGCGGATGACTTCTGTACTGCGGCCCATACCAGATAGGCGGCCTCGCGTCGTAGCGAGTCGTGTTCCCACGGCGAGGACACGTAAATCAGTGCGGGCATGTCGCGCTGAATTCGATCGACCAGCCGAGAGAGAACGCCGCCCTCGTCGCTCGTGTGATCGGAAGGGTAGCAGAGTTCGACGTCGGAACCGGCCCACGGATATTCCCCCCCGTCGCCGCCAGTCCGTGGGTGTGTCGACGTGTCGTCACCCTCAACCAGGTGGATGACCTTGATCGCGTCCCCTCGATCCCGGTGCAAGAGGAGACTGCCGCTGCAGCCGGAAACGGCGTCGCCGGGATTTGCGACGACTACCAACACCTTCCGGCCGATCAGCCTGGAAGCGTGAAAAGGAGTATACGTGCTCTCGTGCATCGTTGCCGTCGTTCGGCCTCGCGTATCGCCAGAGACCTGGCCGTTAAGGAGTCCGCGGGCACGGTGCACGATGCGCCAGAACAGGCAAGACCGGAATGGCGTGAGCGCCGCGCGCAGCACTTTCGCCTCGGTCTCAAGCGTATGTATTCGTGGCCACACCCGTTGTGTTACCTGGGGAATCGTCCAGTACTCCGCATGTTTGCGGTATATTACCGAGCGCCAATGGGCGTAGTCATTTCGATCGTCGAACGTGCGATACGCGCAGGTTATATCCGGAATGTGGTAGAAAGGCGTACGCGCAGCCATGCGTAGCCACAGATCCCAGTCTTCAAAACAGTCGAGGGCGTCGTCAAGGCGGCCGGCGCGGCGGTAGAGTTCCCGTGTGAACATCGCCGTCATCACCGGGATAAAGTTGTTATCGTAAAGTCTGTCGAGGTCGAATTCGCCGCCGCGGAACGGTGTGCTCATCGAGATTGCCATCGTGCCGTTGTCGGTATCCTGGCGATATCGGCCCTTCACGCACGTGCTGTACGCGAATTCGGCATCCGCGGTCCGGAGTGCATGGACAAGTTTATCAACATGGCAGGGATAGAAAATATCGTCGTCATCAAGAAGGTTGAGATAGGCGCCGGTCGAAGCGGCGAGGCCGCTATTGGCCGCAGCCGATCGGCCGCACGACTCCTTGTGGTTGATACACACGATCGAGCGTTGTTCCGAACACGCGTCGATCACAGGCTTGACGTCGCAGCCGCCGTCGTTCACGACAATGATTTCTATATTCGGATAGGTCTGGTGCACGATACTTTCCAACGCCTCTCGCAGAAGCTCGGGACGGTCCCGGGTACGGACAATAATCGACACAAGCGGCGCATCGCAGGGGGCCTCGCAATCACCAGCCAAAACATGCTCCGACAGCAATTGACGGATTGAACGGGACTGAATGTCCAGCGTCGAGACGACGAAAAAACCCTCGGCATGATCCGATACGAGTTTTGTGGACAGGGCGCGGTAGCGACTCAGGCCTTCTACGTAATCCAGGTACGGGTGATTGCGCAATTGGCTGCGGTACGCCCCGCAGGCCTCCATCTTGCGGGCCATCACCGACGAGATATCGACCAGTGTATTCAGCGCCATCGGTCGATTGACCTCATAAAACGCAATCTGCGTATTGATGCCGGTGATTTTGACGGCCTGCCAGGCAATGTGCGCCGCGGCTTGGTGGTCGGGGTGGAACTCCCACGGTGAGGTCACATAGATCAATGTCGGTCGGTATTCACGCAGTGTTGCTTGCAGCCTGGGCAGCACCTTCGCACTGCGTGCCAGGCCTCGGTCCGGGAAGCGCCAGAATTGCGTCTCCGCGACGGATAGCAGTTTTGCCGCTTCCCTTGCCTCGGTCTCGCGCATGTTACGGTATGCGCCGGGGGAATATTCCGGATTCGTATTCGCCGCGCACCCATCCGTCAGAAACACGGTCAAGACATCGTCGCCATTTGCGGCGTGGATCAGCAGGCTGCCACCGCATCCGAATGCCTCGTCGTCGGGATGGGGCGCCAACACCAGCACACGTTGTCCGGTGAGGTCGGACCGGACGGCGGGACAGACGTTTTCGGCGCTGCGACCGTTGGTTCCGTTTCGATTGAGGTTATTTGTTTCACCGGTCATGGTTCAGAACAAGTCCGCGTCGCCCATTGTGTAGTACGATGTACCGAGGTATTGTCCGATCGACTGTTCGACATAGGGTTTGTAGATGTAGACAAGCCTGTTCGGTTCCGGCAGTTGGACGAAGCCCAACCGCGGCAGCTGCTGCGACCAGAACTGCGGATACCGGGAGAACCAGGCTGCGACCGTGGTCGAACCGGAAAAGGCGCGGCAACCGGCGGCCGCAGCCAGGATGCTGCTCGCGGCGTCAACGTGATCGGGATGAAACAGGCTGTCTCCCCATACCATCGTATCGTCGCGTCGCCTGAACACGCTCCAGCCGACCAGTTTCCGGGCACAATATGCGGCGAATACAAGAAAGCAGCGATCCGGGCAACTCATGTAGCGCCAGTTCAGGTACTGTCGAGCTCTCGCCACTAGCGACCCGTATGCCGGCGCCACGTCATGAAAGAATGCGTCCCATTCATTCCCCAACCGACGCACGCGTTTTACATTGTATGTGGTAGACACCGAACGGGCAGCGGCTACCTTGACGGCGCCCGACCAGTAGCGTACAGGTTCGACGGTGCTTCCGCCTATGTAGCGGATGCAAAAACGGTTAATTGTACCGGTATTGAATCCGTAGCTGAATGCAAGCCTGTTCTCTGCGTGTGCCGACAGAAAGGCATCAGCCGTCCGTGCGATAAGGCTGGTATGACCACGGCCGACGCCGCGCACATCCGGATGGGTCATGGAGTCGCCGACCTGCAGCGCTGTGACCATGCGTCCGTCGTCCTCGTCGGAAAGCCGGAACGGTACCGGAAAACCACCGTAATGTGCCACAATCTTCCCGTCTTCCGTTGTCGCGACGCATAGCATGTGGCGGCCATAGGGATTATTCCGGTATTTCCAGCGCCAATGCGACATACTGCGGGATACAAAGAAGCACCTCGGAAACATCTCAAGAATGCCGGATTCGTCGCCCTTCCGATACGATCGGATATGATATGCCGTTGGTGATTTCGGAAAGAATGTCATGACCCGATACCATGGTGTTGCGCGAGCCGTTGCTCAATGTCATACGCTGAAGGATTTCTTTGGCGTTCACGGTCCGGCGAGAATCTTTGACTCGACGCCCCGCCTGCCGGCGCCGTCAGGAGGACGACGTTTTTGTCGTGCATCGTGCGCCGACTTCGGCGTCGGACTGGTCGACCACACGTATGTAGTATGTACCCGGTGCGGCGCCGTTCCATACCTGTTCCGGGAACAGCCACGTCGTTTGTGTTCGGTCGGTGACCAACGCGGCGCCGGCAGGTATTCCCGACGGGCTTGGCGATATCTCAACCTGCAGTGGAAATATCGGGTTCGCGGCGGGGGCGGGCAATTCTATCTCCGGACACGTACCGGCCTGTTGGAATACGGCCTGCCGGTATCCTCCGTTCTCCGGCATCAATGACATGAACAATCTGAACCAGGCCCCGTAGTAACGGTCCTGGAATCGCCTGTCGGAATCTCTGAACCATCGTTCGCTCTGAGGTTCGTTTACCGTACTCTGGGCGTAGCGGTGCCACGCTGTTGCCTGTGGAACATAGGCCGCCTGCAGGCCTTCGCGTTTCAGGCGTTCAAACCAGTCGGTCTCCTCGAAATACATCATGAAGCCGCTATCGAATGGCCCCACAGCATCCCACGCACTGCTGTGTACGGCCAGTATGGAACCGCTGAGAGCGTAACTCTGGACCGGCTCCGAGGCCAGCCAATGTTTCGCGGCGAGCCTTCGCCATTGTCGCCGTGCCTGCCGTGCGGCGCGCTCGCTGAACGATCCCAGATATGCCAATAATGTAAAACGTCGTGTGTTTTCTTCTCGGGGCGGAAGGAGGATTTTTCGGGTCTCATCCCAGTAGAGCCGGGGACCGACGACGGGTGTGCCACGGTCGATTTCGTTGATTAAGGCCGAGAGGCAGCCAGGAAAAACCTCCACATCCGGGTTCATCAGAACAAAGATGTCTGCGTCGGAATGGGCGACTCCGAGATTTACGCCGCCTGCGTACCCCAGGTTTTTTCCCGGCGCGAGCACGGTGACATCAGCGGAGTCCGTCCATTCCCAGTTCGGACTGTTGCTGCCGTTGTCGACGACAATGATATGGGCGGAGAGACCGCTGCTTGCGAGGTCGAGCCGCAACGCATCGACCGCACGCGTGAGCAGATGCGGCGTGTGGTAGTGGACAATGACAATCGCAATTCGGCTAGTCAATGTACATCAGGCAGGCGCCGTATGTGAATCCGCCGCCAAATGCTGTGAGTCCCCAGGTTTGACCTGTTTGGGCAGAATCCAATAAATCGGCCAGGCACAACGGGATCGTGCTCGACGAGGTGTTACCGAGATTTTCGATATTGGTATAAATTCGATCTTCCGGCAATTCCAGCCGGTTGCGTATCGCATTGATGATGCGGGAATTTGCCTGGTGCGGTATGATCAAATCCAACGCCGCGGGTGCGATGCCGCCCGCCTTGCAGGCGCGCTTCAGGATTCGTATCATCTTACGGACGCCTTCTGAGAATACCTTGGAGCCGTCCATTGCGATATGGCCGTCGTCAAGGGGCAGGCGCAGCAGCGCCCCGGACTCGCCGGTCGCGGACAAAACGGGTTGGCCCAGATGAACCCGGCATGAGGAAAAATCGTTGTGATCACCGCCGCATACCAGCGTGGCTGTGGCGGCGTCGCCGAAAATGATCGCCGTATTGAAATCGTTCGGATCCAGTTTCTCCGACAATACCTCGGACGTTATCAGGAGCACCTGGCCCCCGGGTTTCTCCTGCAGGAAATTATAGGCTGCCTGGAGGCCGTAGAGATAACCCGAACACGCCGCCAGGATGTCGTAGGCTGGACACTCCGCGCCATCGGGCGCAAGCGCATGCAGAATCCGGCACGCCAGCGAGGGCGTTGCCAACCCGGGTGTGCCGGTGCAACAAATGATCATATCCAAATCCGGCACGTCGAGGTCGCGGGCTTCCAGCACCTGCCTGCAGGCAGTGACTGCCAGCGACAATGCCGTTTCTTCCGGACCGATCCAATACCGGCTCAGAATGCCGGTTCCCCGAAATATGTCGGCAGCGGATTTGTCGGAAAATGTTGCTGCAAGTTCCTCGTTGTCTACGCGGCGCGAACCTGTTGCCGTGCCGACACCGCGGATGCCGATCTTTACGGTTTGTCGAGTCGCGGACGCCGGTACCCGCGCGATCGTTGTCGTTGGCCTTGGCCGCGACGTGAAGACCGGGGTGCCAGGCATTTCGCGGCTCAGCGGTTTTTCCGACTGATCATGCGCACCGTCAACGTGAATCTTGAGCAGCGGCGTGCCGACCTTCACCGTGCCGCCCTCCGGGACAAGGATCGCTGCCACGTCACCCGTTACCGGCGACACGATTTCAACCGATGATTTGTCGGTTTCGACAGACGCGAGTTCCTGCCCTTCGGCGACGGTATCGCCTTCCTTTACGAGCCAGCTTGCGACGGTCACCGATTCGTCTGCCGGGCTTGCTCCGATCGCCTCAACAGTGACAACATCGCTGCTTTCCCCGTCGGCCTTCTCCCATTCAATGTCGAGGTCAAACAATGACGCAGCCCGGGTGAGGATCTCCTTGAACGACGGCAACACCTCCAGTTGATTGGCAAAATGAAAGGGCACGTAGGTGTCGCTGCGCGCGACACGGACCATCTCAACCGGGACGCCGGCCTTTTCTGCCACCGTCGCCAGTATCTCGGCGCCCATACCACAGGTCTTGTTGTCTTCGTGTGCAACCAGCAGCTTCCGTGTCTGCCGCACCGAACGCAGGACACAATCCTCGTCCCATGGCGACAGGCTGCGCAGATCGATCACCGTCGACTCAACGTCCCTGGTATTCAGGATTTCTGCGGCATTACGGCACAGTTTTACCGTATTTCCCCATGCGACGAACGTCATGTCGGCGCCGGTGCACAACACTCTGGCGACGCCGGCCGGCGTACGGCATGTGGCCAGGTCGGGGCCGGCAGGACTGCGTTCATTCAAACAGCTCTTGGGATAGAAAAACAGCGTCGGCCGGTTGGACTCGAAGGCAAAGTTCAGGAGGCCGGCGGCGTCGTCGGCGGCGGACGGCATAAAGACGTCGATACCCGGCGTATGCGCAGCTACCGATTCCAGTGTCTGTGCATGAAACGGACCCAGGCCCGGCCGGTATCCGCCACACGTGATCATCACGATTACGGGGCATTGCCAGCCGCCGTTGGTGCGCCAGTACATTGATCCCAGCTCGGAAATAATCTGGTTGTACGCCAAGGGCAGAAAATCGGCGAACTGAAGAAAGGCAACCGGTCGTCCGCCAGCCAGGGCGCGTCCGATGGAAACGCCGATTATTGTGGACTCCGTGAGTGGCGAATTTTGGACCTGATCGGGAAATGTCTCCGTTAATCCTCTGGTGACGCCGAATACATCGCCTTTAGGGTCCTCGATATCTTCTCCGTACAGCGTCACGCGGGCGTTGCATTGCATATGACGATGCAACACGTCTCGGATCGCCTCACGCATCGTGGTTGTCGCACCATTCGACGGGATGCCGCATGAACGCGGCGCCAGCAACTCGGGGAGCAGAGGGCGTTTGGCATCGAAAGCAGGCGAAGGATCCGGACTTCGTCGCGCCAGCGTCGCTGCCGCTCGTACATCACGTTTGACCTGCTCCCGCAATTCACAAAGGCGCGCCGTAGAACAGCCTTCCTTTATCAGATAGGTTTCGAGGATCGGAATCGGATCATGATCGGAACACGCCCGCTCAATCTCCGCTGCTGTACGATACACATCGTGGTCGTCCGCATTGGTGTGGCTCGACAGGCGTTCGGTTGTCATCACTACGAGCGCGGGTTTGCGGTCTGCGCGCATCGCCTGCACGACGGCGCCAAAGTGATCATAGCACGATTCGGCGCAGCGACCGCTGATACGCTGGACCTTGAGACCGTAGAAGGTGTCTGGATCATCGCCTGGAAGTGAGAAAAAGGTCTTTTCGTGCGTCTTCGTGGATATCGAATAACTGTTGTCCTCGACCAAGAACAGGACCGGAAGCTGCCAGCGGACGGCTTCGGCGATGCCCTCTAAGGCTTCGCCCTGTTGGCTGGTTCCGTCGCCGATGCTGCAGACGACGATTGGCGCGCCGGGCGTATCGCGAATTTCCATGGCGACGCCCGCGGCCTGCAGCACGTTGTTTCCGACCGGCCCGACCAGACTCATGATGTTATGATCCGGGCTGGACATATGGGCGTTCATCTGCCGCCCTTTGGAATCTGAGGCATCCTTGGCAAAGAGACTGTAGAAAAACATCTCAGTGTCAATACCACGTGCGAGCATGAGCGCCTTGTCACGGTAGTGACAGTGTAACCAGTCGGCTGGCGCGAGGTGCGGATTCAGGACGGCGGCAGATTCGTGACCCGCTCCGGAGACATGAAAAAACGCATCGCCTCTTTGAACATATTCTTCTTCGACGGCATCAATTTCCCGCGCCGTCACCATGTGGCGGTAACACTCGGAAAGGTGTTGTGTTTTTCGCGGTAACGCGTCGCGGAGCCCAAGATCGACGCCTGGTGTCGATTCGCTTACAATCAAAATGTGACCTTCATTTTACCCGTATATCATGAGTACGTTAATGCGCGGACGTTGTTCCATGCCTGGGGTGTCCTGAATTAGGCATACGTCTATGATCACGGAAATCCGCCATGGCGGATTTCCGTTTCCTAAATAATAGATGCTCGAAATAGTTTCACTGCCACTTTATCTTGCTCGCGCCGCGCGCGCCGCGCAACTGGCACGGTACATCGCATGGAATAAAGTTGATCTGGCGAACCCCGCAGCGGCGCTGATCTGTGCGGTACATGCAGTTGGGGGCCATTCGATCAAATCCCTTCCCGGCGATTCTAACGCCATAACAGCGGCGGTGCAAGTCAATGTCTTACACGGCGTCACAAGATAAAGCCGTAATGAAAGGACCGAATATGTCTCACATGTACTGGAGACGTGTCTGTACAGCTCGCGAAACGACCGCCCGGCAACGCCGAATCCCGTCATGTGTATTGACGGTTTTTTTATCGCGGCGTTCCAAAAAGTCTCGCGAATTCGGCGTTAATTGAAGCCCGTCCGTCGTGCTGCGGCATCGAGAATACTCCACGATCTCAAGCGGTTCGGTCAGAGGTCCGGCTGTTTAAGCTCTGCGCATTCCAATACGTCCTGAAGTTGTAAATACTCGGGCCAGTAGTTGCCTTCATGAAACGTCAGTTTCGAATCCCAGTATCCCGGACATCGGTATATGGCGTCTGAGTCGTAGGTATAGCTGATTTCGCAAAACTGCGGGGCATTATCTTCGTTGATCAGAAAATCATAGGCCATCGATTGATAGCCCATTTCTCGCGAAATATCCAGGGCGATCCGCACGCATCGCATGTCGATGGCATGGATGTCGTAGTCGATAGACCCGCTGCCGGACGCCCGAAAATCGTTTGCACGTACGAAGCGCCGAAATCCGAAGGCACGTTCGCCGATGACGGTGACTCGGGTATCGAATACATTGTCGGGCAGAAATTTTTGGAAAAGAACGTAATTTTTCTCAATGCGCCAGTGTAGCCTGGTGTCCAAACCCTTTATCAATCGCCAGGCACGTCCGGCGATGCGGCGCAACTCGAATCCGAGGTTGAATTGACGAACGCGAACGTTGTTTGAATCGAAAAAGTAGTCCGGGCAGATCCCGCGACCAAACATCCGGTTGATAAGCCGCCGACCGTGCTCCCGTGACGATACTTTAATGACATTGCTCGAAGCAGCGCCGCAGCGCAACTTAAATATTGTCGGCAGCTCGGCCCCTTCCAGCCAGTTTATGGCAGCGTGCTTGTCCCAGAATACAAAGCTTTCGACGATCGGGAATTCCCTTGCTTTCAGCAGGCAATATTGCTTCACCTTGTCGTCATAATGCCAGCATGTGTTCCAGTTCGGAAAGCACTTGATCTGCAATTCCTTATCAATTACCGGCAACAGGTCGTGAGCAGGTTGACGATGGATATCCCATTGAGACCAGTGAAAAACAAGCAAATCCAGAGTTCGTACGGTCGTCCAAAAATCAGGTCGCGAAGGATCGATTCGCACGAAGGGAATGTGATTATGCGCCAGGATTGTCTCGTAGCGTATCTGGGACGGACGTTCCTTGCCGTAAGGCGTCTTTAAATTGTAGATTCCGACCAACATGATACTGTTCCATGACACATTTTTTGGACGTGGGGTTTAACCTGAATAATTCATATGACCTCTGCCGCGGCCACATATCGCACCTCATCCCAGCGCGTGACGGAGAATCCGAGATATCAAGGTAAGTCATTACCTGTTCAACCTCAGAACCTCCGTAACGCGCTGATCTGAAGCACGCTAAGCAGCCTCGCGACGAGGTTGTATGAATGAATCAGGTTAAGGGACAATTATGGCGAATCACCAGATCATTTTCCTCAGTGGTCAAGGATTTCCCTATGGCAGAGCGGGTGTACAACGGTTGAGGCTGATCGCAAAGTCCCTGGTCGACGCCGGCGCTTCGGTAACTGTTCTGATAAAAACCGGTAATTATCGCCCGGGGGAGGAAGCCCCAGCTAACCCCATCGGGGAAGCTGACGGAATCAACTATATATATTGTTCCGGAAAAATTCTGAGAGGGACCAATCCCCTCAGCCGAACCCTGAATAAACTGTACGGGGCTCTGAAAGAATTCAAACACGTACAAGCGATTAACCGTAGGCAGCGGATCCGCGGTGCTGTAATCAGTACGCTGAGCATCGTCGAATGTCTAAGGTGCTGGATCGTGTCGCGACTATTCGGGTTCAGTATTGTAATGAATTATGTTGAATTGAAGAGTGCGCTGGCCGGCACCGGCGCATTCGGTGAAGTTTGGGGCGAAAATTCCGATGGCCTCGCCACAAAGCTGATGGACGGGATACTGCCGATAAGCCGCATACTGCATCAGAAGGTTGCTGGGAAAAATCCTCAAAAGCCGGTGTTACGCATGCCCGTGCTTGTTGACATGGCACGTTTTGAAGCCCCGGTTCCGAAACCCGAGCGTGACTACATACTGTACTGCGGAGCGCTCAATTACCTGGAAGTAGTGATATTCATATTAGACGCCTACAAGGCGATTCTCGATGACACGATCCCGCCGCTGTACCTGGTCATTCACGGCACGCCCACGCAGCTGGCGCGGCTGCGCCTGGAAATCGACAAACGGGAATTCGGCACGTCCGTGCAGGTATTTCGCGATCTTTCGGACGATGCTTTGGCCCGGATGTATCAACAGGCTCGGTGTTTACTCATACCAATGCGTCCCACGCGCCAGGACCAGGCCAGATTCCCCCACAAGATAGGCGAATATCTGGCATCAGGGGTGCCGCTGATTACAACGCCGGTTGGTGAAGTAAATGCGTTCTTGCGACACGAGGAAAATGCGTTCATCGCCGCGGCCTACGACGTCGCGGCCTATGGGCGAATGATTCGCCATGCGTTGGCGGCCGGCGATAAGGCAAAAGCGGTGGGGCTGGCGGGCCGTGAGACGGCCAGGCAGCATTTTGACTACCGCCTGTACGGGCCGAAACTGCTTGAATTCATCGTCGGCCTGAACGAATCGGTCGAGTCGGTGCGCAAGGGCACGAACCGGTAACCGTGAGGGGATAACAGCAGTTTTTTTCCATTCCGCAAGAAGTTTGCATGCACTCGTTGTCGGATAAATGTGGCATAAGTGGCAATGCCGCAGTAATTTAAAGCTCGCGCACCGATGCTTTCTTGCCCGACGATCGATCTGTTTGAGTACCGCCTTTAGGCGGAAGTTTTGACCCAGGCTTTCGCCGGGTAGCCACGTCGATGATCTAAGAGCCAGAGTTCGACAGAGCTGTAAGGTTGAACGCCCATTTTTTCAACATGCCGCGTCCGGGGTGTAGGCGACCGCTTTACAGTTCGCGCAGAGTCGTTAAATGTACGCCGTTTACGTCATCGATGAGGCCGCCGGTAACGGTCCTGAAGCGACCAATCTCTTGTGACTGGGATCCACGGTTAAATTCAGACCTTCCAACGTCCTGGCGCCAAGCAATAATAGATCGCCTTCTTCGGCGAAAACGACTTCATCAATCGTGAACGCACGCTCCACAACCAAAATGGCAAATCCAACGCTTCGCGTGATCTTTTGTCCGTTCGCCATAACGAACATCAGATCCTTTTTCTCTCTGGTTACCGCGATAGACTCCAGATCGCTCGATGGAATCCAGGTCAATTCGCTTCCTGTATCCACGAGGATCTTAGGTATTATCACCGACTTCGATCGATCCACGTGATTCTCGATTTTACAGCTTACTGAAAACGTTCCCATTCTGGACCTCATTCAATTATGTTCACGCATGAACTCCGATCATGCATTAATCGATGTCAAGACATTGAATTTGTCAAGACTATTTCCCTTCACACCTTCCGAGGCAGCATTGGCGTAGAGTGAGAAAATGTGCCGATATGTCATATGGATTGCAATGGTAGTGGCTGGCCGTTGCGTTGACGGTTCACTTTTTCCGTCCGATCATGCCGCGACTGAACGATTCCAGAAGCGTCCAGTTCTCGCTGCTGATACGATAGGGATGCCAGCGCCACGGTTCTGACTTGCCGCCGATCGGTCCGGTGAGGCCTCCCCAGATCCCGATCCCTGTACATTGTGAGCATGCGTTACCGGATTCAAGACAGTCAAGGCCACGCCTCAGATAGGCGTTCATCGTGTGACCGGTGGATTCTCGGGCGTCATCGGCAACGGCAATCCGATATTCGTATTCGACGTGCGTTGCTACGAACGGCAGGCCGACCACGAACGGGCGTTTTGCTTGGCGACAGCCGGCGGCAAAACGGTCGATAAGGTCGCCGGCGCCACGGCCGTAGGCGTCTGGAGACGCGCCGATGTCGTAGGCCATCAGGACCGGCAGATCAATCAGCGACAGTGCCTTGTCATTCCACCGGTACAGCGCTGCCGACAACGGCTTGGACATCGCCGTTGTTATCGCGTTGTACCACACCACGCAGGCTTCGGAAAACGGTTCAAGGTCCACATGTATGCCGGCAACGCGGTCATCCCCATCGTAGCGTTTCGCGATGTCGTTCACGATGTCTTGCCGCTCCGAAGTCGTCAGTTCGCCGAATTCGTGGTCGACACCGTCAATAGTGGGATAGATGTCCAGGTCAGGCAGCGATTGGGAATAGAAGGTCAGCGCGTCGTCCGTGAACGTGATGGCGTCGCTGATCGTACCGGCATACACGAAGACGTAGCGAATTCCGACAGGGGATTGCCGGTTGAAGGCATTGATCTCAGCGACGATGTCATCGCTCGATTCGTAGACCCAAATCGCATGTCCCAACGGCATCGTCACGGTGTGTGAAATCGAGGCTCAAGGTGTTCGGTGATCGCCATGTTAGATTTCCTCCACATCAACCACGGATAAATCGATCGTTCCCGGCGCGCCGAGGGCGTAGCTGGCCGGGCCGATTTGTATCGTGTTCTCAAGGCAACCGTACACACAGGCCTTGGCACGGGTGACAGCCGCCACGACCGATTGCCCCTGTGCAAGACCGGCGGCGATCGCGGCGGCCAGCGTGCAGCCGGTGCCATGTGTGGACAATGCGTCCACGACTCGTGAACGACATGCAAACACCCGCCCGTTGTTCCATAGCAGGTCTGTTGCTGTGTCGCTGTCGAGATGACCACCCTTTAACAGGACGTCTGTGCCCAAACGCCCGGCCAGCTCTTCAAGGGCGTCCTGCATGTTTGCCGGGTCGATCGAGTAGCCGACGATGGCTTCTGCCTCAGGGATATTCGGGGTCACGAGCGTGGCGCGCGGCGTGAGGTGTGCGATGAGGCACTCCGCCAATGCGTCGTGCGCCAACGCATCACCGCTGGTAGCGACCAGCACGGGATCTATGACGAGCGGCGGCCGGCTTTCAAGCCGGTCCAGCTCCGTGCATAATGCATGAACAATGTCCGCCGAATACAGCATGCCAGTTTTTATCGCGCCAACGGATATCGCACCACATACGGCGCGACACTGGCTCGCAACATCTGTTGCCGGAACCGGATGGATAGCGGTAACGCCGTGCGGATTTTGCGATGTGACGGCAGTGATCGCAGTGGCGCCGAAGCAGCCCAGTGCCGAGAACGCTTTCAGGTCTGCCTGTATTCCGGCGCCGCCGCCGCTGTCACTGCCGGCAACGGTCAGGCATACCGGTGACATCGCCGCGGCCATCACGGTATCTCCAGATACACCGGCGCTGCCGTCAGGGTGTCGCAACCGGCGGCACCGACCACGACGACGTCCTCGATTCGTAGTCCGCCCCAGTCGGGATAATAGACGCCCGGTTCCACTGTGACCACATGACCGGTGCGAAGGATACTCTTGCGGCTGTTGACACGCGGCGCTTCGTGAATGTCCAGGCCCAGTCCGTGTCCGGTGCCATGGATGAAACCTGTCGGTGTTTCGGCTTTTAGATCAGTCTCGAAACCGGCATCGGTCAGCGCAGTCATTGCGGCCTTGTGCGCGCTGCGTCCGTCGACACCGTCACGGATCGTATCCTTTGCGGCGGCAACCGCGGCGCGCACGGCCGCGAAGGCGTCGCGGACAACCGTAGGGGCGGCGCCCTTTACGACCGTCCGTGTGAGGTCTCCGAAATAGCCGGTCGCCGTCACGCGGGGGAAAATGTCGATGATTATCGGCTGGTGCGGACGGAGCGGGCCGGATCCGGACTCGTGGGGGTCTGCCGCTTGCGGGCCGCCGGCGACGATGGTATGGAGTGCGCAGCCCCCGTGACGCGCGATCACGGCGTTGATTTCGCCTTGAACGATTTCAGACGTCAACGGCGCATTCCGGTAGAGCAGCTGATCGGCGTCGATCGCTGCCGCACACAGTACATCCAGCGCTGCTGCAAGGCCGCGTTCCGCCAGACGGACACCGCGGGTGATTTTCTCGATCTCGCCGGCGGTTTTCAACTCGCGTTCCGGGAAAAAGGCGCCCTTGCCCGTGCGGAATGATATCCTGCTGCGATTCAGTTTTTGGGGGATAAACAAAGGAAATCCCGGCGGTACCCGCCAGGACTTCACCCGATGAAACGCGCTGATGCCGGCGATCAGCGCCGTGACTTCGAGACGCTTTAGTCCGAATCGGGTTTTCGCGGCATCGTAACTCAAAACCTCGACGCCGCTAAGTACGGCTTGCTTGACCCGTGCATATTCCAGCGGACTTACGACAATGCATTCCATGTCGTCGATCGCATACCAGACGATCGGGTCGGGAATAAACACGCCGATGCGATACAAGAGATCGGCACAGTGTTCACTGTCGCCGTATATGAGTTTACAGATTCTGGCCATGTATGATTTTCGTTGGCGGGTGATGATTTCCCACAAACTGCGAATGATGGTAATCTTAGATTGCGATTGCACCGCCAGGGATGCCGGTGAGTTTGCATGCCGTTGTACTTCAAAGTGGAGTGATTCGTCATACCTATCGACTATAGCTCCTCGACGTGTTTCCAGCGGGGTCGCAAAGAGTCCGGCATTAATCCCACCACAACTGATAGCAACGCATCCCTGAATCAAGACCCGGTGCGCATGCGGGCGTTTGCTGCGCCCAAGTCTCCGTGATATCGAAAATATCACTGGGACGAATTACGTCAATCCAGCGTTCGATGACGGCTGGCGGGTGTCGACAAATCAAATAAACTGAATCGGCGCTGGGCCAACCCTCGTCTACATCGTAGTCATAAATCGGCACGAGCAGGGCCTGTACTTCGTCCTTGGTACGTATCTCTTTGAGTAAATTATATATGCCCTGCAAACCGCCAACTGCTTCAAATTCCGAATCTGTTAAGTTGGCGCAAATCGAACCGATTATATCGTTGCCTTCGAAGAATTCTTCCAATGTAACAATCGGAGGCGGGGCGGAATAATCCTTTAAATTACCTTGTTCATTGATCGTTCCAATCAATCGTTCCAGTCTTTTCGGATCGGACATGTTCTAATCTCGGTGGCCAACGATCGTTATTATTTGTGTCCCGAGAGCCGCGATTGCTAAGCTCCATTCCCCACGCCTGTTTAGACCAACGACGTCAAATTACCGATTTTCTCCGTGGCGTCCCCAGAACTCTCCACGCGATTACAGATGTTCCGGATCGGCAAACTGAACCGGTTAGTCTCCGCAACCTGGCCGTCGTCGTGCATATTTTTCTTCCCGCTCGAACCCCGGTCGTGTCAGAATTGTCTCGCATTCGTGGGCGGGGTCCAGCGGCTCCGGGAAGTCGGCGTTGTAGTGCAGGCCGATACTGTGTCGTCGCGCCATCGCAGAGTCGATGATCATTTCGGCGACCGATGCGAGGTTGCGCAGCTCGATGAGGTCGGCGGTGATGATGAAATCCCAATAGAACCGTTCGATCTCATTGCGGATGTTGCGAATCCGCGCCTTGGCGCGTTCCAGACGTTTCGAGGTCCTGAAGACGCCGACATAGTCCCACATGAAGCGTCGGATTTCGTCCCAGTTGTGATAAATCACGATGCGTTCATCGGGGTCGACGGCGTTGCCGCTGCTCCAGTCGGGTATCGGTCTTGGCGGCGGCTCGTCGAGATGCGTTACGTCGACATTGCTGAAGTGTTGGCCGGCGTGCTGCACCGCATTGTATGCGACCACGAGCGACTCGAGCAGGCTGTTGCTGGCCAGGCGATTGGCGCCGTGCAGGCCTGTACACCCCACCTCGCCGGCCGCATAGAGATGCTCGACGCAGGTGCGACCCTCTACATCTGTCTTGACGCCGCCGCAGCAGTAGTGCGCCGCCGGGACCACGGGAATCAGGTCGCGCGCCATGTTGATGCCGTAGCGTAGGCAGGTTGCGTAGATATTCGGAAACCGTTTGATAATAAAGTCTTCCGGGCGGTGGCGGATGTCCAGGAAGACGCACGGCTGCCCGGATTTTTTCAGCTCGCGGTCGATCGCGCGCGCCACGATATCGCGGGGGGCGAGACTGCCGAGGTCGTGGTAACGCGACATAAACTCTGTGTACCGGTCGCCTGCGTGGATCTTGAGTTCGCCGCCTTCGCCGCGAACCGCTTCGCTAATGAGAAATGACTTTGCCTGAGGGTGGTACAGGCATGTCGGATGGAATTGAAAAAATTCCATGTTCGCGATCTCGGCATACGCGCGATATGCCATCGCCACGCCTTCACCACAGGCGACGTCAGGATTGCTGGTGTAAAGGTAAATCTTACCCGCACCGCCGGTTGCCAGTATCACGAACCGGCTGAGAATGGTCTGGACGGCCTGGCTTCGCTTATTCAGCGCGTACGCGCCGAGACACCGGTTTGATCCTTCCCATCCCAGGCGTCGCGACGATATCAGGTCGATAATATGGTGATCTTCGAGCAGCCGAATCCGACGGCGTTTCCGGCAGGTGCGGAGCAGGACGCGGATGATTTCGTTTCCAGTTATATCGCCGCAGTGAAAGATCCGGCGGCGCGAGTGCCCGCCTTCACGACCCAGGTCGTATTCCTCGCCCAATCCCTCGGTATCGTCTGTCAGCTCGATGCGTTTGGTAAACTTAATACCCATATCCATCAGGTCGTGGATGCGATCCGGCCCCTGCTCGATGATCTCTTTCACAACCGCGCGGTCGCACAAGCCGGCGCCGGCCACCAAGGTATCGTCGATGTGCGACGTGAACGAATCTTCTTCATCGAAAACGCAGGCGATGCCGCCCTGGGCGTAAATGGTATTGCAGTCTGTAGCGCGCTTTTTGGTCACGACAGCGACCGAGCCATACTCGGATGCCTGGATGGCAGCATACAAGCCGGCGATGCCGCTGCCGATGATCAGGAAATCGGCCCGCAGTGGTTGTGGCAATGGGCGCATGATTACGTCTCTGTATGGTGACGGTCGTAACGCGAAATCAATGGTCGACCTCAATCTCGCCAACGTCCAGATCGATGCTCACGGAATGACCGATCATCTCGACGTTGACCGTTACCCTGGTTCGGTTGTTACGGCGGGTAACGATGCCGGACATTCCGGCGAGCGCACCGCCGGTTATGGTCACAGGGTGCCCCGGCTGAATTTCCGGACGTATCTCGAGCGTCCCCTCATCGGTCGCGTGAATAAGAAACTGAAGATCGTTCAATTCCGTGATCAGGTGGGACTCCATTGTTGCGTCGGGTACGATTACGTCGGCGGCCTGCCGCGACTCCATTATTGTGAGTGTCTGTCCCGGGTCGATTTGCGCAAAAACATAACCGGCGAACATAGGGATCAAGAACTCCACTGTGCGGTGTGGATAGTGACGAATGCTGCGCCGCAGCGGGAGGAAGGTCGTGACGTGTCTGCGAAAGCAGTACGCCGCGAGTTTCTTTTCACAGCGCGGGCGGGTTTTTACGACGAGCCAGCGCATGTCGGCGCAGGCTTCAATTGTTACCGTATCAAAGGTGTGGTTCATGAGGCACGGCTACGGAAGGTAGTCAGGGATCGACGCCTGGCGAGGCGCAGGCATCAGGCATCAGGCATTGCCGTTGAATTAAGCCCAAATCTGCGAAAAAGTACGCAATGTCATCGCCACCATATGGGCATAAAGATTTCGCAGGAGACGTGAATGTACCTGCGGGTATGCCCGCAATTTTATGCAACGTAATTGGACGCAGAGCAGCAATTAGCTGCGTCAGTTTTCATCGATCTCACCAAATTTTCCGACGAACAGCGTTTCGATCTCCGCGATGGCTGCTTCCGCATCCTCACCGTCGGCAACCACAGTCAATACTTCGCCCGGCGCTGCAGCGAGCAGCATCAATTCCATTATGCTCTTGGCATTGCTTGTAATGTCGCCCTTGATTACATTGATTTCCGCATCATACTTGGACGCCGCCTTCACCAACATCGACGACGGCCGCGCGTGCAGCCCGTATTTGTTGGTCAGTTCGAAACGCCGCGTGATGACATTTCCGTTACCGCTCATAATGGCATATTTCCGATAAAAATTGTGATGTGTGGCCGATGTCGACGGATAATCTGGAGCGAAAATACGTGTAAGTCAAGGTCAGCGGCGATCCGCATGACTGCGGCACGGCGGCAGTTGCGTATTGGATTTTCGTTTGATCGAAGGTAAGTTAGTATTGTACGGGGACAAGGCAAGAAATTCGTTTAACCTCACGAAAGGGATTGATCATGGAAACCATTCCGACTGTCCGCGATATCATGACCCGCGATGTCATCACCGTGTCGCCGGATATGGATATGTATATGGCGATCAATACACTGCTCGACCACAGGATTTCCGGCGCTCCGGTTGTGGACATCGAGGAGAATCAGAAACGATTGGTCGGAATTCTGTCCGCTAAGGATTGCATGAAGATACTTACGAATGGTGCATTCTACGACCTGCCGGAAGGGCGAGTCGGCGACTACATGAGCCGTAAAATCAAGACGATCGATCCCGGACGTGATATTTTCGCTGTCGCTGAGATGTTCATTCGAAATCATTTTCGTCGCGTCCCGGTCGAGGAGAAGGGGATTCTTGTCGGCGTCGTCAGTCGCGGCGATGTCCTTACCGCGAGTCGCAGGCTATGGCTGAATCAGCATGCGAAGGACGCACCCGATCCCGGGTACATCAACGAGCGCCTCAAGGCCAGGCTGGGCGATGCAGGCATTTCACATCTCCACAAGAAGTTCAATTAGTGGCGCGTCTCTCGGAAATCATCTCGTACCTCGACGCGTTTTACGACATCGCCTCGATTCCGCAGGATAAATCAAACAACGGTTTACAGATTGAGGGGCGGGCGGACGTCCACTGCGTGGTCGGCGGCGTTGACGCGTGTGTGGCCTTTTACGAGGAAGCCGTCGCGCGCGGCGCAGAATTGCTGATCGTACATCACGGCGAAAGCTGGGGACCCGGACTCCAAACCTTCACCGGCACGACCGCGCGACGCTTTCGATTACTGTTCAAAAACGACCTGTCACTCTACGCTGTTCACCTGCCAATGGACGCACACCGCGACATCGGGCACAACGCCGTGATTGCGCGCAAATTATTATTGCAGGATACGGCATGGTTTGCGCGCTATGCGGGCGTGGAAATCGGTGTTCACGGCAGCCTTCCGGTTGCGCAAACCGCGGACGCGTTGGCGCAGTCGTTGCACGCGATTCTTGATACCGAATGCCGTGTTTTTGATTTTCACTGCGAACCGATCTCACGTGTCGGCATCATCTCCGGCGCCGGCGCCGGCGCGCTCCAGGAGTGCGCGAAGCTCGGCCTGCACTGCCTGGTAACCGGCGAATGCGACCACACCCATTATCATCAAGTTCGGGAGCTTGGTCTGTGTTTGATTACAGCGGGGCACTACCGGACTGAGGTACCGGGCGTGGTCGCCGTATTGGACGTGATTCGAGACGGATTCGGGGTGGACTGCGCGTTCATCGACATCCCGTCCGGGCTATGACGGCGTTGACCCAACGTTGTATCGGTCTTCTCAAGAAGGCGTTGTCGAACGAACTGTACCTTGAGGACGAACCGTGCATGTACTGTCTCGCACTGGTGCTGAAGGAGATGAGATTCAACATTTCATTTTTTGTTTCTATTCACGAATTGAGGCGAATATTAGACATGTTCAACGGAAATTCGGGAGAAGACGCGCCGATCTTGTCATATTCGCAATACGTTCGGCCGAAGTCCGGCAGGACACTAGATCTCGCCTTTCAGGCGGAATCCTTCCTGGCGCAGCCAGGCCGCGCTCGTTGAGCGTTGATCGCCCTGAAGTTCAACCGTGTCGCGATTACAACTGCCGCCGGTTCCGAGGCTGCGTTGCAGCCGCCGGGCGATCGCCCGGACCTCGTCGGGCGGGCTGTCCGCGTCGAATGTCAGCACCGTCACGACCTTGCCCGCTCTGCCCTTTTTCGACAGGCGGATGTAAACCGCAGTCTTCATCCACCGCCGACCCGCGTCGCCGGATCGGGCATCCGCGATATCGGCAGGGGCTTTCGATTGGCGCTCCTCTTGCACCGCGCCTTCCGGAAACGTAAGATCGGCGAATGGGTTGGCGGAGAAGGCATTCTGATTTTCGGATAACGACTTACGGGATTTGCTCTTCTTTCTGGACATGGGGGCGACCTGCTAATGCCAAATCTCAAGGTGCGTTTAGCGTTTAAGTTTCGTATTGCGCCGAAAGCAACGGAAACAAGGCGTTGCGATACCGGCACGGGGCAGCGGCAAACTTTGCCGCCATCGTACTGATTTTCAAGCGCATGCGATCAGCCGTATCCTGCGCACCGGGGATATTGTGGCGTCGTGTGTTACGGCCGTACCCTTTGCCAAAAAACGCCTGCGCCGGTTGTCCGCTCCGCAGCGAGTTCTGCGTGGAGCCGGCCAGTTATCGCGGTATCCCGGGGCTTGACATGGGTTGGCCATCTCGTAATTCCGGTCCTGGATCCGGCTGGAGCATCGGTGCCGGGATACACATGGGCAGATACGGTTCATACTCGATGACAATGTCACGGTCGATCACAGCCTGAAGCATATCTGATTTGCGCAAATACGCTGCGGTCACTTCAAGATGTCCTGGTGCAACACCTTCTGCATTCCCGGCACCAGCCCCCATATCGAGCAGTTGGCGTAAGACGCCAACATTGCGGACTCTCGCGAGTACGCTGAGGTGGTCGGCGACATCATGCCCTGACGCCTCGCAGATCGGCCCCTCGACATCGCGAGCAGGTGCCGCGTCGCGGTAGAGTGCGGCAAGATAGCCTTTGGGATCCGCGCTATCCGCATACGTTTCCACTACCAATCGATTAATCTTGTCGGAAATGTGATGGCGACGCTTTTCCTGTGCGATCTGGTCAATCTTGATGAAGGTTGCGATCGCCTCCGGGGTCAGCGCCGACGCGGGCGGTTCGGAATCGGAAATATCCTTTGACATGGCAATATCGGTATCAAGTGTGTTCCCAGTGTGCACCAGCCAGAGACCGTCATGCGGCGTGCTGGTGTTCAGTGTCAGTGTACGGATCTGCCCGATATATCGGAGAATAATGGCCAGGTCATCGCGACCTGTACGCATGGTATCGTCCGAAAGTTTACGTTTCAGCTCGGCCTTGAGAGCCTCCAACTTTACCCTGAGTTCGGCAATTTGGTTGTGTTGTCTATCCCGTTCCTTGTCGATCCGGTCCTGTACTGCCGCCTGCTGCTCAGGGGCTTCCTGGTATGCTTGTAGACGTTGCTGCGCCGTTGTCACAGCGGCTGCCGCGCGTTTTTCGGCCTGTGCGGCGAGGTCCTGTTGCTGCTTCAGGGAGGCCAGTTGCGCTACGTAACCGGCCAACTGTTCCGGACGGCGATCGATGGCAGCCTGTTTTTCTTTGATTGCAGTTTCTGCGTCGGAGATGGCAACCGCGATCTTCGCGACGTGGCGGTCGTTGCCGTAGCTCGTCTCTTGCTGCTGTACCGTCGCCGCGTGGTGAGTTTCCAGATTATCGAGGCTGGCACGAATTAAGGCTTCCTGATCGACCAACATTCGTCCGGCCGCCAGCACGCGCTCCACCAGCGATTGCAATTGGATTTCGTCCTTGGCTGGTGCCGCGGTGATGTCATCGAGTCTGGCAAGGTCTGCGGCAAAGCGGGACCGCTGCTCCTGCAGCGTTGAGATCTGGGCCGCCACGACTGTCGCCGGCAGTTGCGCGGCATCTCGTGACGCCGTTGAAATCAACTGCAGGTGGTTAACCTCGGCGGCGGCATTCGCCTGAAGTACAAGCAGCACCTTGCGTGCGGCGGCGGAGCGGGTCTCGGCGGATACGGACGTAACGTGATGTCCGGTCACTTCTGCAAGGTGTTCCTTGAGCATTCGGATCGAGTCGAGCAGCTGGATGAGCTTGTCACGGCTGCGGTCAAAATCGGCGTTGCGTGCATGTTGGATCTGCGGCTTATGCATTTGCTGCTGCAGGAGCAGCAGCAAGTCGAGCTTCTCCTGTAGGGTGGCCAGGGATTCGGTGCCGCCTTCCGCGTGCCGCGCTGCTGTCTGCATTGTTTTCTCAAGGCGCGTTATCCGATGGTCGAGGGCATTGCGGTCGGCCACTCGGCCCTGATGTCGATTCTCGGCGGCGGTGACGGCGATTTCCATATCAACCACGTCCTGAGACGGCGCGATCCGATCGAGAAATCGTGTTGTCTCTTTGGGATCGGCAGCAGCGGCTTCAGCGATTCTACCCGTCTGCCACACGATCCGGAATACCGCCGTCAGCAGTGTGCCGACGTGACCGATCCGATCGTGAATCGCGCGATATTGATTGATATCAACCGCCACCGCGTCGGCCGCGATTTTTTCAATATCCGTGAGCGCATGGTCCAGATCCCGTGCTGTTGCCGTCTTTATCATCGCCATTCGGCGCCGGTGCTCTGATTCGTCACTGCCGCGACCCTGGGCATCCTGGTTGATCGACGCCAGGCGCTGTGCCTGCTCTCTGACAATTAATTGTTCGGCGACAACACGAACGCGAAGGTACGTAGCGATGTCGTCATTGGTGAGAGGCAGAATCTCGGCCGGCCAGGCGTCACACAACGCCAAAGGCAATAGCACGCAGATTACAAAGGCGCGGTGCCGGTAGCGCGTCGGCGGTGCGAGGGGAAGCCTGGGGCTGGGCCTGGTCATATCGTGTATCACGTCGTTGGTTGCGTTGCAACTGCGAGGTTGCCTGCTGATCCCTACGCGACGGTTGATGCATTCTGTGTATCAGGCACGCTATCGCTGCGGCGCGCCGACGTCGGCCGGCGGACCGTCAAAGATGTCGACCGTGCCGGTCTCCAGCGAATATTCGGCGCCGACAATGTGCAGCATGCCCTCGTCGACCAGGCGCTTGAGAATACCAGAGCCGTCCCGTAGCGCCTGCACGGAATTGTGAATGTTCTCGCGCACGGCACGCCGTGCCAACGCTACGCGATCGCCGCAGGCGGTTGTTAACCTGGCTGTTTCAACGGCGGGCTTTATGCGATTTACGATCGAATGGAGATTCGGCGATGCCACAGATGTACATCGTTCGAGAACATCGAGTGTTGCCTGAATCGCGCCGCAGTCGGTATGTCCCAGGACCATCACAAGCCTGGCGCCCAGTTGCTCCGCAGCAAACTCGACGCTGCCAATCTGCGACGACGCCACAATGTTGCCGGCGACCCGAATGACAAACAGATCTCCAAGGCCCTGGTCGAAAATGGTTTCGATTGGTACGCGGGAATCGGAGCAACCGATAATGACTGCGAAAGGGCTCTGGTCGTCGTGCCTCTCGTGTGTGATAGATGCCAATGTGCGGTCGCCGGAACCCGTCGCAAAGCGATGGTTGCCGTCACGCAGGCGTTGCAGGGCATTCTTGGCGGGAATCATGACAGGTCTTTCCTGGACGCGTTCTGACGGTCTGCGTTTTATGTGAGGTAAAGCGCGTCGTGCATGAAAAGATGCACGCGCATTAAGATATTCAGGCTCGGCTAATTCGGGGTGGCAACGTTGTCGCTACTATCCTGCACCATGCGAATCGGAAGGGGCGTAGTAACGGTGCCGGTGTACAGGGTGCGATGCGGAAACGGTATCTCGATGCCTTCACGGTCAAACCGCTCCTTAAGCTCGGGCAACAGCGAGTTGCGCAGCGCCAGGAAGTCGGCTTTCTGGAACCAGACCGCAAATAGTATCGTGAGTGCAGAATCACCGAAGCCCGTAAACAATATTATCGGCTCAGGCTCGTCAAGACAGTAGATATTGTTGCTTGCGACGTCTTTGAGAATGCCTATGACTCGCTTTATGTCTTCTTTGAAGGCCACGCCCAAAGTAATGTCATACCGGCGAATAGGAAAACGGGTGACATTGGTGACCTGGCCCTTGATCACACTTTCGTTGGGGATGCGTACAAATTTATTATCGAATTGTCGCAACTTTACGGACAACAAGTCGATTGATAATACGGTACCGGTGGTGTCGCCGACGCCAATAACGTCTCCGACTTCGAATGGCTTCTCAAAAATCAGGAATATACCGCTTATGAGATTGGACAGACTCGTCTGCGACGCAAAGCCGATTGCGACGCCGGCGACGCCGGCGGCGCCGAGCAGGGCGGTAATCTTGAAGCCCAGATGTTGGAGTTCGACAATTACCAGTAGCACGAGGCCGAAGTAAAAAATTCCCTTTCTCACCAGCATGGCGGATTGGGGCGTGTAGTTTTTCTCGACAACACTCCCAATCCAGCGCGACACCAGTATCAGCAAAGGAATGCCGACCAGCAGGACGATTGCCGACTGTACTCCGTTGATAAGCCGATCGATCGAGATCCATTCAGTCCAGTTCATGAGCGCCACACGTCAAAACGACATTGTTTTCAGTGATCCGATGGTTCGCAGCAGGAGATTACGGGAAACAGGATCGCGGG
The DNA here is from genome assembly GCA_021772615.1 of Verrucomicrobiota bacterium. Lineage (GTDB taxonomy): Bacteria > Verrucomicrobiota > Lentisphaeria > JABSQK01 > JAJFLO01 > JAJFLQ01. Next base: position 11,642 of record JAJFLQ010000008.1, on the reverse strand, counting down.
CTTCGCTCAGCAGATCGCCGATGCCGTCATATTCGGGCGCGCAGCTACCATAGCGGATCTCGCATTTCTGCTCTTCTTTTCGGTATTCTGCAGCGACTTCGTTCGCCCAGTTTCCCTGTCTGCCGCGGTAGATGCTGAGGTGTTCAACATGGATACACACACGCTCCAACGCCAGATCGGCGTCGGATGTGTTGTGGATGCGCACAGGACAGATGACGCGGTAAGGCCCGAGCACGTCGGTAACCAGTGTCAGCTCACAGGGAATTTTTAACGAGTAGCACATTTCACCTGCCATTGTTGTGTCGCCAAACCAGGTATTCGATAATTTGACAGTTGGCATTTCGAGCAGCCCTTCCGTCGTTTCACCGATGTTCAGTTGTACCCATACCGGTATGAACGCGAATAAGACGCAGTTGCCGTCTTTCTCGATCCTGGTGGGATTGCGCAATCTCACGACGACCGGTCGGTCCGGCATGATCGGCACGAACCGCAGAGTGGCCGAGGGGGCGCCGGTGATAATCTGCGTCCACTGCAGATCTTCCGGCTTCGCTTCGTCGATGCCGATCTCGAGCGTGAAGCGCTCTTCGGGGCAGTGCGAATATGCCACCATCCATTCTCTTCCGGCGCCTTCAATCCACATCTTCAATGGGCCGATCTGGTACCGCCTGCAGGCAGACGTGTCCACTGTTATCGTGCGCCACGGATTATCTGCGGGCTCCGGAATTTTTTTGCTGTCTTTTTCGGTCAACATGGAGCAGTATCAAATTTTTTTGAGAAACACGTTAAGACGTCCATAGGTTTCCGGGCTCCGATGCTACAGATACGCGACTGTGGTGTTGAGCCGCGACCCTGCGGCAAATCGATAAGCCGGTGCCCAAGCCCTCAATATAGTCCGCCCCGTGGGCGCAATCGAACGGCCTGAAAATCTTTTCATGAAATTCCGGGTCAATTCCTATTTCGTTGTCGGACACACGGATGATCCAGCGGTCGCCCAGCTCCCCTGCTTCCGTCTGTACGAAAGGTGCGACGACAGGCTTGCGGAATTTTTCGCATTTGCTATCGATTAACCTCGACATCTGGTTCGCGTTCGGGACGACGATGTCAATCTGCTCGCGCTTGTCGTGCCGTTCCTGCTCGAGTTCAATTTTCTGCGTGGTGACGTCGAATACCGACTCGCGGAGTTGCACTACGACGTTCACAAGCTGGGACATTGTGTCTGCGGCAATTGTTTGCAAGTTTTATGCAATCGCATGACGTAAGGTGGCCACGTGAAAATGCACTGTGAACGCCCAATTCCCTACGGTACATTTTTATTTGGAGGATACGGATTACATTACAGAACCAGATTCAACCTGAATAAACGGTGCTGGCATGGGCGGCACTATTCGAATCGACAAAGCCGGAATCCATGCGGCGGGGAGCATGGATTCGCAAGCCAATGACAGGTAACTCGTATGACTGACGGCACACAAAAAAGAATCCTCGTGGTCGACGATGACGATGCGCTGCGAAAACTTTTTCGCAAGATACTTACGTCTAATGGCTACTCGGTGGTCGAAGCGCCGGACGGAAAAGTGGGGCTGTTTGAGTTTAACAGGCAGCATGTCGATGCCGTTATCGCCGACATCTATATGCCGTTTACATCCGGAATCGAATTACTCACCGCCATCAAATCTTCTACGCGCTACGTACCGGTCATCATGGTCACCGGCAAACCAAGCGTCGACACCGCTGTAAAGTGTATGAAAATCGGGGCGGCCGATTATCTCTCCAAACCGCTGAGTGTTGCGACCATTGTGGAAACGGTGTCCAAGGTCCTCAGGCCTGCACACGACACGACTGGTTATCTCAAGGAGCCGGTCGACTACATTCACAAGAAATTCCCCGTTGGCTATCGCATCATCGACAAGCTCGGCGATGGCGGCATGGGTGTTGTCTATCTTGTCAAGCGAATCGCACCGGTTGCTGCCGGCAAGTTTGCCCTTAAAATCTACAAACCCGAGATCTTCAATACGAAGGTAGCGGCGAAGGTGCGCAAGCGATTTCTTTACGAGGTCGATGCAGCGTCATCCGTGGATCATCCGAATGTAGTCACGATTCATGAGTTCGGCCTCGGTGTCGGTGCGATGGCAAACTACATCATCATGGAGTATGTCCGAGGCGTGACATTGTATGAGATGATCGAAGAATTCGAACCGGGCGACTACAGTCGCAAGGCACGATTATTACGCGACGCCGCCATGGCGCTTGCAGCGATTCACCGAGCCGGAATTTGTCATCGCGACATCAAGCCGCGAAATCTGTTAATCAGTCAGGACGACGTCCTCAAAGTCGCGGATTTCGGGATTGCGAAACTCCCGGGAGCGCACATTACATCGCGATTCAAGGCGGTCGGTACGCCCAACTACATGGCGCCGGAGGTGTTCAAGGGCGCCAATGACGATCCACGTTCGGATTTTTTTTCGCTGGGTATCACGGCATACGAACTGTTGTTCGGCGTCCATCCCTTCCCGGGTCACAGCGTCGCGGAATTGAGCGAAGCCATCCGAACCCGTGATCCGTCGCCGCCAATTGATATGGACCAAAATATTTCGTCGCCGCTTGGGCGGATCGTGAATAAGATGCTTGAAAAGGACCCAGAGCGGCGATACCAGAATGGCGATGAACTTTCTCAAGACCTGGAGGTGTATCTTGCGTGCGAGAAAATTAGTCAGAACTGATCGCGGCTGTGGTCGCTTCACGTACGTGGAGTTGATCGTTGTCATAGCCGTGATCGGGCTGCTTACCGTGATGTTGTTCCCCGTATTCACGAAATCGCGGTCAACCTCGCATCGGTCCACGTGCGAGTTTAATTTGCTCACTGTCGGGATGGCGTTAAAGACCTACGCCGACGACTACAAGGTCTACCCGGTCGGCGACGAGGTTATTTCGATTCTCAATGCCGAAGGACTCATCAAGGCAAGCGGCGACTTTCGTTGTCCGCTGGATACTTCTGCAGAAGGTAACACATACGCGGTAGGTTACCTGGGCGGCCACCCTCGCACTATCCAGCTTGACGATCCGTTGGTTGTCTGCGGCTGGCACAAACGTATCGGCACACTGGCCGTGTTTCCGGATACGAACGTACGCATTCTCAACCAGGAGACCAGCGACGATTCGCAAATTATTCCCATTACGGTCACCAATGGTGGTCAGGATGTAGGGCCGGGTTTCTTATTGCACCAGAGCAACGCCACCGTCATCAAGAGTGCCGACGGCAACGAAGCACTTATCTACGGCGACAACGGGCCGTACTTTATTTCGGCGTCCTATGATCCAACGGCCTATTCGGGTACCGGCATGTTCACAGTCGTCGTTGGGTTCGACACCTCATGGAATGCTCCGGATCAATCCGTATCAGGTGAATCCAATCCAACGTACGTCAAGATCCAGACCGCCTTCGAGTATTGCAAAGTTAATGTCACCAACAACCCGGCGGTAAACGACGAGACCAGCTTGAGCTGGCAGCCGGATACCATGCTATTGACCAATCAGGTCAGTATCGAGTATTTCAAGATTTACAAGATTACCCATCTCTATACAGGGCAATTTGACGAGAAAGAATTCGTCGGCCAGAATGCCTACTCCTACAACATCACGCCGATTTTACTTGGTCCCCAGTGACGTGTCCGACTTGGCGCTAATCCTGCGGCTCCACCGCTTTTCGGTAGCGGCCGGCGGCACGTAACCCCGGTCTGAAACCATCACGACGGATAGCAGTCGCGTCGACCGTTGGCCTCCTAACCTGGCCTCACGGCGGACCCATCACCTGAGCGTGTTATGAAGCTATTCAAGAATCTATTCAAGACCGCCACGGAGCGCGAGCTCGATACGCTCGTGTCCGCCTATAGATCGCAGCTTGAACGGGGTGATAGAATTACCCGTGAGGAATTCATCGCTAATTATCCGTTCATGGCCATCAATCTGGCTGCCGCGCTCAATGCCGACCGCGATATCACAGCGCTTGAGGCCAAAGTACAGCAGCGCTGGCCCGGTGTTTCTACGTCGGATAAAATCATCGATATCGACGACGATGAGATCGAATGCGTGCCGGTCGATACGATCAAGTCCCTGGGCATGCAGATCGATGATTATGAGGTGATCAAGGAACTGGGCCGGGGCGCCATGGGGCGGGTGTACAAGGCGTACCAGAAGAGCCTAGATCGGCACGTCGCAATCAAGACGCTGCAGCCCGGATTGTCAGTAAATCAATCGCAGATGAAACGTCTTTCGCGCGAGGCGAAGGCGCAGGGCGGGCTCAAGCATCCGAACATCGTTGAACTCTTCGATATCGGGAGTGTCGACGGCGTCCCTTACCTTGTGATGGAGTTGATCGAGGGCGGCACGTCGCTGGACACGGTTATCAGCGCGAAGGAGCGGCCGTACGACGAGAAGACATCGGCCCGGCTCATTCTGGATCTGGCACACGCGCTCGCCTACGCGCATCAGCAGGAAATTGTCCACCGCGACATCAAGCCGGCCAATATTATGATGGCCGACGGCACACCGAAATTGACCGACTTCGGTCTGGCATTTGTCGGCGGTGTCGATGTATCGCGTCTCACGCAGTCCGGCGAACTCCTGGGGACATTGTGCTACATGGCGCCGGAGCAGGTCGGTGGGCGCGAGAATCCCGAACGCTATACCAGACCGTCACCCCAGGTCGACGTTTACGCGCTTGGCGCGACGCTGTACGAGCTGCTTACCGGCCATCTTCCGTTCGAGGCCGCAACTCCGGGAGAACTTGTCAAGCAGATCATAGACGATGATCCGCCGGCCCCGCACAAATTCGGCGTGAAACTCGATAAGAATATCGAGGCGGTCTGTATCAAGTGTATCGAGAAGTCGCCGGAGAAACGCTATTACAGCACATCCGAACTCGCCGATGATCTGCAGCGGTACCTTAACGGTGTGACGGTAAATGCGCCGCGGATCAACTGGACAACGCGGCGCATGCGAATGGCCCTCCGCCAGCGCGGCGCTGTGGCCGGTATCGTCGCGGTTGTGGCCGTCGTGTTTGTCCTTTGGCTGACATCCTTTTTTTCGTACCGCGACAACCTCACGACGCTTGTAGAGAATTTTGGTGAAATTCCGGACGGTGGCCGTGAATACCGACAGGCCTTTCTGTTCAAGGCTCTTGACGAAGATGAAACCGACGCTCGTCTCAGTGCGATCGTCGCCCTGACGCGATTCGATGATGACGAGGCTCGTGCCGTTGTTATTGCCGCAGCGCGGGACCCGGAACCGGCCGTGCGATCGAAGGTTCTCAGCTCAATGGAGGTGGCTGCCCCGGCCACCGCGGAGGCCGTGTGCAAGGTCCTGCTTGGCGATGAAAACGGTGCTGTAGTGGGCGGAGCTATCTTATTGGCGGAAAAACTGGGAATTGAAACATTCATGCCTGTGCTGCGCGAGCTGGCGGCCGACACCAAAAAAATGAATCGCAAGCGTGCCCTGCCGATCGTCCTGGAGCACCTGGGCGACGACAACGGAGACTTTGTCCGGACCTACTTTCAATCAGGTCCTGAGGATGGTAAGCTTGAGATACTTCAATGGTTGGAGAAATCGCGGTATCCGCCACCGGTAAACGCCCTGATCGACAGCCTGATGCTTTCGCCGTCGACAGCGGTTGCCGGGCGCATCTCCGATGTGTTGACGTTTTTCACGGGCGAGACATTTGGCGCCGACGCCGTACAGTGGCGGCAGTGGCGGCAGGAACACGGCGACCGCTGGTCGATCCGTCGTTGTTTAATTTTTCCGTGGATACCACTCGGTGCACCGGTGCTCCAGGGCGATACCGCCTGGCTCATTGACGGCCGGCCTGTCGGTCCGGAGGCCGCGTTGCGCAACTGGCGGGCCGCAACGATCACGGTCGTTCGCGGCGGCGACCTTGTCGAGGTACCGGACGTGTTTCCGTTGCCTGAATATCAGTATGTGTATATCGGTTCGCTGGATGGTGCACCCGTCGGCACTAACCCGATAGCAGAGAAAATTAACGCCGCACTAAACCGTGTTGCGGAGTAGGAATCGTTCATGGACCAGCACTTATCCGACATCATCAAGCGTTCATTGTCCGAGTTTCACCTTACCAGTTTGAAATCCCATGCGGACGGTCGCGGTGCGGCGGCAAATCGCCTGCGCCTTATCGGCGTCAGCCTGGTGCTGTTGTTCGCCTGCTGGTTCGGAGACTGGTTGCTGGTAACGCGAATTCTGGGTGATGGCGGTAGTGGCGAGAATGTATCGCAGCTCAAGATGGTCCTGACGGCGCATCGGCTGGTGATCAGCTTCGGCATTGTCCTGATCGCCTTCGGCATGTATCGCCTTGCCGAATACAAGAACGTTGACCTGGCCTTGAAGCGCAGTTCGAAATGGTTTTCGACTACGATCAAGAGCATGGGCGCCGCACTCATTGCGGTCGATACCGACGGCAATATCATCTTTATCAACTCGGTTGCGCAGCGCCTCACCGGCTGGCGGCTGGATCATGCGATCGGTCGACCGCTTACGGACATATGTAAATTGCTGCACGCGCGGAATCGCAAGCCCTACGACTACGGCAAGAAATTAAAAAAAGTGATCGTCGATGGCTACGTATTCTCCATTCGCGACGCTGCTTTACTCGAGTCAGCCGACGGCAATTTTCCGTACGTCACCGGTAACGCGGCGCCGATTAAAGACGAGCAAAACGCCATTATCGGCGCCGTTTTTGTTCTCCACGACATGACCGAGTTTCGCAAGGCGGAAGAGAAGGTTCGGCGTCTTGCGGCCGTGGTCGACCAGGCGGAGGATATCATTGTGATCACCGATACCGCGGGGAAGATACAATATGTCAATCCGAGCTTCGAGGCGCGGACCGGCTATGTCGCCACGGACGTGGTCGATCATGCCGCTTCGATGTTGAAGAGTCCGTACCATGACGACGAGTATTACAGGCAGATCGCAACATCGCTGGCTGCCGGCGGCTCGTGGCGCGGCCGCTTCAATCTCAAAACACGCGCCGGCGGCGGGCGTTGGCTGGAATCGTTGATATCGCGCATCGTCGACCGGGACGGTAATCTCAGCAACTACGTGTCGATCAGTCGCGATATTACCCGGGAAATCGAGTTGCAGAATCAGCTTACCCAATCACAGAAAATGGAAGCTATGGGACGTTTGGCCAGCGGCGTCGCTCACGATTTTAACAATATCCTCTCGATTATTGGCGGGTTTAATGATCTCATCATCGCGGATGTCGCCGACGACGAGTCGCTTCTGGATTCGGCGAACGAGATCGCCGGCGCCGTTGACCGTGCCTCGGCACTGGTCGATCAGCTGCTCAAATTCGGGCGCAAGGACATTCACAAGCCGGTCAAGATAAATATCAACGAAAAGATCCGAGAAATGGAGCCGATGCTGAAGCGACTCGTCAAACAGGATATTGAGCTGATATTCGAATTCGACAGCCGTATTGGTCCGCTTGAAGTCGATCAGGGGCAACTTGGTCAGGTGATCATGAATTTGACCGTGAACGCATCCGATGCGATCGGCACAGCCGGGAAGATCACCATCGCCACCCGCGAAATTACCGTGGTCGACGGCCTTGCGGAATACGGTGTGAATCTCGCCGAAGCCACATACCTTCTCCTGGCTGTGAGTGATAACGGCAGTGGAATTGACGAGAGTACGTTGTCCAAAATATTTGAACCGTTCTTCACTACCAAGGATATCGGCAAGGGTACCGGGCTCGGCCTTGCCATTGTCTTTGGGTTCATGAAGCAGATCGGCGGCGACGTTCAGGTGGTCAGCGTTGTCGGCGAAGGCACGACATTCAATATGTTTTTCCCCATCAACCCCCACCTCCCGGGGTATTGCAAGGAAACGTAGGCCGATAACGAGAGTGCTGGAAATCCATGATACTCCTTCTGATAGCCGGAATCGCGTGTTTGATCGCATCGTACGCGCTGTATATCATCCACGAGAAAAAGCATCGTGAGCAGGCAGCGGACCAGGCTGTAGGACGTAAGAAAATCCTGATGCTTGATGCCGAGGACGATGAGGAAATTATCATCACCCCGGGGCGAAAAACCAGGCCGCCTGTTGCCGCGATCGTTTGTCTGGTTGCGGGCAGTCTTTGCCTGGTGCTTTTCTGGATCTTCCGGCCGGCGAAACAGCTTCACACGATGACCATCAGTCACGAACAGTTGGCGGTAAAACGCCTGACGGCGCATCTGGATCACTATTTCCGCGGCTCCGGCAAGACCTATCCGGTGAAAGCTGCTGTCGTCGTTCATGATGCGCAAACGTACTACAAGTCCAGGCTGATCGGCCGGATTCGCGACCAGCTCAGCACGGATTTGTTTGCATTGCAGGTCATATCCGCCACGGACAATCCGCAGTTCTTTGGCACCGACGTTGAATCATTGACGCTTGCCCAGTTCACTGCAATTGTCAAGGCCTTCCCGGATCTTGATCTGGTGATCCTGTTGGTCAATCTGGATAACATTTACGGAGATCCCTGGCGTGCGGGGCGCAGGCCGTACACGGCAGTGTTCTTTGACGAGGCGAGATTTAATGATAGCGTATATCTGTTGAACAACGGCTATATCGATCTCGCTGCCGTGTCAAAGGGGACGTATCAGAACCATGCCCTGATTCCTTTGAGCGAGCTGCCCGATGTCTTGTTCGACCGTCACTTCCTCTTAATTAACGCCGGCAACGCTGCGACCATCGTCGAGACCTACAGGCAGGGGATCGTACCGGCGCCGTAACCATCGGAAACCAGGCACGTCGATGAACGAAGGTCTGTTTACCCAATACCTTGTCGAGGCCGAGATTCTGGAGCCGTCACAGCTCGATTTTGTGGTCTCGATGTATCCCGACACACCGGTTCTTGAGGCTCTCGAACAGCTCGACATCATCACCGAGGACCAAATCTATCGTCAGCTGTCGCACTACCTGCGCCTGAACTATATCGATCTTGTAACTGTCACGCCGTCCCTGTTTGCAGTGCGTATGGTGCCGCCGACCGTTCTGCGAAAATACGAAATTATCCCGTTGTTCTGCGATCATGACACGCTTGAGATCGCAACGGCGTGCCCCGGTGAATGGGAGATGACGGAATACCTCCGCTTTATCACCGACCGCGACATTACCGAGCATATGGCCCAGCGTCATCAGATTCTTGAAATGCTGGATGATGTACTCGTGGGCGCCGGTCGCGACTTGTCTAGTTCGTCCGATGAGGTGTTGTTGAAGAAGCAGTCGGAGATGCGCGAGCGACAGGATCCTCAAAAATACCTGGATTTCGACGACGTCGACCCCAGGAAGGCCGCGGTGAAGATTGTAAATCGTCTGATCAAGAATGCGATCTATCGTAATGTCAGCGACATGCATGTCGAGCCGCAGAAAGACGCAGTGACCGTGCGTGTGCGAATCGACGGCGAACTGTCGCGCGTTACAGAATTGACGCCGGCCCTCGGCCAGGTTGTTGTCAGCCGTATCAAGGTGCTGTCGGACATGGATATCACCAAGACGTTGGAGCCGCAGGACGGAAGTTTCTCGGTACAGACGAAGAATACCGTGTTTGATTTGCGGGTGTCGTCGGTCGCAACGCCTTACGGCGAGAAGCTGGTGCTCCGCTTCCTCAATCCTGATCAAGGAAAGGTGCAACTGCGCGACCTGGGACTGCTGCCCGACGTCAGTGCGGGACTGCAGGAGATCGGTCGTGCGCCCCAGGGGCTCGTCATCATCACCGGGCCGACAGGATCGGGCAAGAACACGACGTTGTGTTCACTGATCAATCAGATAAAATCCGAAGTCAGCAACATCATCAGTGTCGAAGATCCCATCGAGTACCAGATCGAAGGTGTCAATCAGGTCGGCGTCAATACCAAGCGCGGGGTCACCTTTGCCAGCGTTCTGCGGGCGTTGTTACGTCAGGATCCCAATGTTATTTTTATCGGCGAGATCCGTGATCAGGAAACGGCCGAAATCGCATGTAACGCTGCTCAGACCGGGCACATGGTATTTAGTACGCTCCATACCAATGACGCGGTATCCGCCATCGCACGGCTGCTCAACATGGGGGTGAAACGGCATGTGCTTTCCGATGCCCTCACGGCAGTGGTGGCGCAGCGCCTCACCCGTCGGATCTGTCCGGACTGCATCCATTCTGTAACGCCTACACCCGAAGAATTGCAGGAACTCACCGCCCTTGGCGCCGACGTGCAGCACAACCTCAGGCGCGGTCGCGGCTGCATAAAATGTGTCGACACCGGGTTCCGCGGCCGGGTCGCCGTGACCGAGATGCTAATGATCGATAAGACGATCAGGCAGATGATTTCCGAGGACAAGTCTTCCGCAGAGATTCAAAAGGTTGCTTTAGAGGAGGGGTTCCGCAGTATGTGGACGACCGGTCTGCGGCTCGTGTCCGCAGGCATCACCACAATCGATGAATTCTCCCGGCACGTGCCGCGATCGGAAATCCAACGGGAAAAACAGGCAGCTACGGATTTCCCGCAGAAGATCCTGGTGGTCGATGACGAACCGTCGATTCTCAAGTTATGCACACGCATTCTCAGCGAGCATGCCGCAGAAGTCATCACGGCGTCCGACGGAGATTATGCATTGCAGAATGTGCATACGCACCAGCCAAACTTCATCCTTACCGATCTGAATATGCCACGGGTCGACGGCTACACGCTCTGCACCAAAATCCGCCAGGATCCGGCTACGGCGCAACTGCCCATCATTGCGATGACAGGTAAAGGGTCAACGGAAGAGGCGGAGTGCGTGACGCTTGAAATCGGCGTTGACGACTTCATACGCAAACCGCTGAAGGCGGTGCAACTGGTGGCGCGCATCCGTGCTGCGTATCGCCGCAGACAATCGCTGACATGAATCATTCGTACGCCGCCGTGACCTTATTGGGCAGGCGTTTCGTTGTGATTACATGGCCGTCGGCGAAGAGAATATTGTATCCATTCGGATGCGGTGGCGGAACATTGTTCGTCACGCAGGTCATTTCGATGAGCACCCATTTCTTCTGCGGGTTTTTCAGGCTTGATTTTCCCGCGATCTCGCTGTTGTAGACAAAGGTCAGTCCCTGCTTGCGCAATTGCTCCGGCAGTGCCGAACAGGTCCACAGCTGGCTTGGTCCGCCAAGCAGTTTGCGGATACTGTTCGCACCCTTTACGGTATCGCCGGGAAAAAATGCGGCGTCGGGATAATGACCGTTTTCGAGCACATACATCCGCAGCAGCTGGCCGAGCTGGCTTAAATTGTGGACGCACTCTGTCTGCACCGCCTTTTGCTGCGCGCGTTGGTAGGACCCCAACGGCATACCGCTGACAATTGCGGCTACCGCGACCAGTTCTACCAAGCTGAACAGGCGCCGCCTGGAGTTGTTTTTTCGACTCATTTTATCCTCCTTTTGAACTTGGCTCACTATTCGTGACACGTAGAAACCGGGGGTCTTTGGCCCAATGTCACTAAGATACACGGAATTCTTGTCAAGTCCTGACTTAAAGTTGACACTTTCTGGTTCGAATTTTTGTTAAAGGTTGAAGGAGGTTCGAAGGGGTCCCGGGCCGAGCGGAGCGAGGCTTGGGCTGAGAACCGGTGCATGC
>JAJFLQ010000070.1 GCA_021772615.1 Verrucomicrobiota bacterium | reverse complement strand
GCTCGACGGTGATATCTTGGCAACTAGCGGCAGGTGCGACGGTGTCTTCGACGGTCACTGTGGAAGCGCAGGTCGAGGCGTTGCCGCTGGTGTCGGTGACGGTGAGCACGACGGTATTGGCGCCGATGTCGGCGCAGGTGAAGCTGTCAATGTCCGCAGTGATCGTCGCGATACCGCAGTTGTCGGTGGAGCCGGCGTCGAAGAGAGAGTCGGACGGATCGGACGAGTCGGACGGATCGGACCAAGTGCCGGCACCGTCGAGTTCGACGGTGATATTTTGGCAAATAGCGACCGGTGCAATGGTGTCTTCGACGGTTACAGTCGCGTCACAGGTCGAGGCGTTGCCGCTGGTGTCGGTCGCGGTGAGCACGACGGTATTGGCGCCGATGTCGGCGCAGGTGAAGCTGTCAATGTCCGCGATGATCGAGGCGATGCCGCAGTTGTCGGTGGAGCCGGCGTCGACGAACGTATAGGACGGATCAGATATATCCGACGGATCGGACCAGTTGCCGGTTGCGTCGAGCTCGACGGTGATATTTTGGCAACTAGCGGCCGGTGCGACGGTGTCTTCGACGGTCACGGTCGCGCCACAGGTCGACGCATTGCCGTTATTATCTATCACGGTAAGCGTGACCGCGTTGTTACCAACGATCGTACACGTGAATGTCTCGATATCCAAGGCAAGCGAGGCAATGCCGCACGCATCGGTGGATCCATTGTCGACATCCGCTGGAGTGATTATTGCGCCCCCGATGGTGTCAAGTTGGACCGTGACATCCTGGCATTTCGCTTCCGGCGAAATGCTATCTTCTACGGTGACTGTGGAAGCGCAGGTAGAGGCGTTGCCATCATTGTCCGCAACGGTGATCACGACGTCAACAATCCCTGCCGGCGACACACTGCCGGCGGCAGGTGACTGGCTGATGAAAAGTGTGGAATCACAGTCGTCCGTTGCAACGATGAATGCGGTGAAGTCCGGTATTGTCGCCGAACACATCGAATCCGTCTCAATGGTGTCGTGCGCGGCGCAGGTCGTGATGACCGGCGAAGCGCCGGCTGAAATAATGACGGTACGCACGACTTCCGCCGCCTCGTTGGCGCAGCTGTCGGAAACATTATAGGTTACGCCATAGCTCCCCGGCACCGACAGGTCTACGGCCGACGTATCAACCACGATGGCACCCGACAGGTCGCCTTCGCAAGCATCGCTCGCCGTTGCGCCGAATTCGACATACATGTCCAGACAGTCAACAGTCTGCGGGTCCGGACCTGACAGCGCAATAATCGGCAACACGGTGTCAACGACCGTGATTACCTGAATTGCCGACACCTCGTTACCGCAATTGTCGGTGGCGGTCCAGGTACGGTTGATCGTCTCACGAACAGGCGCCGCCAGGCACGCGTCCGTGATCGGCGTGGTCGCATCTGTGAACGATACGGTCACGCCAGGACAAGATCCGGTGGCGGTTGCCGCGCCGATGTCTGCAGGCTCCGTGCTGTCCGGGCATTCGACAGTACTGTCCGGCGGGACTGTCAGCACCGGCGGCGCGGATGAGATCGTGAAGTGTATGCTAATTGATGAAGTATTTCCAGCCAGATCCGTAGCAGAGGCGTCGAGCGTGTAGACACCATCTTCTGTGACCTCGGTCCCGCCGGCAAAGACCTGCCCATTCAATAATAATGAGGTTGTATCCAGGTTTGCTTCGGTAAAATCGATGAACGGCGTCACCGGGGTGTTTGCCACCTGGCCGTCGAAGACGCCAGTGATGTTTATCACCGGCGGTGTCTTGTCGAGCTGTATGGTGACGGATCTATCGGACTCAATGTTCCCGGCAGCGTCCTCGCTTCGGTAGGTCACAACGGTGATCCCCTCGGTGACGATCGTAAAGGAATCGCCCAGTGTTGTTTGACCGTCGATTGTGTAACTGGTCTCCTTAAGCAATCCGCAATCGCCCGGGTCAACGGCCGTGAGGGTAATTGATGGATCTAAATTTGTCCATATTCCGTCAAATGCAAAGTCATCCGTCGTGACCGGCGGCGCCGTATCGGTTTCGAAAATGGTCAATTCACTAACCGCAACCGCGATTGAATCCGCGCCATCTACGGCAACTTCGAGGATCACCAAATACTCGCTACACGGTAACAATGACGCATCGATATCGACCCAAATATCTGCAATCGATCCACCCCGAGCCAGAGCGGGCAGCGTCGTTGTATCTCGTAATTGCTCGGAGGCCGGATCCAACGGTGCGCTGAGAAATACCAGTCGTTGCGTGATTTCCAGATTGACCAAGTCCGTATTTCCAGTATTCGCGACGGACCATTCTACATCGAAAAGGCCAGGCCGCTCGACGAGGTCCGGGACCGCCTCAATTTGCCCATCGAGGCCTTCGTTGAAATCGATGCTCGACGCAATTACAAAATCGGCAGTTTTTACGATCGGCGTAAAACCCGACGCCGTTACCGTTTGTGTCACGGTGTACGTGCCCGGGCCATTTAGTGCCGTATTCCAGAGGAGTTGCGAGGTAGCATTGGAAACAGGTTGCATGAGCGGCACATTGTAGTCGAAAATCCCGGTGGCCGCGGGCAAAGCGGACGGGTCCTTAATCTCGATCCGTACCGGGATGCCGGCCAATGCGATGTTCGCATCATTGTTCAAAACCGTGGAGGTAATGGTTACAGTCTCGTTCGAGCTGTATACCTGAAAATCCGTGCCGACGTTCGAATCGATTGCTCCAACACCTGCGCCCGCTAACAACGTGAAATCGTCGAATGCCTGGACCACGACCATGTCGTTCTCGATGACACGCACACGAACCTGAAAGTCGCCGGGCGGCGTGAAGCCGGTTGGCCAATTGTCGGTCCGCGTTACCGTGGCGCCATAGTCCCCGGGAAAGAGATGTGAAGAACCGATATCTGCGACAACGTTTCCTGCGGCATCAATCACATCGATGATAACGTGGGCCGGTATCGCATTAAAATTTACCGTGACATCCGCCACGTCCGGTACGACACCCACTGCATTTGGCGTTAAGACCAGCTCCAATTCCAGAAACCGCGACGGCTGCGTGGAGATCGGCGCTCCGTTCGACGTCACGAAATTGCCGAAGGGCACACGCGTAAGTCCATCCGCCGACGCCGCACCACGAAAACGTAGGCTTACGGGGATCTCGTCGGGATCGAAATCGTCGGCGTTGACCAAGTCGAATTCCACGATCGTCCATTCGGCTCCGCCGCCAAGCAGGCTGGGTTCGATGACGTAGCGGCCACTGTCCGGGCTCGTCAATTGGAAGAACTCCTGTCCAGGCGGAACGATTATCTGCGTTGTGAATTGCGCAGTCTGTCCGGTCAAATAGGTGTCCAGCAACGACGATACGGTCGCGTCGTATAACGATTCAGAGACTGCTACGGACAATGCGCCGAATGTGTTCTCGATTGGAAACGAATTTTGAGACGAATACGTGACGACCAACGCATCCTGAACATCCCGCACCTCGCCGGCAACCAGATCGGTGAGGAAATGATCGAACGACAGGTCAACGGACGTCCCCACAGTTACATCGCCAAGCGACCAACTCAATCGCTCAGAGTCCCCCAGGTCGACGACGGTCGGCGACCGATCCCCGTGCGATGCCACGATGCGCTCGGTGCCTGAATTCACCGGCACTTCAGTCGCGACCTGAACATCGCGCACAACTTCCAGCTCGCCGATCACGCCCTCGGAGAGGACCAGGAGCGAGAATGCCGTCGAGAATATCGACTGAGGTCCGTTAATACCTACGCTCAATAGCCAGTCACCATCCTCCTCGTCCTGCAGGCGGATCAGGTACGGCCACATCCCTTCGTAGCGGCCGTCCTCTCCGGGAATGTTGCGCTGCCAGTCGAACAGGACATCGCCGGCGTCGTTCAGATGGGTGACATTGGCCATTCTCAATGCCCTCGCTACCGTCCACATGTGGTATCCGTTTCCGAATCCTGCGAGCCCGGACCAATGTTCACCGAATTCCCTCAGCGCAAGCAGCTTTTGTTCCCCTACCGGCAGTCCCGGCGTGCGACCTTCCAACGCCACATAAGTCAGACCGGTAAGTCCTGCCCCCGTCGGCGTGGGACCATCTCCAGTGTACAACCAGCGACCGTTGCCGTCGTAGGTCGAATTCAACATCTGTTGAGCACGTGCCGGCACCCACGACGGCACGTCCGCCCCGAAGATCATGGCCCCCTCGAGGCCCACGTAGCTCCAGCTGTTCACCGACATGTCGGACGACGTCTGATCAAATGAATAGTGCCAGCCCCCTTTCGCGCTCTTTCCGAGCACCCAGGCCAATAGATCGGTGGTGTCCTGAACGATCTCAAGATACGTCGTGCCGGCGCCGCCATTGCTGAACGGCCCCGTCTGCGTCGTCTGCAGCGGAGACTTGCTTGACGTAATGGCAGCCAGACACATACCTCGAGTATACCCGTCCTTGTTGTCTTCATTTCCGCCGAGCATGATACCGACGCCATTCCCGTTCGTATCCGGATTGCCGGATACGGTGTCGAATATCGACTTGTACGACGACATGCCAAGAATGTATTCGAGGCCGGCGAGTACAGTGGGTTGATAAATATCATCGTTCGGATCGTTTGATGGAATATGCCCGTTGTTTTCGAACGCCCAGACCGACATCGCGGTCGGCGCGGAGGTGAAGTTTCCGTACAGCCAGCTGCCATCCTCCGCCTGATTGAGGTACAAAAAATACTTGCCCCGCTCGATCGCGATCTTGCGGTCGATATCCTGCGCTTCGAGCGGCGTGTCGCTGCGAGGATCGCCGACAGCCACGACATCGACCCACGTGGAGGATCGGAGCGACGTTCCGCCGTCGTCGATGGTGAGATGTGCGAACACCCGCGCCGACGTCGCATTTTCCGCCAGCGAAAATTGAACACCGACCGGTATGTTGCGTGGATCGTCAATCAATCCGGTGAATCCCATCGAGTCTGGCTCACGTGCAACGTGTACCGTATCGTCGTGATCGAATGTCCACGTGAAGGTTGTCGGACCAAACAATGAACGACCGCGGTTGGCGTTGCCCCAAACGACCACGGGCGTATCGGGACGAGCGTATCTAAACGGCATCGTGTTGACCTCGTAAACACCGATGATGCTGACCGTTTCGCTTGCCGCCACGCTTTCGTTTCCGGCAGCGTCGCGAGAGGTGAAATCCAATTGATACGTTCCGGCGCGGAAGAAGTTGACGGTATAGGACCACGTCGTATCGTCATCGGCCGGGTAGACCAGGTCGCCGTTCAACCATACGTCCGCGCCGGGTTCCTTCGTGCCCGAAACGGTTTGATAAACGTCCCTGTCAACCACTGCAATCGGATTTACTAACGGCGCGTCCGGGGGTGTTCGGTCGATCGAAAATTGCGCGGTGAACACATCACCGGGATCCTCGCCGCCAAGGGCATCGTAGTCCTGGTCCAGCACACCCCCGCAATGCGTACTAATTTGCGGTCCGATGTCAACCGTATAGGTCCCTTCGACAACAACCTCGGGCAGCGCAACACGATAGAGGGCTCCTGCTATCGGCGTGACCGCGAGCGGCGCGATGGCGCCGTTTGGACCGGAGATGGTGATATCATCGACATCGAATGCCGCTGCCTCAACGCCGGCGTGGAATTGGACCACGATCTCGTTAACGCTTCGTCGTGATTCACCGGGACCAGGCACTACGGCTCCGACGGATAGAAAGCCGGGGCCGGCCTGCAGATACACAGTGCCGTTGTCGCCATCGACAAAACCGGCGCCGCCGACTGCTGATACGGCCGCCGCCGCCAATCCTGATGCGCCGTAGTACAACGCCACCCGACCACCGCCGCCGCCACCGCCATCCACGCCTTCGCCGCCGTCCGCCCGGATGGACCCTGTGCCGTCAAGCACGTCGCATACTTCGACATAAATACTGCCGCCACTTCCGCCGCCTGCGGCGTCATCCACGGCATCTGTACCCGAGGCCAGAATGTCACCGTCGACGGTGACCGACTCCGCACTTATCCGAATTACGCCACCGCCTGCGCCACCGCCGTTTGTGGATCCGGCGCCGCTGCCGACGTTCGCCGGATTGAACGCGTTACCGTATGTGACGCAATCCGCACATCCGGCCGGAATACCGCCCAGACCGCCGTAGCCGCCACCGACGGATTCGTCGCCATATTGGACATTCCCAAGCGTGTATCCAGCCTGATATCCGCGTCCGGAAACATCAATGGCGCTGCCGGATTCGACGACGATATCCCGCGCTGTAATTGCAAGTTTGTGGACGCGCTCCGTTGTCGAACTGCGTGAGGTCAAGATGGAATTCCCGGCGAGTGTGAGTGTGTCTTCGACCAATACATGATCCGCCTCGTAAACGGAGCCGTTCATTGACAACGCCCGCGAGGTGACGAGCACGTCGTCGACATAAACCGAACCATCCTCGACACGCAATTCATCGAATATGAAAATCGTTGGCGAAGCGTCGAAAAGCACCTCGGCAGCAGCGGTCACATCCAGAGCAAACGCCTGATAAAGCGGAGGATCATCGCGACTGTCATAACGGTTGCCGCACCAAATCGGCGTAGGTGCAACTGCCAGAGCGGGGGCAGATTCGAAATTGTCGAGATGCAATGTGGTCTGACCGGTCGCGATGTTCGCAAACACGGCCGTTCCGGACCCGCCGCTGCCGGCATCTCCATTGCCGCCGAATGCATCAATCGCCTCCAGGTCGAATGTAGACTGTGTGTAGCTGACAAACACCCGGCCGCCGCCACCGCTTCCGCCCGCTCCGGCGCCCGATCCGCCACGTGCGTGGATGCTGCCATAGCCGCTCAAAGATCCGGATGTCAGCGATATACTGCCGCCGGCGCCGCCGCCGCCATTGTCGCTGCCCGCCGCACCGTCGGCTGCTAAGACCCCGTCGATCGCCATATCGTCTGCCACCATCCTGACTACGCCGCCCCCATGTCCTCCGCTGCCATTCGGCCCCGCGCCGGCGCCAGAAGTCGACGGATCACGAAAATCACCGTACACATCGTTTGACCAATCACCGGTATCGGCATGACCGAAGCCGCCATGGCTCCCGCCGGCGATTCCGACCGCCGCTGCGATATTGCGAATACCCTCCGTAATGCCGACCGGGTAGCCCAGGCCTGTAACATCTACACGACTCACATGGTCAATGAACATGAACGATTCGATGACGACGTTGATATCGTATTCCGTGTCGAGGCTGGTGGCGGCGTGACGCAAACACCCGCCATTGACGATCTGGAGGGAATTGAAATGGTGCTCACCGTTCAATGTTACGCATACGCCGTCTACCACCACATCCGCCCCCTCCAGGGACGTGTTGTCCCCATCGATTGTAACGACCTCGTCGATGACCACGGGTGCTGCGCCAATGGTGACGAAGCCGGTAGATATTGCCCACGGGGACTGGCCGAAACCATCATCCGCGCGAATTCGGATTTTGACAAGCGCAGTGGTTGGGAGCGCTGTGAGGTCCAGGGTGTAAAAGCCGATGCCGCGGAAGGTCGTCAATGCATCAGCGGCAGACACGGTGGTATTCCAGTCGCCCGCCGACGGATTAAAGACCTCTGCGACCTCAATCACATAGACTATTTCGCTCTCGTGGGAACCTTGGCGCGGCGATGCCGTAAACCGCACCGGCAAGAATCCGGTAACATTTTCCCCGCCGACGGGGGTAAGAATTGACGGTGCGGCGAGTAGCGAGAGATTGTGCGACACAGCGCCGGCGCTCGTATCGATGTTTCCAACGTTATCCTTTGCACGGATTGCGAAAAGGTAATGTCCCGGCGCCAGGCGCACTGTCGTCGCGGAGGACGACGGTGCATTAATCGTCATCAGCGGGCTGGTGAAGTCGATAGTCCCGGTCCGATTGTCGGAGTAAATAAAATACGTGTCGACATCCGGCGACGGCGACGGCGTCCACGCGAACGTCACGTGATTGCCGACATCATCCACGACCGCCAGGCCAACAGCGCGCAACGGCGCCTGGTTATCCACCGGGAAAACATGAGAGACCACGGGCTCCCCATTTTCGATTCCGTCATAGGTCGTGACGCGGACGACGAACGCACCACCGACAACGCCGTCGAACTGCGTATCCCATTCGAAAACGTCGTCGCTTTCACCGGTTTGACTGAATGTCGCCTGCAGCCACGTGATACCGTTGTCTGGCGAATACTCAAGGTCTACAACACTAACATCGTCGCCATCGGGGTCGTTCAACGTCGCTTCGATGGACACGATACCCGTACCGTCCGGAGCCTGACTAATACCCTGATACGTGAGTGTAGGCGGAGCATTGGCAGTAAATAACGCGCTGATAGCCGTATCGCCGACAATTCGCAACGTCGCCTGATGCGGATTCGTCGGGCTGACTGTCACGCCGAGCGTATCACCCGTCCAGCCACCGAAATGATAACCGGGTTCCGGCGTTGCCGTGAGCGCAAGACTGTCATCGAAGTGGAAGACGTTGCCGGCCGGCGTGACATCGATAGTGCCATTGTCTGGTGTGACGACTTCAAACGTGTGTAGCGAGGAGACAAAATTCGCCGTGACTGTGATGGCCCCGGATACCGTGACATTCCGTGGATTGTCGTTGCCGGCGACGATTCCGCTCCAGTGTGAGAATCGATAATCCGGCGCCGGAACCGCCGTTATCGTTAATTTGGCGCCGAACGCGTAGGCTTCGCCATCGACGATGCCCGAGACTGAGCCGTTGACGGCATTCACAGACACGATGTGTTGTTCGAGTACGAAATTCGCGGTTAGCGTAACATCACCTGCCATGGACACCGTCGTGGTTGCACTGCCTGCGTCACTTATGCTCCCGATAGATCCGGACCATGTATTGAACGTATAGTGATCGTCTGGCGTTGCCTGAACGGCGATGAAACTGCCGGCTGGGTAGGCTGTCGCGCCAGCCGGCGTAACGCTGCCATTGCCATCTGTTGACAGCGTCAGTCGAAAATCGTCATCCAGTTCATCGACCAGTACGTTCTGCGCAACGCCATTCGGGTAGTTCACCGAGATAGTCGCGATATTGTCATCCGCGTTGCCATCATTTTCCGCTACGCCGACAACGATTGTTTGGGGCTCGTTCCAGTTTGCATCCGTAAATGCGATCGGAGAGCCGGAAACGATGTGCATTTCGGGAGCGCCGGACGTGATCGTCGCAGCAATCATCAACGGAATCGGCGGCGGCGCAGCCAACGTGACCGTAAAGCTGTTGCTGCCGCCCTCTGCAACCGTGATCACGTTCGTGGACACCAGGAGTGCAGGCAAGCCGTCGATTACTGCCTCCAATACGGTGTTTTGCGCCATTTCGACGGTCGTGGACGGCGCAAAAACGTCCGCAACAAAGGCCGTGTCGCCCTGCCATTTCAAGAAATAGAAACCCGGATCCGGTATCGCATGTATAACGGTGACAACACCCGCCTGGTAGACGGTCGGAGCGAACGGCAAAGCGGAACCATTGGCCGCTGTAACCGTTAATGCGAAGTCGTCATCGACTTCATTCACAGGAAGTAACTTCGACGCAAGGCCGGCACTTGAAACGGCAATAACGGCAGAACCATCTACGGCGTCGCCATCGTCCTGCGCGGCGGCAACCTCCACCGTGCGGGGGATATCCCAGTCGGCCGTGTTAAACGTGAGACGACTGCCTGAAACAATACTGAGATCGGCATCGCCCGACACGACCGACACATCTGCTTCGACGTGGCGAAACGGATTCTCTGCGAGCGTCACCGAGAACGTATGTGTTTGGCCTTCCGTCACGCCAAGCTCGGCGGGCTGAATATCGAAATCGCGCGGGATTTCGCGGAAGTTCGCTGTCAGGATGATATCACCGGGTATGACGAAGACGAGTGGGTTATCGACAGCGTTGATATCGCCCGACCACCCGTCGAAAACGTAATTGGCGTGGGGACTGGCGACGAGCTGCACGACAGAGCCATGGGCATAGCCGCCCGCACCGGCAACATCCCCGTTTCCGGCCTGGACATGAACTGTGTAATCACTTTGCGTGAACGTCCCCGCAAGCGTGATGTCCCGCGTTATCGTCACCGTGGTTTCCGATGATAACGGATCGGCGACGGTCAGTACATCGCCAGACCAACCGCTGAAACGTTTGCCGAAGTCACCGATCGCAGCGATGTCCACGACAGTGCCGAGCGGATAGGCGGTGGTCCCGGCGGGGACGACTTGTCCACCTTCGCCCGACATTTTCAAGCTGAAATCGTTGTCGTTCTCGACGACTACAAGGGTTACTGCTTCCAGCACCTCGCTCTCGAAACCAACCTCGGCGACGCCGTCAACGGCATCGTCGTCGTCCTCAGCCGCGGTAAATACGACCGATTGTGCGAAATTCCAGTTGTCCAGGTCGAACGTGAGCTGATTCGAGGACGCCAGAGCTAAATCCGGATCCTGACCGTCTAATACGACATCGACAACAATGGGTCCGACAAGCGGCGGTTTGGATAAGCGTACCGTCACCGAGTTTGCACCGCCTTCGGCAACGGAAAGCGTCGTATCTGAAAGCAGCATGCGGGGTGGATTCTCGACGAAATGCGCAACTTGCGCAATATCCGATTGTATGACGAAAGTCAAGGGATTATCGGTTCCCGGTATCGTTCCGGTCCAGTTTACGAATTGATAGTCGCCGACCGGCGTGGCGGATAAGCTCACTGTTTCACCGTGATCATATACACCACCTCCGGTCACCACTCCATCGGTCGCCGACGCGGCAACCGTATAGTGATTGATCGAGAAAACCGGCGTTATCACGGCACTGTCAGTGAGCGTAATAAACGTCGAATCCGAGGCCGCATCATCGATATCCACCGTATCCCCTTCCCAAACATCAAAATGATACCCGTCATCAGGGTCCGCGGAAATCGGAATAACGGTTTCGGCGGTGTAAATAGTCGCACCGAGAGGGATTACCGAGCCGTTGGCAGGCGCATTGATCGTGAGCCGGCGATCGTCGTCGTCTTCCGTGACAGTCACGGAAGCATCGGCTAGTCCGGCTGCTGCCGCAGTGATCACGGCACTGCCGGTGCTCACATCGTCATCGTCCGGGGCAGCGGCGATCGTCACCGGCTGCGGTATGGCGCCGTCGGTCGGCGTAAACGTCAGGGATGCGCCGGCTGCAACGTCAAGATCCGCATCACCGGCCGAACGACTTACAACAACCGTCACGGGTACATCCGGATTCCTTGACAGCGAAATACTCAAGGCAGCCGTGCCGCCTTCGGGAACGACAAGCCCGGACGGCGAAATCACAAGCTCAGGCGGATCTGGAAGAAACACCGCCGTAACGGCTACGTCGCCGGCGATAATGAACGACAGCGGGCTTTCGGTGGAATCAATATCACCTGTCCAATGGGAAAAGTGCCAGGTCGGACTCGGGACAGGGGTCAACGTCACCAGATCGCCGTGAACGTAGACACCCGCGCCGTTGACATCGCCGTCGGTCGCAGTCGCCGTCACATTGTATTGCGATAAAATAAACTCAGCGGTGAGATTGCGGTGTTGGTCCATGGTGATCTGGGTTTCAGCTATACTCACATCGGGTATACCCGCAGTTGTCCCCGACCACCTATCGAATTCATAGCCTGTGTCTGCCTCGGCATCTATTGAGACGACCGCGTGTGCGGTATGCACCGTAACGCCGGTCGGTGTTGTCGTGCCGTCATCGGCACCCATTGTCAGACGAAAATCATTGTCGATTTCGCTCGCAATAACGGTGACCGCGTTGGTGGAGCCGGCGTGACGCAATTCGATGATCCTGGCGTTATTGTCGGCATCGGCGTCGTCTTGGGCAGCAGCGATCGTGACGACCTGGACGTCGTTGAAATTCGTCGCATCGAATGTGAGCTCGGCTCCCCCCGAAACCGTAATGTCGGCATCGCCCTGAGCACCATTAACCTGGACGGTAAGCGGCGGCGACGGGGGAGACTTTGAAAGCCATACACCAAACGTTGCCGTGCCGCCTTCGGAAACCGACACCGTTTCCGCCGTCACCAGAATGACCGGCGGAATCTCAGTGAACACGGGAGTGAGTGCGACATCCGCCACGATAGTGAACACCAGCGGATTATCGGTCTCCTGGACATTTTCGGGCAGAGCGCCAATCCAGCGCACGAAATGATAATCGGAATCCGGCATCGCCTGCAACGTTACAACGGCGCCATGTGGATAGGCGCCGGCACCGGAGACGGATCCGTTGGAACCATCAATAGACACCGTGTATTGGCGGAGCGAAAAATTCGCCGTCAAGGACGTGTGTCCGTTCATGGTAACCTGTGTCGTCGGTGCGCCGGGATCGTCGACATCGGCAAGCGTACCGGTCCAATTGACAAATTCATACGCGGGCGACGGTGTAGCCGTAACAGGCACGATTTCAGCAGCCGATCGAATGGAGGCGCCTCCGGGCGACACCGTGCCGTTTGCCGCCGACATCGTGAGCACGTAATCGTTGTCGAACTCCGTAACCTCGATCGTAGCGGCGTTTACATCGGCCCCACTCAGCAGAAATATAGCCGTGCCATCCTGCGCGTCACCGTCGTCTTCGGCTGCAGCAAACGATACAAATTGGTCGGTGTTCCAGTTGCCCGCGTCGAACAACAAGGTCGCAGTGCCGCTCACGTTGATGTCGTCGTCGCCCGACACACGTGTTACGACGACATTGACCGATGCCGACGGCGCTTTCGATAAACGGACAGAAATCACGTCTGTTCCGCCTTCGTTTACACCCAGATCGGTTTTGGAGACGACAATATCGGGAAGGTCCTCGGCAAACTCGGCGACCAGGTTTGTATCTCCCGGGAGAACGAAGATCAATGGATTCGAGGCGCCGACAATATCACCCGACCAGCCGATAAAATGCCAGCCGGCGTTCGGGATCGCGTCGAGCGTAACCAGATCTCCCAGGTTGTAATCTCCGGTTCCGTTCACCTGCCCGTTTTCTGCCTGTGCGGACACCGTGTATTGCACAGCGTCAAAGACCGGCGTGAGGGTGGTGTCCTGGTTCATGACGACGGTGGTGTTGGTCGCATTCACGTCCGCAACCTGGAATGTCACGCCGGTCCATCCGGAAAAGGCAAACCCCTGACTTGCAATGGCGGTGAGGTTCACCGTCGATCCCGGCGTATGGACCGTGGTACCTGCGGGAATCGTAACGCCGTTCTCGCTGTTACTTACAGTGAGTGCAAGGTCGTCATCGACCTCGTTCACAACGAGTGTCGACGATGGCAAGCCGGCCGCTGTAAACGTAACGACTGCATTGCCATTAGCGACATCAAGATTGTCCTGTTCCGCCGTGATGGTTACGGGCCGCGGCACATCGAAATCGGCAATCGAAAATACAAGCTGCGCATTCGAGGCAACGAAAATATCCTGATCTCCGCTGCTAATGGCGATGTCGACCGTCAATGGTTCAAACGTCGGCGCTTTTGACAATGTTACATTTACGACGGCCGACGTCCCCTCGGGAAGAGACAATACGGATTCCGAGACGACGATGCCGGGTGGATTTTCTACGAACGTCGCGGTGATGCTGATATCGCTTGAGATGGAAAAGGCCAGTGGATTCGACTGACTCTCGATGCCGCCGCTCCACCCAGCGAACGAAAAATCGGGATCCGGCACAGCGTTCAACGTGACCGTGGAGCCATGGTCGAACGGACCGACGTCGCCGACGACATCGCCGCTGCCGATCACATCGACTGTTACCGGATACGTTCGGAGAATAAACTGTGCACTGACAGTCGCCGACTTTGTCAGCGATACCGTGGTGAAGGCTGCATTTTCGTCGGTGATCACACCGCCGCCGATCCAGCGCAGAAAATCATATCCGTCGAACGGATTCGCACGAACGGTTATCGGCGCACCAGATGATTGCAACGTTGTTCCCGCAGGGATCACGGCTCCGTTCCCATCAGATGCCAGCGTGAGAAACACGTCATCATCGGCCTCTATTGCGGTGACCGTCCCGGGCGTGACGCCTGATCCGGTCACGGAAAACTGCGCCGTGCCATCCTCATCATCATTGTCCTCGTTTGCGGCAACCGTTACAAGGTGTGGCTGATCCCAGTCCGTGCTGTTAAACACCAACTGCGAGCCGCTGGACACATTGATGTCCGTATCGCCGGATGCCCTGGAGACGAAAAGCGTCACAGGACCGGCCGGCTCCTTTGACAACGTGACGAAAAAACTACCGGCCTCACCCTCGGCAACCGTCAGCGACGGCGGCGCGGTCACGACCACGGGCGGGATTTCACTAAATACAGCCGTGATTGTGACGTCCGATGTAACCGAAAAACCAAGTTGTGATTCCGTGCCTGAAAAAGGACCGATCCATTCGACGAACCGATATTCGGGATCTGCTATGGCGACCAGATTCACCTGATCACCGTGGTCGAAAACACCGGCGCCGGATACATCGCCAAAACCAACGACGTCAACCGAGACGGTGTATCGATTGATGTCGAATTGACCGGAGATAACCGTATCAGCTGTCAATGTCACGGTCGTCGACGGCGAATCAACGGCATCGATCGCAGCCGTTTGACCGGTCCAATTCACGAAGTGGTATCCTGCGGACGGCTCCGCGCTGATATTGACCACGGCGTTCAAAGGACGAATGGTGGTACCGGCCGGCGATACGGCGCCGTTTCCGCTTGAAGTCAGGGTAAAGATCACGTCATTGTCTATTTCAGAAACGTTGACGACTTGCGTGGTGAAACCGACGCCGGATATTGCGATTGTCGCAGTACCATCTTCTGCGTCGCCGTTGTCTTCGACCGCCGAAATGACGATTGGCTGCGGTTCGTTCCAATTCGTCGAATCAAACACGGATTCGGCGCCGAACTGAATCGTCACGTCGGGATGGCCTGCGTCCACTGTCGCAAAGACCGTGACAGGATTAATTGGATCTTGTGTGAGAAATATGTATACATGGGCAGTATCGCCTTCAGCGATAGCGATGTCCTGCGGCACAACCGTGATGGCAGGCTCATCGGTTATCACCTGCAGCGAGCCCGCCGTTGTGAATGCGGAAGCCGTACGCTGACTCTCGTATGATGCACGAATCCAAGCCTCCGATCGTACCGTGCCTGATACGCGAATCTCGTCGAACAAGCCGTCGAACGCAAAGGCGCCGTTGGGCCGCGCGCCGATCATAAATCTATCAATTGGTCCAAACGAATGATCGACGTCTGGCAATGCGATGATCGAAAACCCCGCCGGCGCCGCGGTCGAATCGACGACGACGCCGTTGCGATATAGTATGGCTTCGACACCGTCAAATGTACCGGACCAATACGTCCACTCGCCTTGCACGAGCGGCGCATCGGCGGCAACGATGGTGCTCCCGTCCGATACACCGAAACTTGCTGTGCCTTCGTGAAAATCGAGGCGATACTCGGCGCTCGGCGGTCCGGGAAACATGTAGCCCTTCGCGATTCCGCCGTCGAAACCATCCAGGGTGCGATGAAACGACCAGAATGACATCGTCAGCTGTTGGAGATGCAACGCGCCGTTGTTGCCGATATCTATCCTGTCATCGATGCCGTCAAAATCGATGGCGCCGCCAACTTGTCCGGTGGCCAAATTCCCACTGGTCATGCCGCCTAACGCTACCGCACCGTGCCCGTTTGTCGACGAGTCGCAAATCGCACCACCGGTGCCGGAACAATGACCGTCGGACGCCGTTTCCGGATCATCGGCCATGTGCCACACAGCCTGAAAATCGCCACTGCCGATTATGCCATTCGCCGCCTCGTCCCATGTTCCCGGTACATCCTCGTTTGACACTGCCGCAGTCGGGTTGCCGACATAGAGATAGATCATCTTTTCGACCCCACTGGGTAGCAGCGGAATCTCGACCCAGGCGGTCAGGCTTCCAGACGCACCGGCAGTGTCGAACGATTCGATTTCAAAATCAAGCACGCTCGTGCCGTCACTGTCGGTAAAAAGCAGATCGTTCCCGTCCGGCCGAACCAGTGCGTCGCTGAGGTCACTGTCGTCATCCAAGCGGACCAACAGAGGAAAAAATACCAGGTCATCAGAGACATGATTCGTTGACGTGTTGATGATGATCGGTTTGCGGTAGGTCCAGGCCGCATCATACCAATGTGTCGGCACAATCCGTAAGCTGTTCGAAAGACCCTCTTCGCTGTGCGTCTCGCGATCCACGGCTCGTACGCCGAGTGTCCACGCATCACCTTCCTGTGTTTGTGATGCTGCCATGACGGCGCCGCCGAAAGCAGCACCAAGGTAAAGCTGCTGCACCTCTGAATCGACAAGCGCACGCCGGTAAATCTGGAGTTCATCGATGGCGCCCTGGTACGGCTGGTGCGCGCCGCTGGAGATTGTTGATCCAATAATAAATGCGTCGCTTCCGTTGACCAGTGTTCGTCCGTCTTTGGTATCTTCGAGTATACCGTCGACGTATAACTTCATGCAGCCGGCGCAGGCGCCGTCCTGCGTGACGACAATGTGGTGCCAGGCATTGTCATCAACGGCTGTTGTGCTGATAAGATCCGAATCATCCAGGGCAAACGTCGCGTACTCGAATTCGACATGGCCGTCGACATTCGAGACGTACAGCACGAAGTCGTCGTTGCCCGCCCATAAGTTTCCCTTCGAGATGACATGTTCATTCAGCGACCGTCCACCGGCGGTCTTTACCCATACCGAGATACTGAACGGACCCGCGCCGAAATCGAACGTCTCCTCATTCGCTACTTCAATAAAATCGTCGATTCCATCAAATTCGAATGCGCCGGCCACCTGGCCGCCGGACGGAGCTACGGTCGCGCCGTTGACCGCTCCGTCGTTCGAGCCGCGGTAGTCGAACGCATTTTGGTCCAGCGGGTAATATGCCACGAGTGC
The DNA here is from genome assembly GCA_021772615.1 of Verrucomicrobiota bacterium. Taxonomy (GTDB): domain Bacteria; phylum Verrucomicrobiota; class Lentisphaeria; order JABSQK01; family JAJFLO01; genus JAJFLQ01. The sequence continues at coordinate 118,556 of JAJFLQ010000070.1, read as the reverse complement.
GGGATCCGTAATGAATGCGTTTGCCGCAACGATCATGTCGTTGCGATACCAGGTATAGACGAATGACAATGCATCGTTCTCGATATCTGAAGCTGCTACGGTTCCTAGTAAATCGTCGTCGACGGCGTCCTGTCCCGAACGGCTTGTCACTATCACGGCATCTACGGTTGGCGGCCGATTGACATTGTATTTCTCGGCGAGATAGACCTCGATTGCCCGGCGTTCCAGTTCGGACAACGCTTTGTCATATACCAGAATCTCGGCGATCTCTCCATTAAACTCGCGCTCGCGGACATAACCGCTGCCGTTGTACTGCAATTCCGCTCCCACCGTAAACACTGGCGGTGTCGTGGGCGTCCGGGCGCCTGTCACCGCCGTGTTTTCGACGAACGTCATGATACCATTGTCCCACGCTTCTATTGCCACACCGGATTCAAATCGGAATGTCTGCATCCGCAGTTGATTATCGAGAGGCCGGTTTGGGGCTGTGGCGCCGGCGGAAAAATCCAGCGACGGTACGATCTGCAGATACGGCGCCGCATTGCCCTCGTCCAATGCAATCCACCAGGACCAGTTGTCCGGGGCCGCATTGGAACCACGAGCCAGGATCTGCGAGTCCCCACCGCCGGAATGGCCGCCCGAGCCGTTACGCTTAACGACCATAAACGCGGTCAGGCTGCCGTTGATTTGCATGATATCACCACCATCGAGATAGTCATCTACGCCGTCAAACCGAATGACTGGATGGCCATTTACCGCGGCTTCGACAAGGACCGGTCGCTCTGTCGCAGTGCTTTGGGCAAGATTGTTCGCGTCATCGGACTGATCCGACCACTGTGCCACGGCCCCGGCCTCTGCCGAAACGCCCTGCCCGGCATCCAGCCATAGCCGGAGATCGCCGAGCACACGCGGGTCGTATGCAAACGTACCGTTGAGAACAACATCGACAGCCATAACGACGTCGGTCAACGGCGCGCCGATGTCTACGACGGTTGCGACGTCGCCGGACCAACGGACGAAGCGGTATCCGGAATCCGGCGTTGCGGTAAGCGACACGGTGCTGTGTCGGTTGTGGATGGAGACTGCTGCCGGCTCGACCGTCCCGGGTCCGACAGCATTGAGCGTGAGCGTTACGTCATCGTCGATCTCGGTCACGGTAATGCTCTCACTGACGAGCCCCGGACCGGCAAGTGAAAATTCCGCGCTGCCCGCGACGACATCGTTGTCATCATCGGCCGCGGCGAACGTGAGGGACTGCGGTGTGCTCCAATTATCCGAATCAAATACGATCGCCGCGCCGGTAAGGACTGTGATGTCCGCATCGCCGGATGTACGCACCGTCGTGACCGTGACCGCCGCTGTGGGCGGCTTGCTCAAGCTTACCTCGATTGAAACCGTCTCGCCCTCGCCAACGGATATCGTGTTTGCCGTAGTGAAAATGGCAGGAGGTGTGATGAGGTCGTATTCGATAACTACGGCGCGCACGGCCAAGAAATCGGAACCGGCAGGTTCGGTCTCGATCACTACGCCTCCAACCGCAAGAAAATCACCGCGGGCGGGTTCCGATTCGATAACGAGCGCGTTGACTGCGAGAAAATTGCTGCGGGCAGGTTCGGTCTCGATGATCACCTGCTCGACCGCCGGCGTAGCGGCGATTTTGCCCGTGACAACCATCATGATTAAAACCGCAGTGCAAAATTTTCTGTCTACTCTACCAAACATATCTCGTTCTTCACGACTTGGTCTCGAATTGTGCTCTAGCCTGACCGATCCACTCCAGACCAGTTTTTCTTTGTGCCATTCTGCGGCCTCTGTTCCATCGGCATGGGTCGGGGTCCGGGGTAGGCTTTGAGCCTCGCACAACGGTACGACGATACAAAAAGTCCACGACTGGCGTTCGTATCGCTACTTGCCGTCGTTCCGGAGGACGAGTTCGACCTGTAGATAGTTCCCTACGCCATTCAAACGTTCGTTGGGGTGGGCCACAACCCATATCGGTGTCGGCGAGGATTCGGTAAAACTGTCGTCGCTGGTGCGGTATCGAATCTCGGGTTCATCGGTAGTATTGTCGTAATCGATAACCTGCTTCTCTCCAGTTGGAAGAAACGGCGCCTGCTCGGCATCAAGACGCACGGAGCGAACAACAGCCTGGGTCGTGGAAAAGATTACGGGACTGCGAATCGTCGCGACATTGACGCCGGGCTCAAGTCGAATCTTGCCGGCGACGTCGATCTCGACAAACGTACTAATGGTCAAAGGACGATCGATCTCATCGATCCAGCCGTTCCACGTCGTGTTGTTTGACGAAATATTGCCGACGCCGTAGGCACCAATGGTCGAGAGCTGACCTGTCGATTCATCGACTGCGCCGGCCTCGATGAGGGGTGAGGAGGCAGATAGAAAAAACGTCCCGGGTTCGAAGAGCGGATCGACATTCAAATTGTCGCCGAAACTCGAGGAATTGGAGTTGTTGATTCGCCAGTTATTTCCGTTTCCGAAAACGTTGTTTCGGACAACGATATCGCTGGTGAAATTGACGTTGTCCACTTGTATACCTTCTGCGCCGCAGCCGGTAACCAGGTTGTTGGTTATTATAGTCTGGCGTGTGGTAGATCCGTTATTTTGATAGTAAATGCCATTTTGTGTTACACCGGCAACGGTATTTCGGTTGATCACGTTTCGTGATCCCTGGTTGATTCCGAGACCATAGGCGGCGTTCTGAAACACGCTGTAGGACACCGTGCAGAAGTCAGCATCGCTGTTCAGGTATACGGCATATGTACTATCCGTCGTACCGCAGTTTATGAATTCACAATTTGATATCGTGTTGTTATCTCCATGGACATAGACGGCATGACTGCGTGTATCACGCATCGCGAAATTTCGAATCGTGATCCACTGGTGCGTATTGACAAAAAAACCATAACTTCGCAAATTTTCGCCGTCGATTACAACATCACCGACGCCTTCGTAGGTGATCGGTGAGTCCGGCGAACCACTCGACGGTATATCGATCCGCTCTTTGTACACGCCGTGATTGACGCGCACTGTATCTCCAGGCACCGCCTGATTGGAAGCATGAACGATAGTCTGAAACGGATCGGACTGCGACGTACCAGTGTTGACTTCGTCGTTGCCGTCGTTGACGTCGACATAGTACACAGTTCCGCCGGTCGCATAGCCAGTTATCCATATCATCGTCCCAAGGGCGACCAAGCCCTTCGTCATACGAGCGAATAATGATGGTGTGTGCATTGTACTCTCCTTATCCTTTGTTTGATATCGTTTTTCTTGGCGACTTTGCGGCTTAGCGCGACAACCCCTTACCTGCCACTCCGAACTATCCGAAGACCGATGGACTCGCGCAAAGTAGCAAAGGTCTTTTTCTCCACCATCGCAAAGATCTATTTTTTCTTTGTGGCTTTGTGCTACCTCTACTCGTTCTGCACAAAGATCTCCGCATTACCGATATTCAGACCGAACCATTGATCGTCATCAATGATAAACTGGTGAAATTGCATCACGGCTACGGAACCCTGGTCCGAACCGATCGTTGCGCCCGTCGGCTCGTAATCCACATCGATTCGTCCATTTGAAACACTGAAGATTCGGACTTGGGGGTTCGGCGGAAATCCTTCGGGGTCCGCAAGCGACAATGGGGGCGGCGCGCCACCAATGATGTCGCCATAGGGGATATATACCGTTACAGGCGTACCGTCAGGTACGTGCTCGCCCAGTGCATTGACGATGCCCTTTGCAGAAATCCGCGAGGTCTCGGCAGTATCATCGGCGATATGATTGGGTACTACCGCGACATCACGAATCGCAACCGGCAGATTGAGATTGCTGTTTTCTGCGGCGGCCGTAAGATTGATAATTGTCGTAACTCGAGCGCGATCCAGCGCCGAGACCTCACCTGGAACAACATCATTGACGATATTGAGTTGCAAAATGGGAAGGATATTAAAGCGTGTTTCCGCCGCATATGTTGCTCCCCCAGCGTGGTCGGCATTCACAACGACACGGTATCGTCCGCTTGTTTCAAACGAGCCAACGATCGGCTCAGCCAGAACTGCTGTGTGAGACGACTGGCCGGCACCGATGTCCAGCGACTCGGCACTGCTGGAACCAATCAGAAATAATCCTACCGGATCATAGAGTTCCCACGTAACCTGCCATGCTGCATCTACATTCGAACCGTTTTCAAGAAGTACAGTAATAAACTGCGGAAGAATATTACCGCCCTCAACAACATCGTTGGCAACAAATGCCTTGAGCGAACGGAGTCCGACAGTCGTCAGAACTTCAAAATTGTCTACAGCAGTATCCAATAACACCTTGGTGCTGCCGGACGTGAACACCGCCGTAGCGGTATATTCCCCGGGCTCGGCGTTTACAACATTCCACTGATATTTGCCGGCTTCGGGCAACGGCGCCGGCTGCGTAATCGCAGGAGAACCCGTATCGGCATTGGTAACCTCAAGAGCTACCGCGACATCCTGATACGCCGTTGCAACGGTCAGACGACCGACATCATACGCCGAAAAAGGTGGCTCAACCTCCTGTCCATCAATAAATCGGCGTGCGACGACCGCTGCTGACGCACCGACAATCTCAACCGCTGCCATACCTGTGTTGTTGGTTTCGTCAAATTCGCTGACGACGTCATCAATATCTGCCGTAACACTGACCGTCCGGGCGCCGGATCCCGGAATCCACGGAATTCTGAATGCGACGCCTTTTCGGGCTCCAAGCGTCGGCCAGGTTACTCTGCCGACAGCGAGGGCACCGTCCAGAAATTGTACCGTGAACGAGCCGGATGGCTGATCGCCAAGATTGGCAACAACTGCGCCCAGCATGACGGTGGGCGAATTTGTGAGAAACACGGTGTCAACGTGGGCATCGTTAAACGTGATCGATTCCGGGGCTATGAAAAGATCAATACCGGACAACTGGGGTTCATCCGGAACGCCCGCCAGCGTCAGCGCACGCGACGCAGCATTGTTCTCCAGCGTTGTTTCCGGTACTTTGTTTCGGGGGTCAACAATAGCGAAGATCTGTGGACCGGATGTGAAGCCGCTCGTGTCGAGCACGTGCGTGACGATCCCGGAGCCGCCCGGAAACATGTCCTGAATGATGATCGTTGCACCGACCGGTGTCCCGCCGGACCTTGGATCACCGTGGAACAATTGGACTTCGACGTTTTGCGCGGCAACATCACCCACGTTGAACACAACGGTGCGTATCGTGACCGATTGTCCGGGAAGCGGAGCCTGTGGCTCAAATGCTATCGAAGCTGGGAAAACAGCAAGATCAGCACGTGGCGATGCAGGAGGAAAATTGACTGTGGAAATCGCGAAGAGTACGACCGCCGTGGTGTAAACATCCTGATCGGTCTGGTCGGGTTCCGACCACGAACCATCTGCATTCTGAAGCGTGCCGAAAAGGGATAATGTGTTGGCGTACAACGCCGGAGGATCAGATTGCACTAGTGCCCGATAACACTCTGCAGTTGCAGTTATTGCGACTGGGGCCGAGACATCATCGTCGATACTGAATCGACCATCACTGCGGTACAACGAACGTAGCAATGCCGCACCGTCAGCCAGAACGGAAAGGAGTTCTGGTGACTGCAACGACGCATCGTCACGCAGGCGCCGTAACGCACTTAGGACTCGTGCAGATAGTTCCAACCTGCTGACGGCGGTTTCATCGGTGAAATTCCAGAATCCATCGCTGCTTCGCGTCGCGATCAGGTACGCAGCTGTCGGCTCCCAGCCATTTTCGGGCACGATGCCATGCGAGAGCAACGCATCCAATGCGATGACCGTGTCCAACGGATCACTCTGCTTTCCCGCCGCTGGTCCCCAGCCACCATCTGCGTTGCGTGCATCGAGTAACGCAGCCGGATCCGTTCCGGCGACCAATTCTAGTGCCGTCGCCAATCCGGAGACGGTCTTTTCCTGCGTCGCTGCGTCGGCTTCGATCGCCGCTATGGCCCTGGCTGCGACCATATCGGCGCCATCGGCATCAACACGCAGCAGGCCACGTACCGCTGCCATCGAATCGATATCGCCGCGAGGCTGTCCAAAATTCCAAAGATCGCTTGCAGGTTCCTGCTGATTTGCGAGGTAATCGACCCCTCGCTGTAGATCTTGACCATTCACGCATAACGCGGCAACGATCAGGATGAGATTTCCAAAGGAAAGACTAAAGCAACGCGCATAGCTGCATCGTTTGCCGACACGAGTGTGTTGCCAGCTGTTTCGCTTGCTCACTGCACCTTCTCCCCGGCCACTGATTCTTCCGTCATACCTCCGTCGGCGCCCCACGCGCAGACGGTCCGAGACATTTACACGACCCAACCATCCCACAAATACCACATAGCTCGATTATTGCGCATTCGACACGGTGTGACTTGTGTGTGAATAGGCAGAAAGACGGTCTGTGCGGAATCTTTGCCCCCTTGAGAATAAATATAATCCAAAACCGGACTAATCCAAATCTACAGGTTATTTTTTTGCGCGGAATGCGACAGGTGCAACACGACATTCGCTGCATGCACGCCGTTCAACAGGCGGCATTCTCCGCGGCCCGCGGTGGATGGCGACAGGCCCCTGGAGCTACCTTCATGGGTCACAATTGAACCAATCCCATCGCAACGCTCACAGTCCCCATCCAGCCAGGGGGGGATGGCCGAGAAGGTTTCGCAACCGCAAGAAAGCATGCATTATTCAACGGCCGGCACCGTGACAAAATTACACCTAAGCGACAACCACCATTTGAAAACAGCGTAAATAATGTATATAATTGTCACAGAACCAACCACAAATTGGAGAACGCAATGAATCGTCACCGAAACCAATCCTTCGTGCGTGCCGTATGCGCGCTGGCTTTTGCATTAATTTTTGGCATCTCAAGCACCTACTGCGGCACAATATACTTTTCAGACATTTTCCAACCAACTTTCTCTGATGGACTTATCAAACGTGTAAATGACGACGGCAGCGGTTTGCAGACCGTAGTGAACGTCGGCGGCGGATTGAGGGGAATGGTGGTGAACGCGGAAGCCGGACACATCTACTGGTCGGATGTGAATAACGACGTTATTCGACGGGCCGACCTTGATGGGAGTAATCAGGTCGACATCATAACCAACAATTTGGCGTTTCCCAGTCCGCTCGGAATCGATACGGCTAACGATCAGTTGTACTGGTCGGATAATTCACTGGACCAAATTGGACGTTCCGACCTTGATGGCGGCAATTCAACGACGATTGTATCGCACGATAATTATTCGGGGCTGGCCATAGATCCGATAAACGGAAAGATCTATTGGACCGTTGCCCACTCGGTCGCCGGATCAATTCTTCGTGCGGATTTGGACGGATCCAATATCGAAACGGTTTCTGTCAACTATCCAAATGCGAATCCACATCCGGGTTCTCTCGCCGTTGATCCGGAAGACGGCAAACTCTACTGGACCGACCGCGGCCACAACACGGTGAACCGCGCCAACATTGACGGCACCGGGTTTGAAGAACTCTACGTGTCTCCATCGTTGCAATTGGATCCGGGAGCGATTACCCTTGACTTGTTTAATGACAGAGTGTATTGGGCTCACGAATACAGTGACAGCCCGAGCCGAATGCGCATCATGCGCATGGACCTGGACGGCAGCAACGATCAAATTGTTACCGGCGGTGTGGGCGCTATCACGTCGATGTTTTTCGTATCCGATGCCGCTGCGGCCGTTCCTGAACCCGGGACAATGGCCTTTCTCGGCATGGGTGCACTGGCAATGGCAATATTGAAACGCCGCCGGAATTGATGCCGCGTTATTCTTTACCCGTCTTGGGCGTTGCAGCTCATGCGGCAATTCGTTGTAACGTACATTGATTCAGTAAATAGCGAAGTTGAAGTGCAATCTGGAGCGTACCCGACCGACTACCTGCGGTCTTATTAAGCGGATAAGCCAAGTCCAGATCAACGCTGGCGACATCGGAAATAGCGAAAAGGATACCACCTCCAACGCTGGAGATATCCTCTGAAGCCTGCGCACCGGGGCTGCTTTCCCTAACCCGAATATGTCCGAAGTCTGTGAAAATCTTCACAACCGCACTGGACGCACCGTCTCCGCCGACCCAGATCGGCGTTCGAGCTTCCAACGTGCCGTTGTATCCGGAATCGCCGAAAATCATCTTCTGAATCTGCACCGAACTTACCTGCTCGACCAAAATCATGCTTGGCGGTTACCTTGGTGTACCCGTGCAGCCTGTCTACCGGCGGACCGTGGTATCTGAAGCCAAGGGACCAGACCTGAGCCGTTAGGTCGCTGTCGATAAAACGAAAGCCCGCCAGGACCAATTGTTCCTCAAGTGTTCGCCACGTGGTACTCGCGATAAAGTCAAGTGTATGCCCATCGTCGACGTAAATCTCGCGGCCCCACTCGATCCCGTAAAACCAACCGCCGCTCGACCTTTCAAGTTCAGGCGCGATCTCTCCAAAATCAACATCGGTATACCCGCCGTAAACCGAAAGGCAATTACGCTCTTCCAGATCAAATGGGAAAAAATATCCGGCAGACACGGACCTGACATCGGAAAAGTCGAATGACGGTCGCTCCCACTCCGCTTCGAACGAGGTGGTATAATTCAGGACCAATACGTCGCTATCGCGCAGAAGTGAAGCATACGCGCCACTGAGATGGAATTGCCATTCTTCAGGAGAGATGAAGCCATAATTATCTGTGTCGAGACCGGCAAAAATCCACCCGGCCTTACCGTTTGGGCAACTAATTCCTGAATGTTATCCAAGCCAAAGCCATCACGCAATCCCACTTCGTGCGGCACTTGGTATTCTGGGAGTTTTTTGGGAGGGTGGATCCAGGCTCGGGCGCCTGCTTTGCCGCGCGTTTCGCTTTCTATCTGCGTTAAAGCATGTGGCCGCGATTTAGCAGCCTGGCACCGAGAGCGCCACCACACTACCGCATGGCAAGAGCGACACCGGGGGACGGGCGGGAGCACGGTAAATGCACGGAGGGTCGGAATGGGACGTTAGACCCATAAAGCTGTGAACTCCCACGAAGAGCGCGAGATATTGGAGATCATCGCGAAAAACATTTGCGATGAGATGCAATATCGGTGTGGGACGGGTGGAGCGTTACGATACGGCAATAGGGTGGTCCCGACGGGGGAAATCAACGATGCGCCGGCAGTGCCTGCTCACGACGGATTTTGCGGATACCGAAGCCCATGAGCAATGCAGCAAGGATGATCATGCCCCATTCGCCAAGTGTGGGTACCGTGACAGCCGGTGAGGGGCGACCGACAAAACGCATTTCCGCAAGGCCGACCTGGTTTGTGTTTGCATATGTCGACAGCGGATTCAAGCGGATATGCTGAACGTTGGTCATAGGGAAGCGAACGTAAACGCCAAGCTGATTCGTGGCTCCGGTTCCCTGCGGAAAATTGACTGTGCCGACTGCGGAGAAGTTGGTGGCGCCACCATCGACTGCAGCCGGCGCTGCCTCGACGACGGCCTGATTGATACCGAACCCGGTGAATTGTTGGGTAGCTCCGGAAACCTCATTGTAGTTGTACACGAAAAAGTCTGTGATGTTATGGTTCTCGCCGAGATCGAACTGGATAAATTGCGTCGTAATATTTGTCGACACATCGGACAACCACATGGCGCCGGGGCCGCTGTTGCCGTGGGTCGCCTCGGGCGGAGTTGGAATCAGCGTGCCCGAAGAGAGCCCGCTGCCATTGATCGTGTTGCTGCCCAGAAATGTCGGCGCTTCACTGGATACAATGACGCCGACCGGAGTGACGATGTTCGTCGCAACGAATGACTGGTCGCCGGCGAACTTAATTTCGCTGAGGCCAACGAAACTGTTGTTGGTCGTTGCGTCTTCGTGATTGTCGTTGATAATCAACCGAACCTGTCTCACGTCATCCGCCGCGACCTCGTCAAACTCGTCGCCTGCGTATAAACCCGTACCATCGGCCCGAGGTATAATCATATTCGTTGTCACGGGATTAAAAACGCCGTCGCGCCCGGCAACCTCGACGTCTACGGAGCGTGCACCGAGGGCGGTATTGGTGAAGCCTGTCGCAACCTCGTTGTAATTCCAGATCCTGATGCCGTCGAGATCAAAGTCTCCGCCGAGATCAAAGTCGATGGTCGTCCCCGCTACCGGCCCCTGGTCGGTCAGCCACATTGTGCCCGGCCCCGTGGTTCCGTGCACCTCATCCGGAATGTCGCCGCTCAGGCCGCTGGAGTCAATCATGTTGGTGCCTACAAATGAGCCACTTAAGGCGTTCGTCGAGGTAACGACTGCCGACGGAGAGAAGAGATTGGTGAACGCAAATTCGGGAGATGTTGGTGGATCCACAGGCCCGCCGACCTGGACGCCTTCGAACCGGACTTCGCTCAGCCCTACGAATCCGCCGTTGGAGGTAACGCCGTCGTGATTGCTCTGAACGACGAAGCGGATTTGCGTGAGATTCGTCGCGACGGGGTTAAAGTCGATTGAGTGGGCGGTATAATTGCTTTGTCCCGTTGCCGGCGGAACAGACGTCACAGGTACGATAGAGTTGAAGACACCATTGGTGCCCGCGCCCTCAACAGCAAATAGCGCTATACCATCGCCGGTAAAGCCGAACTCGTTGAAGTTCCAAATGTGTGTTCGCTCTACATCGAACACCCCACCGAGATCGAATTCGATGGTTGTTCCCTCGACGCTCGGCGGATTGCCGAGCCAGTAAATGGGTTGGCCCTCGGCATTGGAATGCACTGCCGTCGGAGGCGGCCCGAGTTCGCCGTTCAGCCCGGTGCTGTTGATGAGGTTGGTCGCGCCGAAACCGGGGAATGCATCTGACGCCAAGGCATCGACGGGTGTAATTATGATATTGGTTTGGGCGTACGACCACGTACACAGACCAAATGCCACGACAAACAGGATACGGAACGGATTAAATGTTTTCATCATGCCACAAGCCTCCTTGGCAGCGCCAGGTTTACAACGAGTCGGGAAAATAGTGAGCGTAAGTTCTGGGCACGATAGAAAACGCCCATAAGAAGAACCTACGCATACTGAACCGAAAATCAAGGAACAGACAGAAATTTATTCGTATTTTCCGGCCGATTTTTGCAACACCGTGTCTTCAGCCTGCAATTCGGCTTTCGCTTGGTCTGCGAGAAATAACGGATGGAGAGCGGCGTGCGCCATCCCGCTTTGGCGAGCGCCGGCATCATTCAGAGAAAGGATCTGTCCGACCGCGCGGGCGGCCTCGCCCTTGTTTCCGGCCTGAATCGTCAGCTTCGCCAGCAGCAACCACGCAGGCCCATGATTAGGCATCAGCTCCGTGATCCGCCGGATGAGTCGCAATCTCTGACCGAGCCGCCCGGCGGGCGCATACGCAAGGACGCCGTTGTCGAGCGAAATGTCGGCACAGCTGTGGCGCGAGTCGATTGCCTGCTGCATCACCGCCGCCGCGGTGCCGACTTCTTTCATCCATCCGTAGAGTTCTAGAACACGTCTTATCGCATCGCAGTCGCCCGGATTCTCTGACATCCGCTTGTTCAATGTCGCAATCTCGCGAATGACATGCGCCGTTCCCACGGGCGAACGCAAAGCCCAGTAATTGCTGAGCAATCGGTCTACAATCTGCACATTTTCGGCATTCGCGAGCAGGTGCTGGAACAGCGCTGAATTCTCGCGACTGATCCGCTGGTGTGCCCGGGCGCGATCGGCAATCGTGCGCAATCGCCCATTCTGCGGATCCCGTGCCAGCACGTCGGCGGCAAGGTCAGAGGCCTCGTCGAATCGGCCCTGGTTGGACAGCAACGTGACGAGTTCCCTGGCTGCAATATCGCTACCAGGCCACAACGTCAGTGCCTGTCGGTATGCATGTTCCGCGGCCGCCGGAAGCTTTCGGTAACGGTAGAGATTTCCTGTCGTGACACGCAATCGCGAATACGATTTCTGCGCGTCAAGGTCTTCGCGAAAGTTGGGATTTTCGGTCAACTCTCGCACAAGCCGATTCCAGAACAGGGCATCGTCGAACACTGCATCGCGGGGCAGTTCGCTCAGTGGAGTCGGGTTGAGGCGAAGCGTGAGTCGGTGCGGAATCGCGTACTCGTAGGACCAGTGCATCGGAATGAACTCTTCCACGAAAAACGCGTGGCGATCACGGTTCTTGATAAATATCCACCGCGCGACAGCAGCCGATAGCTGCTGGTAATTCAAGGCGACAGTCTGCGATGGGTGGGCGGCCGCAGCCTCGTCAACCGCAGATTGCACGATCCCCTCGATGTCCTGGAACGTCGGCAGGATCAACGGCTGCTCAGGATAGAGCTGATCGCGATCGAGCCAGGCTCGGCTGATCGAGCCAGGCTCGGGGCGGGCATCGGCGTAGTGATCTGTGATATAGCGAATGTAGTACGGGCTGATCAAGTGAAACTGGGTGATGATATACAGGTCGCGGCGATCAAACGTCGGATCCCGTTTCACGGCCGGCGGCTGGACGCTTTCGCCAAAAATCATATAGGTGGGTACGAAACGACCGGGATCCGAACTGCCAAACACGACGCTGCCTGTGGGAAGACTCTTCAGCATCTCGTGGCCAAAGTTCCATCCGAACCAGTGGCCGCGCAGGCTGCAAACCGGCTGATTCTGCCTGAACACGACGACGGGCACACACAGCGAGCCGACCGCCAGGATCGCGACAAGCGCATCTCGCCGCGGCGTGAAGCGCCTGATCCCGCCGGCAAGGCACGTTCCGCACAGGATCGCAAACATCGCATAGGAATACCCCAGGTAGGGCATCTGCTGGGACCACTTTCGTTCGTCGGCACCGGCGTGGGAAACAAAGGGTTCGAGAAATCCCGCGAGGAGAAATCCGCATCCGGCCGTCAGCAGCCACACCCGCTGCGGCCGCGTTGCGGACCGCAATAGCCAGGGACAGATGAGCACAAACATCCACCAGGCTGGCGTGAAGTTCCGATTGAGTTCGCTGAAATACCGTCGCGCGAAAGCCGGAAACTTCCCGCGACCGCCGTCGCGAAGTTCAGGTCCGACAGGCGTTGCCGGCGCAGACGAGATTCCCATGATTTTCCCGATGGTCCCGAGGACCTGATCCGAGAGGCTGCCGGCATAATCGGATCGGTTGATCGACGAAAAGAAGCCGTCGCGATCCTGGGTATAGCTCCAATTCATCGGTGGATTTGTCGAGGAGGCAACCGGCATGTATGCATACGGAAGAAATCCGATACCAATGGCTACGGCGAGGTAGAGGCCGTGCCGCCAGTTTTGCATCTGTTGCCGCCGCGACAACAGGACCATCAGCGACGACAGGATCGCCATCACCACGGCGAAACGAAGGGCCGATTTCCACAGGGCCTGGTGCGGCGAGATCGATGCATAGAGGAGCAGCAGCAATGATACGGCCGCGACCGTGTAGATCACGTATTCCTGGAAGAGATCGCGACGAATCAGAAACAAGACCAGAAGCGGCAGCGGCGCGAGCGCGAGCATCAGGTGATGATTGCTCATGCCGAGAGCAAATACGAGGAAACACCAGGCATAACCGTTGGTCCATTCCGGACAGCGGATCCAGCGGTAGAGAATGGTAGCCATAACGATCACGAGAAGGATGTGGAGCGTGTACACCTCGGCGATCACGGCCTGAGTCCATACGGATACCGTTACTGCGCATGTCAGCGACAGCGCTGTCGCCAGCGTTGCAGCCGAAAGCCTCCGCACGCCAAGCCATCGACCGACGCTGCAGAGGAGAACTGCGAGCAGTCCCATTGCCGCAGCTGCGCAGATCCCTGAAAAGATGTTTGCTTCCCAGGCGGCATTCCCCAACGGCATCCGCGTAAAGAGTCCCGCCAGTATCGTCCACAACGGATACCCTGTGGGATGCGGTACGCCAAAGTGCATTGCGGCCACGATTAATTCACCGGAATCCTGCAGCGTCACGTTCGGAGCAGCCGTCCACAGATATATGACTTGCGCTGCAAGCCAGGTGAGGACACCTGCAACCAGATCGGTACGATTGAAGATTGGCGAAACGGATTTAGTTTCCGATACGAAACGTGTCATGGGGCTATAGCCTGCGAAGGTTTAAGAGGCTACTATCGCCCCGGATGGTCAAATCTCCAAACCGCCTTTCCGGCCGGGGAGCGCGGCGACGCCGTATATTTGAGGTCCTGACCGTTCAAGCGTGCGGATTCGCGAACAAGATTTATTGGAGGGGCGCAGGCACTGGAGGGCACAGGCCTCTGCGACCGCGTATCCCGACTGGGGGCGGACAAAGAGGACTGTGTCCCTCCAACACGAACGGTTCGGGACGGCGGGCGGACACGGAGGACGGTGTCGCGTCAACGCGAACGGGGACCCAAAAATACAACCAACGACTTTGAATACAACGGCATACACGAAATTCCACATGTGTTCCAGCAATCTGGAAAACACCGGTAGATCAACATGACACGTTACCCTATTCGATCGATCAGAGTCTCGAAACTTGTCGATATAGCATTTCTTCGGCTGTCGGCCGATTGGTTTTTTCTGAAATGGACGTTCCTCAAGAGACGACAGGCGCCGCAAAAGGATGTGCTGGTGTATATCGGCCTGAACCGCGGTGCAGGATTTCGCCGCTTGTTTCATAAGTACAAGACCTGTTACGGCTTTGAAGCGTCCCCCGCGCTGTTCAAAGGGCTGACGGCAGCCTATGCCCGCTTCGACTGGGTGCACGTCGTAAACGCCGCCGTGACGGTAAACAACGTGGATGAAATCCCGTTTTATGTGACCGACAACGACGGTGCATCGTCATCATTGTATCCGTTGAAAAAAGAATGGCATCGATCACGTGCAAAGAAGGGGTGCAAGGCCATTGCGATACGCGAGACCATTAAGATACGGGGAATCCTTCTGCCGGAGTTCCTGGAGGATCGCGGTGTTCATGAGATAACGGACTATGTAAGCGATATCGAGGGTATGGATCTGGCGGTTCTGAACACGATGAAAGCGTTCATCGACGGCAAGAGGATACAGACAATTACCTGCGAAGCCTCAACACATGACATGACAAACAGGCATGAAGGGTGTCATGACAATTCGAAGAGCGGATTTCTGCATGTGCTCGGTCACAACTACGACTTGGTGGCGGAAGGCTTTGTGCCCCTGAGAGACGGTGTCTTTGAGAATGTGACGGACAGCTGGTCCGCGGATTGCCGCTGGCGTCTCAGGAACGGCTGACCGAGTCGGTACGGAAGCGTTGGGAGCCGCGAATGGGCCAATAGTCGCTAATTCACGGATTCGGGTTATGCATCATTCGGTGAAGAACATATGTGGTTATTCGGAGTTCCCTACCGGATTGCCGGCTTCAACGCCGGCGGCTTCGGCCGTGGCTCGGATTTTCGGCAGCACGCCGTCTCCGATATTGAAGGTCGTGCCGAATTTATCATTGACCGCCTGCAGCGTCGGCCTCGGATCCTTGGTGATGTCGTGCAGGCGTGCGACAACGACACGGTCCATCACATTCAGGATCGACTTGTAGAAACTCGCATAGCACATCACAGCCACGCGCGGCGTGTAGAGATGCGGAAATCGCGACACTGACGAGTGAATGTAGCCGAGAATGTCACGCGTGAGCACGATGCAGGGAATGTCGTGTGCGACGGCGTAGCGTACCGAGGCGGCACAATGGGTGAGCGTAGCGAGTTTCATTTCCGGATTGTGTTTCCTGAAATAAGCAGCCATTGAATGATTCCCGCATGAACCCGGCTCTTCGATCACCAGATTAGTGGTGCCGTCGGGAAGCGACCACGGCGTGAATGGCACGGGAGACGGGCGGCGGAACACGCGTGCGTAAGGAAAATAAAGGGCCGGATACGTCGACAGGGGCGCGCAGCGTGTCGCCCGGGCGATCCAGGGATACGCAAGCTTGAGCAGTTTGTTTCGGCTCGCTTCCGTCATACCGACGCGCGGCCGTTCATCGGATCACCGCCCCGCATGCCAAACCTAAGCATTCGGGCGCGCAACAGATCGAAAATGCGGGGCACAAACCGATTCGGTATCAGGTGAATGGCGACCAGTTGAATGTTGCTGATCAACCGTGCTCTTCGCGTTGCCCGATAGCCGTATTTCTGTAGCGCAAGGTTCCTGGCGCGATAGGTTTTCATAAACGTCGCCCGCGGATCTTTCAGCCCGTTGCCGCCAGGGACGTGACGGTATTTCAGCACGAACGCATCCACATTGGTGAGCTTGCCGTACTGGGCTATCTTGAAGAACAGATTGCTGTCCTCACCGCATGGCCAGCCGTCGTACCACGTAAAACCGACAGGTAGCAGTGCGGTATTGACAACCAGAGTGGGATGCTGAATGGGAATGCTGAGAAACATCATTTCGTAGGTCTTGTCCGGGTCCGTCGGAAATGTTTTTGTGCCCATGCTCGAATCGTCTTCTCCGATCCGCAATACCTGACCGCCTACAGCAACGACATCGGGGTGCTCCTCGAGATATCGGACCTGTTTTTCGAGCCGGTCCGGAAAACAAATATCGTCGCCGTCCATACGGGCAATGAATGTGCCGCGGGCATGGCGAACCGCGGTATCCAGCGTCGCACCGACCCGCATGTTCGTTGCGTTCCGGAAGACGCGAATGCGCTTATCCATTTCGGCATAGCGATCAAGCGTCGCTGCTGAATCGTCCGTGGAAGCGTCGTCGACAGCGATCAGCTCCCAGTCCGTATAGGTCTGGGCGACAACGGAATCCATAGCCTCAACCAGATATCTGGAGGCATTGTAGACCGGCATTACAATACTGACTTGTGGCGCCTGTTCGTCTGTATTCTCACTCATGTCCGCCGTCCCCGATTCCTGTTGTCATGCCGCACAAATTAGATTTCTCCGACCACTTCATCTCGTTTTTCCGGCAATCTCGAGCGGAAACGTGATCTCGCAAGCATAGTCTGCAGGGACGACATCATAGTAATAAGCCCCGGTGTATTCAACAAGAAACATGAAAACGTGAAGGCCATGCGGTCACGAAGCGACACGCCGGAAGCCGTGAAATCTTCGGGCCACTCGCGGTGTGTATGCGTCTGTACATCGCCATCGCGCCGCCCACTGTGGATGCGCGCGATCAACTCGTAGAGCCGATCCGCATGAAGCGTCCGCTGCGGATCGTATCGCTCCAGAAAGCGCCAGATTCTCTCGACATAGCCGACATAGTCATCGTATGTAAGCGATTGCAGAAAGCGTTCCAATTCCGCTTCACCAGCGAACGTCCGGTAATCGATGAAACAGTCAGCGGGCACATAACGCTCGATATCGTAGCATCCTTTGTAAACCGGCACTGCTCCCGCATAAAAGCAGTCAAACAGCTTCTCCGTAAGATAGCCGGCGGACCAGCGTTTGTCGTAACAATTCTCGAAGCACAAGGCATACCGGTACCCACGCAACGTGGCCAGTTTGTTCACCGCCACGCCACGGTAGTTCGGGACATTCATGGCGGGATCGCCATATACATCGCAAACCATCCCGGAATGCGCCGCAAACCACAGCGCCGTGTGCCGTCGGAGCGAATACAGCTCCTGCGAGAGAAGCGATGTCTTGGATCCACAGATTTGACACAGGCCATTCTTGCGATGACGAAGTTGATCCATCGTCGGCCGCGTTCCCGTAACCGCGTGCCTGCTTGGAAATGGATACCCGTAGTTTATCACCGGTAGGTAATGAAAGAAAGACGACTCCGCGGCCAGCAGATGATTGCAGGTGATTGCCGCATCGAATTTCCGCCAGCAGGATACGGCGTACTGATTGGGGTGGACGACAACGGGTTCGGCGATGAGAAGGATGCGACTGGCCGACGACGGGCGCCGACGACGATTCCGAACATTGCCGCTGTACGCATTGAACGATACAACGCAATCGGCATCGCTCGTTTCTCGCCGGCTCCATTCAATGGTCATACCGAGATCATTCCGGTCGAATGTGGTAGCGGAAGTAGCTGGAAGATTGCGGTAGACGATATTAATGTGCTGATGAGCCATGGGAATTCCCGGAGTGCCGTGGGCGTTGGCGGAACCATTCACATTCACACGACCTCGTGACGAGGCTGCGCACGTGATCCTTCACCTGGCCACTGATGTCGAGCAATCCGGGCCTCGTTCGAAGCGGTACGATCGGGACAAAATCCAGTTCGCGATACCCAAATCCCAGATACATCTGGAACGCGGCTGGAAGTCACACAGTCCCGCGAGACTGTGTTCTTTTGAGCTTGTAGAGCGCTGGAAAGCCACATCTAAATCGTGAACGCTCCAACGAGCAGCCTGATACATTCAACGACAGTGCAGCGCGCTCCGCCGTGGTACCAGAAAATTCATCAAGCACGGGCACCACACATGATCAATATAGCAATTGAGTCGGCCGGCAACAAGCGACAATAGGGCGGACACAGAACGACTGGTATCAATCGGCGTTGCGAATGCATGTGAGGGCAGTCCCAACCCGATGACGCCACGTGTGTGTCTCAGCCGCGCGCTCACATCGCCAACAGAACGATCCGCAGCCATGTTCAATGTAACTGCAAATTACCGGATAATATCCAGCAAGATACGGGATGTCGGCTTTCTTAAGACCTCCTATTATGTCCTGGTTCAGCTGTGCAGGGGCCCATATAGCTTCCTTTGGACCGTGCCATTTCTGAAATCGTACAGTCAGTGCCGTGAAGACACGATCATCGATACGCTGCTGAACGCGCCGGAACGAGGAATGTATATCGATATCGGCGCCTGCGATCCCGAACGATTGAGTAACACAAAGCGGTTTTATGATCGCGGCTGGTCCGGTATAAATATCGAACCCAATTACGACGGCTTCCTGAAGTTCAGACGCCATCGCCCACGAGACACCAATCTCAATATCGGGATTGCGGAAAATCCGGGCGAATCCGAATTTTATCGGATCGACCCCGCAAGCCGCTCCACATTCTCGTATCAGGAGGTTCTGGACTGTCGCCGTAAAGGCTTTCACGTGCGCTCGAAGCACACGATCGAGATAAGACGGCTGACCGACGTTGTAGACGAATTCGTCACGGAAAAAGCCGTAGAGTTTCTGTCTGTCGATACCGAAGGCTGGAATCTCGCCGTGCTTAAATCAAACGATTGGGCTTCCTTTCGGCCCAAGATCGTTTGCGTCGAGGTGACCGGGACGGACCATGCGGAGATTGTCGATTTTCTGTCGAACAAAGATTATACCGAATTCACGACCACCTACCTGTTCGGTAATCCTTTGAACTGCATATTCGTAAAGAATTCATATCTGACCAACGACGTTGCGAAACGCTGAAGCGGGTGATTATGGCGCTGTTTATTCCGACCGGATTTATTCGCGAATGGAGATGACGTGACGAATGGCGTAATAATCGGAACAAAGGCCTGCTCTGACCCAACGCCGGATCGCCAAGGGAGTCAGATATCCATAATTTTACGCCATTGAGCCGATCACACCTTCTTCCTGACGAGATACACGTGAGCCGCGGGACGTTGAAAATATTCCTGAATCTTGAATCCTGCAGATGCAAAGAGCCGATCGGCCTCGTCCTGCGCAAAGAAAACATACGCGTCAACCCCCAAAAGATCAGTGAGTCCGATCGCTTCGGCGTTCCGGCGCAAGAGATAGACCACGGCCAGTCCCTCGGGCTTCAACACCCGGTGAAATTCCCGGACATAGTCGGTTACCGATGGTTTCGGTATGCGTTCGAACACGCCCCAGCAGCAGACGACATCAAAATCGGCATCGTCAAAAGGCAGGCTCTGCCCGGAATAGAACTGAAACCGGCAGTTGTCGCGGCCTCGAGCCATGCGGCGTGCATGCCGAATAAAGAGGCGATTGATATCGACCCCAATCACCTCTCCGGCATGACGCGACATCGCGACTGCAACGCCTCCGAGGCCGCACCCGAAATCCAGTACCCGATGCTCCGGCGCAAGATGCGGAAAGATAAATGCGATGCGCTCCTCGCACATACGCAAGAGGTCCGCCCGTTTCATAACTCTGCCCCTGGTCGCCTTCACCGCGCTCCAGTACGTCAGGCCCGACAAACGCCAGACCAACCGTGTTCTCAGCAAGGTCTGCATCAGGCGTGCGGGATGAAGGTCGGCCAGGTTCATCGTAAAGGACTATTCCGAATACTCCGTTATGAGTTGTGTTTCTGCAGATAGAATTGGTGCCTTCGCACCCACAACAATCGACACGTGTCTTCCTTCAAAAACTCCGCGACAGCTCTGGTTACCGGATAGTTATTGTCGCTGCCGCGATCGTAATCGTCGCCGCAAAGTATGCCACCCGCTTTGATTTTGCGGCAGAATGTTCGAAGATCCAGCAACACGCATTCGTAGTCATGATTGCCATCAATATACGCCCAATCAAGACCGGCATTTGGTATTTCGTCCTTCAGGTCTACTGTTTTTTTCCTGATGACAGTTACATTTGGCCAAGCATTACATTGATCTCGGACGGAAGTAAAAATCCGGTCCATGTCTGCCTGATTCTTCGCCTCCGCGCCGCCGTACCAGCTGTGCGGGTATCGCGCCTGGAACAACCAAGGATCGACTAGAAAGAGTCTTCTCGGCTTTACGACTCGCAGGATTTCCTTCGAGAGATCCGCTTTCCAGACCCCGAGTTCACAACCCACCGAATTTTTCGGCAACGTTTTCAAAAGGAAACGTCGGTAGTCCCACTTAAAGAAAGACCATGCGATGTGGTGAATCAAAACGAACATCCTGTAATAAAAAAAATAGGCGATTGGCTGAATACGGTGCAGCCCGGGAGCCGACGTCGTTGAAAACAGACAAATCCATCCTTCGGCTCGTCATTCTTGGCATCGGCCTGTGGACACTCCTCGTCTATCGCGACGTGCTGGATTCCACTTCGATACTGTTCACCACCGATGACCACTTGGGGGCGTTGACGAATCGAAAATCCCAGCTGCCGACGGGGCTGCTCGGCGCCTGGAACGATTCGGTGCTCATCGGCACGCCGATGGATCTCATTCTCAACTGGAGGCATCTGTTACTGTGGATACTGCCGCTGAAGACCTTTGTCAATTGGATTTATGGCATCGACCTTGCTTTGGCGTCGGTGTTCTTCGTGTTGTTTCTGCGGAAACGCGGCCTCTCATGGTACGCCTGCATTCCCGGCTTTCTGACGGCGTTCTGGCTCGGAAACAACATGACCCTTACTTACTCCGGTCACACGGGCAAATTCGGCATCCTGATGTTTTCCGCCCTTTTTCTTTATCTCGCGGAGCTGGCGGTGGTGAAAAAAAGTCTATCGTTCGGCGCGCTGGCCGCCGGCGCCCTCGGCGGAATGTATCTCGAACAGGCCGACGTAGCGCTTTTCTTTACCATCGCCGTATTCCCGTATGCCGTATATGCAGCCTGGTCGGAGCATGGATGGGGATCGTTCCTGTGCATGTTGAATGTGATCTTAATCGTCGTCTCGGTCGCCGTGGCCAGCCGGGCGCTGTGGCTTGGCTATCGCAGCAGCATTAAAGATATTCCGGTGGTGAGCCAAAAGAATCCTGTAGAAAAATGGAATTTCGCCACCCAGTGGAGTTTCCCGCCGGAAGATGCGATTGAAATGATCGCCCCCGGATATACCGGATGGCGCACCGGCCATAGCACACTGCCCTACCGTGGCCGGATGGGGCAGTCGCCCGAGTGGCAGCAGAGCCGAAGCGGGCTGTATAACCTCAAGCTGGACAACGCCTATCTTGGTGTTATCCCAGTCGTTCTGGCCGTATTGGCGGGTCTTCTGATCGGGACCTCCGGCAAGACGCTGGAACGCCGGGATCGGGACACGATTTTCTGGGGCGTGGTCGCCGTGAGCACTCTGGTCCTGTCCTTCGGCAAGTACTTTTGTGCGTATTCGCTTTTTTATTCACTTCCGGTGGTTTCGAACATCCGAAATCCAAACAAGTTTCTGCAGATTTTTCAGATTGCCGTCGCTGTACTGGCCGCCATCGGGTTCGATCGCATGTTGTCGCTGTTCAGAAACCCCGACGACTGCGGCCGGCGACGCAGCCGCTATTTCGCGTACGCGTTGCTCGTAGCGACGGTCTTGTTTGTCGTTGCGACACTCGTCATTTTTCAGACTCGTGAGGTGCGGATAGCAGAACTCCGCGCCGGCCCCTGGGCTGAGAGCGCGGACGCCATTGTCGGCCACCAGCTATATGCCGTGACCCATGCCACGGCGATGCTGGCGCTCATTGCCGGCATCCTCCGGTATGCGGCGGCAGCACCCGGCTCCATGAACCACAAGCGATCGCGGTGGATCATTATGGTGCCGATCGTCGTGATTGCCGTCGACGTTCTCCTGCTAGGCCGGCAGTACATCACCACGGTGCCGACCAATTTTGCGGCCGAGAACGCCGTCCTGAAATCACTCAAGTCGGATCTGGAATATCAACGTCTTTTCTGTCCGTCCCAATACGGTATTTACAATTTCTGGCTGACCTATTCATTCCCCTATCACGGAATCAAGTCGTTCAATATTACCGCAATGCCGCGAGCGCCACAGGATTATAAGAATTTTCTCAAACTCAGGAATAAGAATTTAGCCGTGGCATTACAGCTGAGCGCCGTCAGCCGCCTGGTCGGTCCGTATAGCTACTATACTCAGACGGCCGGTGACCCGGACTTCGGAATGGACCTGGAACTGTTGTCTACGTTCGATCTTGATCCCGACGGCGTCACCGTCCACATTGCACCCGGCAGCAAGGGTGAGCGCGGCAAACACTGCATCATGCGTCCTGGAAAAACAGCCCCGCGTTTCGCGCTCATGGCCGGCTGGAACGTCGTATCCGATGAAGAAACACTGGCCACGTTCGAACTCAACATCAATAAACCCCTGGACCTCCTCCTGATCTCTCCCGGGTCCGCCGAAGGCCTGCCGCCATCCGCCGGGCGAGGGATAACCGGTCAGGTGCGTGTTGTCACATACCGTTCGGGACGTGTTGAATTGCAAACCGACGCGGACCGTCCGGCAATTTTGCGAATTGCCGAAAAATATGATCCCGATTGGCAGGTTACCGTGGACGGAAAGCCGGCCGAGTTACTACGTTGCGATTACATTTTTCAGGGCGTGTATCTAGACTCCGGCACTCATGATGTCGTTGTCGAATACCGTCCCGACACCACCACATTCTGGATCCAGATCGGGGCCATCGTGTTCTGCTTTATAATCGGTGCGGTTCGGATTATTCCTGCGGTCATCGGCCGAGGAACGCCCGGGTAGCGATTGTTTAGCGACGGGTTTATCGTGGGTGCAATGAAGAGTGACGGATGAACAGGAACCGCGAATAGACGCCAATAAACGCTAATAAAAAAGAGAGATTCGCGTCTATTCGCGGTGCTTCCACGGTCGTTCAATCGCTTGCACGTCATGGCGAATCACGACCTGGCTGCTAAAGGTTGCTTGTCATTCTGGGCGACATGTGTGATCATCATCACATGGAGGGCCGACAGCGGCGTGCCGAATGAATTTGGATTTTCCGTCTATGTCGATTTATCTTTCGAGCAGTATCGGTAAAACCGCACACTAACCAGATTGCTTCGTCCTCGAAATGTGCTCGGGCTCCGAGGATAGAGCAATCATCTCTAAAGAAAGGCTGGAGCAATGCGTTCAGTGCGAATTCTGGTAGGGACACGAAAGGGAGCGTTTGTCTTAACGTCTGACGGGAACCGTGAAAAATGGGACATCAGCGGTCCGTTCTTCGGCGGTTGGTCGGTTTACCATATGAAAGGATCCCCGGTCGATCCCAACCGCATCTATGGTTCCGTAACCAACGACTGGTTTGGACAGATCATCCAGCGTAGTGACGACGGCGGCGCCACCTGGTACCAGCCGGGCATACCGGACGGCGAGTCGGCCGCGTCACCGGATGGAGCTCCGCCGGGTGAAAGCAACAAGTTCGTTTACAACACCTCCGCGAAGACCGGGAAACCGTTGGGTACACACCAGCACTATGACGGCAGCCAGCAACCCTGGGCGTTCAAACGGGTATGGCATCTCGAACCGTCGTTGACGAATCCCGACACGGTATATGCAGGCGCTGAGGATGCGGCCTTATTCAGGACCGTCGATGGCGGCGTGTCGTGGCACGAGCTGCCCGGATTGCGCGGGCATGCCTCGGCGGCCCACTGGGCTCCGGGAGCGGGCGGCATGTGCCTGCATACCATTCTTCTGAACCCGGAAAAACCCGGTCGGTTGTACGTTGCCATCTCATCTGCCGGTACATTCCGAAGCGACGACGAAGGGGGTACCTGGAAACCGATCAATAAAGGTCTGCACTCGGATTACATTCCCGATCCGGCGGCGGAGGTCGGTCACTGTGTCCACCGTATTGCCATGCACGCCGCACGACCGGATGTCCTGTTCATGCAGAAGCATTGGGATGTGATGCGCAGCGACGATGCCGGCGAATCATGGAGGGAGGTCAGCGGCAACTTGCCGAGCGATTTCGGATTTCCCATCGAGGTTCACGCTCACGAGCCCGAGACCATTTACGTCGTGCCCATCAAGAGCGATTCGGAGCATTATCCGCCGGAAGGCAAACTCCGTGTTTACCGCAGCCGAACCGGGGGCGACGAGTGGGAAGCATTGACCAACGGGCTGCCGCAAAAACATTGTTACGTCAACATCCTGCGTGACGCGATGGCTGTGGACACGCTTGATTCGTGCGGGGTGTATTTTGGCACCACCGGTGGCCAGGTCTATGTCTCTCCTGACTCCGGTGACCATTGGATGACGATTGCCCGCGATCTGCCGGCGGTGTTATCCATTGAGGTGCAGACACTATGATGATTCGCGTGGTTCTACCGGCGCATCTGCGCGGCCTCGCGAAGGTCGGATCGGAAATTTCGCTCGACGTTCGGGAACCGGTGACGCTGGGAACCGTTCTTGATGCTGTCGAGTCGCAGTATCCTGCACTGTGCGGCACTATCCGCGATCATGTCACCAGGAAGCGACGGCCGCTGGTGCGTTTCTTCGCGAACGGAGCCGATTATTCCCACCAACCTGCCGACGCCGCAATACCCGACGCCGTCATCACCGGCGACGAACCATTTATCATTCTAGGCGCGATTGCCGGCGGCTGAACGCTGCCACGTCGCTATGCCCCCCGCCATATGCATACAATTGTCGTAGCCTCTCGCCATTAACAGCCTAAGCGCTTTCTCACTCCGGGCGCCCATTTGACAATACAGAACGACCGGTCTGTCCCTCGGTATACCGTGGCAGGCTTCTTCGAAGGTGCTCAACGGTTTGAGGATCGCCCCGTCGATATGGCTCGATTTCCATTCTGCGGGTTCGCGGACATCGATCAATAAGAATGCGTTGGGGTCCTGCTCCATCATCCGTCGCACGTCAACGGCCGTGATTGCCGTCGCGCCCGTCGGATCGTGTTGATCCGCGCAGCCCTGCTCGTAATCGGTCAGTGTGAAAATGGTGCGATGCTCCCCGCAGATCGGGCACTGCGGGTCTTTTGCGATCGCAAGCTCGCGGAAACGGGTATTGAGCGCATCAAGAATCAGCAGCCTGCCGCTGAGCGACACGCCGATATCGCAAATTAGCTTGATGGCTTCATTGGCCTGAAGCAAACCGATCATTCCGGGGAGAACGCCCAAGACACCGGCCTCCGCACAGGACGGAATCTCATTGCCGGAAGGGGGTTCCGGAAACAGACAGCGGTAACACGGCCCGCCGTACATTCCAAAAACACTGCATTGTCCTTCGAAACGATAAATGGCGCCGTACACTGTGGGTTTTCCGGACAGTACGCACGCATCGTTGACGAGATAGCGGGTGGGAAAATTATCGCTTCCGTCGATGACGATATCATAAGGCTCGATGATGCCGAAAGCATTCCCGGCATGGATCGCAGTCTCGTGGGCTACGACCTCGATCCCGGGGTTGATCCGCGTCATTTTTTCTTTGGCCGATTGCACTTTTGGCCTGCCGACGTCGTCGGTGTCGTGGATGACCTGTCGCTGCAGGTTCGAAACGTCGACGTGGTCAAAATCGACCACACCGATAGTACCGACGCCAACGGCAGAAAGATAAATGGCCAAAGGAGAGCCGAGCCCCCCTGCCCCGACAAGAAGCACTTTGGCGTTCTTCAGCTTCAACTGCCCGACTTCACCGATTTCCGGCAGAATCAGGTGTCGCTGATACCGTTCGTTTTCGTCGTTGGTTAAATTCATCACGCCAGCAAGCTATGCTGGAAAGCAAGATTCATCAAGTCCGATCAGAAGTGCGGAATGGAGCGTGCGAAGCGGTTCCGAACGCGAAGACTATCACCGCATTGCAGGCGTGCACCTGGAGAGTCGGCGGTCCCGACGACGGTGGCTGCTTCGAAATCCATAGGAAATGAGCTCGGCCAATCGAGTAAACGTTCACCGGACGTCGATAGAATGACGTCTGCGACGACACCGGCGATGATCCTGTGGGCCTCGTAATTCTTGTGACAGTCGTCAGGGCTCGACCAATACGCCCTGGGCAATTCTCCGGATTCCACGAATCGGTCAAGCGGGTCCGCGATCTCTATTCCAGCGTCTGTCAGCGTATGCATCCTGCGATGAATGGCATGGTAGGGATAGTCTTCGAAAGTCGGGATCGTTGAATACGTAATAGAGTATGACAACGGACGGTTGGTAAGCGAGAGCCTTGTCGCGGAGAACCCGGAATTCATGGGCGGTGTTATAGCCGGGTACACCGAAGTTCATCACCTGAAAATTCAGTTTTGTCCGCCGGCCTAGCTCCGTTTCGAGAACGGCCGGCAGGGTCTGGAACACCGGCAGGAGAGCGGCAAAACATTCGGAGTCGCCGATGACAGCGACGCGTCGGGTGCCTTCAACCGGGCGCCGCGCGTAATCCGGTCCGCGAAATCCCCCGGAGTGAATGCGAATGTGGTCACGACTGCTTCCGGGGATCAACTCGACAGGGAAACTCGAATTCTTTGGCCGATGAAAAATCGGATTCGTCGCGGAAGATGACCGCCGGTCTTCAATCCGGCGCAGAAAAACATAGAATTCATGATTGCTGTCGGGCCAACCGCAGGCGAATAGCGCCCGCAGCAGCAGCAGTCCAACGCCAAGTACACCGAAAACGATTCCGCCGATGACGGCTGCAGACGTAAAAACCAACGATCTTGGACTACGGTGCTACACGGCGACGATGGCAGACAGTAATGAATATCCAGATCATGAAGCGCGGGCAGAAAATTAACGGATAAATTCCAGCATCCTCACGACGATCACGCATAAATGAACCAAGTTAGGAGATTTAGAGCAAAGTCCATACGCGATCCGCTCCACGACTCAGCTCAATTCTAGCTTTGTCGGCGGCGTTACGCCGCAAAAACTCTTAATTCGTTAGGCGTTGTGCAGTTGATCCCGATAGATATGGCGAGCAGCATGATGACCATGTCGTCGAGATGTAATTACATCTCGGCGATCGATTCCCAACGCTTGTGCCGGAGGAAGACAAGACCGGTAAGAAGGGTTAAAAAAAGCATGTATGTCGACGGTTCCGGAATGGCCGACGATCCCGCATAGACTTGACCGAAAAACTCATCGTCATTGCCGCCGATGGTTTCGCGTATCTCAATCCGATCAAACACTATATCTCCCCACACTCCGAAAAACGCGGCGGTGTCATTCGGGGGGTTAAACATAAAAGAATCAACAAACAATTCATCATTTTTCAGGGTGACCATAAACGTCGAGTCGACGAAAGAGTCAACATTGGGATCGTTTTCCGGTTCCGCAATGTCAAAACCCACTGAAAAAGCGGGGCCGCTTAACGTCATATTCAGATTCTCGCCGGCGCTTATGGCGATGTCCGGACCTGGCAGACGTAATGTCCAATCATTGTTCGTGACTCCCGCCACCTCATTCGTCCCCATGAAAAAGCCCAAGCTTGGTGCAGCTACACTAAATATGACGGAGCCGACTGACTGCACGCCATTCGCACCTCCCGATATAGCGCCTATGTCCGGCAACATCCCAGTCACATTCGTCGCTCCCGTGATGAATAAAAAATCCGCCTTATCCGTGAATGTGATGAATTCTGCTTGAACACCCGGAACATACATCATAAAAATCAACAATCTGATCATCGTGTTCATATCCAGATCCTTTCCGTAAGGCAACGATGTGGCGATTCATAGGGAAAATTCTAACACCCTCTCGAAACGATATCAAGCCGCTTTTCATTCTCAATCGATCTGTGTCCGATCAAAAATCTTCAAACATGTCATTATTCAATTGGAAAGTGATCGCAGTGAGTGATAATGTCGCGTTTTGATGTCGTTGCTCTGAGGATCTGTGTTGGCGTTCACAGTCGCCGTATGCGAGATTGTTTGCGTTTCAGCAGCGATGCGCGGGAAAAGCCGCACCTGAAGCTGTGACAGCTCCAACGTGGTTCGCATTTTCATCACTGATGAAGAATAAGGTCGGGAGCGTGAACAGAGAACGGTATGGGTGTCATAGATTGGCGCGGGAAATATAGCAAACGCACTACGCGGAAATCAGGATAATTTGAGGATCATAATGGCGATCACGATGAAATGGACGGGATGTGTAATACTCATCGCATTCATGTTGCCGACGATTGGCGGTGCAAGCAGCAATTGGGATCGGATGTCCTGGGACTGGGATAATTGGTTCGAGGTACTTTTTACCCAAAGTGAAGTAGATCAGATCGTAGCCGACGCTGTGACCGTAGCGGAAGCGGCACGGGACGTTGTGATTGCCGAACGAGATGATGTCATTCGCAATCAGGATACCGTGATCGACCGCCTGAACGACACCGTATTGGCCTTTCCACACGCCGCACAAAGCCTGTGGAACACGATGACATGGACAGATGATAAGTGGTTTATTGAATTCGAATCCGTATTATCGAGCGCAGAATTGCGCCAGGAAGTATCGGATTTCAGAAATATGAATGATCAAACCGGTTACATTCTGGTGAATCTGGTCGACGTCGTGACCAACGAAGATGAGGCCGTCGACCTGGCCATAGTCGACAAGGACGGTGACGGTCTGACGGATCAACAGGAGCTCGACCGCGGTAGAGACCCGACGCAATACGACATTACATTAACCAGCGGCTGGAACCTGTTGTCGGTTGCGAGAATTCCAGACAACAACACCATAGGCAATATGCTCGGAAACACGATATCCGGCGTTGTATGGGTGTGGGACGCAACCAAATTTGTCACGACCGACGAGTTACTTCCGTCTCGGGGGCATTGGGTATTCTCAGGGAGCGATTCAAGTGTCCCCGTCGATCTTGAGGCGTCGAATCCCTGAGGCACTAACCAACTTAGATTAAAACCAAACAACCGGAGTACTATCATGTTGAGCATATCAAAAGATTCATCCAATCCCGAAGTCAACGCCTTACATGCATCTGTGAGTAGTGTATGGTGGACCAACCGCATGCGTCATGCTCTTGTTGCGGTCGCCTTAACGTCGCTGGCACAGGTGATCGGCATACAGCAGGCTGCTGGTCAGGGCGATTGCCAGGACTCGATAACGATCCCGCACGAATTCGTTGCCGGGACGCCGGCCAAGGCGTCGGAAGTAAACGCGAACTTCGACGCGATAGTTGACTTTATTAACGGGCTGCAATGCGAGATTGACACGCTCCGTGACGGCCTGCGCGAGGCGAATCTCGTACAAGGTGAATTGTACGTGGACAACGACGCCTTCCAGATCAATTCGGCTGCGGCCGTGTACGAACCGAATCTCGATTCGATCGTGTTCTCGGTAGAAGCATTGGCGGACGCCGGCTCAGTCAAGCCGCTGCCCGCGGGCAGCGTCGACGGCGCCCCGGTGCTGGGTTATGTGTTTCTGACGACATTGACGCCGGAGGAGGTTGGATTCGGCAGTGTGACGGGCACGGTCGGGCTCGCGATTACATCGCATCCGGACTTTGACGACACACCATTGTGGGATGAGGACAACAATCAGGCGTACGATGACGACGGAGTGGTCTACCATTCGCACTGGGTTGTGCTAGGCGAGGACGACCGTGCACCGACAGGACTGGCTGTATTGCAGAACACCGCGGCCGACCCGCTGCCGCCAACAGCGCCAATGGCCATGTACCTCGACTCGCCCGGCTTCGCGGTTATCGAAGACGGCAACACGATCAGTGTCATCGTGCCGCTGGATCGGGTGCGCCGCAACAAGACCTTCGAAGTGAGCGCCGCCGTTACCGCATTCATGCAGGTCGATGCATCCGCCGCTACGCCGTTGCTTACGGTCGAGAAAATCTATGACAGCGAAGCATTGTCGGGCACGCCGATTACGAATTTGAGCACAGCGCCGGACAATGCGTGGCCGGCGACGTCAACCGCCGAAAACAGCGATTCGCTCATTATCGAATCTGCTACCGTCAGCTACGTTCAATCGATCGACACGCTGGTGTTCGCAATCGACGTGGCCGGTGCACAGGTCGCGGTACAGACTCCAGTAGCAAACGGCAGCGTCGACGGAGCACCTGTGCTCGGCTATGTGTTTCTCACATCGTTAACTCCCGAGACGGTGGGATTTAAGGGACAGGCCGGGACGTTGGCTCTGGCTGTTACGACGCATCCGGATTTCGACGACACTCCGTTATGGGACGAGAATTTCAATGGCGTGTACGATGATGCTGCAGACGGCGCCGTGTACCACGTGCACTGGGTTGTCCTTGTCGCCGACGGCGGATCAATAGCGGGTCTGTCGGTGCCGTCACAGGCTGACACAAGCATGTTGCCGCCAACCGCGCCGATGACGATGTATCTGGATTCTCCCGGGTTCAATGCCTTTGCACAAGGAGATGTGCTTCGTGTCGTGGTGCCCGCGCAACGCGTGAATGATATCACCAACTTTGATTCGGCGGCCGTCACTGCCGACATGACGGTTGATGCATCCGGCGCCAACCCGGTGCTGCGCGTAGACGCCGTACGCAGCGGATTTGGCGATGTATCGACCGATCCGATTACGATCCAGAGCGTGAACACCGCCGGCGATCTGTAGTCGCCAGTTTATTGGTGGAAGTAGCGGTTCGCTTCTCGTCGCGGCCAGGCGGCCAGCCAATACCACTTATTTTAGGAGTGTTCAGTGTCGCGTTAGTTGGCGTTCACGGCTTTAGATGTGCGTACATTACGGATCGACGACACGACAGAAGTTGTGAGCACCAACGGACCTCCTTGCATATACGGCATTGACCGTGTGGCGGGATGCAAGCATAACTGACGCAGCGGCAATCTCATTGGTGTCAGTGTGACGAACGCTCCGCGACGACGACGGGATGCGGATTCAACCGTCGGTCGGATTCACGGCGAGTTTGGCGTATTTCTGGCTCATGATGCGAAGACGACGACTGATGTCGCGGCTGCAGTTCATCAGCAGCAGCACAAACGCTTCGTGATCAAACTGCCGGAGTTTCAGGAGATCCTTGTTGGTCAGGATCAGAAGGCGACCGGCGCGGGTGCCGATCACATTGGCGCTGCGCGGCATGACATCGATGAGATGCATTTCACCAAATTGCTCGCCTTTCTGCAACGCTGCCAATTCGACGCCATCCAACCTAATACTGACTTCGCCATCGAGGATAAAGCAGATCTCGTCGCCGTTGTCGCCGGATCGAAAAATCACCTCATCACTCGCGAACTCGACCAGCCTGACATGTTCGAGAATGAATTCGATGGCCGCGTCGGAGACGCCGCCGAACATGCTGTAATTTTGCAACTCCTGCAGGCTTACTGCCATAACGTCGTGTTTCTCCCCAAACCACTGAGTGACTGATCACGCTCGCCCCGAGTTACTTTGTTATAGAAACAAGGCGAGCGTTGCCAACTACAATAAATGGCCACGTTCAAAATTACCAGATATTTTCAATGACCAAATCAGAATTTACTGCAGCCGCGGCGCGAAGCCAAAGACACCGCCGGATCAAGACGTGCCGACATGTAAGCTGTAGAGGGAAACCAGTAGAATGGACGCCAACGGACACGAATAACAGACAGGGTAAGGATGGAGAATGGCGGACAGATCGAGTCGTGTCGCGCTCCAGCGCGCAGCACGAGGCGACGACTCGCCTTCGGCGAGTTTCAAAGCGGCGTCAACCCGCCGCACTCCAAAGCACTGCGCGCAACATGGCGGAGGGTGCAACATAGAACGGACGTGGCAGGACGAACGAAAACTTTGGCATCGGCAGTCAATCGGTTCCGTCTTCAGCAATGCAATAGAGGTAGTCCTGTCCTCTCAGGAACAATTCGCAGCCGGCCAGAGCGGCTGAAGCGTTGAAGGTGTCATTGAGCTGGTTTGACGCCAGAAAACGGGATTCATCGTCGTGGGCGATGACCAACGTAGAGCCGGCGCGATCGGTAACATAGACGCGACCCGCAGCGGCGACCGGCGAGGCGTAAACGTCGCCGATATCGGGCAGGCGAAAGGCGCCGGGCCGGTCGCTGCCGGTCGGCGCATGCAGCCGGGTCATAACCCCTTGGTAGTGAGCAAGAAAATACAGGATGTCGTCATATAGCAATAGCGACGGCACATACGGCACGCCGCGGACCCGGCGCCAGGCAACGTGATCGGTGGCGGTAATGTCGCCTGCGGCGTCGCCGAGGCGGACCGCGATCATGGCGCGCTTGTCATAACTGCTGCCGGCAAAGGCCATGCCGCCGCCCGCGACCGGCGAGGCGACGATATTGGCCGCCAACCCACCGCACGCCCAAATCACGCGGCCGTCGGCGAGGTCATAACCGCGCATCCGATTTGTACCCGGCACGATGAGCTGGCGTCGGTCGCCGTGTGCGATCACAACAGGTGTGGCCCAGGAACTCGGCTCGTCGCGAGGGATCTTCCACAGTTCCCGGCCCGTTTCCCGGTCGAATGCGACGAGGAACGATGGTCCCTCGTGGTCCCAGCTGACGACCAACGTATCGCCGTACAACACGGGCGAACTGCCTTCGCCGTGGCCGTGTTTGGTCTGCATCCTGCCAAGATCCTTCTGCCAGATAACCTCGCCGTCGCGACCGAGGCAATAGAGTCCGCGCGAACCAAAAAAGGCAAACACATGTTCACCGTCGGTAATCGGCGACGCCGATGCCAGACTGCCGCTGTAGTGTCCACCCTCATGTGGTAGATCCCGGTGCACGGTACGCTGCCAGATGATCGATCCGTCGACCCGATTCACGGCGAAGACAACGAATTCATAACGATGGCGAACCGAAACATTGTCATGGGCGCCGGGAGCACCGCTGTAGCGCGGTTCCAGCGGATTTCCGTAGGGCACGGCTGCGGTGAGATACACGCGGTCGCCCCAGACCACAGGCGAGGAATGCCCGCGTCCAGGCAAGGCGACTTTCCAGCGGATGTTCCGGTCGTTACTCCATTCGAGCGGCGGATCGGCATACGGCGCTACCCCGGTAAATCGCGGCCCGCGCCACTGCGGCCAGAAGTGATCGGCGGCATCGGTAGTGCCGGTCTCGGCAGCAGCAGGCTCATCTGCGGGGCCCGCAGCAGCAGCCGTGCCGGCCGCGACCCCGGCCGCATGCCCCTCATGTGCGCCGACTGTCGCCACACCATCGGCAAGGGCCGCGCCGACCACACCCGCCATATACCAGGCCGCCACGCAGATAGCCACAATCGGTCGCCTGCCGGGCGTGTGGCAAAGACACGTGTTTTGGTCCGTCGCGACCGGATCCAATCCGGGCACTTGACCTTGCCGGCACATCCTTTTTTGGGCCTTCATCGTTGACGATGTTTCCGGGCCGCAATGGCGGCTAGCAACAAGAGCGTTATCAGCGTCAGCGGGATCACAAAATACCGCATCGCCGCACCATAGACCGGGGCCAGACCGCCGCCCGGCCCGGCAGCCAGAATGAGAAAGGCGGTATACGCCAGATAATAGCCGACCAGCAGACTGCCCTCCCACCGGGAGATCATGCCGTCGGTGAAGAAAATCGGCAGACACGCAAACGCAACCGCGCACATCACCGGCAGGTCGAAGCCGATAACGCCCGGCGCCACCGCGATCCCGGCCGGCGCCAGCACGGACGAGATCCCGAGCACGCCGAGAATATTGAACAGATTGCTGCCGACCACGTTGCCGACGGCGATATCGCGTTCCCCACGAAAGCTCGCCACCACGGACGTGACCAGTTCCGGCAACGACGTGCCGGCCGAAACAATCGTGAGCCCGATAATGACGTCACTCACGCCCATCAGCCTGGCAATCGCCACTGCGGCATTGACCAGCCAATTCGAGCCGATGACCAGCAATACCAGCCCACCTGCCACGAGCATTAGATCACGGCGCCAGGTCGATTGCACCGGAGCCGACGGTGGATCTTCGGCACCCGTCTCCGACGCGTTGCGGCTGAGGCGGAACAGGACCGCGGTATAGACCAGCAGGCCGGTGACAAGCAATAGACCGTCGGCCCTGCTGAAACGGGCGTCGCACGCGAGAGCGTACATCGCGAACGATGCCGCGACCATCACGGGCACGTCGGAGCGGATCAGTTGCTGCGAGACGGTCAGGGGCGCGATTACAGCCGACAGACCAAGGATCAGCAGGATATTGAAGATATTGCTGCCAATGACGTTGCCGACGGCGATACCGGCCTGACCGGACAGGCCGGCCTTGATGCTGACCGCAAGTTCGGGTGCGCTGGTGCCGAAAGCGACGACCGAAAGCCCGATGATCAACGGCGAAATACCGGCAACGGCAGCCAGACGCGAGGCGCCGCGAACCAGCGCCTCGGCGCCCGCGACCAGCAGCAGCAGGCCTGCAACGAGAAGGAGAACAAACATAATTTTCAGGACCTGCTGTAAGAGATTGACCAGTCGCACGAAATTCATGCGCTTCGGCGCCACATTGATTTCGGCGAAAATTACGTTACGCTTCCGGCATGAAACATGTCGTAATAGCCGGAGGCGGATTCGGCGGCGTGTACGCAGCAATGCATCTTGGCAAGCTGCTCAGGTCCGTTGACGCCCTTGACGTCACAGTGATCAATCGCGAAAACTACATGGTTTTCCAGCCGCTGCTGCCGGAGGTAATATCCGGCAGTATCGATCTGTTGCACTGCATCACGCCGATTCGGCGGCTGTGCCCCGGCGCCCAGCTTATCAGCCGGGAGATCGAAGAAATAGACCTCCAGCGAAAGGTGGTGACTACGGCGCCGGGATTCGGACCGCGGCCGCTGGAGGTTCCTTACGATTACCTCATCGTTGCCCTCGGAACCGTGAACGATTTCTCGTCGATGCCGGGACTCAAGGAACACGCCCTTCCTTTCAAGAATATGGCCGATGCACTGCTGGTACGCAACCGCATAATTCAAGTACTGGAAGAGGCCGCCGTGGAACAGGACCCGGAGATTCGGCGCAGTCTCTTATCTTTCGTAGTCACCGGCGGCGGCTTCTCGGGCGTCGAGGTGGCCGCGGAGATTAATGATTTTATTTACGAAGTTCGTAAAGTCATACGCCTGCGGTCTGATGAGAAGTTTCGCGTGATCCTGGTCCATTCGCGCGACCGAATTCTGCCGGAACTTACGCCGCGTCTCGGGGACTATGCCCGGCGGATTCTGGAGCGCCGCGGTGTGGAGTTTTTCCTGGACGACCGGGTTACGGAAGCCACGGCCGATACGGTAGTCCTAAAGAGCGGCCGCAAGATCGACGCACGAACACTGATTTCCACGGTGCCATCGGCGCCGCATCCACTGGTCACCGCGCTGCAATGTGCGAAAGAGAACGGCCGCATCATCACCGACCCGACCCTGGCCATGCCGAATCTGGAACATCACTGGGCCGTCGGCGACTGCGCGCAGATCATCCAGCCGGACGGTACGCCATCGCCGCCGACGGCGCAGTTCGCAGTTCGGCAGGCGGCCGTGGCAGCGGCGAACGTTGTCGCATCCCATCGCGGCGCCACAGGACGCCGCCGATTCGGTTTTTCCGGTCTGGGCAAAGCGGGTGCGCTCGGTCGCCGCTCCGCCGTTGTCGAGGTGATGGGATTTGCGGTTTCGGGATTACCGGCGTGGTTCTTCTGGCGCACGCTGTACTGGTGGAAGATGCCGGGTCTCGATCGCAAGATTCGTGTCGGCGTCGACTGGGCGCTCGACCTGATTCTGCCGCGAGATCTGGTGCAGTTAAAGATCGATCCCAGTGAAAGTTTTTCGCTGGAACACTATGAGGCCGGCGATTTTATCTTTCGTCAGGGCGATCCCGGTGATCGCATGTACGTCATCGTCGGCGGTGAGGTCGAGGTAATTATTGACGAGGGCACTGCCACAGAACGCGCTGTCGCCCGACTGTACGCAAAACAGTACTTTGGCGAGATGGCATTGTTTACCGGCACCTCCCGCAGCGCATCCGTACGAACGGTCACGACGGTTGATGTCATGTCTATCAGCCGCAGCGATTTCGAATCGCTGATCGGAAATATTCCGGGCATAAAGGACGTATTCGAGAAAGAGATCAGCCGTCGTTACCGTGAGTTGACCTCGGCTGGGATAATCAAATAGGACCTCAACGTCAGGATGTTACCTACTCAGGTTCTGTAGCCACGGGTCTATGAGCCGTGCCGTAACGGCCGTACGTTACGGGTAGTCGCAGAGGACTGCGACCCTCCAGTGGATCTTGTCCGAGACTCAGGAAGCTTGGACGGACCGGACATTAGGTATATGCATGGACCGAAAAGCATTTTTCGCACGTCGAAACGCAACTTTTTCAGGCCATAGGGTTCTCACAGGCATAATACGCCGCTGATGTTTCAGCAGCAGCAAGCCGCACCATCAACTGAGTTGGCAGCTATCTTGAGGATTCCCTGACATGACCGACACGCGATCGATTTTTCAAAAACGGCAGATATCCGTGATCCTGCTTTTGCTGATGACCGTCTTCAATGGCGGTGCCGCGGAATTCGGGGTGCCGCAATTAAAGACGGTGACCGGCAACGAGCTGGCGCAGGTCGTCAATGGGTATGCGGGCAAGAAGGCTGTCCTGGTGAATGTCTGGGCCACGTGGTGTCCGCCTTGTGTAAAAGAGTTCCCCGATATCGTTAAGCTGCAGAAATCATACGGCGATCGGCTGCAGGTCGTGTTTGTATCGGTCGACTTCCCGGGAGCGGAATCGAGTGTGATTCGCTTTCTCGAAAAGCAGGGCGTTGACTGGCCGACCTATATGAAGACCGGCAAAGACGAGCCCTTTATTGCGGCGGTATCCGCGGCATGGACCGGCGCAATTCCGGCAACTCGGATTGTGAACGTATCGGGCGATACTGTTACATTTCTCGAAGGCATGTCGACCTACGAGGAATTTGATACGCTGGTAAGAAAAGCAATGGCGCCGACCGCCAAATAACAAACAGTCAGCCAAAAACGCTGTCATACATCAACCAACAGGAGACATTGTCATGAATAGTAAATCCGTATTTCTCGCTGCCTTGTGTGCCGCAATGACCTTAACCGCCAGCGCCAAGGTCGCCGACGAACTAGCAATAGGCGCGAAGGCGCCGAAGGCCGATATCAAGTTAACCGATGTTTCGGGCAAGCCGGTGGCGCTCGCCTCTGTCGCCGGCGAGAACGGATTGCTGGTTGTCTTTTCGTGCAATACCTGCCCTTATGTGGTTGCCAGCGAAAAACGATACCTGGCGATCAGCAAGGTCTGCCGCGAGAACAAGGTCGGTATGGTGTTGGTAAACTCAAATGAAGCACAGCATGACACGGTTGATTCCATGGACGCAATGAAGGCTCACGCGAAGAAAAACAAATACGATTTTCCGTATGTACTCGACACCGATGCTGTTTTGGCCAACGCCTTCGGCGCCACGCGAACACCACATGTTTTTCTGTTGAACAAATCGCTGAACCTGGTCTACCGCGGCGCCGTGGACGACAGTGTCATGGACGAATCGCAGGTGACCAAGACCTACCTGAGCGATGCAATCACCAACCTCGCCACAGGCAAGGTGATCGATCCGGCAGCGACGAAATCGATCGGCTGTTCGATCAAACGCAGCAAGTAATATAACGGTGCCTGCAAGAGCGGTCGGGCGGGGGCGCAGACGCGCGATATGGGCGATATCACAGCGGCGGCAAGCCTGCGTGGGGGGGGAACCACGAATGGCCGCCAATGCACACAAATAGCTGAGAAGGTCTGGATTTAACGCGACAGACAAATCGAGTGACGTGGCGCCCCAACGTACGACACCAGCGGGGGGAACGTCTGGCTGCCAGCGAGTATCACTGCCGTGTCAGCCGAGCGTGCGCGTCAGCCGTCGCAGGCAGCCCGCTGCGCTCCACCGCTACTGCGCAAACGTGATCGAGCGGCTCATGAACCGTGTCGGAAATTCGCGCGGGAAATGGTGTATCACTCGATTCCGAGCTGCTTGCGCAATGCGGCGTCAATGGGTACACCCGCAGCTGCCGCGCGTTCGAGATATTCCTTCGCCAGCTCCAGATTTCCGCTGCGATTATGTAGCTTGGCGAGTTCGTAACAGGCGGGGCCGAATAACGGATCATCCGCCACGGCCCGTTCGAAATACGCCTGCGCCGCGTCGTACTCTGCCTGCTGAATCCGGATCAATCCAAGGTTGTACAACACGCCGACAACCGACTCCGCTCCTGAATCGAGGACACGCTGATATAACGCCGAGGCCTCTGTCAGCCTGCCCGCGCGATAATACACATTTCCCAGGTTAATGGATGCCGCCGCGTCTCCCGGACGCAGTCGAAGCGTCGCGGCATATGCCTCTACTGCCTCTGACAATCGCTGTCGGCCACTGTAGAGATTGCCGAGATTGAAATAGGCATCCGCCAGGTTGGGGTTTAGCGCGATAGCCTGTCGATACGCTGCCTCCGCCAGATCCGGAAGTTGGCGTAGCTCGTAAACCGTGCCCAGGTTAAAATGTACGTCGGCAAGCGTAGGCGATAGCTGCAGCACCGCCGTATACTCCGTGGTAGCGTCCTCATAACGACCGAGTTTCTGATAAACGGCCCCGAGTCCGATGCGTGCACTCACATGATTCGGCGTGCGCAACAACACGTTCTGATACAGCTTCGTCGCCGGTTCATGCCGATCGATTTGCGCATAGGCATCCGCCAGGTTCATGAGAAGCGTGGTATTGCCAACGTCATTGGCGGCTACCGCAGATAACACCATGATGGCCTCGTTTGCCCTGCCCTGATCAAGGTAGAGGCGTCCCAGGTTGGCCTTGATCGATCGATTCGCCGGTTCGATGGCAAGCCCGGCCTGCAGCTCACGTTCGGCAGCGTCCATTTGACCAGCGGCACGGTAAGCCATTCCCAGGTTGTTCCGGACCAATGCGACATTCGGGCAGTGCTCCACCGCACGCAGCCACAACGTGAGGCTGCTGCTCCAAACATTCACCTGGCGATATGCGCTGAATCCGGCACAAGCGAGCCATAACGCTGCGGCGGCACCATATGCCGCTCGGATCCGGCCCTGCGGCAGGCGTTGAGCGATGGCTGCGAACGCGATGAGCAGCCCGATCATCGGCAAATACACATACCGGTCCGCGGTCATGAACTCGCGGGGATTAACAAGGATCGCGACACCTGGGACGGCAGCAGCGAGGAAAAACAGAATGCCGCGAACCGCCAGATCCTGACCGGTCCGACGGAGGCCGATCATAACCGCGACACCAATCACTACGATCAACACCGCCGGCAGAAGCACGCCAATGCCGGCGCCGGCGTCCGGCCAGCAATAGAACGGACTCGGCGTCTGCAGCAACGTTAGCCGAAGAAACCAACCGGTGACAACGTGGGCAAAGCTGCACGCGACAAATGCCGGGCCGGTATCCGGAAGCGACGGACCCGACGATCCCGATGGCATCATCGTATCGACGGCGAGCGCCGCAACTGCCGGTAAGGAAAAGATTGCCAGCCGAGCGATGCTCGGCCTAAAACCACCGCCCGGCCGACGGCCTATAAGGACGGCGATTGCGAATGGCAGCGTCACCAGCGACGGCTTGGCCAGAAGCCCGGCGCAAAACGCAACGATACTGAGCCAGTAATACTTTTCGCGGCCTGTCGCCGCGAAATGGTCGTATCCAAGGACCGCGACCAACGCGAACAACGTCGAAAGCAAGTCTTTCCTGCCCATTGCCCAGGCAACGGGCTCGACCATAAGCGGATGTACAGCGAACACCGCGGCGCCAAGCAGACTCCAGAAATAATCGGCGCTCACGCGGCGCAGCAACTGCAAGACCAGCCATGAATTGATGACGTGCAGAATAACGTTGTCGATATGTACGACCATCGGGTCCAGCCTGGACAACGATGCTTCGACCAGGTACGTGAAATACGTTAACGGGATGTAGAGCATCTCGCCGTCGATACCACCGGGCGTAAAGATGCGGCGGAGATTCTCACGTGACGCAGAGCGGAGGCATGGATTATCGAGGATGAACTGAATGTCGTCCCAATTCGTGAACGGAAACGACAGAGCGCGGTAGTACACGATGATAATGACAACCGGCAACAGCACCGGTAGCAGATGCACGGCAGTCTTGGCAATCCTACACATGTGGTGAGATTTCGGTCGGCGATTTTCTAACGGGCATTATCCGGACGTAGTCAAGGGGAGTGCGCGCGTTCGTTCATGCAATGCAGTGGCAAGCGCACACGACACATTGAGCGATCCGATCTTGCCGCGAGTCGGAATAGCCACCAGAATATCAGCCTGGCGCCGTATGGCGTGCCGCACGCCGGTGCCCTCGGAACCAATGACCAGACAAAGGCGCTCGGCGGGCCCCGCATCGGTGATATCTACAGGGCCGCTACCGTCGAGAACCATAATTGTGAACAATGCGCTTTTGAACTTCTTAATTGCGGCATTCAGGTTCGAGCGGTATACGTTCAGGTGAAAAACGGCGCCCGTAGACGCCTTGACCGCGGCGGGTGTGAGCCCGCACGAATTGCCTTTGTGGTAGACGACATGTTGCCAGCCAAACACTTCGCAAACGCGCAACGCAGCGCCGAAATTATGTGGATCCTGAATACCGTCCAATACCACTACACGATCGAACAAAAGCGGCTCCTGAGGCAAGGGCAGCGACAGCTCGTGATCGATGAGCGCACAGACCCCCTGGTGCTCGCGTGATCCGCAGCGTTTGTCAACATCATCTACGCGCCGAACTGGAATACTATGTCGCGCCGCGGCAGCCGTAATACGCTTAACGGCATCAGTGTCCTTATTCTGCCGGATAAAAATCTCTGCGGGCAAGTGCGGTGACCGCAATGATTCCAGGACGGGATTCACGCCGTATACGATCATTGCATCGTAGCGACATGGCGGAGATAGTGCCCGTAGTCGCTGTTCTTAAACGCTTTGGCCCGACGCAACAATCCATCTACATCAATGAAGCCCATGCGAAAGGCAACCTCTTCGATACACGCGATCTTGAGTCCCTGACGTTTTTCCACCGCCTCGATGAAGTTTGATGCCTCCTGCAGCGCTGAATGCGTACCGGTATCGAGCCATGCCATGCCGCGTTTGAGGATCTCGACCTGCAGCCGGCCCTGCGTGAGATACACTTTGTTGACATCGGTAATTTCGAGCTCACCACGTGCCGACGGTTTGAGATTTCGCGCAATGTCGACAACGTCGTTATCGTAGAAATACAGGCCTGTTACGGCGTAATGGGACTTGGGCTGACGCGGCTTCTCTTCCAATCCTATCGCTCGCTTTTCGTCATCGAATTCGACGACGCCGTAACGCTCCGGATCGTGCACATGATAAGCGTACACCAGACCGCCTTCAGTGAGTTCGGCGGAACGTTGAAGAATACGGCGGAAATCGTGTCCATAAAAAATATTGTCGCCGAGAATAAGAACGACGGTCGAGTCGCCGATGAAGTCCGCGCCGATAATGAATGCCTGCGCGAGCCCCTCCGGACGCGGCTGCTCGGCATAGGTGAGGGAGATATTGAGGTCGCTGCCGTCACCAAGCAAATGGCGGTAGGCCGGTAAGTCGGTGGGCGTGGAGATGATTAATATATCGCGGATGCCGGCCAGCATGAGGGTCGACAGCGGATAATAGATCATCGGCTTGTCGTATACCGGCAGCAACTGTTTACTGATTGACAGGGTGAGCGGGTGCAGACGCGTACCGGAGCCGCCGGCGAGAATAATTCCTTTCATGATATTTTACCTTAAGTCCTGGTTTGTTCCGTTTGGTTACTGCGCCTGTTTTTTCACTATAGGCGCACGTATAGTATGACCCACAAAACACGCGCTGACAATATGCCGCCTGCTGCCGATTTTTCGCGGCGGCGCGGTTAGTTTTTAAACCAGGGCCCCCTGATACATCGTGATTACTGTTCAGCAAACACCGCCGCCGGGGACATGCCGTATTGCATACCAGGGGCAACTGGTAGCCTTTCAACTGCATCTTTCGGGTGCGGCCGCGGGCAACGCGTGGTTGCGTACCAACTGGGATCGCGCATCGACGACGCGACGCGAGATATTGACCGAGGCGATATCCGGCATTCCTCGACAGAATCGGGATTGGCATGACATCCCCATGTTGCGCACGTCGCCGACGTCCTATCGCCTCGTGCTCCCGATGCTGGAACCCGGCCATTTCCAGGCCAAAGCCTTTTTTCTTCCCGACAAACACATAGAAGCCGCCTGGCCCGACGGGGAGAATACTCACATTAAAGTCGAATCGGCCGATTACTATTGCAGCAACATCGTCTACAATGCGTTTATCCGTCAATTTGGCCAGGCCAGGCATGCAGCGGCATCCAGCCACACGTTCCGGGATGACCTTGATACGCTCGACAGCCAACACTACACCGCCATTCCGCCGTCAGGCACATTTCGTGACCTCATAGCCGAGCTTGATTTTATTGTCGGTACGCTGGGCTGCCGTATCATACAATTGCTGCCGATCCACCCGACGCCGACTGTGTACGGCCGCATGGGACGGTTCGGAAGCCCGTTCGCGGCCCTCGACTTCCACGACGTCGATGCGGGTCTGGCAGACTTCGATCGCGGTGCATCGCCGATGGCGCAATTCGCGGAACTGGTCGATGAAGTGCACGCACGTCAGGCAAAAATCTTTCTCGACATTGCGATCAACCACACTGGCTGGGCATCGACATTACAGGCGCATCATCCCGAATGGTTCGTTCGCAACGACGACGGATCCTACACCTCTCCCGGAGCGTGGGGCGTCGTCTGGGAGGATCTCATAAAATTGGACTACAGCCACCACGACCTGTGGCAGTACATGGCGGATGTTATGTTGTCGTGGTGCAGACGCGGTGTCGACGGGTTTCGGTGCGACGCCGGTTATAAGGTTCCGGTAAAGGCGTGGGAGTATATCGTGGCCGCGGTCCGTGGCGAATTTCCGGACACCGTGTTCCTCCTTGAGGGCCTGGGAGGCAAGGTGAGCGTGACACGCGACTTGCTCATTGACGCAAACTTGAACTGGGCGTA
Source organism: Verrucomicrobiota bacterium (assembly GCA_021772615.1). Lineage (GTDB taxonomy): Bacteria > Verrucomicrobiota > Lentisphaeria > JABSQK01 > JAJFLO01 > JAJFLQ01. Next base: position 75,004 of record JAJFLQ010000070.1, on the reverse strand, counting down.
TTCGGAACTTTTCCAGAATTATCATCGTGACGCGATTGAGAGCTATCTGCCGAAAGCCATAGACATCTCACTGCATGAGGGCATCATGCTGAACTTCGCCGAGACCCATGACAACAACCGCCTGGCATCGGTGTCGCCAGCCTTTGCCAGGTTGCGTACAGCGCTTGCGGCGCTCACATCGGTTCGGGGCGCCTACGGCTTTGCCAACGGCGTCGAATGGTATGCAGCCGAAAAGATCGATGTGCACGAAGCAAACGCACTGAATTGGGGTTCGGCCAATAACCAGGTGGCGTTTATCGCCACATTGAATCACATCCTGGCAACCAACGCCACGTTTCATGACGACGCCGAGCTCCGGATGATACAGCGGGGCGACGGCAACAGCATCGCCTTCTACCGCTACGCACCCGAATCGGGGGAATGGCTGCTGGTGCTGGTAAATCTCGATCACGACACGCCGAATCCTGTGAGTTGGCTGCTTGCCGATGCGACCGGAACAGCGGCGGAGGTGATCGATCTCATCACCAAGGAGCCGGTGACGACAACGGTTCGTGACGGGACCATCCGCGTGATGCTTCAGAGCGGCGACGTCATGTGCCTCACTACGCCAGTACCGTCCGCAGCACCGTCCGGCGTTGTGATCGATGAATTGGCGAAAACGCACCGGATCGTGCACCAGCGATTGCGCCACAAAGCGCTTGAGCTGATCTACCGGGTGACGGGATTAAGCGGCTGCGATGATGCAGACCCGGTCGCGGCCGGCAAGCGCTTGTTTGCCGATCCGGTATCGTTTTGCGAGTCGATCTGCTCGCGGGGCGGCGAACGCGTACATGTGTCATGGACCTGGCCCGTCGATCTTCACCGCGTGGTGATGGTGCCGCCCGGCTTCGCTGTTTATATGATCGCCGATGCCCCCTTTCACGTGCAACTGATGGAGCACGACCGCGTAACCGGCCGCGAGACCAGTCTGCCGCAGCAAAACGGACGGCATTTCGTGTTACTTCCGCCCCGAACGACACCCGACACGCATCAGAATATAGGCATACAACTGACGCTATATGGCGCGCACGGTTGCCGTCGGGAACGGGCAGGCCTGCTCTACCTTGCGCCGGCCCGGGCTGCGGTCGCACGCCTGGCATTTGACAAGTCCGACGTGGCTGCCGGAAACCTCCGTGTGCTGACCGCCAACCAGCGGGCAACCATGCTCATGGCCAATGCACCGTTGGGCGAGATTCGGAGCAAGTACGACGCATTGCTCGCCGGCAATCTCAACCGCCACTATCCGGACGAGCGACAGGTAATGCTGACGCGGTATCGGATGTGGGTTGTTTCGCGGAATTTTTCGCATGCAATCGGGATCGACTGTCTCGACCGCCTCTACCTGCTCAACGACATGTCATCGCACTGGACCTATACCATACCCGGCGCGAACGGAAAGCTGGTGCGCCTGTCGATACGATTGAGACTGGCAGAAACCACCAACCAGCTGCACATGGTTGTTCAGCGGAAATCACCGCCCGGCGACAATCGCAAGCTGGTATGGGACAACGAACCAGTGACGCTGATAATCCGTCCAGACATTGATGATCGAAATTTTCACGCGGTAACCAGGGCTTCGGCTGGTCCGGAACAACGATGGCCCGGCGCCATCTCGATCGGCCGGACGCAGGTCGTGTTTGCGCCGTCTCCCGATCGTCGCCTGACCATCCGCATCACAAACGGCACGTACAAGCCGACGCCGGAATGGCAGTACGACGTCTTCCTTCCGACAGAAGCGTCACGCGGACTCGAAACGCATACCGACATCTTCAGTCCCGGCTACTTCAAATGCGATCTGGACAACGACGGACGGACGGTCGTGAGTGCTGTCATTCACGGAGCGAATGATTCCGAAAGCGCGGCGAATGAGGCGCCGGCGGACACCGTCGTGCTCGATGAACATGTCGAATCGTGGCCGGACGATTCGATTCTCGAAACCATGAAACGTGCGACGTCGCAGTATGTCGTATCCCGTGGTGCGAACGCAACGGTCATTGCGGGATACCCATGGTTTCTGGACTGGGGCCGGGACACGTTGATCTGCACGCGAGGTATGATTACCGCAGGGCTCAAAGAAGATGTCCGATCTATCCTCGTCGAATTTGGTGGATTCGAGGATCGCGGAACCCTCCCGAATATGATTCATGGAGCGGACACCGGTGACCGCGATACATCCGATGCGCCGCTGTGGTTTATCGTGGCGTGCCGCGACCTGATCCAGGCCGACGGCACAAGCGACCTGCTTGATCGCCCCTGTAACGGTCGGCCGCTCCGCGTGGTTATCCGCTCGATCATCATGTCATATATGGAAGGTACGCCGAACGGCATCCGCATGGATCCGGACAGCGGGTTGATATACAGCCCGTCGCATTTCACGTGGATGGACACCAACCATCCGGCAGGGACACCGCGCCAGGGCTATCCGATCGAAATACAGGCGCTGTGGTACGCTGCATTGAACGCTGCCGCTGAATGGTTGGCACTGGATCGCTTCCGATCGTTGGCGGATCAGGTGGGAGCCTCAATAATACGACTATATGCCGGCGAGAACGGCTATTTGTCCGACTGCCTCCACGGAAATCGCGACACTGCTGCGGCAGCAGCGACGCAGGATGACGCGCTGCGACCGAATCAGCTGTTGGCGATCACGCTTGGTGCCGTGCGCGATGCTGCGTTGTGCCGGCAGATGCTTTCGGCGTGCGAAACGCTGATCGTGCCCGGGGCTATTCGTAGCCTTGCCGATCGCCCGGTGCGCATACCTCTCCCGGTATACCGCGACGGAGCCCTCCTCAACGACCCCCGCAATCCATACTGGGGCTCGTACACGGGTGACGAAGATACGCGCCGAAAGCCTGCCTACCATAACGGTACGGCCTGGACCTGGATGTTTCCGTCATTTGCCGAAGCATGGCACCTTGTGTACGGAGAGGCCGGCCGGGATACCGCTCTCGCCATTCTCGGCAGCAGCACCGTGATCATCAACAGCGGCTGCATCGGACATGTACCGGAGATCCTCGACGGCAACGCGCCGCACACCGAACGCGGATGCACAGCACAGGCCTGGGGCGTAACCGAGCTTCTGCGGGTCCTGCAGCAACTAACCTGAGTGCATTGATACAACCTCTGCTGCGGCTATAGATCGCACATTATCTAAACGCGTTATGAAGAATCCCACAGGCGCGGGACTGGCAAGCCAGCTCAAATCAAGATTTGAGATATCAAGGCAATTCACTACCATTTCAACCTCAAAACCTCCGCAACACATTCACCTGAAGCACGCTAAGCAACCTCGCGACGAGGTTGTATGAATGAAGCAGACCAGAGGCAAGACATGAGATTACGGAACATTCCTGCGGACCATGTAGTCGATAGCGGTACCATGAATCGTATTACAGCCACGTTTTTCGTCGTCGCCGGTGCGCTGCTTGCCGGATGCTCAACCATCAGAGATTACCCGTCGCAGGCGGCCGGATTTTATCCGGATTACCAACACGGACGGCTTGACGCCGCCAACCGGTACCTTGGCAAGATGACGAAACGCCGTGCGAATTCGACGGATGCTGCGCTGTGGTGGCTCGAATGCGGTGCATCTCGACGCGCTGCCGGTGATTTCGAGGGCAGCAATGCCGCATTCGAGCAGGCAGCGGCCCTAATTGACAGCTTTGATGACCGCGCGTCGGTGAGTGTGCGGGATCTCGGCAATAACCTTGCCGGGATCATGACCAATCCCAACGCCATTCCGTACCAGGGCTACGCTTATGATCGCATCATGCTCCACACGTACAAGGCCCTCAACTACCTCTGCCTGGGACAGCCTGACGGGGCCCGGGTCGAACTGCGACGCGCCTACCAACGGCAGAAAGATGCGGTCGATCGGTACCAGTCCGCGATTCACGGCGCGGAATCCGACGCTGCGGACCAGCAACATGTCGCACCAACGATAATGAAAAACCCGAATTATCGGGAACAATTGGGACTCAAAAGGTCTCCAACGGAACTGACGGCATTCGCCGACTTCGTCAACCCGTTTACCGTCTATCTCGACGGTGTCGTGTTTTCAACAACATCGAGTGACCCATCCGATATAGAGCGTGCGCGCATTGACTTTGACCGCGTCGCGGCGATGATCGGCAGCAACACCCATATCGACCAGGATATTGAGGCCACCGCGGCGAGGCTCTCGGGCGCGCCGCTTGATCCGGTCGTTTACCTGATTGCAGAAGTCGGATCGGCGCCGCGCCGGGAGGAGGTGCGAATTGATGTACCGGTGCCGGCGCATAACGTGAGTCACGTCGGCGTCGCATTCCCGAAACTGCACTTTTCGCGATCACCGCATATGCCTCTGGTGGTGCTGAGCGGGGATCGTGAACTCGCGCGGACAACAATGGTATCCGATATGGATTCCATTATTTCTGCTGAATTCGAGCAATGGATGCGCATCGCTACGGCACGGACAGTTGCCGCCACAGCGGCAAAGGTAGCGGCCCAGATCGAAATGGAACGACAAGCCGGCGCGCTCGGACAGATTGGCGCGACGTTATTTTCAATACTAATGAACCGCGCCGACCAGCGCAGCTGGCTGACACTGCCGAAGGCGTTTCACGTGGCCAGATTCACGAAACCGGATCGTGGCGCAATAGCCATCCACGGTCCTGGCGGCGCGAAAAAAACAACGGTCACGATACCGGAAGCAGAGGCCGTGCTTGTGTACGTGCGGATACTTGAGGATCATACTATTATGTTCACCCACATCATGGTGCTGCGATGAAGAATATATGCATGCCAAAACACCGACGCCTTGTGGCGCTGCTTGCGATTATTTTGGTAATCGCAGGGTGCGCAACGCGACCGGTAAATAGCGTGACGCTCACACGACCGGTCTATTCCAGCGTCTATAATGAAACACGCGATACCTCCAGCGCAGCGTTGGCACGGAAGATACACCTGGAATCGATCACCACGTCCGGCATGGTGAAAAATTTCCTCACCGCACAGGCCGTCCTGGCCAACACCACGCGCCGTACCAGAACCATTGAATATCGGTTCGAATGGTTCGATGATGATGCCATGATTGCAAACCCGGCGGCGTATCGCTGGACCATCGTACGCATACCGGCCGGCGACCGCCTGTCGGTTACGTCGGTCGCTCCCGCGGCGCATGTCCGCAATGTACGATTCAAATATAAAATGATGTAAATCATAAGGAGCGATACATGAAAAAATCAATCATGAACAACAGGACGGCGTTGTGCTTAATGGTGATGTCTCTGGCCTTACAGGGGTGTCAGACAGGAAAAGTAACCTACGTCGATCCAGAGGGTAACGAAGGAATCACCACGATCGGAACCATTGATGTTCACGACTGGGGTGCAGCCGCTGAGCAGGTCATCCAATCCCTGCTTTCGTCGGGAACCCTTACATCCAATGACAGCGGCAAGAACATTATCATGATCAGCCACGTCCGTAACAGTACCAGCGAACACATCGACACCGACCTGCTGACAAAGAAGATTCGTGTCGCGCTGAATCGCAGTGGAAAAGTCCTGACAACAACGGCGGTCGGCGCTGGGGGCCCCGAAGACGAAGCAAGCATGGCTGTTCGCGAATTGAGAGATTCGGCGGAATTCGATCAGAGCACAACACAGTCCCAGGGAAACCTGGTCGCGCCTCGCTACAGCCTGTCGGGAAAGATCATTCAGCTCGACACCCGTGCCGGCCGTCACAAGCAGTCTGCTTTCGCCTTTCAGATGACGTTAACAGATCTGAAAAACGGGTTGGCGATTTGGGAGGACGAGGTGCAAATCGTAAAAATGGGCAAAAAGGCACGGGTGGGCTGGTAACCAGGAATACGCCGACTCGGCGTGACCGCTGTGGCGCGCACGCGCGTCGAAAGGCAAAGTCCAACCATGCCGGCACAATAAAACCGGACACATTACTGTGGAATCAGTGCCATGGATTTTCTCAATGAAATGAACAAGATCGGCGAGTTGGCGGTACTTGCGGCCAGGCAGGCGGCGATCATGACCGATCAGAAAAAGAACCGTTGCCTTGAGGCTATTGCCGACCAGCTTGAGATGGATCGGAAAAAGATCGCAGATGCCAATATTATTGATCTCAAAAACGGAAAAAAGAATCGACTGAACGGTGCCATGCTGGATCGGCTGGAACTTACGAACGATCGCCTGTCGTCTGTGATCCAGAGCCTGCACGACATTACCGATCTGTCCGATCCGGCAGGCAAGGTCGACCGTGAATTCACCTTGCAAAACGGGCTCAAAGTACGGAAGGTCCGCGTGCCGATCGGAGTAATCGGGATCATCTACGAATCGCGACCGAATGTGACGGTGGATGCCGCCGCCCTTTGCCTCAAAGCCGGCAACGCGGTGGTACTACGCGGCGGGTCGGAGTCGGCCAATTCCAATCTCGCTCTGGCGAGGTCGATGACGGCTGGCCTGCGGCGTGCGAATGTGAATGACAAGACCATCCAGATCCTGCCGTGGACAGACCGGGAAGCGGTGTCGGTGATGGTAAAAATGAACGACCACATCGATCTGATCATCCCGCGCGGCGGCGAAGGGTTAATCCGGTTCGTTGCCGAGAACGCGACCGTGCCGGTCATCAAACACTATAAAGGCGTTTGCCATATCTATGTCGATCAGATTGTGAACGCGGACATGGCGCTTGCAATTATCGAAAACGCAAAGTGCCAGCGACCCGGTGTATGCAATGCCGTCGAGACGGTGTTGATTCACGAAGCGGTGGCCGATCACTTCGCTACGGCGATGGCGCAACGCCTGCGTGCGTCGGATGTTGAACTCCGTGGAGATCCGGGCTTCCTCGACCTAGTGAAGGACGCGGTGCCGGCGACCGAAGACGACTGGCATGAGGAATATCTGGATAAGATTCTGTCGGTAAAGATTGTTCCTGACATCGGTGCCGCGATCGACCATATTGCAACCTACGGATCCGGGCACAGCGACGCGATTGTAAGCGACGACGAAACAGCCTGCGACCGCTTCCTGCGCGAGGTGGATTCAGCTGCGGTATATGTGAATGCCTCTACGCGATTCACGGACGGCGGCCAATTCGGCATGGGCGCAGAAATCGGAATAAGTACCGATCGGATCCATGCGCGTGGACCGATGGGCCTCGAGGAACTGACGACCTACAAATATGTGGTGCTGGGAACCGGCCAGATCCGCGAATAATTCGCGTGCCGAACCGAAGTTCGGTCCGGGAGCAATGTGCGTTCGCAGAGATTTCCGGCAATGTCAAATCACTATCGCAGTGCCAGGAATAATCTGACGCCCGAGCTGGAAATATGACGCGGACATCCAGGCAACGTGCCGATATTCTGCTTGTCGAACACGGCCACTTCGACAGCAGGGAACGCGCTCGAAAATCGATTATGGCGGGCGAAGTCCGGGTGGGCGCGGACAGAATTGTGGCCAAACCGGCCGAGACCTGGGATTGCAACACGCAATTTACGGTCACCCACCGACACCAGTTTGTCAGTCGCGGCGCCCAAAAACTCATTGAGGCATTTGACGCTCACGTCGGTTCAGCCGAGGGATGTACAGCCCTCGATCTGGGCGCGTCGACCGGCGGCTTTACGGATCTCATGCTGCAACGAGGCGCTGCACGGGTCTTCGCGGTAGACGTTGGACACGGGCAACTGCATTATCGGCTACGTCGTGATCCCCGCGTGGTATGTCTTGAAAAAGTCAATGCCCGTTACATCACCACAGCAATCGTCCCCGATCCCGTTCATCTGGTTACCGCAGACCTGTCGTTTATTTCACTGACGAAAGTACTCCCTGCCATCCCGCCGCTACTCGCGCCCGACGCCGTGATCATGCTGTTGATCAAGCCACAGTTTGAGGCCGAACGCAACGAAGTTGGCAAGGGCGGCGTGGTACGATCGGATGAAACACGGCAACGCGCCGTATGCAAGATTCGTGAATTCGCTGAATCCACGCTTGGTTGGCACACGTTGGCTGTGTGCCAATCACCCCTTAAAGGTGCGAAAGGGAATATCGAATTCGTCGCCGTTTTTCTGGCACGTTGATATACCTCGGGATGACGATAGGTTACATCCCCAACTTTAGTCGGGGTTCAAGCGGTTCCATGGCTTTTTGCAAAATCCCAGTTGACGACGCCATGTTACCAGAGCATAGTACCCGACTTTTTTTCCGCCTCGCGTTTCACATCCACATTCAATATTAACGAACGTAAATAAAACGAGTGTACCCGCATTTATGACCGAAAAATCATCAACCAAAGACACCGGCGCTATCAACTTTCCCGACCTATTTGATTTCTCCAACATGCCGAGCATGGACGAATTACTGGGTGACGACAGCGGAACCACATTCGGCGAAGGATCCATTGTGAACGGCAAAGTCGTCGAAAAGCGCGACAGCGGCGTCATCGTAGACATCGGCTACAAAGCGGAAGGCTTCGTCCCCAAGGACGAAGTGGTGGATTGGAAGGCGATAAATCCCGGCGATGAGATTCGCGCCATCCTCGAGTCCATTGAGGATGAAGTCAATAACATGCCGCTACTGAGCATACAGAAAGCGGTAGCGCAGGAGGCGTGGGAGCATTTTTTCAAGAATCACGAAGAAGGCACGGTAGTAAAAGGTACGGTGAAGCATCGGGTCCGCGGCGGATTTATCATTGATATCGGCGTAGATGCATTTCTTCCCGGTTCGCAGGTTGATATTGTGCCGGTAAAAAATCTCGACGAGCTGGTCGGCCAGGAATTCGATTTCAAGATCCTGAAAATCAACGCGGAGCGCCGCAATATCGTTGTCTCAAGGCGCGAGTTGCTGGAAGAGGCAAAGGCCCGTCGGCGAGCTTCGATCATGGCGGAAATACTTCCCGGCCAATTGCGCAAGGGTTTCGTCAAGAACATCACGGATTTCGGAGCGTTTATCGACCTCAACGGCATAGACGGCCTGTTGCATATTACCGACATGTCATGGGGCCGCATCTCGCATCCGTCGGAAATGCTGTCGCTGAACGAGGATGTCGAGGCCGTCATTCTCGATGTAGACCGGGAAAAGGAACGCGTATCGCTGGGGCTGAAGCAGAAGACGCCGGATCCCTGGGAGAGCGTCGAGGAACATTACCCGGTGGAGTCACGGATAAAGGGCCACGTCGTCAACGTCATGCCGTATGGTGCCTTTGTTGAAATCGAGGTTGGCGTCGAAGGCTTGATTCATATCTCCGAAATGTCCTGGACCAAGCGGGTAACACGAGCCAGCGACGTCCTGCAATCCGGCCAGGAGGTTGAGGCAGTCGTATTGGACATTCAACGTAACTCAAAAAAGATCTCCCTGGGGCTACGCCAGACCATGGAGAATCCGTGGGTTCTTGCTGCCGAAAAATACCCGCCCGGAACGCGCGTTTCGGGACGTGTGCGGAATCTTACCACCTACGGTGCATTTGTCGAGATCGAGGAAGACATCGACGGCATGGTCCATGTGTCTGACATGTCGTGGACACGCAAAATTAATAATCCGTCGGAAATATTGAAGAAGGGCGACGAGGTTGATGCCGTCGTTCTCGTCATTGACCCCGAGCAGCAGCGTATTTCCCTTGGCATAAAACAGCTCATGGAAGATCCGTGGGAAAATATTGACTCCTACTTTCAGGTGGGTACACCTGTTGACGGCGTAGTCAGGAAACTCACAAACTTCGGTGCTTTCATAAAGTTGGATCACGACATCGACGGATTGATTCACATCTCCCAAATTAGCGACGAGCGCGTCGAAAAAGTGAAGGACTTCCTGAAAATCGGTGAAACCATCGAGGCTCAGGTAATCAAGATTGACAAGAACGAGCGCCGCATCGGCCTGAGCACAAAGACAGTCAGGGACATACCTGTAATCGGTGACCCGGCCGCAAAGACCACCAACCTCAAGCCGGGCGATCAGATGGTTGATGTAGGTGATGTATTCGACATCGCTATCGAAGCGAGTGAAAACGAAAGCGACGATGGAAACAATGACAAATAATCATTTGATTTTCTTTGTAAATTGTCAAATTAATGATTTGAAAGCGTGTGAACCGAGCGTAACTTATACGCTTAATTTTGATTTGCCCACGTAGCTCAGTCGGTAGAGCGCGTCCTTGGTAAGGACGAGGTCACCGGTTCGAGTCCGGTCGCGGGCTTTCCGCCTTTTCCCGCTCATCTTGATAATCCACAATTGATATGGTTGAGCAGGACATAAAGGCGATAGGCAAATTCAATAGAAATCACGAATGCAGCGGCTATCGGCCGACATGCATTTTGCACCGCAACAGTAGAGAGACATCCATTTCGGAGGAAAAAAATGGCTAAAGCAGTTTTTGAACGCAACAAACCGCACTTGAATATCGGCACGATTGGCCACGTCGATCACGGCAAGACCACATTGACAGCCGCTATCACCATGACGCTTTCCCAATCATTCGGCGGCGATGCGAAATCATATGCCGAAATCGACAACGCACCGGAAGAGCGCGAACGCGGTATTACCATCAATACAGCACACGTAGAGTACCAGACGGAGAAACGTCACTACGCGCATGTCGACTGTCCGGGCCACGCTGACTATGTGAAGAACATGATTACCGGTGCCGCCCAAATGGACGGCGCCATCCTGGTGATCGCGGCCACCGACGGCCCCATGGCACAAACGCGCGAACACATTCTCCTCGCTCGTCAGGTCGGCGTACCGGCAATGGTTGTTTTTGTAAACAAAGTCGACCAGGTAGACGATGACGAGCTGCTTGAGTTAGTCGAACTCGAAGTTCGCGAGTTGCTGTCGAAATATGAGTTCCCCGGCGACGACATTCCTATTATATTCGGATCTGCCTTGAAAGCAATGGAAGCGGGAGGCGATGCCACCCATGAGAATTGCAAGGCTATTGTCGACCTCATGTCGGCTGTCGATGAGTACATTCCCGAACCGGTCCGCGATTTGGACAAGGCATTTCTCATGCCGATCGAGGATGTATTCTCAATCGAGGGACGCGGAACGGTCGTCACCGGACGCTGTGAGCGCGGTATTATCAAAACCGGCGAAGAAGTCGAAATCGTGGGCATACACAACACGAAGAAAACCACCGTCACCGGCGTTGAAATGTTCCGCAAGATCCTTGACCGCGGCGAGGCGGGAGACAACATAGGCTGCCTGTTGCGTGGAACGAAAAAAGACGACGTCGAGCGCGGGCAGGTACTCGCCAAGCCCGGCACAATCACGCCGCACACCAAATTCAAGGGCGAGGTGTATGTTCTCAGCAAAGAGGAAGGCGGCAGGCACACGCCGTTTTTCAATGGCTATCGGCCGCAGTTCTATTTTCGCACAACTGATGTGACCGGCGTCGCATCCCTGCCGGAGGGCACGGAAATGGTCATGCCAGGCGACAACGTCGCGCTTGACGTGGAGCTGATTGCCCCTATTGCGATGGAGAAAACCTTGCGCTTCGCGATACGTGAAGGTGGTCGCACTGTCGGTGCAGGTCGCGTCACGGACATCATCGAATAGCATCCATCTCAAAAACCGTATAGCATTTTTTACCCGAGCCCGGAGATGCGAGTTACGCTCCGTGCCCGGGTATCTTACTTTTTATTGAACAGTACCTACAGGTTCCCGAATGCCTCGCGATATAATAACCCTCGCATGCACCGAGTGTAAACGGCGAAATTACTCAACAACAAAGAATAAGCGGAAGACTCCGGGTCGGATCGAACTCAAGAAATACTGTAGATTTGAGCGGAAGCACACGCTTCACAGAGAAACGCGCTAAAAACGGCACATGGGACTGCGTTCGATCGTGGTGGAGAACACGCGCTGACATCAAGCCAGCTGGCGCCTTATCAATCCGGATTACTGCAGCCAAATGATAGGTGAGTAGCTCAGCTGGTAGAGCAGCGGTCTCCAAAACCGCAGGTCGCAGGTTCGAACCCTGTCTCACCTGCCACTCCGGGACAGCCGCTTTCATCTGAGACTGCGCCGAAATGCCGACCTATCGCGGCATCTGCGCCAACCTCCAATTTAATCTGGTCATTAGTTACGTATGGTCAATCCAATTCCAAGAATCAGACAGTTTTACGACGAAACCGTAAGCGAAGTCAAAAAATGCACGTGGCCGACAACCAATGAATTATTGGAATCGACCGCGATTGTCATCGTCTCATTGTTGATGCTGACGGCATTCATCTGGAGTGTCGATATGGTGACGCAGAAGCTGATACGATTTTTCATTCTCTCGTAGCTCCACAAAACGAACCGAATTATCATTTGTAACCCGCGCACAGGTTTCAGCCTGCTGGAAGGTCAATCGATGGAAACACAAGGACAATGGTTTGTCGTCCAAACGCTATCCGGTCACGAAATGAAGGTCAAGGACAGTATCGACAAGCGCCTTGAACTTGAGGAAATGACCGAATTGATTTTCGAGGCGCTCATTCCGATGGAACGAGTAACCGAGGTTAAGCTCGGGCGCAAGACAACGATCAACCGAAAATTTTTCCCCGGTTATATCCTATTGAATGCGGTTCTCTATAACGAGGACAACCAGGTAGACGATCGCATATGGACATACATCCAGAATACAAATGGAACGATTGGATTCGTTGGCGGGGATCGGCCTACTCCGCTGAGCGAGGACGAAGTAAATGATATTCTGGACCAGCTTAACAAGGGCGATAAGGGAACAAAGCCGCGGATTGATTTTGACATTGGCGAGACAGTCAAAATTCGAGACGGTGCATTTGAGAACTTCGAGGGCAAAATTGAGAACATTGATCCGGATCGTGGCAAGCTGAAATTATCAGTCAGCATATTCGGCCGCTTCACTCCGGTCGAGGTTGAATACTGGCAGGTTGAGCGCGGATAGACCGCTTTCCGCAACACGTCAGTGATCCGGAACCGTTCATAAACGAGACGTCTGTAATAAGGAATTATTCTTGTGGCAAAGAAAGTGACAGGTACTATCCGGCTCCAGATACCCGCAGGCGCGGCAAATCCGGCACCGCCTGTCGGGCCGGCTTTGGGCCAGGCCGGCGTGAATATCATGGAGTTTTGCAAGCAATTCAACGCGGCGACCCAAAACAGTGCAGGCATGATCATCCCGGTGGTGATCACGGTATACGCCGACCGCTCGTTTTCGTTTATTACGAAATCGCCCCCTGCTGCAATTCTGTTGAAGAAGGCAGCGGGACTCGCCAGCGGCGCCAACACGCCTGGTCGGGAAAAAGTCGGTCGAGTAACCCGGGAGCAGCTGTTGGAAATCGTGAGAACAAAAAAAGACGACCTTAATACGGGCAGCGAAGACGCAGCAATTCGGATTATCGCCGGCACGGCACGAAGCATGGGAATCGAGGTGGCAGATGCGTAGGAGCAAAGGATATACCGCACGTGCGGAACAATATGATCGCGAGCAGATCTACTCGTTGGATGAAGCTATAGCGATATTGAAGAAATTCCCGACCATGAAATTTGACGAAACGGTCGAGACTACAATGAGACTTGGCGTCGACCCACGCCAATCCGACCAGAATGTCCGGGGCGCACTGTCATTGCCGCACGGCACCGGCAAACAGGTTACCGTTGTCGTGGTCGCCACCGGCGATGCGGCAGAACAGGCGAAGACGGCCGGAGCCGACCACGTCGGATTCGAGGATTTGATTGAGCGAATTAAGGGCGGATGGCTCGAATTTGATACCATGATCGCGACGCCGGCTGCGATGCAGAAAGTTCGTACGCTGGGACGCCTTCTCGGACCTCGCGGCCTGATGCCGAATCCCAAGACGGGAACGGTCACCGAAAATACGGGTGAGGCAGTGGCAGCGGCCAAGGCAGGACGTGTAGAATTCCGGGCCGATCGCACCGGATGCGTTCATGTACCTGTGGGTAAAATATCATTCACTGAGACTGCATTGGCTGAAAACAGCAATGCTGTTATTCAGGCCATCATACGGAGCCGACCACCGGCGACCAAGGGGATCTACGTGCTCAGCTGTACGTTGTCCACCACAATGAGTCCGGGAGTCAAGGTGAGTACCCGGGAAATGGCGAGGACCTGAAATGCGCGTTGAAAAGATCCAATTAGCCCAGAACATTACCGCACTGGTAGAACAGTCGTCGTTTATGTTTCTGATTACATACAAAGGGTTGACGGTTGCCCAGTTTGATGAGTTTCGGCTCCAATTGCGTGCATTCAATGCCACGTGTCAGGTGCACAAGAACACGCTGCTGTCATTGGGGTTTCGTAATAACGGCATCGAGCCGAACGCAACGATCAAACTTACCGGGGATACAGCCGTTGTGTTTGGTGCAGGCGATCCGGGACCGACAGCAAAGGCAATCAAGACGTTTTCAAAGGGCGTCGACATCGTACAATTTAAGGGGGCTATCGTCGATAGAGACGTACTGTCACCGGATGATACGGTGTTGCTGGCGGACCTCCCGCCGAAAGAGATTGTACAGTCGCAGCTCCTCGGCGTGCTGCAGGCGCCTATGACAAATCTGGCACGCGTGTTCAATGCCAAACTATCAAGCATTGTTCACGTTCTGAAGGCATATCATGACAAAACGGAAAACTCATCTTAGCGGAGGATTAAAATGGCTGAAGAAGCAACGGTAGAAGTTAGCGAGGATATGGACAAGTTCATTTCCTACATCGAAAACATGACAGTCCTGGACCTGTCGAAACTCGTGAAGGCACTCGAGGACCGTCTCGGCGTTACGGCCGCCGCGCCCATGGCGGTCGCTGCAGCTGGGCCGGCAGTAGCGGACACGGCTGAGCCAGCGGAGGAAAAGACTGAGTTTGACGTCATGCTTACTGGAATTGGCGACAAGAAAATTGCGGTGATTAAGGAAGTGCGTGCGATCACAAGCCTGGGTCTGAAAGAAGCGAAGGAATTGGTTGAAAGCGCCCCGAAAGCAGTCAAAGAGGGCGTGTCAAAAGACGAAGCCGAGGAGATCAAGACCAAACTGGAGGCAGCCGGTGCAACAGTGGAGTTGAAGTAGGAAGCGACGCATTCACGCGCCAGATTACCAACAAGAGACGCACGTTGCGGCGGGGTCATACCCGGTCGCAACTGAGACCGAAAGAGTTGTCACACCGGTAATATATCGAGGCGAACGGACCTTCCGTTCGCCCTTTGCTTTTTCCCTTATTCCCGTCAATTGACGAACCCGACACCTGCCGGTTGTCGGCTTTTTACAACGAAATTAAGCAGCTCTGCTTATCAAATGCTTAGGGTGGACTATGACTCGTAAGAACTATGGAAAACTGCAAGATGTCCTGGATATTCCGGATCTGATTCAGATCCAATTGAAATCGTATTCCGAATTTTTACAAATCGAGACGCCACCAGAGAAACGCAATCTCCAAGGGTTCCAGGAAGTTTTCCACGAAGTTTTTCCAATCGACAGTTTTGACGAATCCTGCCGCCTTGAGTTCCTGTCGTACGAAATCGGCGAACCGAAACTGTCTAAAGTGCAGTGCCTGAGATCCGGAAAAACTTATGCGGCGCCAATATACACCACGCTTCGCTTCGAGAATCGCAAAAAAGAGGAAATAAAGGAAGAGCGTGTATTTCTCGGCGATATTCCGCTGATGACCGACAGTGCGACATTCGTCATTAACGGCGTTGAACGTGTCATCATCAGCCAATTACATCGTACACCGGGTATATGCTTCGAGAAAGGCAAACACACCAGCGGTCGCGTATTGTACTCGTACCGCATCATTCCGGATCGCGGATCATGGCTTGAGGTGCAGTTCGACATCAATGACTTGATTTACATTTTTCTGGACCGCCGTCGCCGCCGACGCAAGTTTTTGATCAGCACGTTCCTGCGGGCAGTCGGTTACAGCAGTACCCGGGAACTGCTGGAGATCATATACGGCGTTTCCTCGATGTCCGTGAAAAAGCTGTCAGCACTGGAGCCGGACGAGTTGTCGCAGTACTATCTCGCCGAGACCTGCGTTGACCAGGACGGCAACCCGATTTGCGATGATAAGGAAAACGAACTCGGCAAGGAACTTGAATCGCTCAACGACGACATCCTTCTTTGGCTCACGAATTCCAAGATCAAGAGCGTCGATGTCGTCAATACGGCTGAAGTCGGCGATTATTTCATCAAATGCCTTGAGCAGGATCCCTGTACCAATCAGGAAGAGGCGTTGAAGGATATTTACAAACGCATGCGCCCCGGCGATCCCCCCAGTGCAAACAATGCGAAATTGTTACTGAAACGGTTGTTTTTTGACAAAAAGCGATACGATCTCGGAAGCGTGGGCCGGCATAAGATCAACCAGAAACTTGGTCTCGAAATCGAAAAGGACGTCCGCACTCTCGAAAAAGAGGATCTTGTCGCCGCGTCAGTCTACCTGATGAAACTGCGTTCGGGTACAGGGTCCGTGGACGATATCGACCACCTCGGCAGTCGCCGTATTCGAACAGTCGGCGAACTCATACAGAATCAATTGCGTGTCGGCCTTGCCCGAACAGAGCGGCTGGTGCGCGAGCGGATGACGCTCATCGATATGGAGAACGAGAACGTAACGCCCCACAAACTGGTAAATGCGAAAGCACTGGTTGGCGTAATACGCGACTTCTTTGGCCGCGGACAATTGTCTCAGTTCATGGATCAGACTAATCCGTTGTCGGAGCTCACCAATAAGCGCCGACTCAGTGCACTTGGCCCTGGAGGCTTGAGCCGAGAACGCGCCGGATTCGAAGTTCGCGACGTACATTCGAGCCATTATGGTCGTATCTGTCCGGTTGAAACACCAGAAGGACCAAATATCGGATTGATTACTTCGCTCGCATTGTACGCCCGGATCAATGAATACGGATTTATCGAAACGCCCTACCGCAAGGTAAAGAAGGGCAGGGTTTTGAATGAAATAGTTTACTTGACGGCGGACAAAGAAGAAAAATACGTCATCGCCCAGGCGAATGCGGAAGTGAATGACAAAGGCGAGTTCATTCATGAGTATATCAACACGCGACAGGCCGGCGATACCCGAGAGGCGCCGTCGAAGGATGTGGATCTTATCGATGTGTCGCCGAAGCAGCTGGTGAGCGCCGCGGCGGGACTCATTCCCTTCCTGGAGCATGACGATGCCAACCGTGCATTGATGGGATCCAACATGCAACGTCAGTCCGTACCGTTGATGATCACGGATTCGCCATATGTCGGCACGGGATTGGAGGCGGTGGTGGCGCGGGATTCCCGCGCGGTTGTCTGCGCACACCGCGCCGGTATCGTCGCCAGTGCCTCGGCACGGGAAGTGGTCATCACACCGAACGGTAAGCTGCCGACAGACAAGACTCCACCCGAATCCGTAGATTGTTATGAATTCTACAAATACATGCGCTCGAACAGCAGCACATGCATAAATCAATCGCCGATTGTTCGGTCGGGCGATAAGATTCGTCAAGGCCAGGTGATTGCGGACGGGGCGGCTACCGAGAACGGCGAACTGGCGCTCGGCTGCAATGTGACCGTAGCGTTCATGCCATGGTGCGGTTACAACTTTGAAGATGCGATCATCATCTGCGAGAATCTCGTGAAGGTAGACGTGTACACGAGCATTCATATCGGCGAGTTTGATATCACCGCTCGAGACACCAAGCTTGGTCCGGAAGAAATCACGCGCGACATACCGAATGTGAGCGAGGAGGCTCTGCGACAGCTGGGGCCGGAGGGAATCATCCGGATTGGGGCCGAGGTCAAGCCAAACGACATTCTAGTGGGCAAGATCACGCCAAAAAGCGAAACGGAACTCGACCCCGAGGAACGTTTGCTGCGAGCGATTTTCGGGGAAAAGGCCGCTGATGTGAAAGACAGTTCACTCACCGTACCGAGCGGTACCAACGGCATCGTCATGGATGTGGAGATCGAAAGAAAAGTCGATCCGAATAGAGCGAAATTGACTCAGGCGGAACGCAATCGTCAGATCAAGGAAACGCTGCAGACATTCAAGGCGCAGTATTCGGAATTGCTTGAGGAATTGACTGAAAAACTGGGTTCGGTCCTTCTCGGAGCAAAGTTGCCTTTCGACGTCGTGAATCGCACAGAAGGCGCGTCGGTCCCGATTATTCCCGCAAACCGTAAGATTACAAAAGTGCTGTTGCGTAAACTTGCGGCAGCGCATGGTACCTACAAGATCCCAAGTGGTCCGACCAATGACCAGGTTGAGGAGATTATGAAGGTGTACAATATCCGCGCCCGTGATCTCGAAATGCGCCGTGACGAAATTATCGAGCGCTATCAGAGCGAGGACGGCGAGGATCCGGGCGTGATCAAACAGGTCAAGGTCTACGTTGCCAGCAAGCGCAAACTCTCGGTCGGCGACAAGATGGCCGGTCGCCACGGCAATAAGGGCATTGTCGCGAAGCTGGTACCGTGGGAAGACATGCCTTTTATGGCCGACGGCACGCCGGTCGACATCCTGCTCAACCCCCTCGGCGTACCGAGTCGAATGAATGTAGGACAGGTACTTGAGACCCATTTGGGTTACGCTGCAAAGGTGCTTGGCATGAAGGTCGCTACACCGGTATTCGACGGTATTCCCGAATCGAAAATCCATGAACTGCTCCGTGACGCCAAGAAAGAGTTGGTGTCGCAGCGCCCGAAATGGCGTATCGACGACGATGGCAACGTCTACGATCGCGAAGGTCGCTTGCGAAAAGACTTTTTCGTCGACGACGACGGCAAGACTAATTTGTATGACGGCCGCACCGGCGATCGTTTCAAACAACGGGTTGTAGTCGGTCAAATCTACATGCTCAAGCTCGACCACCTGGTAGTAAACAAGATCCATTCCCGTTCCGTGGGCCCATATTCGCTCGTGACACAACAGCCGCTCGGCGGTAAGGCGCAACATGGTGGCCAGCGTTTCGGCGAGATGGAGGTGTGGGCGCTTGAGGCTTATGGCGCAGCGTACACGTTGCAGGAAATGCTAACGGTGAAGAGCGATGATGTCACGGGCCGGACACGAATTTACGAGTCCATCGTACGCGGCGATAATTCGCTGCAGGCCGATGTTCCCGAATCATTCAACGTGTTAATGAATGAAATGAAGAGCCTATGTCTTGATATTCGTCCCCTGAAAGGATCCATGGTATAACGGGACGCAATGGAACATGAAACCTCGCGGCGCCATACGTAAACCAAGGCAGACAGGCCGCGCGCAATGGTAAAGACGGGAAAGAATCATGACCGCATATGCGGTCGATCAGTGAACATCAAAAACGCAAGACGGAGGAAACCAAGGTGAATAGCGATAATTCAGCAGTCCGAGAAATCCTTGGCATGGATACGGCTGACAAGTTCAGTTCTGTAAGTATAACCGTCGCTTCTCCTGATACCATCCGGTCCTGGAGCCGCGGAGAAGTGAAGAATCCGGAAACCCTCAACTATCGTACCTTCAAGCCTGAAAAAGGCGGTCTCTTTTGTGAAAAGATCTTTGGTCCGACGCGCGACTGGGAATGCAACTGCGGTAAATACAAGCGGATCAAACACAAAGGCATCGTGTGCGACCGTTGCGGTGTAGAGGTAACCCATTCCCGCGTTCGCCGGGAGCGCATGGCCCACATTGAGTTGGCGGTACCGGTATCGCATATCTGGTTTTTCAAATGCATGCCCAGTCGTCTTGGCCTGATGCTTAATATGACGTCACGAAACCTTGAGCGTGTGATTTACTACGAATGCTGGATTGTCATCGACAAGGGCGATACGCCGTTTACCGAGAAACAGCTGCTCACCGAAGACGAATATCGCGACGCCAAAGAAACCTACGGCGACGCATTTAAGGCGGGAATGGGTGCCGAGGCGATTCGAGAATTGCTGAGTAAGATCAAACTTGACGACCTACGCGTTGAACTCGTCGAGCTGATGGAGAACACGCGCAGCAAAGCCGATCGCAAGAAACTGGCGAAACGGTTGCGGCTCGTTGAGGGATTTCTGACGGCTGACATGCGTCCGGAATGGATGATCCTTACAGAACTCCCCGTCATCCCGCCGGATCTCCGGCCGCTGGTGCCGCTCGAGGGCGGCCGCTTCGCGACATCGGATCTGAACGATCTCTACAGACGCGTGATCAACCGCAATAACCGGTTAAAGAACCTATTGAGCCTGCGCACACCGGAGGTCATTATTCGCAACGAAAAGCGAATGCTTCAGGAAGCGGTCGACGCCCTCCTTGACAACGGGCGGCACGGACGCGCGGTTACCGGTGCAAGCAATCGCCAGCTGAAGTCGCTCAGCGATATGCTCAAAGGGAAACAGGGACGATTCCGGCAGAACCTCCTGGGTAAACGCGTCGACTATTCCGGACGCTCTGTTATCGTCGTCGGCCCGGAATTAAAACTGAACCAGTGCGGTCTTCCGAAGAAGATGGCATTGACGCTGTTCGAACCGTTTATCATCCGCCGGTTGAAGGAGCTTGGATTCGTCCACACCGTACGCAGTGCGAAGAAAATGATCGAACGCGGCGACCCGCAGGTTTGGGACATCCTTGAGGATGTAATCAAAGGGCATCCGATCATGCTGAATCGTGCGCCAACGCTGCACCGACTCAGTATCCAGGCGTTCGATCCGGTATTGATCGAGGGTCAGGCGATTCGCGTTCACCCGCTGGTTTGCGCGGCTTACAACGCGGACTTCGACGGCGATCAAATGGCCGTTCATATCCCGTTGTCGGACGAGGCGCAACTTGAGACGAAATTGCTCATGCTCGCGCCGAACAATATTTTTTATCCTTCGAGCGGAAAGCCAATTTGCACACCCTCGCAGGACATCACACTGGGCGCTTACTACCTGACGTACGAGCAGCCGGGTTCGTTCGAACGGACGACGTCACCGAAGGCATTCAATGATTCTTTCGAGATCATGACCGCTCTGGATACAGACTGTATTGAGTTGCATCAGGTCATCCTCCTGACCAACCCGGACCGCGGCAAGGACACGATCTGGGGCAACAAAAGCGATAAATTCATCAAGACCACGGCCGGGCGATGCATTTTCAACGATATATGGCCGGAGAAAGTGGGATTTTTCAACATGGTCGCCAAGAAATCGACCATGGGTGATCTGATCACCAGCGCGTACATGCAGCTTGGCCGCGAGGAAACAGTAACGATTCTCGACAGGCTCAAGGCACTTGGCTACGAATACGCGACCAAAGCAGGTTTTTCGATCGGTATTACGGATATGATTATACCGGATGAAAAGCAGAAGATCGTAGACGGCGCCCAGGGGGAGATCGACGAGGTCCGCAAGCAGTATCAACGCGGCGTCATTACGGAAGGCGAACGGTACAACAAGTATATCGACATCTGGACGCAGGCGAACAATCGTGTTGCCACGGTATTATTCAGGGCTCTGGAACGAAACAATGACCTTGAGGAAATCAATCCGGTTCACGCGATGCTTGATTCCGGCGCTCGCGGCAGTAAAGACCAGATTCGACAACTTGCCGGCATGCGCGGACTCATGGCAAAGCCATCGGGCGAAATCATCGAGCGGCCGATTCTGGCCAATTTCCGTGAAGGCCTGAGCGTCCTCGAGTTTTTCATCAGCTCCCACGGTGCGCGGAAAGGATTAGCAGATACGGCGTTGAAGACAGCCGACTCCGGGTATATGACGAGAAAGCTCGTCGACGTGGCCCACGACGTCATCTGCATTGAACAGGATTGCATGACGACCCAGGGAATCTGGGTCAGCGCTATTCGTGAAGGCGATGAAGACATGCTACCGTTGCGCGATCGCATCGTCGGCCGGTACAGTGTCGACGATATCCGTGATCCACTGTCCGAAGAGAACAAATTGATCGTCGGCGCCGGAGAGGAAATCACCAAAACCGTTGCCGATAAGATCATCGATTTCGGAATTGATCGTGTGCTGATCCGTTCGGTGCTTACGTGTAAGAGTGATGACGGGATATGCGGCAAATGTTACGGCCGCAATCTCGCGACGGACGGCCAGATCAAAGAGGGCGAGGCCATTGGTATTATCGCCGCTCAGTCGATTGGTGAGCCGGGAACGCAGCTGACCATGCGTACGTTCCATTACGGAGGTACAGCTTCGTCGTCTTTTAAGCAGCCTGCAATCAAGGCGCGTGAAGGTGGGTTCATCAAGCTGGTCGACGCCCGCACCGTACGGTCGAAGGAAGGCGCCATGATCGTGTTGAACAAAACCGGCGCTATCGCGTTGTGTGACGAGAAAGGCTTCGAACAGGAACGGCACCAGTTGATCGCCGGCGCGTCGATACTCAAGAACGAACGCGAGTTCATCAAGAAGGACGAAATCTTCGTGCGTTGGGATCCTTACAACATCCCGATCATCACGGAACACGGCGGAATCATGAAATTCGTTGATCTCGTCGAGGGTATCACGATGAAAGAAGAGATCAACGAATCCACGGGCGTACGGGAGATCTCTGTCCTCGAGCATCGTGAGGATCTTTTTCCGCAGATCCTGATCAAGGACAAAAACGACGTCATGATCGGGCATTACAGCATTCCGGCCGGCGCCCATATCATGGTAGATAACAACGCCGATGTATCACCTGGCGATACGATTGCCCGAACACCGCGGCAGGTTGCACGTACCAAGGACATCACCGGCGGGTTGCCACGTGTGGCGGAACTCTTCGAGGCGCGCCGTCCGAAGGACGCAGCGGAGATCGCGAAAATCGACGGCTCGGTTGAGTTGGGCAAACTCTCGAAGGGCAAACGGCTCCTCATGATTCGGGATCCGGAAAGCAATACCGTGGAAGAGCACCTCCTGCCGGCGAACAAACACATCGTCGTATTCGACGGTGAGTTTGTCAAGAAAGGTCAGCCGTTGACCGACGGATCCGTTGTGCCGCATGAGATCCTCGAAGTCTGCGGCCCGCAGGATCTGCAGGAGTATCTCGTTAATGAGATTCAGGCTGTTTATCGTCTGCAGGGCGTTGAAATCAATGACAAACACATCGAGGTCATCGTCCGCCAGATGTTGCAGAAGGTGCGTATCACAGATGCCGGCAGCACAGACATGCTTTACGGTGAGCAAATTGAAAAATCTGAATTCATCAAGGAAAATGCCAGTGTGATGGCAGAGGGCGGCAAGCCGGCCGAGGCACAACCGATACTCCTCGGTATCACCAAAGCGTCGCTTGAAACAGACAGTTTCATTTCTGCTGCGTCTTTTCAGGACACTACCCGTATTTTGACAGACGCGGCTACGCTCGGGAAAGTTGACCCCCTGGAAGGCTTCAAAGAGAACATTATCATGGGACATCTGATTCCGGCCGGCACGGGATACAAGAAGAACCTCAAGGTGAAGCTCAAGAAAGTCGGTCGTGAGGTATTGCCGAAAATTTTCGGAGACGGCCCTGACGACAACGATGCCGGCGGTGAAGCCGCCAGTGTCGCTGTAGCTGCACCCAGCACGCAGGCTGCGATAAACGCGCTGGGATTGGACGGTAGCGGCATCGGCTTGTAGCGCCGACGCCGCCGTCCCGGGACCCGCGCCGACACCGCAGAGCGACGCACTGCCGCTGCGGATTCAGGAAGCGATCGAACCGTTCGGGATAAATTTTCCGATTTTGTTTTATTCATTGTTGAAAGTGCTGAATCGCAGGATACGGTATCCGACTTTTGTTCATAAGATTTCACGGAGTTCATAACTATGCCCACCATCAATCAGTTGGTCCGCAAGGGTCGCAAGAGAAAGAAATTCAAAAGTAAATCACGCGCCTTGGCCCGGTGTCCGCAGCGACGTGGGGTATGTCTCCAGGTTACTACCAGAACACCCAAGAAGCCGAATTCAGCGTTGCGCAAAGTAGCTCGTGTACGCCTGAGCAACGGCGAAGAGGTCACCGCATACATAGGCGGAGAGGGACACAACCTCCAGGAGCACTCAATCGTTCTGGTACGTGGCGGACGCGTACCTG
Organism: Verrucomicrobiota bacterium; assembly: GCA_021772615.1. Taxonomy (GTDB): domain Bacteria; phylum Verrucomicrobiota; class Lentisphaeria; order JABSQK01; family JAJFLO01; genus JAJFLQ01. Next base: position 51,010 of record JAJFLQ010000070.1, on the reverse strand, counting down.
ACCTGCCGGGCGTACGGTACCACATTATTCGTGGTGCATTGGATAGTCTCGGCGTGGACAATAGAAAGCAGGGCCGTTCCAAATACGGCACAAAACGTGCCAGTTAACCGGCGATTTATTATAATACAGACAGGCGATAAAGAATGAGACGACGACGGGCGGAACGCCGGCAGCTGACACCGGACGTAAAATACAATAGCGAGTTGGTTGCCAAGTTAATCAACATCGTTTTGGAACGCGGAAAGAAATCCCGAGCACAGAATATAGTCTACGGCGCGATGGGGATAATTGCCGACAAGCAGGAAGGTCGTGACCCGCTTGAGGTATTTATGCAGGCGCTAGACAATGTAAAGCCCTTGCTTGAGTTGAAAAGTCGACGTGTCGGTGGAGCGAACTACCAGATTCCGATCGAGCTTGAAACGTCACGTCAGATCGGCATCGGATTGCGTTGGATGGTGACCTATGCTCGCGGAAGAAAAGGTAAATCCATGCGAGATGCGCTAGCAGCTGAAATATTGGACGCCTACAACAATACCGGCTCAGCCGTAAAGAAGAAGGACGACACTCACAAGATGGCACAAGCCAATAAGGCTTTCGCTCATTATCGTTGGTGAGTGATATCGGCGATATTCGCGTGGTATGCTAACGCGCCGGAGGGTCGTCGCTCATAATAGGCTACAACCGTCTTTCCTGCCGCACCACCGACTGCGAGATCATTTCCGCAAGGTCGTGTCCACGCATTCTGCACAATTCATTATTTCTATTTTAACCAGCGAACAGCACGCAGTAAACAGGTATTATGACAGGATTGGCAAGCACAACCGATTGCGCCAGGATCACTATGGAGTCGAACAAAGCACAGCAGAACAACCCGCATCCGAGCCGGGCTGTTCCAATTGAGCAGGTGCGGAATATCGGGATCATGGCTCACATCGACGCAGGCAAGACGACCATTACAGAACGCATCCTGTATTACACTGGTGTGAACTACAAAGTCGGTGAAGTGCACGAAGGCAATGCAACGATGGATTGGATGGTGCAGGAACAGGAACGCGGCATCACAATCACCAGCGCCGCAACGACATGTTTCTGGCAAGAACACCAGATAAACATCATTGATACGCCGGGGCACGTTGACTTTACCGCCGAAGTGGAACGCTCGCTCCGCGTTCTGGATGGTGCCGTTGCCGTCTTCTGCGGCGTGGCCGGCGTGCAGCCGCAGTCGGAGACGGTCTGGCGTCAGGCTAAAAAATACCAGGTGCCGGTTATCGCATTCATCAACAAGATGGACCGAACCGGGGCCAATTTTACTGCCGCTGTCCAAAGCATCCGCGACAAACTGCGCGCAACCGCTATTCCATTGCAGTTGCCCATTGGATGTGAAGGTGACTTCAGCGGCGTTGTTGATGTGATTTCCAACCGGGCGTATTATTACCAGGGTGAGCTTGGCACCGAAGTCGTGGAAAAGGACGTTCCCGAAGCCATGCAGAACGATGTACACAGCGCACGAGCGCATATCATCGAGTGCCTGGCTGAGATTGACGAAGAAATTATGGAGATGTTTCTTGGTGATGTGCGGCCAACTGCAGAACACCTCCGGCAGGCGGTTCGCCGGTGTGTCATAACAGCAACGATCGTACCGGTTTTTTGTGGTACAGCCTTTAAGAACAAAGGCGTGCAAAATCTCCTTGACGCGGTAAATGACTATCTCCCCTGCCCTTCCGATGTCAAAGCCATCGAAGGTTTTCGACTGAATTCGGAGGAACGTATTACGCGCATGGTCGGCGACGATGAGCCATTTGCGGCGCTGGCATTCAAGCTGATGATCGATCCCTTTGTCGGCAAACTGGTTTTCTTTCGGGTTTACTCAGGTGTTCTACGCAAGGGAATGAGGGTATTCAATCCACGCACCGGAAAGAACGAACGTATTGGGCGCATCCTCCAGATGCATGCCAACACCCGGGAGGAACGGGACAGTGTGTACAGTGGCGATATCGCAGCGGCAGTAGGTATTAAAACGATTACAACGGGCGATACACTCAGCGACATTGCCCACCCGATCGTACTCGAATCCATGAGCTTTCCCGATCCGGTGATATCCATTGCAATCGAGCCCAAGACTGCAGCGGAGCGGGATAAACTTTATGAAGCCGTGAATCAGCTCGCTGAAGAAGATCCAACGTTTCAGATGAGAACGGACCCGGAGACAGGACAAAGTATCATATCCGGAATGGGTGAGTTGCATCTTGAAATTATTCGCGATCGCCTGTTGCGTGAGTTCAAAGTCGCGGCCAATACAGGAGCACCCGAAGTCGCCTATCGCGAGGCGATTACAAAAATCGCGACAGCCGACTCAAAATTTATACGGCAGACTGGTGGCCGCGGTCAATATGGCCATGTCATCATTGCCATGGAACCGAGAGATACGGGACATGGCATTACGATAGATAATAAGGTAACGGGCGGTAATATACCTAAAGAATATATTCGTCCCGTCGAAACAGGACTGCGCGAAGCTGCCACGACCGGCGTGCTCGCTGGATATCCGGTTGTGGACCTGCACATCGACATACTCGATGGCTCGTATCACGCGGTGGATTCGTCGGAAATCGCGTTTAAGATCGCTGCCTCCATGGCATTCAAGGAAGCGGCCAAGAAGGCTGGCCTGGTGCTTCTGGAGCCAATTATGAAACTTGAGATCACAACCCCGGAAGAGCATATGGGCGATGTCATCGGCGACGTATCCAGTCGGCGCGGCTACATTGTCGAGGTTGATGCGCAACCGGATTTCGTCAGGATACACGCACAGGTGCCACTATCCGAGCTATTTGGATATACCACCGCACTGCGTTCACTCACCCGGGGCCGAGCATCCAACTCGATGGAACCGTCGCACTTCGAGCCGTTACCCGAGCAACTTGAAAAAAACGTTTTGAAGAAATAAGCTGAGATCAATCATGAGCAAACAGACTATACGCATACGGCTTCAGGCATATGACCATCGGGTCCTTGACAAGTCCGCAGGTGAAATCGTAAATACAGCGCGTCGCACAGGTGCGCGTGTTGCCGGGCCCATTCCGCTCCCGACCCGTATCGAGCGTTACACGGTGAATCGTTCGCCGTTTGTTGACAAAAAGTCGATGGAGCAATTTGAAATTCGAACGCACAAACGCTTGTTGGATATTATCGATCCAACAGCAAAAACCGTAGATGACTTGAAGAAACTCAACCTACCTGCCGGCGTTGACATTAGCATAAAAATCTGACTGACGACGCGTCGTTGATGCCGTCCGCCAGGCGCGGCCCGGTTGACGGCAGTTCAAATTAACCTAAAGAGATATTGTGAGCGGTAGACTATGAAGGGATTACTGGGAAAAAAAGTCGGAATGACGCACATATACGATGACAACGGGCGAATGATCCCTGTCACCGTCGTGGAAGCTGGTCCCTGCACTGTCATTGCAAACCGAACGCAGGAAGTCGACGGATATTCGGCCGTGCAGTTGGGTTACGGCGAACGACGATTGGAACGCATCAACAAGCCACAGCGCGAACAGTTCAAGCCGGCTGCCTATACCAAGGCCGGCCCCGCCTGGGTCCGGGAGATCCGCCTCACAGACGATCCATCTGAAGCGGTTGGATCCACTTTGGCCGCGGATATATTTCAGCAAGGCGACTTTATCGATGTCGTCGGAACCACTAAGGGTCGCGGGTTTCAGGGCGTCATTAAGCGCTACGGTTTTCGCGGTGGACGCGCGAGCCACGGTGGAGACTGGGAACGCCGCGGTGGTTCGATCGGTATGTGTGAGTCGCCCGGGAAGGTTTATCGGGGACGCAAGATGCCGGGGCAAATGGGGAACCGTCGTAAAACCGTACAAAACTTGCAGGTAGTCCAAGTTCGGAAAGAAGACAACGCGTTGCTTATTAAAGGGGCGGTCCCTGGACCGAACGGCGGTTGGATCATTATTAGACAAGCCAGAAAAAAATAACACTGTAGACACACACAGGCGCAAACGACGTAAACCGTTCATAACGCGATCACCTATAATCGAAGGACCTGTATCCCGTGGCGGATAAAGAATTTAAGAATGAATCTGAGGAACCCGCTGTTGCAGACGACGCGGTAACTGAATCAGCACACGAAATGCCTGTCGACGCCGACGTTGCGTCCAAAGAAGCGAAGGCGTCCGACAATGCCAAGTCTGAGGAAGCCATCGCCGCTACTGGGACTGAGCCTGAGAATGCGGACACGCCCGACCTGGCAGTGGCGGAAGTTGACGCAGAGACGGATGACGTGGACGTAGCTGACGCCGCGATGGCGGCCGACATAACTGCCGTCGAACACGTTGCCGACACTGTCGTGACGGACGAAGAGACAGGTTCTCTTCCAGCGATAGACCAAGACGCAGATGACAACGTCCCGGTAACACTTCCTATCATCGACACCAATGGTAAGAAAGTGGGTGACTATGACATTGACGTCACCTGGATCGAAAGATGCCGCGGCAAACAGGCTGTCCATGACACTGTCGTAGCATACTTGGCTGGCCAGCGCGAAGGAACGGCGGCCACCAAAAACCGTGCTCGTGTTCGCGGCTCTGGCGCCAAACCATGGCGGCAAAAAGGCACCGGTCGTGCCCGCGCAGGATCACGAAAAAGTCCAATCTGGCGCGGCGGCGGTGTAGCATTCGGTCCGTCGCCACGGGATTACAGTAAGAAGACCAACAAGAAGGTGCGGCAACTGGCGTTGCGCCGCGCATTCACTTCGAAGATTGATGAAGAAGCGGTCATCATTGCCGATACGATCCTGTTGAGTGAACCAAAGACGAAGAAGATGGTACAGTACCTTGACACGGTCGGCGCCGGCGAACACTGCCTTGTTGTCGTGAAGGACTACGAAAATGTTAATGTCATCCTGGCCGCCTCAAATTTACCTTATGTGGAGCTTATCCAGGCCAATTGTGCAAATGTATACCAAATTCTGTTGTACGACCGCATCATATTCACAAAGGACGCACTCGATATATTTGGCAGCAGGCTGACATAGGCTGTTCTCGAACGCAAGATCACGCGATCGCAGACCTGACAATCATTATTATTCCAGGGACAATGCGAGACACGGAAAGACACGCCGGTTGGCGAATCATTGAGCGGAGTGACAACATAAAATGAATGATCCTTATCAGATTATAAATACGGTCGCGATGACCGAGAAAAGCAACGAATTGATCGAACACAATCAGTACACATTTATCATCCATCGTCGAGCCAACAAATACGATGTCAAGTTCGCGGTTCATAAGTTGTTCGACCGACACGTCAAGTCTGTCAACATCATTAACTGCAAGGGCAAGACGAAACGAAATCGTTATGGTGTCGGCAAGCGCGCCGATTGGAAGAAGGCAATTGTCACATTGCGTGACGGCGAAGAGGCGATCGACTTATTCTAGCAATCCTTGTGCGTCCAGGCCGACACGGCATGAACGCATCTAGACTTTTGAACCGACACAGGGGATATCATGGCGTTAAAGCAATATAAACCAACCACACCGTCCCGGCGGCACATGACGGTATCCGGCTTTGCCGAGCTTACTCGTGCGACACCGGAAAAGCGTCTGGTAAGAGGAAAGAAATCTACCGGCGGCCGCAATAACCAGGGAAAAATGACGGTGCGTCATCGCGGTGGCGGCGTAAAGCGCTCGTATCGCCAGATCGACTTTAAGCGCAAGAAATTCGATATTCCGGCAAAAGTCGCAGCAATCGAATACGATCCCAATCGCAGTGCCAATATCGCGTTGCTCCATTATCTTGATGGTGAGAAACTGTATATTCTTGCCCCCAACGGACTAACCGTAGGAATGACGATCGTAAGCAGCGAGGCCGACGCACCATTCAAGGTTGGCAACGCCTTGCCGCTAGGCAAGATTCCGCCGGGCATAGCCATCCACAATATCGAACTGACTCCCGGAAAGGGCGGCGCTTTGGTTCGGGCCGCCGGCCAGCAGGCCATCATTCGCGCCAAGGAAGGAAAATACGCTCAGGTGCGTCTGCCAAGCGGGGAGATTCGCCAGATTCATGTGAAATGCATGGCGACAATAGGGCAGGTCGGTAACGGCGAGCACATGAAAATATCGCTTGGCAAGGCCGGCAAGAAGCGGTATCTCGGTGTCCGTCCGACGACGCGTGGTGTGGCGATGAATCCAGTCGACCACCCAATGGGCGGTGGTGAGGGCCGGTCAAGTGGCGGCAGTCATCCTGTATCTCCCTGGGGGCAGCTTGCAAAAGGCTATCGCACCCGGAATAAACGCAAGACGTCCAATAAATTCATTATCGAACGGAGAAAGAAATAGCATGGGCAGATCTGTCAAAAAGGGACCGTTCTACGACGAGCATGTGATGAAGAAAGTTCGTCGGCTCGACGCACGTGGAGAAAAGCGACCAATCAAGACATGGTCGCGGCGTTCAATGATCATGCCGGATTTCGTTGGGCACACCTTCCAGGTCCACAACGGTCGAACATTCATACAGGTGTTTGTCACCGAGAACATGGTTGGTCATCGGCTGGGAGAGTTTTCTCCAACCCGCTCGTTTCGGACGCACGGCGCGATATCCGGTAAGTAATTCCGTATCGAGCATAAGACGACTGTCGCTCTCGCTGAGAACGCTGGGCATCGGGAGAAAGACAATATTTGTAGCTTATCCTCCGTGCGCCGCTGTGTTTTCAGCGAGAGATCAAGTCTTGAGGGCCAGAATTATCCGGCACACCGAATATTAGGGTGTGGAAATGTGGGTTACAAAACCATCCCATTTTTCTTTGCGCCTTTGCGCGACACCCTCTCCAATACAGTGGCCGTAGCAAAACTTATCGTCGCACGCAAAGGCGCAAAGGTCTTCGACACGGACGTGATCAAACTTTCTTCCTTGTGACTTGGTGTCTTTGTGCGAGACCCTCTCCAGTTCTGTAAATGGCCGTAGCAAGATTTTTCACACCCTCTTCGACATTGGTTTATGGAATCATTTCCCCTCAAACCAATCATCAAGGATCTGCCCGTAAATTACTCGAGTCCAAGGTCAACCTGGGACGTCCCATCGGCTTCGAAAAATAGCCAGTAGCCCTCGCCTTCTTGCATTGCATCGGTGTAGATGAATCCGTTTTTATCGCCCCGCCATGACCACGCGAAACCGCCCACTTCTGCGGGCACGGCCACGGACTCACCAGCGCCAACGGGCCCGACAAGATTCCACAATGGCTCGATGGCGACCATGCCGTTGTCCCTAACGCCGACCGGCAAGTTCGCAATAACGTCATCCTCCAGAGCAAACAGCCAGTACCCTTTCGCCTTCGCCGGTTGCAGTTGTGTTATTGCCCGCAGCCGCTGCAGCAACGGATCCCAGCACCACATCTGTTCAAGCCCCCGACCTGAAACAAGGCGTAAATCGCTCGAACTACGATTCAACGGCGGGTGCTGGAAGGATATCAAATTCCACCCGCGCTTGAGGGCAATGGAGATCTCATCGGCACCCACGTAAATGCCCATTTCCACCGGCATGGAAGCAACACCTTCAGGATCATCACGGTGCTCGACGGTCAGTACCGCACTGTCGCTCACGAACACATCATCCTCAAGCGCATCCGCAAGTACGAACACAATTGGAAACGCGGAAAGTACGATCCGCTCGCCGGCACTGACGGGGTTGCCGCCGTGCGTGAATCCTCCGATGACAGGCAGCTGATTGATGATCACGGTTACATCTGCGTTCGCCACGCCGTCTGGTTCGTCCACATCCTCAACCTTCAACTGCGAGAATCCCACCGTGGCGGTTCGTGTACCACTCAGCAGGATAAGGTCTTCCACCACCAATTCCGGTGCGTCCGGTTGCGGCGTCACATTGATGGTAATTGTTGCTGTGGCGGAATCATCGGTATCATCACTCGCAATCACACGAAATGCGTCCGAGCCGAAGTAGTCCGGATCAGGAACATAGACAAGAGACGGCGGCGCGTTCTCGAGCCTGCCGTGCTCAGGCCCGTTCAGAACCGTATAGCGCAGCGGCGAATCGGCATCGCCGTCACTCGCAATCAAGTCGATTGTCTCGGTACTGTCCTCCGCAACCGTGACGGTCATCGACGACACAACAGGCGGTGTGTTCTGTATCGTGACAGCATTGCCTGAGACAACCGTTGATGCATTACCGGCCGTTGCCGTTACAGCGACACTCCATGTCTGATTCTTCGCGGTTAGATCTGACACGATGGTATCAGAGTCAGGTAACCCCGCGGAATCACCGTCGCGCATCCATACGTAGCTCAGAGCAACGGCATCACCGTCCGGATCACCCGCCGTCGCCCGAACCGTAAGGTTGTCGCTGGTTCGCGGCGCCAACGGCTCCAGGGTCACGTCTCCCTCGATTACCGGAGGCTGGTCCTGATCGGTGATAGTAACTGTAAAGGTTGTCGTGTCGTCAAGGAGACCGTCACTTACCATGACGGAAACCGAGAACGCCCTGGTATATGGCGGATCACCGTTATGGCTCACCACATCATGCATCGGCTCATACACGAACATGCCGTCGCTGATCGACCCGACTCCTGACGTCACCGTAAATGTCAGGTCGTCCAGATCCGGATCCGTGGCTATCACAGGGAAACGTAGCGTGCCGCCCTCCACGACGGTCATATCGTCAATCGCGTCGATCGACGGTTGGTCGTTGACGTTGGTCACCGTAATCGCGACGCTTGCCGACTTTGTCCAGAATCCGGAACCATCACGAAGCCGATATGAAAACGAATCCGTTCCGAAAAAATCTGCCGCCGGCTTGTACGCAACCGTCCAGAACGCGGACCCGAATACAGGCGGACTGAGCACAAACATCCCCGCGTGTGACGGAGCTTCTGTAACCATTGTTTCGACATCATCACCCTCGGCATCGGTATAGCTCAATGGAATTGATATCGACTCTGAATCTTCCATCACTATAAGATCCGGTGCATCCGCGGCTGGCAATGAATTCTGTGGCAATGGGAAAATTGTTGTAAATATATCACGCTTATTATTCACGTCACCGTTCACCAAGTTTCCGGCATCAGACGCAAACGCAGCGACAGATCCGGAACTGGACAGGACACCGGCAAATGTCGTGTCGTCGCCAACTTCGGTCGCAGTCGCGCTGACGGCTTCAACGATGTCCAGATTAGCATCGTAACGAAACCCCTGCCCTCCTTTAGTGTAGTAAACAAAACGACCAGTGCCGGAAATCGACGTGTTTGTCGACGCCCCAACATCCGGACCAACGACCTCTCCAGATACAAGATTTCGTCTTTCGGGCCGCCCGCTCTCATTAAGATAAGCCAGATACCTTCCGCTTACGGAGAGTTGCGGCTCCGAGCCGGCAATTGAGAACGACGGCGAGCTTCGCGAAGTTACGTAGAACAAATGAATCATATCATCGTCAAGGCTTGAGTATGCTATTACATTGCCATCGCCCGATATTTGGGGTTCATCGCCATTCGCAATGAGTAGCTCGGGTGCATTCATGATGCTGAAGTCGAACAGATACAGAGCGGCACCGTTACGGAACGCCACGCGCGTCCCATCATCAGATATGGCAGGCGCCGACTCGGGGCGAAAAGTGAACGTATCAAGCACCACACCAGATCGCGACGCCACAGCCTGCCAGATCAATTGTCGACCAGCATCGGTAAAATAGACGACAGACCTTCCGTCCCCTGAAATTGCCGCCATGCCGCTCGCCGGGTCGTGAATCGCACTGATTTGAAAAAGACGACCTGCAATTCTGTCATGCACATACACATCAGAATTCGTGTTGACATTCTCGCTATTCAATTCACTTGAACGAGAATCAAAGACGATGCGATTCCCGCTGTCACTCACATCCACATTTCCCAACGGAATTGGTGCCGTACGATCGAAGGCATGTTGTGTTCCCTCCCCACCCGATTCACTGACACTTACGCGTCGAATATAACCCGTGCCGGTAGGGATCAAACGCATGCTGACGGTAGCAGGACGGGAAGGCAATGAATCTGTCGATAGCAGCAGAAACTCGAACGAGTCTGACAAGACTGACGAACTGTTCGGTTCGTACGACCATGGGAACGAATCGGTCGCGAAAAGGATCCCGATTTCCACCGCTGTACCGTCTTTGTCCCTGACAGCGCCATCAGATGGACTCGATTGAAGCGCATAGCTCAATTCATGTCCGTCCGGATGTTGTCCGCGAAGGTAGAACTCGATCGCGTTACCCGTTCTACCGCTGATCGTGTGATGCTCCGCGACTGCCGGACGGGTGTCAACAAGATAAACCTGTTGATGACCGTTGACCTGTCCGTCCGCCATGTACGGTGCCGCAAGATTGACGGCGTCGGTTACAAAGGTGACATATCGTCCGTTCGGGGATATCTCGGGGGCGTAACAATCGCGATCTGCAAGCGCCGGTGCGATATCGTTCGTGACGCTTACACACTGTATGACCCGTGTGAATCGGTCATGAACGTATATCTGATAGCGGCCGTTACCGCCGTCACGAATCAGGTTACCGGCATTCGATCTGAATACGATATAACGGCCGTCACGACTCAGCCGAGGGCTATCGTCATCGCCGTTTGACTGTGCGCCATTGTCCGCTGTGATCCGCTCGACATTGCCGGCATCGCATACGAACACATCGCGTTTTCCGTTTGTGTCATTGTTCACGATGACTGTATTCTTCGAGGAAAAACATACGACATCGCTGCTTTCACTGACATGCGGCGCATCAACAGCCGCGTCCAGCTCCGTGATTTGAAACGATACGACAGACGTCGTCACATCCGCTGCCACATCGTACTTCAGCAATCCGGGCGCGCCGGCCAGATTGGATGATTGGGACAGGAAATAGACATGACTGCCGTCATCAGAAATAACAGGACAGAAGCTGTTTCCATCAGCATCTGCAGTAATGGATGTAACGCCATCCGTATTCGCCTCGTGCAGCCAAATATGGCGGATACTCGAATCGTCTATTTGCGTATCAAAGACGCCCAGATTTCCGCTACTCGCAAAATCGATATGTTTCACGCCGGATCTGCAAAAAATCGCCCGCTTACTCCCATCGATCGTCAGGGAGAACAGATACTCAGGAGGAGGCGGTGGAGGCAGCGGCGATGTCTGCCGCGCGACATACCAATTGTCCGATGCACCGAATATTGCGAAATCGAAGATATCCGACGACAACTCGGTGCACCCGGAGGGAAAAGATGCGCTTTCGACAGGTGAGTCTATCACGGTAGCCGTTGCGGCGCGAAAACGATACAGGTCATTCACTTCGCCGTTTGTGTCCTCCGGCGCCAACGGCGCACGGCTCAGGAAGAACACAGCCCCCTTATCATCCACGTGCGCACGTCGGTAAACAATACCTTCGGCCGTGGTATCGGTGCGTCCGCTATGCCCAACTCCGGGCAGCCCGTCGCTACCCCGCGACACCAGGGTAGATACCGCACCATAGCCGCGAAGACCCGACGCTGCCAGCAAGAGCAGAACCGCTGCGGTCAACGGCTTGATGTTGCGAAATAAAAAAACCGGTTCCCGAGGAAACCGGTTCATAATAAACTCGTATAATCGGTGCAACGTGTGATGGAGATGTTATGTATGCTAGAAAGCAATATTGACGCGGATCTGACCTCCATGTCCATCCAAATCCAACTCCGCCTGATCCGTGCTGACATCGTCACTAGCATAATCATAACGATACCCAAGAGACACTCCGAGCGATTCATTGAACTGGTAAGAGGCTTCAAGATTAACATACAGTCCCAAAACAACGTCTGTTTCCGAATCACTCGTACGCCGTCCGCCGGCACTACCGACCTCGCGTTGAAAGGTGTCGAGGTCGCCGATGCTCAGCGTAGGCCCGGCTGCGACAGCGAAAGCGAAATTATCCATTACGCCGATAGTGCCCTTAAGGCCGATATCCAGTACATACAACTCCATGTCAAAGTCATTTTCCACTTGCACCCCTGTAGGCGCGCCTGGCGTGAGATTCTGCGTTGGGTCCGGTGTCGTATTCGGGTTGATGGGAACAACCGTTCCATCGCCTAGCACATCGTGAGGAGCAGATCCGGTCAGCAGGCCGTCCGAGCTGATTTCGCCAGCCTGTAGACTGAAAAATCCGAAGTTTCCGACCAAACTCAGGGCAATGTCTTCCTCTTCGTTACCAACCGGCAACTCAATGCCGAAGCCCGGTCCCCAGCCATCCGTGTCATCCTCGGAGCCACCGAACATGACATAGTCGGCCTGGATCTGGGGCGGCGGGTTCGACCCCACATTAACGAAACCCTGAACACCAAATGGTCCGCCGACAACCGCGGAATTATTGAAGTTATCGAATGCGAAACCCTGAAATTCGACATCATCGAAATTCCGGTAATTCGCGCCGATGTGGAACGTCATTCCCTCCGTCGAGATCTCAGCCGCCCCCAGCAACAACGGCATGGTTGCAATAAATATACCCAAACTAACCTTACGAGATTTCATCAACTGTCTCCTCAATATGATTTTGATGTAACTGCGCAATGTAAACGTCCAATGCTGACTGTTGCGATGTCAGCGAACCGAATGATCGGACCGCAGACAAGATGAACACCGATCTGTTACTCCAGATCGAACTTAAAGAATTCACCAATCCCAGTGGTATTCGTAATCTGCCCCTGAATCTCTACCAGATCTCCTGCTGCGAAATCTGCGGAATTGCCGAAGTCCCAAACGCCGCCGCCGACATCAGAGCCATCTAATGGCTGCCAGCCTAATCCAATGTTAGATGCATCGATCCAGAATGCGTTTACCACAGTCACGGGGGGCTGTCCAGTACTGCCCGGCCCCCCTGACGCGAACGTAAGCTGAAGTTGTTGCGCCGATGTAATGGCAACGTTGACAATGACTGGGACCGATAATGTTTCGATAACTGTAAACTGCTGTTGTTTCGTCCATGCGCTGGCCAACGTTGAACCGCCTCCGGCATTGACAGCCTGCACCGACCAGCTGTACTTGCCGGGCGCCAGCGTCCGCGTTACAGGCGGCGCGACAAGGCTGCTGAATTCGGTCATGTTCATGATAAACTTACCGGTTCCGAGGTTAAACAGGATCACGCGGTACGTCGTCGCACCGGCCACTGGGTTCCAACTGAAGTTTACCGGCACAGTTCCCTGCGGCGCCTGTATAACATCGCCGCGACGCGGCCGCAGCCCACCGGGGTTACCCGGGGTCACCGCCGGAGGATTAGCGCTTTGCATCTGATCGATTGGGGAATCTGGGAAGTCAACAGGATGCAATCCCAGGACCAGTTCATCGATCGGATTGAAGGCAGAAATCGTCACATCAAACATATCCGTTCCGGTTACCACGATCGTTTCGGGTTCGTCCTGTTCCTGTGTTTGAGGGATATCGCCGTTGTCGTCTGGTGAAAAAACCTTGCGCAGACTTGTCTCGAAATTCGTTATCGTTCCAGACGCCATGACTTCGAATCCACGTGCGTTCTCGACGTTGAAAAATAAATCGTAACTACCGTCGCCGTTACCCTGATCAACGATGTCAGACCCGGGAAATTCCCCGACACGGGCCCGGCCGTAGCTGTTTACTTCGATGTCCACTACCTCATTGAGGAAGTCACCAAATGCCGCAGGATTATTAATTCCCAATGCCAGATCCACCGGACGCGCAAACAAGAGATAATCATTCGGCAGAAAGCCGGTGAAACCTGCGAGGAAGTACGTTTCGGCGGCGATTTCGGTTTCATCCGTGATCGTTTCGAAAACAGGCGCCTCGATCGCGCCGGTCGAATTCACAGCGGCTGCGAAATTCGCACGAATCGCACCCGTCGGAAAATCCAAATCATGCACGGTGATATAACTGTGGCCCTGACGAACGAGATCCAGGATTCGAATCGGCGTCAACCCGGTATTGTGTGCGCCCTGTACGCTATCGACGGGTGCGCCCTTTACACTGAATTCAAATCCGGTATCGGTTTCCGTCACCGACCCGAAAACCGTTTCCGTCGCGAAATACTCGACATCGATAATGATACCGCCGCGGTCCGTCGGACCGCCTTGATGGATGTGCACCGCGGTTCCGTTTCCACCATGGCCTACACCGCCGTTGCCGGTGATGTCCAATGTATTGAATGCGATACCGTCGACAGCCAGATCAAAGTCGAACCGTATATCGCCTCCACCATTGTCATATACCAATAGCGAGGTCTCCCCCGTCGCTGTACTTCCGCTTCCGGATGGCGGATCCGTATCGCTGGGAACGACGACCGTCGGACCGTCGAGCACGACAGATTGACCTGAGAAAGTATCCACCCACAGATTCGCCCGTAACGCCCCGGTGGGGAAGTCGTCGTCGTGCACGGTGACATAGGTATTGTTCGTGTTCAGCAGATCCACAATTTCTGCGGGAGTCAGCCCGGTGTCATGACTGCCCTGCACCTGCGTCAGCTCCGCATTCCGCACATCAATCGAAAAGCTGTCCGTACCGGTCGAAACCGTCCCGTGATTGTCGCCGAACCACTGAAGGTCAATGATGATCGGGCCACGCTCCGACGGTCCGCCATTATGCACATGAATCGCCGTACCGTTTCCACCATGCGTATTATCGAGGTCTCCGTAATCGATTCCGTCGACGTCGAGGCCGAAGTCGATAAATACGCCGTCATCGCCGGTATCCCGAACGATCAGAAACACATCGCCACTCGCGGTGCTTCCACTGCCGCTCGGCGGAGTGGCGTCGTCAGGCAACACCACCAGGCTTGCATCCAGTGTCGCCGAAATTCCCTGGTATACCTGAACATTAAAGAATTCGCTGTCCAACGTTGTATCGCTTGCAGGCAGCGTGACAAAGGGAAACCACGGCGGCGCGCCCACAGTGATATTGATTGTTACCTCGGCGGATTGCAATCCACTGTCGTCTTCAGCCAGATAATCGAACGTAATCAATCCACGGGCCCCGGCGGCTGGCTCGAAGATCAACGGCAGGTCGACAACGGTAATGGACTCATCTTCCGCAACGGAACCGCCGCCCTGCTTACGCAGATCACCGGCGCTGCCGCCGTCTTTATCCTCGGGCAGGCGCGTGACACGGAAAACAATGGTGCCGCTGTCAACCGTGTCGCTGGCATCAATATCTGTTGCGAATAACGGGGCATCGACTGTGTTTTTCGGATTGGTGTCGGAGTTGTTTGCCTTCACACTTAGATTGAACGCTGACGCAACCGGTGCGTCGCTGACGCCGTCAATGGTAATCGTCACGGTCGCCGTAGATGTGGCGCCGTTATCATCCGAAGCCGTGTAGGTGAAGGTGACACTGTCCGACTCGTCCACGTCCAGCGTCTCGAAGTCACCGGCCGGGTCAAACGTGAACGTTCCGTTTCCGTTATCCGTAAGCGTACCGCCGCTGATTCCCGCGTCGCTGAGCAACGACGCCGTGAGGATGCCCTGGTCGTCAGGATCAAGATCATTCTCCAGCACATCAATCGTGGTCGCCGTATCTTCGTCGGTCACAGCATCTCCCGTCGTCGATTCGTCGTCGTCTACAGCTGTCGGGGCGTCATTGACACCGTTTATCGTTACCGTGACGGAAGCAGTCGCCTCAGCGTTGCTGTCGTCGGATATTGTATAAGTGAACGATACCGTTTCGGACTCGCCGATATCCAGGTCATCAAAACGGCCTGAAGGATCGTAATCAATCGCACTTCCGTTGATCGATATGCCGGCGGTTGATCCGGTTGAATCGAATGCCGTAATCACAAGGATATTCCGGTCGCTGTCATCGGGATCGTCGTCATTGCCAAGAACGCTGACCGACACCAGCGTATCTTCGTCCGTGCTGTCGGTATCATCTACTGCTATCGGCAGATCGTTCACACCATTTATCGTGACCGTCACGGTCGCGGTATCACTGCCGCCATTGCCGTCGGAAACCGTGTAGCCAAAGGTGTCGGTGTCCGTCTCACCGACGTCAAGCGATTCGAACTGGCCATTGGGATTGTAGGTAACGTCGTCACCGTTATTACTGATCGTGATATCGCCTTTAAGTCCGGCAATTTCAAGCGCTGTGACGGTTAAGTTGGGATTGTCCGATGTATCCGGATCGTTGTCGTTCGCAAGAACATCGATTAGCACCTCGTTTTCCTCATCGCTCTCGGCGCCGTCGGTGGAATCGTCATCGGCGGCTATCGGATCGTCATTCACACCGTTGATCGTAATCTCGACCGTGCCTGTCGCCTCACCGTTGTTGTCGTCACGGATGGTATATGTGAATGAGTCCGTCGTCGTCTCACCGACTGCGAGAAATTCGAATTGTCCGTTGGGATCATAGGTAAACGTATTCGCCGGTGAGGTGTTGAGGACAACGATACCGCCGCCCGCACTGGCAAGGGTGATATCCGCAACCGGAGAAACGATAGTAAAGTCGTCGCCGTCGTCGTCCGAGTCGTTGCTCAGTACATTCTCGGTCACTACAGCCGTGTCCTCATCCGTCGACGTCAAATTGTCGATAACTGCGTTCGGGACGCGATTGTCCACTGCATTCATCGTCACCAGTTGCTGTCCCGAGTCTGCATCATGTTCATCGACCACGCGATAACTGAACTGGTAGACGTCGCCATCCACAGCGCCGTCCGCAGTACGGTCGCCCGGCTCCATCTCGACGCCAGAGCCGTCATTGAAGGTAAAACTCTCACCGCCGCGCAACGGCAGGCCAATCTGGCCGCGTATCTCGCCGCCTGCATGATTCTGCGAATGGATGTTGACATAGAGTTGACCGCTCGCGAGTGCCGCCTCGATTCCGGAAGCATCCAGTCCATTGCATGCGGACGTGTCGCAACCGCTGTAATCCCACGTAGCGGTGATGGCGCCACCGGTACTCGTGGACAACGTTACATCGGTAGCTGCATTGGTAAGCGCCGGCGAGTCCACCAACAGATTCAACACGACACTTGCGGTTTCCGTCGGTCCTGCCGCGCCATGTATGTGCGCACCAACGACCGGACTGGAGAGATTTGAAAACGTCACGGATAAATCAATCGTATCGCTTGCGCGATTCCAGTTGCTAAATGCCGCCGACCCGGTGGCAGCGGTATCTACCGGTGTCGGCACCTCACTGAGGCCGGTAAGCGTGGCGTCCAGCGTGGTCGCTGTCGATGCGTCATTGCCGCCAACACGGACTAGTGTCGACAGTTGCTCGATCGTCAAGACATGCCCGTCATCAACGTCATCACCCTCAAGATCAAAAATTGTGGGGGAGCCGGTGCTGGTGGCCGTGGTTACAGTAATCGTGCGGTCAACCGCAGTCGGTGCATCATTGACGCCCGACACGGTGACGGTAACCTGTCCTTCGTCGGTGAGATCTCCGTCGCTAACCAGATAATTAAAGGTGTCCTGCGTCGAACCGCCCTGCGCGAGACTCTCGAATTGACCGTTGGGATCGTAATCGAATGCATTGCCGTTTTGCGCCACGGCGGCGCCGCCCGCGCTCACACTGTCAAAGCTGTCAATCGATAACGTATCGCCCTCGATGTCTGTGTCGCCATCCAGGACATCCGGTGTGGTCACGACACTTTCTTCGTCTGTCGACGCGGTTTCGTCGTCGGCTACCGGTGCGTCATTGACGCCATTGATCGTCACTGTGATTGTCGCCATTGCCGTGCCGCCGGCCTGGTCGCTAATAGTGTACGTGAGTACGTCGGTGTCGCTTTCGCCGTCGTCAAGCGATTCGAATAGGTCATCCGGGTTGTAGGTAACGTTACCGTTGGCATTGAATGTTGCGCTGCCGCTGGCACTGCTATCATCGACAGCGATGACAATAATCGTATCGCCGTCGACATCAAAATCGTTTGTCAGCACGTTGAATGTCACAGCACTATCCTCGTCCGAGTCAGCACCATCCCCAAAATCGTCGTTGGATGCGATCGGATCGTCGTTGACGTTCGTGACGGTTATCATGACCGTGGCCTCGTTTGACGCAACGGGCGGACTACCGGCATCGTTTACCGTGTACGTAAATGTGTCGGTACCAAAGAAATCCGGTGCCGGCGAGTATCGCACCGTGCCGCCGCCGTCGATCGACAGCGTACTGTCCGAGCGCGGCTGTGAAATGATCGCGATCGACGTCGGGTCGATGTTTTCGTCGCCATTTTGGTCGTTTGCCAGAATTGGCAGGACATTGTTTGTTGAGTCCTCGACAACGGAGAAGGCTGCGTCGACAGAATCGTTGTCGTCGTTCGCAACGACAGGCTGAAACGGATTCACGTTAAATGCCCATGACACGGTTTCCTCCCACTGCGTCGAAAACGCGAGCCCCTTGACTTTCTTGTCAAGTTCGTCAGTGATTATTGTCGCCTCTCCAGAAGCAGACAACCTGAAGAGCGCGGTCTCACTTGCCAACACATCGAAGGCGAGCGCGTCGCCAACGGCGATACCGTTGAAAATTTCCTGCCGTGTTCCGCCGCCGTCACCAGTTGTCACAACCGTGATATCGGCGACATCAATGAAGAAATTGCTATCGGCCGCAAATCCGTCATCGGCAAGGATGTCGAGTGAAAACGAAAAGACTCCGCCGCTAAACACCGCACCCGACTCTTCCGCGGTAAAGTCACTCGCCTGTATGTTGCTCATCGAAAGTGTTGAAAACGATGTCGAGTCAACCTCGAAATCCTTGAAGAAGTCGCCCTCGCCATTACCGATCAATATGCGGACGATCACAGGCCTAACCGAGCTAAGACGGACATCGACAGAAATCGATCCACCGATCAGCGTGCCGCCAATACTGCCTCCGTTCAGGTCGCTGTCGCCAGAAGCGGGACCGCCATCCGGCGCTTTACCCGGAAACTCAAGTATTCCGATGAACTGTGGGTCGCCGGAAACATTTGGAACATCGGCCTGCAAACGCACCGCGTTCCCTGTCACTTCACCCGCCGTAATCACACTAGCTCCCGAGACAAAACCATCGGACTCACCGGACCACGCGGCACGCTGTACTGAAGTCGCACAAGGTGTCGCCGTGTTCGGCGTGTCAGAAAACACAAAAGTCAATTCCAAATTCTCGTTGGTTGCGGAAAGGATAAAATCGTTGTTGGCGGTATCGTAAGCCATAGCCAACGGCTCATCGAAATCATCACCGGAAATACTGATATCAGTTACCGTTGGCGGATCCACACTGATATCGATACTCTTGAATTTGCGATTGTCGAGATTGTTTCCAGACCCAACGCCCGACCCGCAGCCCGTGCCTATGCCCGTCCCCTGAAATCCTGATGCATCGAAGCCGAAGGCATGATAAAGAAGGCCATCCGAGTCATTGAATGCAAGAGCCTTTCCGGCGGCGTCGGGGGAATCATCGATGCGTACCAATGCCGTGACGCTACCGTCATTGAGACTGATTGAATAAAGTGTGTTCGAGCCCTCCGATACGTGTATAGTGTTGGGAGTGCTGGAATCTATTGACAAATCAAAGGCTCTGTCATTGTCCTCGATCAACCATTCATCGCCAGCGAACAGGACCGTGACCGTTTCGCTACCACTGAGTGCAAGACTATTGGTTGAAAAAGCGGTTTCAACTACGGTCGGCACATCGCCACCGTCAAGCTCACTTACGTCACCCGCTGATACTGATGCAACACTGAATACTCCTTGTCCTCGCGTGCCGCTGATGCCGTACAATGTTCCATCGGCTCCAAAGGCGATATCCGCGATAGACTGCCCGGTATCGCCGACGGTATCGATTTCACCGGAATTGGGATTGACGAGCCCCAGAACACGCGTGGCATTCCGGTCCTGTGGCCGGAAAATGGCATAAAGCAAGCCGGTTTCCGGATGGCGTGCGAGCCCGGTCGTGCCCTGGTGTGTCCCTGCCTGCGAGTATGCAACCGCGGGCCCGAGTCCGCCGTCGGCAGGATCAACTGGAAAGATTTCTGGCATTTGCTGATTCACGCCCAACAAACGTTCCAGGGATTGACCGCTGGTGTCGAAGGCACCTGATGCAACGATCCGCATCTGCATGATGTACACCTCTCCGTCGGCCACCGTTGATTCGATGAACCCGGTCGGGATGACCCATGAGATTGTCGCGGACGGACTGTCGGAGTCGGCATTAGCCAGCGCGATATTAAATGTGTGCATAAAATTGTTGGCGGTATTTATCTTGGTACTTGTTGTCTGCTCGCCGTCAACCTGTAGCCAGCCGTCGTTGCTCATAGTGAACGTCGGACTGTTGCTCTCGTCGATCGGGTCGCTGACATTCCATGGTGGTCCGCCGGCCTGCGCCTTTACAACACGAAAAAACAGCAGATCCAACTCAGGCTTTCCAGGCGCACCGATCGCGTTAAACGTCGCGGTAAAATCACCGCTGTTGCTGCCGTTACTGACCATGCGCGACAGCGTGTTCTGGGCGACGTTCAGTTCGGAGTTGGCGGGGTTATCGAGGCTGGCCGTCAAATCGGCATCGGCACATTCAACTACGGTTGTGTCGACCATGGTGCCCTCGATGAGGCCTCCGCTGAATCCTGCGATATCGTTCACGGAAAAAACAGCGGTACCCGTCGACGCAGGAGTAAGGACGTATCTGAGTTCGTTGGGCGGATTGCCGGTAGCCGTCCAGCTAACACGATCACCGACAGCATCAAATTGACCGTTATCGGTCGCGCTTACAAACGACCATCCGTCCGGCACGCCATCATCCACCGTCCATGATCCAAAATTACTGGAATCACCCGTGGCAGCAGAAATTTCGATGGTAACCTCAACATTACTTCCTGACGTATAACAGGTTACGACATCCCCTGACGATGCGTCTCTTACGCTTCGGGTGCCGTCGAACATCTGACCAAAAAGTAGGCCGGGGAGCAACATCGTCGAAAGGACGGAAAGAAAAACAACTTTTTTGTTCGCAACTATCGTCATGATTTCAGTCTCCTGATTCAGTTAGGTTTAAGAGCTGCCCAGAATTATCTGGCGGCTCTGATTGGCACGTCGGGTATCGTCGGCGCCTAATTCAGTTTCCGCAGCCCCCGCCCGTATCCGGCGTGAGCGTCATCCCGTCCCAGCAGTATGCACCCGAAGCGCCTTTTTGGAAAACGTCAGCCGCGGGACCTGCAAAAATGAGATATTCGATGGCAGTGATTCTGGCATTGCCATTTGTATCTGCGGGATGCGTGACCTGTTGTCCGGAACAGCTGGAACCGGTGGCATCGGGAAGAAGCGTCGTGCCGTCAAAGCAATATTGACCGCTAGCGCCTTTTTGGAATGCATCAGCAGCCGGCCCGGCGTAGAGCAAGTATTCAATTGCGCTTATCCTACCGTTTTCATCGGAATCAGCAGGATGGAAACTTGAAGCTCCAGGGGTAAAACGAGTAACAAGGCTTGGGCCGTCGGTATTCATACCGTGCTTAATACTGCCGACGATCTGCTTCTCAATCACATCGTCTGCGTTCTCTGCGTTGATGATCGTATAATTAAAGGTGAACGGGTTGGCGGTCGGAAGCGCCTGAGAATCGCCCCACACGAATTTGATTACGTTACCAGACTCCGTAGCGGTTTCCGGCTGTTCACCACTGATATCGAACCCGTCCGTACCTGATCCAGAGGGAACTGTATATGAGGCGGTTGCATCGTCAATCGGCGGCAGCACTTCTTCCAGAGTGATCGGCCCACCGCTGAAGCCTACAGCGTATGATACTGTTACCTCCACATCTAGCCCGTCGTCGTTTACAACCTGAGACTCGTGGTTGCGGATGAAAACAACATCATCGACAATTACATTGACAGTCGCCGCGAGAGACGTATCTGCGCCGTCAGAAATTCGGTAGGTAAATTCATCCGTCCCAGTAAAATCGGCATTTGGCGTGTATCGTATCCTGGTATTGCTATCGATCAACACCGCTGTGCCGCTAGCCGGTGCGTCTACAACATCGACGACGACCAGCGTCCCACCATCCAGATCGAAGTCATTGTTCAATACATCGATTTCCACACTTCCATTGGTGACGCTGGCGGTAGCATCCGCCACCGCTACCGGCACCTTATTTGCGTCCATGCGCAGGACAATATATACAGTACGCACTTCGTTCGGCGTCGACGATGTAAACGTGTAGCTGGTCTGTTCTTTCATATCAATAATCTGCGCGCCGTCGATCAGGTCGGCCTCATATGCGGTGAATGCATGAAACTGATTTGTACTGCTTTCTTCCCAGCCAAGTGTAATATCGGATGAATCCTTACCGGTTTTGCTTATATCGCCGAATTCGAGGCGAAGTCGCCAGACAAGCCCTTCGACATCGGAACCGCCGCCATCAAGTGTCGGCTGAAATTCCTCAATGAGGAGCGTTTCGTTTCCGTCAAAAAGCACGCTGCCTTTGAAGGTTGCGAAAAGCTGCGGTGGACTCCCTGGTACATCGAAGTCATCCAACTCCGGCCCGACAGTCGCGTCGGCATGTACACCGAGCGTCAAGTCAAAGCCGGCGACGTCCTTAAATATTTCATCAAGATTGTCGCCGATCAGGTTAAATTCGACGCTTTGACCGAATCCGTTAAGGGAAATTACGGTAAAGACGATACCTATAATGCGAGTTGCCCGTGTGCTCACAACACTGCCTCCTTGAGAATTTTTCCTTCTGCGATCAGGCACACATAGAAATGCTGGGTGCGCATCACGTGAAGATATGTGGGTTAATAGTACGGTTAATCGACGTTAATGCAATGATTCAGGGCCAAAAAACAAGACACCTGGACCAGCAGGCATAAACATTTTCACTACAGAGGATCCAGCGGACAACATAAATTGCAGAATCGCAAAAATGATACTACGACAAAGATCGGATTACAATGGAGCATTGTTTGAAAAATTCGTTAAGACTCAGGGCACAACCAAGGATGGCGCCAATCCGTCACAACCAAATATGTAGGCTCCGCTCGCCCCCTTCTGAAACACGTCAGCAACCGGACCGGTATAAATAAGAAATTCGATGGCGCTGATTGCGCCGTTGGCAGGCATTGCATCGGCCGGATGAAAGACCTGTTGCTGAGGACAATCACTACCGGTTGTGTCAGGTACAAGAGTCGTGCCGTCGTAACAATATTTGCCGCTTGCCCCTTTCTGGAATACGTCGGCTACTGGACCTGCAAACAGCAGGTACTCAATTGCGCTGATGCGAGAATTGTGATTGCCATCCGCGTCATGAAAATCCTGTGTTGCCGGTCGAAAGGTATCGGTGATCGTCGGGACGAGGTTGGAGCCGGAGCCGTAGTCAAGCCGGCCGGAAATCGTCTTTTCGTCGCAATCGCCGGTATTGGTCTGTAATTGATAGCTAACGGTAAACGGGCTGGCCGGCAAGCCACCAGCACCGGCCGGATCCCATGTGAAGGCTGCTGTGCCGGCAGTTGCGTCTGACATGACCTCGTGCGGGATGGTTCCGCTTACTGCCAGGCCGCCGGGCCCGGCGGCGGACGCAATCATGTAATGACCGGGATCTTTGTCGAAAGCGGGAAACGATTCGGTCAGGATCAGTTTGAGGTGATTAACGCTCTCGTGATAGGATATCGTGACGTCGACGTTCAGCGGCTGATCGCCTGCCACTGTTGCGCTCAGGCCTCGCTCGAACATAACCTGGTGGATCGCCACATTGACCGTAGCCGTCGCGGTCAACGTGCCGTCGGATACCGTATATGTGAACGTGTCCGTACCGAATTGGTTGGCGTTACTCGGCGTGTAGAAGACCTGCAGCATGTCGCCGCTGATTGCCGCGGCGCCGCGTGTGCCATTTTTGGGGATGTCGATCACGGCGAGGCCTTTGCCAGCTGCACCAAGGTCGTTGGTGAGCACGGGCGACGCCACCGCGCTGCTCCCCTGAAGCAACAACAGCGTATCGTCATTGGCAATAGGAATCGCGATGTCGCTCACCGTAATCGTTACCGTACGCGTCTCCTCCCCCGGTGTCGCTGAAAATGTGTGCTGCGTGACCGCCAACATATCGACGGTTGTCCCGTCATCCTCCAGCTGGACGTCGCCGTACCCCAATCCCGCAAAACGATTGCTGCCATCATCTTCCTCCCACGTCAGTGTAATATCCGTATTTGATGCACCGGTCATGGAGGCGTCGCCGAATTCGAGCTGGAGCGCCCACGACTGCGTGACGTTGAAAGGCTTGTAGTCCGCAATTAAGAATCCGTCGCCGAATATGAATTGTACACGTGAGCGAAATTCGCCGGACGGACCGCCCGGCGGCGGGGCCATTGGCGCCCGATCGTGGGAATCCAGATCGGGACCATCGGTCGCTGCGGTATTGAGGCCGACCGTTATCGAGATCTGGTTGGGATCCTTGTTGGCGCCGTCGACCGCAATGTCGACGGATCGATCGGTCTGAGCAGATGCGGTCGTGGCCACAATGGCGATCGCGGTAGCGACAACAATTGTGCGTATCGGGTTGCACGGAGTGCGTCGCCGGGTGCCTGTAGATGAATTGGATGATGATACCATAGACGTCATATGAGGATTGTGTGCGATTGTCTGACCATAAATGTTGAACCGCAGCAATGTGCTGCGGCACCGGCAGATTCAATGTCGCCGAATTATGGATTTCGTTGGTGTTCACAACTCCGGTTGTGTGTTCGTTACGTTTGAAATGCGCCGGGAAAAGCCACATCTAAAGCTGTGAACGAGGATCGCATTTTTGTGGCTTGCGAACAAGATCTTCGTTCAACGCCGTTGGAGTTCACACTTCAGTGTGGGTTTCACGACGCATGCCGACGGCGAGGCGCAACACAACCCGCGACTGGCGGTGGTGTGAACGCCAACAGAACGCCTCCATATGCGGCGGCTTGTTCACATCCCAAGGACAATTTTTCCTTCAATCACCTCGATTGCTCTCTGTACTATTAATACGGTCGTACGGCAATTTTCTTACAACGCATGAAACCAGAAAACTGCGGCATGTTGCCATTCACGCATCCCGGAATCGAAAATTCCTTTTCGGACAACTCGATAAGATGTCAGCGTTCCATTAACTGCAACAGGCTTGCCTTCAGCTCAGCGGGCGTACAACGGTCCTCCGGCTCCTTCATGAGCATGTGAACGACGACGTCCGAAAACTCCCGCGAGATATCCGGCGCCACGTCCACGAGTGCCGGCAAATCCTCGCTCATGTTGTTCGCAAGGGTCTCGACGATACCTTCGGCGGCAAACGGCAACGCCATGGTAGCACAGAAAAAAAGCGTGGCGCCGAGCGAATAGATATCGCAGCGGACGTCGATGTCGCGTCGCCCCTGGATCTGCTCCGGCGCAACAAAATTCGGCGTGCCCATAAACTGGTGATGCACCTGGGTAAGCGACGAGTCGTCCTGCTGCTTCGCGAGACCGAAGTCGGTGAGCTTCACGTCGCCGTTCTCGGCTATCATGATATTGTCGGGTTTGATATCGCGGTGCACGGCGTTGTGCTGTTCGAGACACTCATATGCCAAGGTGACCTGGTAGGCCAGCAAGATCAGATTCTCCTCGTCCAGAACGCCCCCCTGCCGCACCAGCGCATCCAGCGATTGACCGCGTATGAACTCCATGACCATGTAAAATGATGTCTGATGCTTGCCGAAGTCGAGGAGTTTGACAATGTTGGGGTGGTCCAGCTTTGACATTTCATAGGCTTCACGGAGAAAGCAGGCATTGAACGACACGCTGAGCGGTTCGTACTTCGCTGTATCGAATACCTTCAACGCCACGTCGCCGTCATTCGCGCGGTCGATGGCGTGGTAGACGGTACTGAACGAACCACTGCCGAGGTCGGTGATAATCTCATACGAACCGATAAAGAGATCGGGGTCGCGCAGCGCAGCGCCCTGGCGCACGCGTACCGCGGTTTTGTCGAGCGCATCGGCGATCGTGGCAACCAGCGCGTCATCAGCGTATGGCCGACGTATGACGTCATCGGCGCCGTTTGATAGGACCTCAATAATCTGATCCGGCTGATGATCGGACGCGACGATTACGACCGGCGTTAAACAGCTCCGCGGCTGCTGCCGTAGTGCACGGCACAATGCCGTCGCGTCCATATCACCCAGGTCCAATGCGGCGAGGACGAGTTGCGCTGAACTGTCGGAAAATGCCTCCAGAGCGGCTGCGCCGTCGCCGCACGGCTGGACATCGTGACCGGCCGCCTCCAACACCAAAAGGGTGCGATCAATTGCTTGAGGTTCGTTGTCAACATAAATTATGGACGCCATGATATGCTTTGCCTAAAATAGACTTTTGCTGTTGATTCACTATATTCCCGCTTTTACGTAAGTAAACGGAACCAACCTGAACCACGACATCTGATATACGACATGGCCCTGGAACCATCCACTCTGTCGTCGCTCGCAGAAACGTACGGCACACCGCTGTACGTCTACGACGCGGCCCGGCTTCGACAACAATACACGGCACTTCACCGATATTTCACGTGGCCGAACTTCCGCGTGCTATATGCGATGAAAGCCAACTACAACGCAGCGATCCTCGCGTTGCTCCGCGATCTCGGTGCATGGCTTGATACGGTGAGCCCGGCCGAGGTCATCCTGGCACAGCGGTTGGGGTACACGGCCGATCGCATGCTGTACACGGCCAATAATATGACAAACGACGAGGTCACGCACGTTCACGAAACAGGGATCTTGCTGAACATCGGATCGCTGTCGCGGCTTGATCGCTACGGCCGACAGTTCCCGGGTTCAAGGGTGTGCCTGCGCTTCAATCCGGATGTTGTTGCCGGCGCGCACGCAAAGATTCGCACCGGCGGCGACCTCACAAAGTTCGGTATCCTGATGGACGATGCCGACCAGGTGGTCGACATCGCGCGGCGACACAGATTGCGAATCGTCGGTTTGCACGAGCACACGGGTTCCGGCATTGCCGAAACCCAGGCGTTTTACGATAGTATCGACAATCTGCTGGCGCTGGCATCGCCGGAACGCTTTCCCGATTTGGAGTTCATTGACTTCGGCGGTGGGTTCAAAGTTCCCTATCACCCGGACGAGGCGCCGGTGGACTACAAAAAAATGGGCGCCCGTATTTCTGATCGATTTGCCGATTTCTGCGACCAGTACGGCCGCAAGCTGGCATTGTACATCGAGCCGGGGAAGTTCATGGTCGCCGAGTGCGGGTATATGCTGGTTACAGTGAACACGCTAAAAATCAACCGCACGCGAAAAATCGCGGGTGTCGACTCCGGATTTCCGCAGTTGATCCGTCCCATGTTTTACGACGCCTATCACCATATCGCCAATCTGAGCAATCCCGATGGTATGGCGGACTGTTATGATATTTGCGGCAATATATGCGAGACCGGCGACCGGTTTGCGGAACAACGTATGCTCCCGGAAGTCCGAGAGGGCGATATCCTGGCCATCGAGAACGCGGGCGCCTACTGCTATACCATGGGCGGCGTGTACAACCTGCGCGCCATGCCGGCGGAGGTTCTGGTTGATAGCGACAACGGCCGGCACGAACTGGTGCGACGCCGCCTGAGCAACGAGGAATTGATCGATCAGATTCTTGGAGAATCGACCCTATGACGATTGAGTTTACGAAAATGGAAGGGCTGGGAAACGATTACATTTATTTCGACTGTATCGCCCGCCCCGGCGCTCCCAGAGACATCGTCGCCACTGCGAAACGCCTGTCGGACCGTCACTTCGGTATCGGCGGCGACGGCATCGTGCTCATGCTGCCGCATGCTGAGGCAGATGTTCACATGCGCATGTTCAACGCCGACGGCTCGGAAGCGGAGATGTGCGGCAACGCCATTCGCTGTGTGGGAAAGTACGTATACGAGCGCGGCTACGTGGACCGCGACCGTATGCAGGTACAGACCGGCAACGGCATGCTCGCATTGGCGTTGCAACACGATGCCGACGGCATCTCCGGTGTGCGCGTGGATATGGGAGAGCCGGTCCTGAATGGTCCCGAGATCCCGGTAGCGGTGACGCGCAACCCGGTGGTTGCCGAGCGCATTGAGACTGACGGAGAGGTGTTTACCGCAACCTGCGTATCGATGGGAAATCCGCACTGCGTGATATTCGTCGAGGACATTACCGACGAACTGGTATTGAATGTCGGCCCCAGGCTCGAGCATCACCCGTTATTTCCCAACAGAACCAATGTCGAATTCGTCCGACAATCCGGTCCGGACATATTGACCATGCGCGTCTGGGAGCGCGGCTCCGGTGAAACCATGGCGTGCGGCACCGGTGCGGCCGCGGTCGCGGTCGCCGCGGTATTGAATGATCTCTGTGGCCGCCGCGTCACGGTCCGCCTGAAGGGCGGCGACCTGGCTATCGACTGGGCGGCCGACAATCACGTGTACATGACCGGCCCTGCGACAACGGTATTTCGCGGCTCGGTGGACCTGGATTGGGACGACGAGGCTGCGCCGGATTCGGCGAATAGTTGAGCTGCCGGTAGATATCGACAGGGTAGAAGAAGGAAAGGTTGTCAATTCTGCGGGAATCCTGTTGGAAGTTCACACTTCAGTGTGGGTCTCACGTCATGCGGAGCACGACGCAAGGAACAGCGCAAACACGGAATAGTGAAAGGGATACATGGAGTGTCACAGGTCGCTGTGACCGAACACGGTGAACATCAAGACCAGCGAATAACGCGGAGTGCCATGTGGCGCGGATAACCAATGACGGGCGGATGCAGAGGACTGCGTCCCTCCCAGGAAAGACACGAACGCGGACGCAGAGGACTGCGTCCCTCCAAGAAAGACACGAACACGGACGCAGAGGACTGCGTCCCTCCAGCCCTACCCGATGTCGCCGTTGATGGACACGCCTTTCTCGAGCAACAGCGTCAGCGGCGGGAGATCCGTGATAGTACCCGGCCCAAAGTATTGAATCGGCCCCGGCGAGACGAATTCATCCGCCACTGCCCACTCCGCGCGATGCGCCGCAAGTTCACAGAACGGAGGCTGATGCAGATCTACCAATGCCTTTTTTATGACCGGCTTCTCTTTGCCGCCACGGCGCTCGATATTCATCATCGACGTGACGGGCACTCCGAATGGTTGCCAATCCTCGGCTGGCTTGTGCAGGTTCCGGATTGCTGCGATGCAACCTGTTTTGCCAGCGCCGATAAGCGCCGCGCCGGTGTATCCGAGACTGTAGCAATAATCGGCGTCGAAATTCGATGGCGCCGCACAACGCCCCTCATATCCAAAGAAATGGTTCTGGGCCGAAAACGCTCCCAGATATTCGCCCGCTGCTCTTCGCTCCCGAAGCCGTTCCGCAACTTTCCGGATCAGCAATTTCTCCGTTTCGATCTTGGAAACCTGCACGTTACCGTGGGGGTCGCGGTCCATTACGAGTTGCGAACGGATCTCTGCCGGAAGCGACTTGTAGGCGGCCGCGGACGCCGCTGTAAGCCCGCAAGCCGTCAATGCCGCTTCGTCCGGCGCGGAAGCAAGTGTTCGCTGCAGCGAAGCGTCGTTGGCAAGTAGGTCATTCAATTCGGAAATCAATACGCGCATCTCCGGGATGAACTCGATCAATCCCTCCGGCACCAGCAACAACCCGTAATTGCGTCCGGCTGCGGCACGTTCGCAGATTACAGCTGCAATACGGTCGGTGATATCGAGCAGCGTAAGGTTATCGTGCGCGACCTCCTCCGAGATCAACGTAATATTCGGATGCGTCTGCAGTGCGCACTCGAGGGCGATATGAGATGCGGACCGCCCCATGATACGGATGAAATGCCAGTACTTTCCAGCGGAGAGCGCGTCACGGTAGATATTACCGACCAGCTCGCTGTACACCTTGCATGCTGTATCGAAACCGAAAGAGGATTCGATCCACTCGTTTTTCAGATCTCCGTCGATGGTCTTGGGACAGCCAATGACCTGGATGCCGGCGTTCGAGCGAATAAAATACTCCGCCAGATAGCACGCATTCGTATTGGAATCGTCACCGCCAATGATCACGAGCGCACTGATGCCGCGGGCGTTGCAGTGCTTGCGAACCGCTTCAAACTGCTCCTCGGACTCCAGCTTTGTGCGATCTGACCGGATGAGGTCGAAGCCGCCGGTGTTACGATAGGGGCCAATATGCTCGGGCGTAAGCTCGACGACATCGTTACGGAGCAACCCCCCGGGGCCACCGAGAAAGCCAATGAGGCGATTGTCTGGATGCAGTGATTTCAAGCCGTCCACCAGACCTGCCACGACATTGTGTCCGCCCGGCGCCTGCCCACCGGAAAAAATCACGCCTACGCAAATTGGGTCCTGTGTCACCGGAGGTGCGCAGACATCGTCATCGAACGATACCATGGGAAGCCGGTATACATTGGGGAAAAATCCGCGAATGCGCTCGCCGTCGTGTGCCGGCGCATGAACGTCGCCGTCCCGTGATGCCGCGCCGGCTCCGTGTTCCCTGAACACGGCAGGGAGTTTCGGCTGGTACGCCAACCGTGCATGCTGCAATCGTGAAATCATGTAGTATAAAATCCTTATTGTGCCAGGTTTCGAAGTTGGTATTCAGGCGATCGACGCATCTGCCGATTTCGTTGGCATGGCGTCAACGGCTGCGCCGATGTGCTCGCGCTGAGGCAGCTTTCGTCCCAGGAGCTTGTTGATCTTATCGGTACTGTCAAGGAACCTCGTGATCGACGAGTCCTGATTGTATGTGTGAATAAATTTACTGATAAACCGCGTCACATCCGCGGAAACAAACCACTCTTTCTCCTTCAGCGCCTGAGGAATAAACGTGGCATTCGTGGCCAGCAGCTTTTCAAACAGGCCTTCTTTATACGCCCGTTCATAGGCTTCCAGCCCTTCGGAAAACAACGCGAATGTTACCGCAAAATAGACCTTCGCAGCACCGCGACGTTTCAGTTCCTCGCCCACTTCGATGAGACTTCCTCCAGACGCGAGCAGGTCATCGACCACGAGGAAGTGCTTGCCGCGGATATCGCCGCCCAGGAATTTGTGCTCAAGAATAGGATTCTTCCCGTTTACAACACGTGTCAGATCTCTGAATTTATAGAAACCTGCAAGGTGCACGCCGAAATGCTCCGCAAAATACCGTGCGCGATCGAGCCCGCCAAGGTCGGGACTGCAGACAATAAATTGTTCCGGATTGATATTGATCTGCCCTTCTGTCTCCCGAAGGAACGCCTCGATCAGCTGATACGACGCGTGGAGATTCTCCAGGCCATTCATAGGTATCGCGTTCATTACATGCGAGTTATGCGCGTCTATTGTAACAATGGTGTCGACACTCATGCTTACCAGTTCCTGCAACGCCATAGCGCAATCCAACGATTCGCGACCACTCATTTTATGCTGACGGCTTTCGTACAGCAACGGCATGATCACGGTCGTGCGTTGGGCCATATTCTTGGCGGCTCCGAGCACACGCTTGAGGTCCATAAAGTGTTCGTCCGGACTCATGGACGACTCTGTGCCGTACCGCACATAGCTCACGCCGTAATTCCCCACATCAACGATGATAAACAGGTCCGTACCGCGTATCGAATCAATAATCTGCGCCTTACCTTCGCCGTTCTGAAAGCGATGATTCACAGAACGACGTAAGAACGTCGACGGGCACGGTTCGCCGTTCTCGCGAAACACCTCCTTCAACCGCTGATCCACAACGGTGGCAAGTTGCTGTCCTCCCGGCGTCGCCAGAATTGCGATTGGAAATCCACGAATTTGACCGTGTGTGTTTAGCATGCCTTACCCCTTGCCTTTCGGTAGATCAATGGTGTGCATAATCGATTTTTGACGCGCAACCGTCACGCCGCAACAGCTCGACGGTCAACCGGTGACGGCGTATCCCCGTGTGTTGTGGGAAATGTCGACAAGATATACTGCGCAAATTGGCGATTCAACCGGAATTACCTGAAGATACGCACGATCCGAATTGCGCTCCCGGCTGGATAAATACAGATGAGGAAATTATCGTAGAAGCCGACAATTCATCAATTCACCCGCTATCTGGCCGGCGCTATTTCCGAAAACGTCATTGCCCATGAAACTCATTCGCCTACCGCTCGACATCGTTCTTCTGACATTCCACTGGATACGCGGAACGTTGTGGATGATGGGATACGCTGTTAAGGAAATGTTCGACCTTCCGGTCGAGACCAAGTGGCCCTACGGTTGCCTGACGGTATCGTCGAAGTCGGGGCGAAACGTCTGCCTGCCCGGGCGAAAGTACGGCACCCCCAGCCTGTTTCGCCTCTTTTGTCCGGATCTGTCGCGGGATACCTGCGAGAACTGTTTCTGCGAACTGCGAATGTATGAAACCTACGATCGCTGGCGGCCGTCGTGGCTTCGGCTTCTGGCTGTCGGGACGGTGCTGTGTATGGTGTGGTCGGGCACGGGGTACCTCACCTACTGCGGGCTCCGCGCCTATTTACCGTCCCAGACCAAAGCAGCGCTCAAGGCCATATTCATGTCGGCGAAGGCGTCTGAGCCGAAGAATGTGAACCCTCAACAAGCCAAGGCGGAGGACCGCGTTCAGGCCGAAGCGTTCGTGAAGCATGCACGTGAGTTATACGCAAACGGCAATGTAAGCGAAGCGATCCTCGAATACCGCAACGCAACACGCAAAGACCCAGGCCGTGCAGACGCTCATTTCGAGTACGGCAGATGCCTGGCCGAGATCGGCAGGATCAGGGGCGCGATCGATGCCTTCGAGATCGCTGCAGCCGCAGATCCGAAGCACTGGCAGGCACGACTATTCCTGGCGCGCACGCACTTGCGGCTGGGGTATTTTGAGCAGGCGGATGCCTACGCAACTGCGGTACTTGAGGCAGCGCCGGACCAACCCGAAGCACACCTGATTCGCGGGATCTGCCTGCGTGCTGCCGGGGATGCGGCAACGGCCGAAAAGCAGGTGGAACGTGCACTGAGCCACGACATCGTCGATCCTCAAACCTGGTTGATGGCCGCCACCTACTTCTACCAAATCGGTGCGCACGAGCGCTCTGCGGCGAGTTATAACGAATCGCTGCGACTCGATCCCGACCTGGTCGACGCCGAAATCGGGCTGTCTTATCTACTAGGTGCTCAAAGCGATTTCGGAGCTGCACTGAAACGAATTCGTCCCGTGATCGACGCGAACCCCACGAATGTCAAGGCAGGCGCATGCCTCGCCGAAATCCTGATGATGGAAGGCAAGATTGACGCAGCGATCGCTGCGTACGAGCGCATACGCGCTCACGACGATGAACCGCCATTCATGACACGCATACGGCATGCGGAGTTGCTGATCAAGTCAGGAAAGACCGACAACGGCGTCGAGATCCTCAAGGATATTCTCAATCGTGATGCGGATAACATGAGCGCACACCTGCTGCTTGCGAATCTCTATCTGAGACTACAGCTCTACAGCTCCGGCGTCGAACACGCCAATCGCATCCTGCGCGTTCACCCCGGCCACATTCGAGCACGCAAAACCCTCGCCAGGCTCCTCATCGCACAACAACGATTCGGTGATGCTCTGTCGGTCGCCGGATCCTTGATTGACGAAAACAGTAAGCAACTCGATGTATTGATGATCGCGGCCCTCGCCCACTATCGGCTTGGCGATACCAATAGTGCGGTGGCGACCTACCAGGTGGCAGCGGAAGCCTTTCCGCAGTCGATTTTACCGCTACTGAAACTTAGCGAGATATACCGCGAATCAGGCGCCGTCGAGAAGTCCATGTCCACATACCGGCAAGTCCTGGCGATCGCGCCGGACGACCCGCTCGCCGGGAACAATCTCGCGATGCTCCTGCTCGATACCGACCACGGCGTCGCTGAGGCGCTCACGATAGGCAAGCGTCTACGCGAGCGATTTCCAACGAACCCCTCGGTGGCGGATACATACGGCTGGGCACATTTCCGTGCGGGCGACTACGAAGCGGCAAGGCACGGCCTCGAAGACGCCGTTCGTCTGTCGCCGCAGAATCCAACATTCCTCTATCACCTGGGCATGGCGATGGCGAAGCTCAATGATACCGTTGCTGCCAAGCGGTACCTGAACCGCGCACTTGAGATCTCCGACGATTTTGACCATGCCGGTGAGACGAGGCAGGCACTATCCATCATCGACGGGTCATAACCGGCGCAGGAAGCCTGATTGTAGCAGCTCTACGAACGGCGTATAAGTAGCACAGGCTTCCAGCCTGCAGCTTGCCGTCACTCCGAATCGAACCAACACAATAAATTTCGAATCCAATTGCTGTTGTCCGGACGCCCCCAAAACGTACAGCCAAGATGACTGCGCTACTATTTACCACAAACGCCGCTGATAGAACTGCTACGCCTGATTCAGGTGGTTCATCAACGGCAAGCGTATACGTACATCCGACCCTTTGCCGCGTTTACTTGATATGGTAATCGTGCCGTTGTGATCCTCGATGATCTTTTTTGATATGTACAAACCCAAGCCGGTACCCTGGGCCTGCCCCACGACCTTCGATGATACATAGGGGCGGAATACATCGGACAATTGGTCGGCATCAATACCGCAACCGTTGTCGCTTATCTGAATTTCAGCGTGATCATTCTTCACACAACATGAGATGCCGATTGCTCCGCCGGTTGCAGGAACGGCCTGCGTCGCGTTAACTACCACATTGCAAATCGACCGATATAACTGCAAACGGTCACCCACTACCGCGCAGTTTTCTTCGGCCGACGGGTTACAATGCAGCAGTACCTGCGGACCGTTCGGACCGGAGAACAGGTCTCCTACAAGTTCATGCAGAAGCTCGCAGATACCCACTGGCTGCTGGCTCCGCACCCGACTGTCCGAATGCAGCAGCCACGCCCTGGACATGTCGTAGCAGCGGTTTACGTTATTCTCAATGGCGTCAAGCATTGTCAGGACTTTTTCACCGCATCCGCCTGACTCCACCTTATCGGTGCGTAAATAATTGCCGAGAAATTCGACGTACCCGATTACCGCTGTCAACGGCCCGCACAGGTCGTGTGCGTATTCCGCGGAGGTCTTGCCGAGCGTTGCCATTCTTGAGCTCTCGCGCAATTGCCGCGTGAGCCGCGAATTGTCGCTTTGAAGCTTCTCGATCAACCGGTTGCGCTGTCCGACGCGTCGCTGTCGCAGCACGCTCTCCTGTACGGTCCGAATAATTTCCGCGCTCCTGAACGGCTTACTGAGAAAGTCGTCGGCCCCGAGGCGGATCGCGGCGCGCGCGCGGTCAATGCTGCCGTATGCGGTCAGGATGATTACCGGTATCGCGGCGTCAAGTCTGCGTATTTCGCGCAGACCGTCGATCCCATTACGATCAGGAAGGTTAAGGTCGAGAATGACCGTGCTGGGTCCGCCATGGACAAATCGATCGATGCCCTCGGCCATCGTCTCGGCAAATAAAACATCGAAGTCGTGATTCAACACGAAGCCGAGCGATTCGCGGACGCCCGGATCGTCGTCAATTATCAAAACTTTCGATTTTGCAGCAACCGCCTTCATACTTGCCTTCCGGACGGCACAAGCATGTGATCCTGCGTACCCGTCCAAAACTGTCCCATACCCGCACACTGTCATACGACCAAAACGGCCGCAGACGAAAGCGCATAACCCCTCCCCTTTTTGATAATGCCAATACGTCTGCTCACCACGATTATACCATAAATGGGATTATTTTACCACATTGATATAGAATATTTTCAACATTAAATAAGATTAAGGACATCATCAATACTGTTGCTATTGGCGTCCAGGAATCGCTAACGCAACGACATGATATGCACAGGAGCAGGAGCAGGAACAGGCATGCCAATGAAACCGTCATTTGACCTGAAGCAATACGCCGTCCTGTACGTCGACGACGAAACGCAGTCACTGAAATATTTTCGCATGGCGTTTCGTGACCGATTTCGAATCCTCACCGCCGATCGCGCCACTGCCGGTATGGAGATCCTCCTGGACACGAAAGATCAGGTCGGTGTATTAATCACGGATCAGCGAATGCCGGGCGAATCCGGTGTTGAGTTGCTGGTCAAGGCGGCCGCCGTTAATCCCCTTATCGGACGCATACTGATTACGGCGTATTCCGACATTGACACAATCGTCGATGCGGTGAACCGAGGCCGGATAACCCGCTACATCAATAAACCGTGGAACCTCCCGGACCTGCAGGCAATGATCGACAGTGAGCTGGAGCAATTTGCCATTCAGCGGTCGCGACGCCTTCTGCTCCAGGAGAAAACAACGATTCTCTATCATCGTATGATCAGTGACCGCCGCCTCAATCTGGGGCTGCTGTCGTCAGGATTCAGCCATCATGTGCGTAACGCCATGGTCGCGGCTCACACATTTCTCGATCACCTGCCCGAAATGGCAGCGAATTCCGGATTGGACATTAACAACGCACCGCAGTCGGCATACTGGGTGGAGTTATATCGACGCGCGAAACTGGACATTAACCGTATCGAAAAACTCCTTGATGAACTTGCGGATCTCGCCAACGGCCTGGCTTGCCGGATGAACGAGCGAGTTCACCTCGGCGAGATTGTCCGCCGTGCGATACAAAGCGTATCTGCGATAACGGGTTACGGTCAATTTGTCGTTCATACCGACATCGCTGACGACCTCCCGATTTCGACCGGCAACGTGCAACGGCTGCAAAAGCTACTTGAGCTGCTGCTCACCGATGAAATTGCGAACCTGCCTGCAAACAGTGAAATTCACGTCGCAGTCCGACACGAGCCTGCCAGTGGCGCGATCGATAATACCTTGAAGATCATCGTGGCGGATGATGGTCCGAACCTCAGCAGCGAGACGCTGGATGCAATGTTTGATCCGTTTTTTGTGCGCAGTAACAATCCGCGCGAATTCGGGGCGAACCTTATTTCCTGTTTCTTTATTGCGTTTCTCCACGGAGGCGATATCGACGTACGCAACAATTCCGGGCCGGGTGTAACGTTCACTGTAACGATCCCGGTAAATGCCGACGAGCGGTATGCGGTGCAAAGTCGCGAGACGCTGGCGTGCCGCGCGCTGCTCAACGAATTTATAGTCGAACAAATCGTTTCCAGGAACTGATTTCTGGTCCGAAAAATCATATTGTTTTCGACAGAAACACAATTACCTTCGTGGTTCTTTCCAGCGACGAATGCTACGGCGATAGTTCAGGACCGATTTTATGCATAACATACAACCCAGTGGCACAATGTCTTACCACAGATCAAGGAGACATCCACGTCACTGGCCAAACGCCGACTATCGGGTCACCCGCATAATCTGGTGGTCCATCGTCGTACTGCCTCTTGTCGCCGGCTGGGCGACAGCGGGCGACCTATCCGATTTCGATAGCGACATGCCGGAACATCGATTCGAGGATCTTGTCATCAAACCCTTCTTCCGCGAGACCAACCCCTTCCTCACCCCGGCCGCGATATCCGTGGCCACCGCGAATGATCTGGAAGCAGGGCAGATCCAACACATACCCGATCTCGCCCTGACGACGCCTGGTCTGGCGATCGGCAACAACGCGAATACCAGCGTACCCCATCTTTATATCCGCGGCGTAGGAACGACGAATGTGACCAACGGTGCGGATCTCAATATCGGAGTTTACCTGGATGACGTGTATATCGATCGCGGCGAATCATTTTTCTTCGATCTGCACGATATTGAGCGAATCGAAATCATGCGCGGCCCACAAGGCACGCTGTACGGCCGCAACACGACAGGCGGAGCGATACGACTGTTTTCCCGCCGCCCCACACCGGAATTCAAGGCACAACATACACTCACACTTGGAAGCAGAAATCAGCTCAAAACCCATGGCTATGTGGGCGGCCCCCTGGCAACCGACACAATACTGGGACATCTGTCCTATGCCTACCACAAGCGCGACGGTTACACCGCCAATCGGTTCACGGGCAGCCGTCTCGCAGACACAGACTACTATCTCCTAAAAACCAGCGTGTTGATCGCCGCCGACGAACAGACGGACATCCAGCTCAATCTGGACTACAACCACAATGATTCGGCCGGTCTCGCCTATAAACCCCTCGTTCTGGGGCCGATACTGGGTGGCCTCATCGGCGACGTCACGGTTGCAGACCTGGAGCACGTCGAACCGTCGGACACATTCGAAGTGCGTCACGACACGGATTCGCGCGAAGAACGGGATGTGTTCGGCATCTCGGGAAAAGTTACACACGATTGGAACGACCTCACTCTCGAATCGATAACCGCGTTCAGAAGTCTGGACTTCGATGAGCTCACCGACGTGGACGGTACATCGCTTCAATTGTTCAACCTCGCGTTCGAGCTGGAGCAACATCAGATTTCGCAGGAATTCCGCCTGCTCAACAGCGACGACCGGCACGTGGACTGGCTGATCGGCGCGTACATCTTTGCCGGCGCCTCCAGCAGCGACGCGCGCCAGAGCCACACGTTGGGCCCGGGAACGTTCGCCGGAACAAACGCCGCGGACATCGAGACAATTGCCTATGCCGTATTTGGCGAAGTCGATATCGAACTCGCGGACCGGCTCAGCCTCACGCTCGGCACGCGGCTTACGTACGAGGAAAAGGACTTTGATTTTGTACGAACAAGCGACGACGCAACAGGCCAAATCGTAACGCCGGGCTACGAGCGTCACGACCGCGAAAACTGGTCGTCTATTACACCCCGAGCCATACTCGACTACAAATGGTCCCAGACAACGTTCATGTACGTAAGCGTATCCCGCGGCTTCAAGAGCGGCGCATACAATTCGTTCCAGCAAACATCTGAGGCACCTGTGGATCAGGAACACCTCACGGCTTACGAAGGAGGTTTCAAGTCATTTTGGTTCGATGAGCGACTGCAACTCAACATCGCCGCCTTTTTTTACGACTACACCGATTTACAGGTCGTGAGCCAGGAGCCGACGGCCGGCGGGGGATTTCAAATCGCCACCGCGAATGCGGCGAAGGCCGAGATTTGGGGGATCGAACTGGATATGACTTCGACCCCGCTCAAATCGCTAACCATCGCCGCGACCGCGGCCTTTCTGTCTGCGGAGTATACGGAATTCATCAACAGCGCAGCTGTGGATGTTTCCGGCAACGACCTGATTCGCGCGCCGGAGTGGAGCGCCGGCCTCATGGCCGAATATTCGGTGACCTGCGGCGATGCCGGGGACCTTACGATCCGCGGGGAATACCAGTACCAGGGACGGATCTACTTTACCGAAACCAACGAATCGGTACTGTCTCAGCCCGGTTCTTACAACGTTAACGCCCGCATTGCCTTCGAAACCAGAAATGAACGGACAACATTCGCTGTGTTCGGACGCAATCTCACAGACGAAGAAACGGTCTCCGTCGCGTTCGACTTCCGGCCAATCACCGGCAGCATCCTACGATCATACAATCCTCCGCGCACGTACGGCGTCGAGGTCTCAGTTCGATTTTAGCCCGTGCCACGTCATCCCCAGCAAACCCTGCATGCCATGTTCGTTCAGCGCGCCGCGTCGTCGCCAGACGCAGTCGCGGTGGTGCACGGCTCGCAGCATATAAGCTGCGATTGTCTCCGACGTGTCAGCCACGCGCTGGCCGCGATGCTGATAGAGCACGGTGCTGCCGACAACGCACTTGTTGGGATATGTGCGACCCGATCGATCGAGATGATCACCGGATTGCTGGCTATTATCGAAGCCGGATGCGCGTATCTCCCGCTCGACCCCGACTACCCACCGGACCGGCTGCGATTCATGATTCATGACAGCCGCACGCGATTTATACTGACCGCCGACACAAGCCGACGCTGCATCGCGGCTACCGCGGCTGCGAACGGCGCAACGCTGCTTCCGATTCGTGGTTCGCAACCATCGCAGCGGATCACCCCACGGTTCGACGACGGCGCCCCTTTTTCCATGTCGATAGCGTATTGTATCTACACATCGGGTTCGAGCGGAAAGCCAAAGGGCGTGTTGATTTCGCATCAATCGATCTGCAACTACCTGCAGTGGATCGCGACCACATACAGCTTCGGCTCGAACGACCGGATGATACAAATCACACCGTGCAGCTTCGATGCGTCTGTATGGGAATTATTTGCGGGATTTGTGAATGGCAGCGCACTCGTCATTGCCGACAACGACGAGCAGACGAACATGGCGACACTCACCGCAACCATACGGCGATCCGCGATAACGATACTTCAGGTTGTCCCGACGCAGTTGACCATGCTCACAAACACCGACAGCCTTCACCGCTGCACCACACTCCGCCGTGTATTTAGCGGCGGCGAACCACTCACGCCGGGGACCGCCACAGCGTTTCTCAAACAAATGAGCCAGTGCGGGCTCACGAACCTGTATGGCCCAACCGAGGTCACAATCGATGCCACAGCGCATGATTGTATACGTGGGGCGACGTATGAAGGCGGCACAGTCCCGATCGGTCTGCCACTGTTGCATACGCAAGCATATGTGGTCGACGAGAATCTTGCATTGGCAGAGGCCGGCGCAGCCGGGGAAATCCTGGTCGGCGGCATCCAACTTGCCTCAGGGTACCTTCAGCGTCCCGCACTGACAGCAGAGAGATTCATTCCGGATCCGTTTTCGGGCGCGGTAGGACATCGATTATATCGCACCGGCGATAAGGGCAAGCAAAACGAACACAGCGAATTCGAGTACATCCAGCGACTCGACCATCAGGTGAAGATTAGGGGATTCCGCATCGAACTCGGCGAAATAGAAATGTGCCTGACGTCCCACCCGAACATTCGCGAAGCGGTAGCAACGCCCCACGAATTCAGTGTCAACGACACGCGCCTGATTGCCTACATCGTTTGCGATCCCAGAAACGTCCCGGAAATATTTTATGTCAAGAGCTATCTCCAGGAGCGCCTTCCACACTTCATGATACCCGCAGCATTCATCATCCTCGAATCATTTCCGGTTACCCCGAACGGCAAGATCGACCGCCGTCGACTTCCGGCGCCGCGTACAATCGCTGCGACAGCGGAAGCGGCAAATGAAGAAGACGGCAATGCAGAAGAAACGAAGATCACGCGCTGGCGCAAGACTTACGACATGGTCTACAGGCATCTTACAACAAACGATGATCCAACTCTGAATACACTGGGATGGAACAGCAGCTTTACCGGTGCGCCAATACCGGCGGAAGAGATGCAAAACTGGGTCAATCACACTGTCGATCGCATTCTTGAAAAAAAACCGGCTGTGGCCGTAGAGATCGGCTGCGGCACCGGAATGTTGGTGTTCCGAATAGCACCGCATTGCCGGCGGTATCTGGCATTCGATTTCGCTGACGGTGTCGTTCAACACCTGAAGCAGAGGCTTCGGGCATCGAACGGCGACTTCGCCCATGTCGAATGTCACTGCCGTGCCGCGCACGAATTTCTGGATCTCGTGGATGAGCCGGCAGACACTTTAGTGATCAACTCCGTCACTCAGTTTTTTCCCGATAGCGACTACCTGGACAACGTCATCTCGACATCGGTACAATGTGTCCGACCGGGCGGCCGCATCGTCGTCGGTGATATTCGATCGTATGAATGGGCGGCATACTTTCACACAGCGGTACAATGCTTCCAGGCAGAACCGATGCTGCCGGTTGAGCAATTGCGATACCGCATCCAGCGGACAACGGCGATGGACCGCGAATTGGTGATCAGCCCGGCGTACTTTCGAACATTGCCGGACCGCGTCGCAGGAATCAGCCATGTCGAGATTTTCCCGAAACAGGGGCGGGACAACAACGAAATGGTTCGCTACCGGTATGACGTCATCATCCACGTCGGGTCACGGCCGGCGAAAATTGCCGGCATCGTTGACCGCGACTGGACATCTCTACCGAAAACCGTTGCGGCCGTTATCGACTACCTTGTATCGGACGAGCCGCCGGCATTGATTGTCCGCGACATTCCCAATATCCGGATGCAGGAGGATATCCGAACGATGGCATTGATTAAAGAAGCCTTGCCGTTGCAACATGTTGCAGCGATACGCACGGCGGTGGTCGCGACGACCGGGGACGACACCCCGCATCCCGACGACTTCGCATTGATCGGCGCAACGGCACCCTATGCCGTCCGCCAGTATGTATCGTTACGGGGCAATCCGGGCTGTTTCGATCTGTTCCTTGTACGAAAATCAGCGGACACACCGCTCCAGGCCGCGGTCGCAATGATCTGCGCCGAGACGCCTTCCGCACCGCCGCCTTACACCAACAGTCCGTTTCAACGCAGGGCGGCGCAGAAACGCGTGGACCATATGGGCCTCAAGACCTATACCGCACCGCGCGGCAGACAGGAATCGCTGCTGGCTGGACTATGGGCAGAACTGCTGCTCCTGGATAAAGTCGGTATCCACGATAATTTTTTTGTGCTCGGAGGTCACTCTGTGATGCTGGTGACCTTGATCGGAAAAATTCGGGAGATGTTTGGCACGTCACTGTCGGTAACCACCGTCCGCACGTCGCCGACGATCGCAGAAATTGCCCCGATTATTGCAACCCGGCAGCGGGAACGGCGCGCACGCGATGAAGCGACGCTCCATGGATTGCTGGATGCCATCGAAGACCTGAATGAATGAATCGATGGAAGGATGGATGCGGGACAACAACACTGCACTAAATAATCCCAAATCGCACCTGCAATTTTGTCGCATAAATCCAGTATGCCACATATGGTATGGCAGGTGCACGACGAATACGAAAGCTGTGAATGTCCGACCCGATTCGCTACACGCAGATTTAAAATACAGACAAGAAGCGATACCATGCAGGAATTACATTCTAGATTACGAAATCTCACGCCGGAGCAGCGGGCGATTCTCAACCAAAGGGTACAGGCCATGACCGACAACGACGAAGCCGTGAACTTCATTCTCACGCTACAGGATGGCAATACGACGACAAAACTGCCTGCATATTGCCTGCATCCCCCGCTCGGCGCGGCCGCCTATTATCAGAATATAGGAAATCATCTTGATAACGACCAGCCGTTGTTCGGCATTCAGTCCCCGGCGTTTACCGGCATACGTGAACCGTTCGACGATACGGCTGAGATGGCGGCCTTTTACCGTGACGCCATTCGGCGACGCCAACCCGACGGCGACCACGCGTTAGTCGGGCATTCCAGCGGCGCATACACCG
This sequence comes from Verrucomicrobiota bacterium, assembly GCA_021772615.1. Taxonomy (GTDB): domain Bacteria; phylum Verrucomicrobiota; class Lentisphaeria; order JABSQK01; family JAJFLO01; genus JAJFLQ01. Next base: position 7,864 of record JAJFLQ010000070.1, on the reverse strand, counting down.
CGTATGAAATGGCGCTGCAGGATCAGAAAAATGGCAACAGCCTGCCGCTGCTAGTGATTATCGATGCCGAGGCGCCATGCGGCGATGTACCACTTATAACGACACAATTCCAGAGCGATGATTTTTTCGACAGCCCGGAAGCCCTGATGGTGACTGCGTGGTGTGTGAGCCTGGGCTACCGGCAACCGCTTACCTTCACACTTGAAGACCTTGCGAAATTGGATAATAACGGGCGCCATCGCCTTGTAGCAGATTACCTGAAATCCGCCGGCTTCATTCCGCAACACGCCGATTCGACCATGGTAGAAACAATTCTGAAAATGACATTCGCCCACAACGGTGCCGATATCAAGTACTTCGACAGACACACACCCGGTGGATCGTCGGAGATGTTCGAGGGGACCACGGTGATATACCGCTGTACCGAGGATACGCACTGGCCTGGATACGACGAGGTGTCGCCGCCCGATACGTCACCGTACTCCGGATGGGAGACGTTCTGCAGCGGCCCGATCGACGTGGTAGGTGTACCGGGATCGAATCACGTCACGCTGATCGCGGAGCCGGCGGTGGTGTCACTTGCTCAGTCGCTTCAGGAAAAGCTGGATCAATACAGAATTTCGAGTTCAACGCCGTAAGTTCGCGGCGGGTTGAATGTCCGGAGAACGTCGCCAAGGAGATCGCGGAAATCAAAAGCGACGTTGATTGTTTCTTCGTCGGTGAGATTCTTACCAAACAATGCCACCTGGACCCGACCTTCCGGGGACAACAGCGCCAGGCGCGCATTCACCTGGTGAAATCCGCCCTGGCTAAGTACACCTTCGTTGGTCTCGGTAAAATAGATCTTGCTCTGGTAATAGTATTCGCCCCTCACCAGCAACGTCCCGAGGCGGTGGAGGTTTCGGGTATAATCGAGTATGAAACTGGTGCTCAATTCCGGAGACCGTTTTGTGGTATTGCCGGAGACGTCAATTCCGGCGGCATTTGTAAACGTCTTGTATTCGGCATCAAGCAGTGCGATCCCGGTCGTGACCTCCAGCCCGTGGGGCAAGACGCCTTGAATCTCAATTTCCGCACCGACGCCTTCTGCTTCTGCGGCATTGGTGGTCACAGTGTCCGGCGTGCCATTCGTGGTAACGAGTGTCTGAACCTGAAGGTCATCGTGATCGTAGAAAAAGGTCGACGCGTTGACACGAAGACGGTCGTCAAACCATTGTGACTTCATGCCGATTTCGTAGGCGGTCAGATATTCGGGACCGAAGCCGGCCTGGTCTGACTGCTGTAGCGAATTAAAACCGCCGCTCTTGAATCCGCGCGAGATCAGCCCATAAACGATCACGTCGTTACCGGGTCGATAGTTCAATCCGACTTTCGGCGTGACGGCGTCCCAGCTTTTGCGTTCACGATTTTGCGGTATCCCGTACGTGCCCAGGTCGTTGGTAATACGGCGAATCTCGTATGACTTCTGTTCATACGTGTAGCGCAGGCCGAAGACACCTTCGAACCCGGCGCCGAGATCAACATGACAATGGCCGAACGCGGCATAAGAACGCGTGGCCGATTCAGTAAAGTTCGTAGCCGAGTAGTCTCCCGGTCCAAGTACCAGACTCAGAGCGGGGAAATCTGTTGTCGAGTCATTGTCCGTTTCTTCGGCGAAAAAATACAATCCTGTGAGCCACCGGACACGGTCACTGTCCGGACCCGCTATACGAAATTCCTGCGATATCTGGTGTTGCTCGAGATCCGAGTAGAAATCCAACAAGCCGATCGATATGCCGTCGACATCGTTTACCGTTTCGAAATCCAGAGAGCGAAACGCAGTGAGCGATACGATCGACACATCTTCTACGGCCCAATTCACCTCGCTGGAAACGCCGTAGATATCACGCGACTCCCTGGATTTGCGGTCATGATTTACAACGAAATTGTCGCCCGGCTCGATATGCCCGAGACTGGTCGCGTTGACGCCGGCAAAAGGAAACCCGCCGCCAAATATCGAATCGCCGCTTTGTATTGGCTTATACACATTGCTGCTGGGCCGATCCCTGCTGAAATCAAGGTTCAGCAGTAGGTCCATATTGTCCGCAAGCGTCAGATTGAAACTGCCGCGGCCGCCGAAACTATCGGTGTCGCCGCGGTGTTCACCATCGTAAATGTTTCGCGTGTAACCGTCCTGGTCCACGAAATAATATGAACCACGTCCGAGAAGCAGATCATCGATAATCGAGCCGTTCACCGCGCCACTGGTCCGAAACAGGTCATAATTGCCGTAAGTAAGTCGATGCACCGCGGTAGACGCTGCAGCTGGTGATTTCGACACAATATTAATGGCGCCGCCAATCGCATTTCGGCCGTACAGCGTTCCCTGCGGTCCGCGCAGAACCTCAATACGTTCAATATCGTACAAGTCGAGCACGATGGCCTCCGGCCGTGACAGATACACGCCATCGAGATAAATGGCCGCACTGAGATCTGATGCGGAACTGATATCTGTGGTACCTACACCACGTATGAATATCTCCGGCGAACTCGGATTGCCGTTATTACCAATTGCCACTCCTGGTGTCTGCAAAGCGAGATCTGGCAATCTCGTCACGCCCGACGACATTAGGTCTGAGGCTTCGATTACAAACATCGAGATCCCGGTATCCTGGCTATCGGCGATCACTTTCTCTGCGGTGACCTCAATGGGGTCGAGTCGGAATGCGTCACGCGGCGCATCGGCACCGGCGACAGGTAGTGCGAATGCCATGACGACCATCACGCAGGCCGGCAACCATAAGTACACATCGCCGAGACCATATTGCCCCTTTGCGCTATCGTCTGGTAGATTTTTTGAACGGATTGCCGTGGAATCGCAGCGATGCTGATTGCTTAATGCCGCAGTTGTCATTAGGTTTCCCGACTACGGTCTGTAGTCATCGGTCGACGGCAATAACTAATACCTATGCCAAACATGGTGCCATTCATTTCACCCCGGCTGCCTTATTGGAAATCATGAATTCGAACTTCAACAATCAGAGTATCATATCGTGCACAAACAGCCAGGGCGACCCGGTCCGTGGAACATTGGTTCACTTTACCGGCCAAACCGCAGTGTTCGAGGTTTACAACCCCTACAGCATTCTGCAACTTAGTGAGGTTCTGAAAGATTTTCGCATCATCATTCGTGATCGCATTATTTATGCCGGAAAATCGGTAGTGAGCAGTCTCGTCAATACGGATTTTATGTACGTCGTGCAAACAACGTTGGTCGAGCCGTTGGAAAGCGTTGACGTATTGGGATTTATACGAGACACGGACCTCCTTGGGTCGGAGGTGCGCAAATTCGTGAGTCAGTGGAAAACGGAAAACAACATCCTCCCGGCCTACAAGGTCCTTATTATCGATGTAAAATCGTTTTTGGATGATCTCCGCAGCTGGCTTGAGCAAATCGACGCCGCGATCTCAAACCACTATGCAACAGAGCGCGATGCCGTTCTGTCGGACTTGGTCCATCACGTCCTCACGCCGGTGGAACCGCTGATTTCATCGTATTTTTCAAAGCTGGAGACACTCGCAAGAGAGATCCCAGAAGACGACTTATCGATTCACAAAGCATTTACAAGAAGGGAGTTGCACCCCCTCATCCTGTGCAGCCCCTTTATCCATCGCAGCTACACCAAACCGCTTGGGTATGCGGGCGATTTCGAAACGATTAATCAAGTCCTGGGAGATCCGCGACAAGGTAAATTGCTGTATGCGAAACTCGTAAACAAATACTCGCTTGCGATGCCGCCGGCCGCAGCGCACCGCAATCGCATCACGGTACTCACTGGTCTCCTGAAGGATGAGGCTGAACGCACACGTAACGGCGGCACGCCGTTTACTGTACTCAATATCGGGTGTGGTCCGGCAAAGGAGGTGAGAAACTTTATCAAGGCGTCGCCCGATGCCAACCGCACCAACATGGTGTTACTCGATTTCAGTCCCGAAGCCCTGAAATATTGCAGGGAGAAAACGGAAGCCCTTGTCCAACGGCGGCAATCCACATTCAAGCCGACGTTTGTCGAGCAATCGATCCATCAACTCCTGAAATCATCCGTCAATCAGTCCATGCCACAGCATGCAGCCGGGGACGGACGTTACCACTTTGTTTACTGCGCCGGCTTATTCGATTACCTCACAGACACCGTATGCAAACGGCTCATATCGCTCTTCTACAGCTGGCTTCTGCCGGGCGGACTGCTCGCGATAACAAATATTCACCCCAGGAACGGCGCCAGGAAATTCATGGAAATTGTATTGGAATGGAACGTGATATACCGCGACGAAAACCACCTGCGCAGGCTTGCCATGGTCGACGGTGAAAAAACCGTCGTCGCGGAGCCGACCGGAGTGAATATTTTCCTGTTGGTGCGCAAACCGGACGTGCCCGCGACGCCGACCGCATAGTCCCGAGGTTTAGCAACATGGCCACACATGCCGACGTTAATGGTGCAGAAGAACTCGACTCAGTCACTTCAGCGTACGAGACCGACCGTCGCATACTTCTGGTTCAACAATCCAAAGTCGCCTGCTTGATCTGTGTATTCGGGGTCCCCGCCGGATATATCATGGATCAGTTTCTCTACCCGGACAACACGTACTGGTTCCTTCGAATCCGTCTCGTTTGCAATGCAATCATGATAGGCATACTCATCCTGCTGCATACGTCTGTGGCCGCACGGTTCAGCCGTTTTTTCGGATTGATATGGGTCGTGCCGATGGTGACCTACCCCTCGATTCTTATCGCGCTCACGGAGGGCGTCGCATCGCCGTATTATATCGGTATTGCGATGGTCGTGATCGGCGGCTGCCTGCTTCTGCCCTGGACATTGGGCGAATGTCTCGCCGCCGGCGCGGTCACGCTCGCCACCTATAGTGCAGGGTGCCTGTTCAATTTTTCAGAGCTGCTGCCGGTGCATGACAGTCACTGGCGGGGCGCGGCGATCAACAATCTGTTTTTTATGATTTTGTTCCTTATTATTTGTGCAGCAGCCAGTTATTACTCCGAACGGTTTCGCCGTCGGGATTTTCGGTTACAACATGAACTGGAGGTTTCGTACCAGCGGCTGGCCGAGATCGACAAGGCAAAGAATCATTTTTTTGCCAACATTTCTCACGAGCTGCGAACGCCGCTCACGCTAATCCTCGGGCCGCTTGACCGCCTTCGGACCAGTATCAGCGAACGTACCATCCCGGAAGTGCAGGAGACGCTGGACATGATGCATGGGAATGCCATGCGGCTGTTGTCATCCATCAACGACCTCCTCGATCTGATTCGGCTCGAGGAAGGAAAAATGGAGACCAACGCCGAATCCGTCGACCTGGCAACGCTCCTGCCCGGACTCGCCAGCGCCGTCACCGAGATGGCCGCCCTCGACGATATCCGCATCGAAACGCGGTACGACCAGGATCAATCTCTGGTGGTCCTGGCCAACCGGTCGCACCTGGAGAAGGTCTTCCTGAATCTGCTTTTCAATGCCATAAAATTTACCGACACGGGCGGTCTGATCCAATTAAGCGCGGCGCGCAGCGACGATGCAATCACTGTAAACGTAAGAGACAACGGTGTCGGCATACCGGCGTCAAAATTGTCGTTTATTTTTGACCGTTTCTGGCAGGTAGACGGCGCGCCGACCCGATCACGGCCGGGCACTGGTATCGGCTTGGCACTGGTAAAAGAATTCGTCGAACTCCATGGCGGTACGATTGCAGTGACAAGCGAGGAAGGTGCGGGCACGACGTTTGTTGTGACGCTCCATCCCGATACCGCAGAGCGTAAATCCGAGGTGCCAGCTGCATCACCGACACAGGATCGCATTCAGGATCTGTATCAGAAGGCCGAGATGTACAAATGCCGTACAAACGCTCATCGGCCCGGCGGCGACAGCACTCCGCCGGCAGTTTCCTTGCGCCATAAGATCCTTGTCGTGGAAGACGAACGGGATATGCAGCGCTTTCTCGCCTCGGATCTCGAGAAAAGTTACACCGTAATCACGGCCGACGACGGCGAAGCCGGCCTCGCGTTAGCCGAAGAGCACCGACCGGACCTCATTCTCACGGATGTGATGTTGCCCAAGCTCGACGGCATCAATCTCTGCCTGAAGCTCAAGGCGTCGCCAAAACTGATCTCGACGAAAATAATCCTGCTGACGGCGCGCGCGAACGACCACGCCAAGCTCGAAGCGCTGAAAGCCGGAGCCGACGACTTTATGACAAAACCGTTCAGCTCTGTCGAATTGAAGACACGCCTTGCAAATCTGCTTTTGAATTCGCGACTCGAACGGGAATTGCAGCTGCAAAACGAGGCGCTCGAGAAAACGCTCGAAAAACTGAAGGCCACGGAAGCCCAACTGATACAACAGGAGCGACTTTCTGCACTGGGGAATCTCTCTGCGGGGATCATGCACGAGATTAATAACCCCATTAACTTCATGCTCACTGCAGTCCATGTACTCAAGCAGGATTTGCCCGAAACAGACACCGAGACGCGCGAGGTCGTGGCCGATATAGAGGACGGTCTCCAGCGAATCCGTAATATTATCGCGGACCTGAAGAGCTTTGCGTACTCGAACAATTCCGAAACAAAGACGCCATGCAAGGCTCAGAAAGTATTCGACACCACGCGGCGCTTGCTGGCAAACGAACTTGACAACAACATTCAATTGGATGTCGATATCAATGACGAAGACATGATTCTCGGCAGCGAAAATCAACTGGTTCAGATACTCGTGAATCTCCTGCAGAACGCTGTCCACGCGACAACCAAAAACAGCGTAGCAGATAAACCGCGTCACATCTCACTGACCATGGCGCCGGATGCGGATATGTTCGTTATACGCGTCCGCGACAATGGCCAAGGCATTGAGAAGGCGGTGATAGACAAGATTTTTGACCCATTCTTCACAACCAAAGAAGCCGGCCAGGGTACCGGACTGGGATTGAGTATCAGTCACACGCTGGTCCAAAAGAACAACGGTGAAATTTCCGTAAACTCCATCCCCGAAGAGTTCACAGAATTCACCGTTAGACTTCCTCTCGTACTCGCCGACAGCGCCGCCTGACGCACCATAATTCAGTAATGCTGTTCATTTGAACGTCTGATTCTTCCGTGCTGTGGTGGCCGAAATGAACGTTCACCTTTGCAGGGCTTTTACCTCAGACCCGAGAACTGGATCACCAGTCGCCCCCCGCAGCCTATGGAGGATGCGCAATAAAAAGTTTGCATGCACTCGCTATCGGAGAAATGCAGCATACGCAGCAATCCCACAACAATCTGTAATATGATTACTGATAAAGACTTGCCCAACGAACGCTCTGCCTGAGTCCCGCCTTTAGGCGGAAGTCTTTGATGAGCTTTAGCTTATTAAGCTGCCGGCCTGGCTGAAGCCAGGATCAAAGCTGCCGCGAACCAGGTACTCAGACAGAGCGCAACTCGGTATACGACGACTTTACACATTGCCGCCTGCTTTGGCATGGATCATGACAACGAAAATGGCAAGATTGAGGTAAAGAATCCGGGCTGATTGCTGCACCCCGGGGAGCACCAGAGTTCGACAGAGCTGTAAGGTTGAACGCCCATTTTTTAAACATGCCGCGTCCGGGGTGTAGGCGACCGCTTTACAGTTCGCGCAGATTTTGAGGTTGCCCGGCCGAGTAACTGTAAAGCGGTCGCCTACACCCCGAAACCAACGTCGCCTGCAGCTACACGTCAAAAGTCTGTACGCCAAACGCTGGTGGAAGCGGGAGCGTGTAGCCACGTCTCTGTGAGACGTGTCGTACTTTACGTTGCTTCGCGTTGCGTGGCACGGCTCACAGAGCCGTGGCTACATCAATCCGT
>JAJFLQ010000069.1 GCA_021772615.1 Verrucomicrobiota bacterium | reverse complement strand
CCCACATTGGGAAACAATCATCCGGAGTGTGCGCTTTGGCGCCGGCGATGTATGCAGATCTGAGATCTGCCGAATCCCAGTATATTATTCTGAGTTCGACGATTGAACGGAGCCCACTGTCGGCATAATATCGCACGAGATAATCCGATGGCTCGAGGATGTCCAGGTGCGCCTGCAGTAATTTCACATCGCGCACAGCGTGGTATTTGCCTAGGGCATCGGGTAAATCCACCAGGCGTTTTCGATCGCTCGGCGACTCTTTCTGGTAGTGGAGATAGTGCTGCTCGATGACGAATCCGGTAGCAGCGCCGGCTGCAAAGAAAAGGATGAGGGCGATACAAAACCGTGTTCGCATGCCACTGGAGAAAGCCGCGGAGGCACTGTGCGCCGCGACATGCTCCGGCTCCTGTAGCGCGGCAGTGGCACGCCGTGTACGCGACAGGACCAGGGCACAAATGACTAACACAGCCAGCCCTCCCGCAAAAGTGAGCCATCCGGCGAACTCGTGGCGCCGGCCGGCGGCATACACCACGTCGACATTTACGACGAGCCAGGCTGTACCGACCACGCGCACCACGTTCATCACGATCGATATCGGCAGCGTCAACAGGCACATCAAGCAACTCCTCACCCAGCCGATTCGCATGACGTAGCCGACCGCCGCCGCACCCGCCATCAGAATCCAGAACGAACGAATCCCGGAGCACGCATCCTCAACACCGAGCGATGCATTCGCCAGATGCAGGACGTTGCCCTCCCGAAAGATGGTGATGCCGATATCACGAATGATGCCTTCGCTGAGTACCGACACGTGATTGCGCAGCCACAACGTTAACGGCAGGGTCAACGATTGGGGGAACGGTAAGGCAAACACCAGATACGCCAGAGGAAATGCAAAGATGCGTATCCCGCCGAGTCCGCCAAGAACAAGACACATGCCGGCGAGGCACAGAATCAGCCCGCCGCCCGCCAGGAATCCCACGCCGAGCCCGTCGGGAAGCATCGCAACATTATACCAGTTGCCAAGAATATTCAGCAACACACCGAGAATGATAAAGGGATAACCGATCCAGTGGCCGGTACACCGCGATATGTCGGACTCGCGCAGTATCTCATACATGGCGAACCCGGACACGAGCGGCACCATGAAGCCGTGTGAATAATCTTCCTCGGAAGAATACACATCCGCAAGTACGACCAACGTCGGCCATGCAAAGAACAGAAAGGCAAGCGCGGCCAACACACGCAGGAAGAGCGCAGTCCGATCAGGATTTCCGGGAACCGGATGTGACTTCAATTCTGCCGAATTGTGCACTATCAGAGGACCGACCGGCTGTTAACGGCTGTATTCGCCAGTGCGATAGCAATCCTGATTTTGCGAGATCCAGTCGACGGTTCGTCGCAGACCGTCTTCGAGAGATACTTGCGCATGCCAGTTCATGATACGCGCAGCAAGAGTGTTGTCACTGATCAGCTTCATCACCTCACTCGTCTCCGGCCGCTGTCGTGACGCGGACTGCTGGACCTCGATGTCCATATTCATGATGGCGCCGATACGCTCGACCAGCTCCCCGATCGAAACCGAGTCTGTAGTGCCCAGGTTCACTTCCCGGCCGACCGCGGCATCCGACGTCGCCGCGGCCAGAAAGCCGGCAGCGGTGTCGGTGACAAACGTAAGGTCGCGCACCGGCTCTAACGCACCCAGTTTTATCACGGGATGCTTCAACGCCTGGGTAATAATGGTCGGAATGACGGCACGCGCCGATTGCCGCGGTCCGTAGGTATTGAACGGCCGGACCACAACCGTGTTCATCCCGAATGACAAATGATAACTCTCGACCAGCTTGTCGGCAGCTATCTTGGAGGCTGCATACGGCGATTGCCCCTGTAGCGGATGTTTTTCATCGATGGGTGTGTAGATTGCCGTCCCATAAACCTCGCTCGTGGACGTGTGGATAAAGCGCGACGTACCGTGATACCGCGCGGCTTCAAGCAGATTCATCGTGCCGGTAATATTCGTCTGGACGTAGGACGCCGGGGCGACATAAGAATAGGGTATCCCGATGAGCGCCGCAAGGTGAAATATCGCATCGGCGCCGCCGGCAATCTCGCGCATCTGATACGTGTCCGTCACGTCTCCATGCACGACGAAGAAACCCTTGGGCATCGACCGCACCAGCGGTTCCAGCCAGCCGCAACTCGATCGGCTGTTGTAGCGCACCAGCGCCGTTACGTTCCATCCGTTTTCGAGCAGGGTTTCCACGACATGGCTGCCGATAAAGCCGCCGGCGCCTGTTACCAGTGCATTCTGTGCCAATTAAAACCTCGTCATGTTTGTATGCCGGTTAATGCGGCCACCCGTCATTGCGGTGCGACCGGATGGCGATTGCTGGATCATGTTTGAAAGAGCCTGTCGCTGAACGATTCGAACAGGGCGTGGTTCATGGTTACCACGCCGACTACTTCTTCTGGGCCTGATGCCATTTCCACGCGGTTTCGACGATGCTGTCCAGGTCGCCGATCTCCGGTTTCCATTGCAACAGGTCGAACGCCACCGTGGGATCTGCCACGAGCCGTTCCGGATCGCCTTCACGACGGGCCGATTCCTCGAACGGCACGTCTCGCCCGGCTACACGCGCGACCGACGCAATGACATCCCGGACCGAATGCCCCGAACCGGTACCGAGATTGCAGGCGATGCTGCCACCGTTCTTCATAAGTTTTTGCAGTGTGAAGACATGCGCCCGCGCCAGATCGGTCACGTGGATATAATCACGAATCGCGGTGCCGTCTGCGGTATCATAATCGGTTCCGAATATACGAATGGGCGGTCGGCGTCCCCGAACGGCGTCGATGACCAGCGGTATGAGATGGGTTTCGGGATCGTGATCTTCCCCGATCTCTCCGTCGGGATCTGCCCCTGCAGCATTGAAATAACGCAGCGCCGCCCAGTTTAGCCCCTTGAGTTCGCCCAGCCACTGCATCGTCTTCTCAATGAACAGCTTGGATTCCCCGTACGGATTGACCGGATTTCGGGGATGAGATTCCACCAGCGGCAACGATTGCGGTGTGCCGTAGACAGCGCATGTGGAAGAAAAGACGATGTAGGGTACACCAGCCTCACTCATCGCCTCAAGAAGATTTATCGTGTTGGCGGTGTTGTTGCGAAAATATTTGAGCGGATTTTTCATCGACTCGCCCACGAATGAACTGGCGGCGAAATGGATAACGGCATCGATGTCATTGCCTTTGATCGCCGACCGGATCGCCGCGATATCGGCCAGATCCGCCTCCACCAATGGTCCCCACTTCACGGCCCAGCGATGGCCCATACTGAGATTATCGAAGGTTATCGGGTTCCACCCGGCTGCGGCCACGGCCTTCGCCGTGTGGCTGCCAATGTAGCCGGCGCCACCTGTTATGAGGATATTCCGCATCTTCAATTTCCGAAATCAACCATGTTGCCGTCTGATTCCGAATACACCCAAAAGCCATCGAATTTACCTACAGGCGCATTTTCCGACAGTATGGCCATTTCCTGATCCGCTGCATTCCAGCCGTGTGCCGAACGAACACCACCGGGAATCTGTGAAGCATCGCCCGTGCCGCCGATCAACCGCCACTCGCGATCCAGAGAGAATCGACCGTCTTGGATAAAACCCTTGATATTGTTCGGAAATCCGCCGGTAGAATTGATCCAATATCCTCGTTTGGGATTTAAGATTGCGTGCTCCGGCAACGATCGGAAGGCGTTGCCGCTCCAATGCCATAACACCGGGACAGCCAGAATTCCGTTGAAAATATCGGCGGCCGGTTGTAGGTGCATCAGTGGTGTGCTCACGAGATTCCAGCCAACATGCATGTACGGCATTTCGGCAACGCCGAAGACACCGTATAATATTTCGTAGCGAGCAGTTACATCGACCATAAATGTCGGCCCCATCCCCATACCCCCCATGTCGATCGGCGGTCCGCTCGGCACACCACGGTCAAGTTTTTGAATCAACAGCCTGTAACCGGGATTCGTATCCTGAACCGTCCAGCTGAGCAGACCGGGAGCGAAACCGTTCATTGGATCGAATGACAACTCCCAGCGGACCTGTGACGCAGCGGACCTGAAGTCTCTCGATAATTTTTCTCCTGCGTTCACCAGATTCAACAAGGGATTATCCGTGGCCGCGTCTTCCGTGTCGCTATTGCCGGATGTCGCAGTTGAAGCAATTCCGAACGTGACCTCTTCAGTGGGTGCCATCGGCATAGCCATGACAGGAGTGAATTTGATCGTCACCCCGAAATCAACATTCAACCGAAACGATCCAAGATCGCCAACCGACCGTGCCGAACGGCTTTCACCATATATCTCGGCGGTGGTTGTTAATGTCACAATTTCCTCACCGTTTGGAGGATCGCCGTCAACCATTAACGGAAACCTGATAACGCGCTCACCACCGGCTAATGATCCTCCGTCGACAGCAGTAGCATTACCCACAGTGATGGTTGCATTTCCTCCCGATACACTGGATGAGAAGTCTCCGGGTTCGACCGGCGACGTCAGCGCGTCATCACCATAAACTACCTGATCGAACCGGACATCGATATACGCATTGTCGGCAGAGACAAAGCTGTTGATAACCGCGGGCGGCGTGGTTATTACCAACAACTCGTTCTTGCTTGTATCGAGAGCCTCGTTCCCGGCGATATCGACGACCCTGACGATAATGTCATGGGCGCCGCCCGACAACGTGCCCAACATGTCATCCTCCAGCACCCAGCACAAGCCGCCGGAATCACATGTGTCGACCGTCGCAGCAACATCCGTAAATCCACCAACTGAAATCCGTACCGACGAAGCCGGTTCCGACAACTTGCCGCTCAGGCGAGGCGACGAATCAAATGTTCGCAACGCGTCCACCCACACTCTGGGCGGTGTTGTGTCGATGGTGATGCCACTTGTCGACAACGACCGGGCACTGCCTGCAACGGGCAATGCCGCGCTTACAATATTGTCGTTGGCGTCCCGGATCGTTGCGCTGCCAAGTACTATCGCATTAACCGCGTAATCAAGACTGCCCTCAACCCGATCACCATCCTGCACCGTGTATTCGAACGTCAGGTCCGACGTGCCGGCGCCGCTGACATACTCGGCAGCGCGGTTGACCGCGCCGGTTTCAAGCTCCAATACCGGCGCAGCGTTGGCCGGATTCAAGACAACGACATCGCTAAAATGGACCGTAATGGTAACCGTTTGGCCCGCGCGCAAGAGGCCGTCGGAATCGCTATGATCGCCGGTCACACGATTTGCGACGACGCTGTCTACGACGACTTTTTGAGTATCAGAGTACTTTCCCGGATCACAATCGGCATATAACGCTCGCATCCGTATACCGTGACTGCCGAGTTTGAGGACATCAAGCATCGCTGACAACGACGTGGCCGCGCCGATGTCGTCAATGTCGGAGTAAGCCGAAGCATTTTCGGTCACGACGTTTCTGAGACGAATGTCATCAACGCTCAACCCTGAAAAAAATGTCGCGCCATCATGCGTTGGTAGAATCCGATATACAAATTCAACATGCAATGGTTTACCCAACGCATTAGGCTCCTCCCCCACCACATTGAAGGCCAGCACTTCGAAATTTCGATTCGGTGGAGAATCCGATCCACTCTCGTTAAGTATCGATCTAAACGTACATCCGTTGTCAACAGAGATTTTAACCTCTAGTTCCTCGAAAGGTCCGAGTGTACTCGCACGGGAAAACACCAGCTCTGTATCGTTTGTCACCTCAAAAAACTGCGATCCGTCAGCTAGTATACGCAGCATTGGTAGCAAAAACTCATTGTTCCCATTCAAAATCACTTCGCCGGCATCAATGTGGTAAGAGCGGCTACCCGAATTAACACGGACATCATTCCTCACCCAATTATCGACATCCGTAATATCTTTTACGGTATCATCAAACAGTCGTACCTCGGAATCCTCGCCGCCGTCAGTTCGCAGCCCCGTTTCGAGCACGGCTTGTTGAAAACCAAATCCTGCGACTTCGTGGCGATCATTAACCGGGTCTGCAGTTACCGGCAGCTCATTAGACGAATTTTTCGTGCCGAATTCGGCGAAGTATGCCGCCGTTGGGTTACCGCCTGCTTCAGGTCGTGGATCAACGGGATAGGTCCATTGCAACTGCAATGTCGCTCCGGCATCAATTTGACTGATCATCGGCAGCGGCGGACCGTATATACTCTGAATATACGGGATATCTTTGAACGAAGGATGCTGCGGGTTACTTATCGGAATGAACGTGTACATGAGCACATTCGGCGTACCGTCGGCGACAATGTGATTCAGGCCCAACGCATGACCGATTTCGTGCAGCACCGCCGAAAAGAAAAGTCCGTTGCCCCAGTCCGAGCGATTCCGGTTGAGGTGAACGTTGCCGTTGATCGCACTGAAGCCCGGCTCGAAAGCATGAGCAAGGGGGCCGTTGACCCCGAGAGACTCGGCGCCAACGCGGATATCAACAGTAGCTCCATCCGCCACCCGCTTGAATTGGACGTCTGCGTAGATCGGCCATCGTGCAAACGCTTCCTCGATCTTCGATGAGGCGTCGGCCGGAAAATTATCCACTCCGCCGACAACGGGAAATATTTCTGGATCAGGTGAACCCGCTTCGTTCTCTGTATAGACAACGTTAACCCCGGTAATAACTTCTCCGGATTTCGTGACGAATTGAGTATCGATCACCCCGTCGTTATCGAAATCCCCGACGAAGCTCCAAGTAATAACGGTATGAGATCCGGTGCCCCATCGGCCCCCGCTTTGACCAGCCTGCAACATCCCACCACATTCAGATGCGCCGTTGACGGCCCGAGAGCCGGCTAACGTCGCGACAACAATGAGAAAGCCGGGAATCATCGGCAGAATATTTGAATGCTTCATCTTAATTCCTTATTCCTAAGTTTATAGTATTTCTCGGTTTTTTTTCGTACGTCTTCAGGTGTCGTATTCTGCTTATGTCTCAACGCCTCTTCCGCACCTTCCAAATCGCCCAGTGACCGCCGTATCTGCACCAGGCTGCCCCATAGCTTGTAATCTGTCGGATTATACATCGCGGCCTGTGAAATGCAACGCTCGCCGAATGCATTGGCCGAGGGGTCGTCGACAAGAAAACCGTACCGTCCCAGATGGTACCAGGCCTGCCATGATGTCGGCGCGGATGTTAACGCATCGGCCAGGTCATCAGGACCGGCGTGCACAATAAACGCACTGCGATCCGTTTGATGTACACGTGAGCCGTATTGCAATAATATGATGAGTCCGACAACCATTCCCAAAATGCCAAACGTACGCATCTCTCGTCGCCCGACAGATGCCAACCGGGTCGACAACGACTGGCCCTTTTCAGACTCCGTCGTTTGTTCGGCCAGGCGATTCAACGGCAACCCGGCAATCGAACCGAGCACGGATGCATAGAGCGGAATAAACAGCGGTACATCAATCATGGCGTGAACCGCCGCACACCCCAGAGTCAGGACCGCGATTTTCTCGATGGTTCGCATCGGGCGCCCGCTGATCATCCGCCGCAGCCGGCGGAGATATCCAACGATTAGTCCGAAAACCATGATCACACCAACTATGCCGCCGTCGACGAGAAGCTGCAAACAGCGGCTTTCGGCGTGGCGCACGGTGCGATCGCGAAGATGCGATTTGTGCATGGCATGCACCATCTGAAATCCGTCGGCGCCGGCGCCGACAACGGGATAGTCCAACCACGTCCGGACACTGTCGCGCCAGACGGCAATTCGCGGCTGACTCCCGACATCTTCTACCGGACGGCGCAGGGTTCGCAAACGGTGCTCGACCTTGCCCGTTATCAATAGGCTGCCCGCAAACAAACTCATGCAAGCCAGGACGCTGATCGTGATGCCGGTCGTTGCATTCCCACCAGGAATCGTGCAAATCACTGTCGCGATCAAACAGAGCGCAAACAGTACGAACGCCCCCCGCGACATCGATCCCATGATCCCAATACTGATTATGGCGAAACACAGGATGCCGAAAATCGTCAGTTTGCGATTTCTGCCGTTAATGTCCCGGACGATCATCAACAAGACCGCCGGACACAACATGACCAGAAATCCTCCAAAATGACTGCGGTTCACGAAACAGCCGACGGGATCACCCTGGCTCACCGGAAAATGCCACCAGATAAACTTTCCCTGCGGGACCACATGCTGGCCAATGAATCCGAGTGCCGCGATCACAGCCGCAAACCCGGCAAGAAACCGCAAATAGCGGTAGGCCCACTCGCGAGGAAGGCATGTCGCCAGTCCCGTGATAGCGAAAACAGAAAAAACGAATAGTACCGTCCGCAATGTCCCGCTGCGATTTCGCGACAGTGAAAAATTTCTGTCCGCTACATCTGTAAAGTTGAGATCGGCGGCAGCGCGCAAGGCCGTGCGCACACGTTCCTGCTGCTGAACGCGCAACGTTCCGAATCGGTTGGTGATGCTGTCGGGCAACGGAGCCGCGGTGGCCAGTATCCACACGACTATGACGAAACAAAATCGCGACGGCAGGCAAAACCTGGACCGGTATCTACGGCATCCGGACACAATCAACAATGCCGCACAACTGAAGAACGTTGCGTTGTACAGTACGCCCGGCAGCACTCCGCCGGCAAAGACGGAAAGGAGAATCGACGACGCTACAAGAAGAGAAAACGGCAACATTTACGTCTTGACGCGTGCCGAGTTTGCCCACAGACATCCCGGATGACGCCGGCGGACGGATTCAGCGGTTACGACGCATCGGTATGCAATCGGCCTCATGCCCCAGACTGCGCCGACTCCGACTCCTTACGTAAGGCTTTGTCGCCGTAGTACGACTTGTAATAGGTGTTGTATTGGTGGTAGGTAGAGTAATACGAGTAGCCGTAGCTGTAGTAGCCGTACTTTTTCGAGGCAGAGTCGATGTTGTTCAGGATGTACCCCAGGATATTGGCCGTGCCGAGTCGACTGTGACAGTACCGCAGCGAATGCGTCTTCGTCTTCCCGGCCTTGGCGATGAGAATCACGCCGTCGACGTGTTTTGCCAGAACAATCGTATCGACCACGCGATTCACCGGTGCGCTGTCGATAAGAATCATTTCGTATTCGCCGCTAAGCTCATCAAGGATCGTAGACAGCCGTGGCATCGTGAGTAACTCTGTGATGTGTGAATTCATGTGGCCGGCGGGCAGGTAGTCCACACCTTCGAGGCCGGTTTCGTGAACACAATCGCGCCAATCGACAGTTTCCGATGACAGACAGTCTGTAAGTCCGTTGCTGGAGCGGTTCTTGAAAAATTTTCGGAATGTCATCCGGCGAAAGTCACCGTCGATAATCAATACTTTCTTACGACTCCAGGAGAATACGATGGCTAGGTTAAGAATGCTGAACGTCTTCCCTTCTCCGGGATCAGGACTTGTTACCATGAGGATCCTGTCGTCTGCAGATAGATAGTGCTCGATCTTGGTTCTTAGACTGCGGTAACATTCACTGGCAAACTCATTCTTGTCGGTCAGCACCACAGCGGACTCGAGCGGCTTCTTCTTATCGAACCGCTTCTGCTTGAACTTCGGGATGCCGGCCAGACACGTCAGATTCAGACTTTGCTCCAGAGCATGGTAGTCGTAGAGCTTCACCTTGACGAAATAGCTCAGCAGAATCAACCCACAGCCGAGCGTGAGGCACAGGCCTACAGAAATGGCTATGGCTTTCCACTTCACCGGCCAGACGGGTTCCGAGAAAATCATCGGTCCGTCAACGTAGCGGGAATAGAATTTATCCGTTGATGTCGCCGTATTGTCGATGATGCGAGCGTACACCTGATCATACAAGCCCTTGAGATGTTCTTCACGCGCCTTGAGCTTTTCATACTCGGCACGTTCTGTCGATGTGAGATTGATCTCCATCCGAAACGACTGCGCTGTTTTCAGCAACGCCTCCTCCTGCATCTTTAGCGCATCCCGAATGGACTGCAGGCGCTTGAAGGCGATGTCCGCGGAAATTTCCAATTCACGCTTGGCCGCATCGATCTGCTCCTTCAGCTTGACCATCTTGATGTGGCCCGGCTTGTACACCTTCAGAAAATCCTCGTACTCCGCATTCAATCGCAGGATCAACGCCTCATTGGCACGCCATTGCGGTACTTCAGACCAACCGCGATTGTCGTCCTTGAATGCGTCGGGTCCCGCCGCTGCGGCGGAGTCTGACGACTCCGGATCGAATTCGAATTGATAGAGGCGATTCGTTAAATCCAGAACATCACGCAACGTGGCGGCATCTTCATTCGCCAGAAACGGAAACTGCGATTCAAGTATGGCCAGTTGCGTCCGCAGCTGGCTCTGGCGATTCATCAATGATGTCAACAGCGCCTGGTCCGACTTTGTCTTCTCGCGAACAAAATAGATGTTGTGATCTGCCTCGAATTCCGCGATCTCGGATTGTGTACGATCCAACTTTGCTGCCAGATTGTTCTGTTCATGCCGCAAGTTTGCCAGTGTGCTGTCGTTCAACAAGTCTGTCTCGTCCAGACGCATCTCCTGATACCCTTCGATGAGCTTGTGCAAATATTGAATCGAGTACTCCTTGCTGAACGAATCCACGGTAATATCGAGCATCGAACCAGGAGCGTCCTTCACCGGTACGATCTTTACGCGATGTCGCTTGAATCGCTTAGGCATCTCAGCCTTGAACGCCTCACTCAGTTCCTTGCGAATCTTGTCATTCAATCTCCCGCTCTTCATCACCAGGATATGACGCCAAAGCGAGGTGTCCTGTTTTCGTTGCCCCGGTCCGGCGGCACCCAGTTCAAGCAATGCGTTCTGGAAGATTTCAAAGCGACAGTAGGCCCGGTAGACAGGCTGGGATTTCACCCAGAACATCCACCCGGCTGCCGCGCCGATCACGGCCAGGGGTGCAAGCACCCACCAGTAAGACAACAGCACACGAAAACACAGCAGGATATCAAACTCATCCGCGTGGTGTTCAGACGGGGCCGCGCTAATCGGCTTGGGAGAGCTTTCCGGCGGCTCCGGGTCGTCCCAACCGAGACTGTCGTTCTGTGAGTCCATGATGTTCAGAGCATCCGGTCAGTACCTGGTACCGTCTGCTGTAATCGTTATTGTTGAAACTGGTTAAAGCACGAAAAGTTGGCAGGATTCTACGCGCCGAACGAAAAACGGTTCATGCCAACCTGCTGTTGAAGTTCGCACTTCAGTGTGCCGCCCTCCCCGATTGCGGATCGGGCGTAACCCTGCACATTGACGTTGTGGACGCCAACGAAAATCTTTAATGCAACAACATTGGGTACCGATTATCTTGAATCGCGCGAGAAATCAATAAGAAACGAGCCCACCAATTCAACAGGTTGCTAGAAGTTAATCATTTTTTCGTCAACAATGATCATATCGCCGGGTTCCAACTCGAAGTCGTACTCCATAAATCCTTCGTCGATCATTTTCGCCGCATCTACTTCTCGCACATCCCGCTCTTTATCTTTTCGGTAACGGATTACGCGTACTGCTTTCTTCTTGGCGAACCGCGTGAAATTTCCGGCTTTGAAAATGGCGCGCATGAACGTTCGAAGTTCACCCGGCGCGAACAGGATGATACCCGGTTGATTCACCTGTCCAACCACGATAACCTCGTAAGGTTCGTTGCTGAGAACCTGGGCCAGCTCGGTGTTGGCGGACGGCACGAAGATGACATCCTCGGCGATCAGGTTGATATCGGCCGGACCGCCGATATCCTGAAACGATTCAATGAGATCCACGGTGATCTTCTCACGCTCGCCCGTCACAGGGTTAGAACGCGTGACCGTACACTGGTCCGGTGATGCCCACGCCGTGATGCCGTTCACATGCGACACCGCCTGCAGAATTGTCATATTCCCTATTATCGGAAGATTGATAGGTCCCGGGTTCTTGACGGCGCCGTATACATACACCACGCCCGGTGATCTCTTGATCACCCTGGCCGTCACCGTTGCGCGTTGATAGAAGTCAGACTCCAGGGTTGTTTTTATATGTAGGGAACACACGGTTTCGGTCGATCCGGCCACACGGACTTCCCCGAGATACGGCAGGTTCACATAACCGGACGCATCAACCTCGCCGTTATACTGAACATCGGGATCCTCGGCCATCACAATACTGATGTGATCACCAGGACGGATCGGAATATCCGCATTGTTATAGGCCTGTGCATTGATCGCGATCAATGCGATCACCACTGACATCGCATAGCAGCAAAGTCGGATACGGGTGTTCGGCATTGGCGCACATTGCATCATTAGAATGACCCCATTATTCGGAATGGAAATTCGTGGAATCCACGGCGGACCGCCGCGTCGTCAGCGTGCCGAACCCGCGATTGCAGACGACAACCTGGCGATTCGTGGGTGAGCCGGCACTGGTTCGGGGCTTTGCGAGTTACGGCAAACGGGGAAAGTAGATTGCAAACCGCTTCTGGTGTAGATTTGTTTCGAATTGGATTCTTCTACCGTGGCGTAATGCTGTCGAGAAAGAAAAGACGCCGGTTGACGGAACAGCTACTGGACCATCACGCTACATCTGGGCATGTATGGAACGAGAATACGGGCCGAATCATGTTTAGCTAAGATTGCCCAGTATGGATTGCAAGGAACGATATAGTATGATGCGCCAGGCGCCGCTGCGTCAGAAATCATACAAAAACTGGGCGCCGTACTGATTCCGCTCATACCCCTGGTTGTTCAAATTAGAAAATTTCTCACTTCGCTGGTAGGCAAGCGTGAGGCTGCTTTTCGGCGAAATCTCGTAGCGCAACCCGGCATTCTGCCGAAATACCTCGCCGATCTCGCCGTCACCACTTTCGTTGGTCTTGAGCCACTCGAACCCGCCAAAAAATTCCCAATCCGTAGTGAAGGTCCAGCTAAGGTCGTAGCGCGCCAAGAGGTCGTCACTGTAGTTGATAAACGTCGATGTACCGACCGTGCGCCGAAATGACAAACCGAATGACTGCGTGACAACATCGCTTAGCTGATGCTGTAAATCAAATTCAGCGACAACGCCGTCTTTCTCGTCCGTTGCCAGTGGATTGTTTGACGTGTCAATGTCCAGGATCTGATAGCCCAGAAGCAACCCGACCACGGTTGTACTGTTCAATATGTAATCCGACGATATGCCGAACTCATAAAGATCGACATCATTGTGACGTGCTCCCTGGGTGTCATCTTCATGGTAATCCGTGGTCTCGAACCGCGCGTAGGGCGCAATGGTCAGCGAGCTGTTCACCGCCCAGTTAAACAGTCCGTCGACGGCGTAGGCGGTATTGTCGCGAAATTCAAATTGCGACTCCGCCGCCCACGTATCGATGCGAGCTATCTTGAATGCAATGTCCCAGTACTGGGAGAGCTTATTTTGATACTGTGCGGACAGGTTGTTGCTCCATAGCGAGAATTCCTCGGCATTGGCCTGACGACTGATCTCGATGGTGTCCAGGTCCCTCGATATGGTATTGTCGATGACCACCAGACCGTCTTGTCCAAAGCGCATATCCAGCGCAACATTTCCGGTCACCGATCCTTCATCGCCGGCGATGAAAAAGCCTTCCGATCCGTTGCCGCCAAGATATGAGATATACCCGATCGTCATGGCGGAATCGATCCGAAGGTGCGGGTTCAGCGGCCAGTCGACTCCGACATTGATTCCGTTGCTTATCCGGGTGCCCTCGTCACGGCTGGTACTTGTACTTGAGCGATTGGTATTGTCGTCATAATCAACCTCAATCTCGTACCCCAAATCCAGGGCAAGCTCACCGATCTTGAAGTTGTGCCGGTCCGAGCCCGCCCCGCCCTGGTCTTCACGGCTCTTGATCACGATCTGCGTGGCGCAAACACTCGTGCCCATCATGACCATGGCGAGGAACACCGCATAACATTTTCTGTGCATAAAACTGATTCCCTTGAACGATAACAATTGAGCGTATGACTTTTGTCTCTAATATGCCGCGTGTCGTTTTAACCACAAATTCAATCGAGAAATAAATTCGTTACTACCATACTACACACCGAACATCTCCATGCGTGTGCCGCTACGCGTGTCGTATTTCAAGTTTCGGCCGCCTTTTTTTGTCTTCGTCCCTGAAAAAAGCGTTGGCTACGGACGGCTTTCACGACGAAGTGGACCCGTCCAACAACCGCGAACGATTCGAGGCGCAAATATACGAATTGTTGGCGACAAACAGACGCCAAACCAAGGCAGATCAAGGTTCCGGCGCAGATTGCGATGTCGTTCGGCCAATCGCCGTCGCAGGTCGTGACTTGCTACCGGCGGCGCGCCGACACGACCGCTCAAGGATGCGACATCACGAGGCGCAAACGCGGCTGCAAAGCGCGTGAATACAAACAGAAGAATCATACCGGCATAATATTCACCCCATGCCTGATGGCTTCGTAACGAAACCGATGGTATTGGTGCATTGCCGAGGACGGCTATTCGCTTTGCAGCTCCGCTCCAAACGGGCTCATGTCCGGCGGCATATCGTCGGGACAGGGTCCCGTTGCATCCTCCGCCGGATCGACCTGCGCGCGCGGCTTCACAATGGTCTTGAAACACCGTCCGTCGGCGACCGTGGTCACGTCAGGGTCATTGCATGGTACGTGGCGGCACACGACAACGCACGCTCCGACTACCGTACCGACTGCGAGACTCACCTCCGTCGTCTCCGTTTGAAACCCGTTGCCGGCAGCCACGCATATGTCAATGTCGGTACCCGCCGCAACCGTGCCGGATGGGATATCATCAGGCCGTGCGAACTCAGCCGTAACGACAGTGTCGTTATCGGCTCGAAATACCTCAACGCAGGCGCCGACAAAATCACCAACCGCATTCTCCACACTCTTCGTTACTGTAAGATCCGTCGCGCCACCGCCAGGACAAACCCCGACCATCGTACCCGCCGCAACCGTGCCGG
>JAJFLQ010000068.1 GCA_021772615.1 Verrucomicrobiota bacterium | reverse complement strand
CGTCTATCCGGTCTCAACCGGGATTGAGCCGGTGTTTTCCGTAGAAAGTCGCAAGCTCACGCGTACCACGCGAACCGGGGGGATCATCGTTGGTCGTATCGTTACCGCAGTCGAGGTGGGCAAAATACGCAAAGAGCGGTTGCTCACGATACAACAGAGCACAGGTGGCGATGCGTTCGAGGTTCTTAATGTTGCCGACGAGGACGTCTATGATTTTGCCATCGGCTGCCTGAAACGTGCGGATCGCGTTCGAATCCACTTCGTCGATCGCTCGTTTAAGCGCGTCCGCTGGGGCGCGACCGGCCGTTTCGTGGACAAAATCGAGCGGCTCGAATGAGGTGAGAATCAATGCAGGTTAAGCCAGATCCACCGGCATCTCACGATGTGCCGTCGCGCGTGGGGGTGTCACACATTCAAGCGTCTGGTCTGCGGGCGGCACCGCCAAAAAGACGGGCGGGGTGGCTGGTATATGTTTCGACAGTGACGATAATCGTTGTTCTATGCTTCGAAACGTTTCTCATCTATTTGCTGCCGCAGAAAATCGAGGCTGCGCGGCTATGGAGCGCCGAGGTATCGCGCCAGCGCTCCGAGGAACTTGTCGATTCATTGCGTGTCCGTTGCGATACAATGCTCGACGAAACGCAGGACAATCTGTATCGGCAAACGGTCAGTATGGTCACCGACGAACTCACCGAAGTGGCCATATACCTGCGGCGCAACGCCGAACATCTCAGTACTGCCCAGCTCGCGCGACTGCACGGCGACCTGGTTTTTCTTGAGTCGCTACTCGGGCGTATCGAAGACAAGACCATTTTTCCATCACCTGACGCCATAGACGTCGATGCTCGCATCAATAACCTGCTGCAGCCACAGGAGTAACCCAGCTATGTTGCAACGAATGTTGACAGGTGTTCTGGCTGCCGCGATGTCGGCCGGGTGCATCCATTCCGGAAATAAATGGAACACATTGAATCAGCAAGGCGTGGTTGCCCTGAATCAGGGCGACTTTCACCGCGCGGAGTCGTTGTTTAGGAAAGGCGTTGATCTCTCCGCGTCATTTGGTCCACACGATTCGCGGCATATTACAAGTTTTGACAATCTCATCACCGTGTACCGCAATCAGGGGCGCTATGACGAGGCCGAGTCTCTATGCCGCCAGGCACTCGAGGCCAGCCGCGCGGTGAACGGGCCCAATCATGTTTCGACCGCAAAAATCGAGGCGCAACTCGGTCGTCTCCATCATGATCAGGGAGAATACTCCGATGCCGAGTGGTTGTATCAACAGGCGCGGAAAACACTGGCGGTGCAAGGGGCGGCGGACTCCAGCGAGATGGCGGACATACTCAACAGTCTCGGCGAAATATACAGCACACAGGGAAAAGCGGACCAGGCGGAGTACAACCTGGGCGAAGCACTCAGAATTCATGAAAAATCCCTCGGTGCCGGGTATTCCAATGTCGCCACAGTCCTCAGTAACCTCGCCGGCGTACATAAGGCGAAAGGCGACCTCACGGCGGCTGAAGTACTCTACCGTCGATCTGTCTCGATCAACGAAAATGCGCTCGGGCGCAGTCACCCCAACGTGGCATCAAGCCTCAATGATCTTGCGTTGCTTTGTGTCGATCAGGGGCGCTACGCGGAGGCCCGGCCACTGTACGAACGCGCGTTGAAAATAAACAAGACATTTTTCGGTGACGATCATCCGCAGGTGGCCGTGGTTCTGAATAACCTCGCACAGGTTTACAGGTTTCAGGGTGAGTTCGAGGTCGCCGCCGCGTTGCACGAGCGTGCGTTGTCGATCCGGGAATCGGTGTTTGGTCCATTTCACTATCAAGTGGCGCAGAGTCTGAACAACCTGGCGTATGTTTATATTGAACTCGGCAATTATGATCTCGCGGAATCGAACTACAGACGCTCGATTGCCATTCTCGAAGGGGCGCTGGGTCGCAATCACGCCGAGGTTGCGTTGGTGCTTGAAAATTACGCCGATCTCCTTGCGCGGATGGAACGTACAGACGATGCGGCATTTACAATGGACCGCGTGCGTACCATCTGGAAGCATCAGGCAGTGAACCGCACGCCCGAGTGAGGGCCGGTCGATTTGGGATTTCCTGTGTGAAATTCTTTTCGCGTGGTTACGAGTGCGCACCGGTCGTTTGAATTCCGACTAAGGTCGGAACCCAGACAAACCACCCACAATGTCCTTCGCTACATTTGTGGGTAAGGATGAGCCCTGGCGGGCAATATCTACGCACGGTCCTCCGGGGCCGGATCCTTTATTCAGCGAGAGGGTGAATGTACCCGCCAGTATATAGAACAGGATTGTAGTGAACAAAAGGCAGGAATATCCATGACTATGCAAAATGATACCCACGCTGATGTTGGCCTGATCGGTCTCGCCGTGATGGGCGAAAATCTGGTGCTGAATATGGCGCGAAACGGACACCGTGTCGCGGTCTACAATCGTAGTGTCGAGAAGGTGAAACGATTTGTCGAGACGCGGGCAAAGGACAAGACCATCATCGGCGCCGACAGCCTCGCCGACCTCTGCAGACTGGTGCAACGGCCTCGGCGAATCGTGCTTATGATCCGGGCCGGCGCCGCAGTCGATAACGTCGTGGAGCAGTTGTGTGAGTACCTCGATGCCGGCGACATCATTATCGACGGCGGCAACAGTAACTATCTGGACACAAACCGCCGTACGGCCGCACTGCAAGAGCGCGATATTCTCTTTGTCGGTGCCGGCATTTCCGGCGGCGAAGAAGGCGCGTTGAACGGGCCGTCGATCATGCCCGGAGGGAACGTCGCGGCATGGCCCGCAATAACGGACCTGTTGCAGGGAATCGCGGCGAAGACCGATGACGGCGCGCCCTGCTGCGCTTGGTTGGGCAACGCTGGAGCCGGGCATTTCGTGAAGATGGTTCACAACGGTATCGAGTATTGCGACATGCAATTGATTGCCGAAGCCTATCACCTGATGTCTGCTGGGCTCAACATGTCGGTCTCGGAGATGAGCGCCGTGTTCGCTCGCTGGAATAGCGGCCCGCTGAATTCGTTTCTTATCGAGATCACCGCTGCGATCCTCGCGGTAGCCGATGACGACACGGGGCAACCGCTGGTGGACGTGATCATGGACAAGGCCGGACAGAAAGGAACCGGCAGGTGGACCGCAATCACCGCTATCGAACAGGGGGTGCCGGCGGCGCAGATAGCCGAGGCCGTTTTTGCCCGCTGCATCTCGTCGCTGAAGACCGAGCGCGTCGCGGCCGCCGGCATCTTGGCCGGACCGGCTCCTAAGGCCGCCGATGCGAATGCAAACGATGTCGTAACGGCATTGGCAGACGCAGTCTATGCGTCGAAAATCTGCGCCTACGCCCAGGGCTTTCACATGCTGTCTGCCGCTTCCTCTGAGTTCGGCTGGCATCTTGATCTGGGCAGTGTCGCCTCGATCTGGCGCAATGGCTGCATCATCCGTGCCGCGTTTCTCGACCATATTCGCGATGCGTATAGCGTGAATCCGGAACTTCCGAATCTGTTGGTAGCCCCACACTTCGCCGACGTACTGTCTTCCGCACAGGCGGGGTGGCGGCGTGTATTGACAACGGCGATAGAACGCGGAATACCGGCACCGTCCATGAGCAGTGCGCTCAGCTACTACGATGCGTACCGCAGCGAACGGTTGCCGGCAAATCTGCTGCAGGCGCAGCGAGATTATTTCGGGGCCCACACTTACGAGCGGATCGACCGGCCTGCGGGAGAGTTCCACCATACCAACTGGACCGGCACCGGTGGCACCACCGCATCGACATCGTACAACGCGTGATCTGCCGCCTTCCGATCCGGCCGCACCGCTGTTCCAAGGTTCCACTCGTGTTCACGTCGTGCGGCTCACGGTGATGAACGTCGAGCGGCCTGCTGTGCGCTGGTGCCGGATCAACTTGCCACCGAGTGCGACGAAACGGGCGGCGCGCAGCCGATGACCATCGTGAAATTGTTCACCGATTACCAATAGACCGCCATCCTTCAGGCAAGTCGAAACGACCGTCCACAGTTGCCGAAAATCGGCATCGTGGTTGAGCTTGGGGCCGCCAATCACACCGTTGCAGACGATAATGTCGGCTGCGTCGCGGAATGTAGCGCGGAGCATGTCGCCGGCGACAAAGCGAATGCACGTTGTCGAGCGCAACTCCGGGCGCGGGTAGGGGATAGTGATCGGTTGCCCTGCTCGCGGTTGGGGATTCGGCAGGCGTCCCCGACTTGCCATCCATGCCTCAAGCGGCTCGATGGTCATGCCGATCACCAGACAACTCTCGACCCGGCCATCGAGGCACTGGGCGATCTCGTAGGTGCCCTGACCCGTGCCGCAGCCGAAGTCGAAACACCGCACCGTGGACAGACCGCGATCCAGCCCGTACGCAACCAGTGCCGGCAGCTGCTCCGGATACCGCATGAACCGGGCGCCGTGTACAGTGGGGCTTGCGAGGTGAACGGCAATCTCGTCGAGGTCATTCGGCAACCACGCAACGCGACTGTGGAATCGACGCGGGAGGCGGCGCCAGAAATCCGGCAGCGAGCGATAGGGTGGCGATAGCAGCACGCGCGGCAGCCACGCGCGGCACGGCAAGGTGTCCGCGACGACACGACGCAGGTCATGGATGTACTCGGCGATCGGGAGAAATCGCTCGTATACATAGTCCAACTCCGGTGTGAGCGTCAAGCCCTCGTACCACCACGGCGGGGACGCGTAGCGATGGAAAACGCCCAATCTCCTATCCCATTCGCGATTAAAGCGGTCGCGGGCCGCAGCGTGTGTGGCGTCGGGATGCACGGCATGGTTTCAGCCGGCGAGGCTGTCGCGTTGCAATGCCAGGATGTCTGTAATGCCGGATTCCGCCAACGCCGTCAAGTCCAGCATTTGCTTTCGCGAGAAGGAACCGGATTCCGCCGTGCCCTGTAGCTCGATAAACTCGCCGCCGCCGGTCATCACTACATTCATGTCGACGTCCGCGGCGGCATCTTCGTGGTAGCACAAGTCCGTCATCGGCGTTCCGTCGACAATGCCGACACTGATTGCCGCGATCGATTCGCAGATCGGATTTTTGGCAATCTTTCGCTCTGCCAAAAGCCGATTCACAGCCAGGTTCAACGCCACCCACGCGCCATTGATGCTTGCGCAGCGCGTGCCGCCGTCGGCATCAAGCACATCGCAGTCAATATACAGCGTATAACCATCCAGTTTCGCAAGATCCACCGCGGCCCGCATGCATCGACCAATGAGTCGTTGTATCTCCTGGGCTCGGCCGTTAAGGCGACCGCGATTGATATCGCGCGATGTCCGGCCGGAGGTCGATGCGGGCAGCATCTGGTACTCGCCGGTAACCCAGCCGCCGGGAACTTTTTGTTCCTTCATCCATCGTGGTACGCCGGCAACCGCCGACACGGCGCACAGCACCCGGGTTTTGCCGTGTTCGATCACGGCCGATCCCGCGGCATGATGCAGAAAATTTGTGGTGATCTTACAGTCTCGCAGCTGATCGTTACGTCTGCCGTCGATGCGTGCCATTTGCTGTTCTCCGTTGTCTGTTGGATTGCGTGTCGACGCGCGTTGTTGCGGCGTCTGGATGAAGGCGTACCTTATCGCCGGTTGGAGGATTGCCCAGCCGCGGTAGATTGAATCCGCAAAAAGTGTCCGTGTCCGCTGGCACGGCGACCTATGGCACGTACACTAAGCGGAAAGTACCCGTCATGTCGTCGGCACGGCCCGTCGCTGATGCCGGCTGAGCCGGCATCGCAGCATGACGTGCATGGTTTTGCCACGAACAAAAATTTCATTCGAGATCCAAGGATATGAGCCCCAGCTGCAACAATGGCGCGAACGCCGGGACCACGTGGTGCCAATGCGTGTCCACATTCCTGGTCGCCATGGGCTTGTGTGGCTGCGAGACATTAACGGTCGACACATCGCCTTACACACCGCATTTGATGAAGATGTATCACGACCAGCACATGCATGCCGTTGGGCGTGTGCTGCCCGCCGAACTCGACCTGCAGACTGCGAAGGAGATCGCCCTGAAAGGCAATCCAGGTCTGCTCGCCGTCCAGGCGCGAACCGCCGCAGCCACGGCGCGGCGCAAGCAGGCGTTGTCCGGGTACTATCCTCAGGTCGGCTTCCGTTTTTCTGCTGAACACGTCCACGATGTACCGAGGGATCAGACGTTCGGCTCCGACAGTGTGTCGGGCGAGAATTACTTTCTTGGTGCGACGTCGTCGTTGGCGTTGTTCGACGGCTTCCTGAGGAATTACGCGATAGCGGCAGCAAAGTACGACGAAGTGGCTGCCACCTACGCGCATGCGGATGCCCAACGCCTCCTTGTACGCGCCGTTGCCGCAGCGTACTACGGGAGCCTCTTGTCTCAGCATCACATTCAAATTGCCGAGGCCGACATGGCGTTTAATAAGCGTTTCTTCGATGAGACGCAGTTGAAATACGAGGCCGGGACTGCGTCCCGGGCAGACGTGCTGAATTTTCAACTGCGTGTCGAGACGGCGCGCGCGGCACAGCTCACAGCGACACGTGAATATCGTGCCAGCCTGATATCGGTCGCAGCCTTGTTGGGGCTTGCCTATACACCGGACATGTTGACAGCGCGACTTGTCGACCGTGCCGAGCCGGACTCAACTCTGGACCGTATGTCGCTGAAAGAAGGTCTGGAGACGGCTGTCGCAGCACGGCCCGACATGAAGCAGATGCTGGCGGACCTCGAGAAACGACGGGCAGATGCGGGTGTTGAACTGGCCGGCATGTTCCCCCGCCTTGATGCGGTGGCGGACATGTGGGCCTTTCGGCGGGACGAGTTGCGCTATGCCGGCGACGATCTGGGCCTGAGCTATGGTGCGGAAGTTAGCTGGGACGCGTTTGCGGGAGGCCGAAAAATCGAGCGGTGGCGAGAGAAGAAACACGACGTGCGGGTACGACTCTTCGAGATTCAGGAACAATGGAAAAACCTGGTAAGTGAGGTCGCGCACGAGCTGGAATGGCTGCGGACGGCGCGGGAGCAGCTTGCCGTGCAGGAGGAGATTCGCAGGGTCACGCTGCGTATTCGGGATGATGTCACCGCCGAATATGCAGCAGGTATGGTATCCTTGACCCGTCTGAACGAGGTGCAGCGGGATGTGATTGTGGCCGAGCAGCGTCTGGCAGCGGTAGGGATCGAGTATGCTCTGGCGGCCGAAGACCTGCGTGCAGTCCTGGGTACGAATCTGGCGTCTTTATCCCTCGAAAGGCACGTGGAGTGACTGCGATGATTCATTGACGCATCCCGCCGGCCGGCCGCAGCCCGCAACCAAGTCAACCGTTTTAATAGGGGCAATAGTGTTGTATGCGTCACTCCGGCTGGTCATCCAACCGCCAGTCCACGGGATCAATGCCGGCGCTTTCCAGGTAGGTATTGATCTGCGAGAAGTGGCGGCAGCCGAAAAAGCCGCTGTGTGCCGAAAACGGTGACGGATGCGGCGCCGTCAGGACCAGGTGGCGGGTCTGGTCGATGAGCGCGGCCTTGCGTTGCGCCGGCCGGCCCCAGAGCACAAACACCAGATGGTCGCGGTGCGTGCTCAGTGCCGAGATTACCGTGTCCGTGAATGTTTCCCAGCCCTTGCCCGCGTGGGAATGTGCCTGGCCGGCGCGCACAGTAAGGACGGTGTTCAGCAGGAAGACACCTTGACGTGCCCACGGGGTAAGACAGCCGTGGGGCGGTTTCGGAATCTGCAGATCCTTCTGCAACTCCTGAAATATGTTCACCAGCGAAGGCGGCGGCCGTACGCCGGGTTGAACGGAAAAACAAAGCCCGTGTGCCTGGCCGCGTCCGTGGTAGGGATCCTGTCCCAGAATCACGACGCGTACGTCGTCCAGCGGCGTGAGCCAGAATGCGTTGAAAATATCCGCGCCGCGCGGGTAAATCACGTGACACTGCTTGTCCTCGACCAGAAACGCACGCAACCGCTGCATGTAGGGTTTGTCGAACTCCGGTTGGAGAACACGCAACCACGACGGTTCCATTTTCGGCGGCGGTCTCGGAGCGCCTGGCGGCGCGGACGGGGGCGGCTGCGTGTTGCCCGCGAATAAATCCAGCTGATTGTCGGCATCCATCACAGATCCGTGTTTGTCGGTGAAGCGATTGAAATAATGCGAATCGCCGGTTTAATTGCGAATATATCTGGTAATATGCGCCAACCTTCAATAGAGTTAACTGATGATCGTGAAACGTCTCGCCAGCATTCTTAAATCCGTTCTGAAAACCCCGTTCTACCGGCTGTATTTGAAGCGATTGACCGATGCCGCGCAGACGTGGCAGCTACCGCAGCACATCGGTATTATTCTCGACGGCAATCGCCGCTACGCCCGTACGCTCGGGCTGGCCGGATTTATGGCCGGGCATGACCGCGGCGCCGACAAGCTCAGTGATGTCCTGCGCTGGTGTTTCCAACTGAACATACCGGTGGTGACGATCTGGATTTTCTCGCTCGATAACTTTAACCGCGATCAGGACGAAGTCGAAGGGTTGCTGAAACTTATTGAAGCGAAAACCAGGGACTACATCCTCCGTCCTGACCTGCACGAAAACCGTGTCAAAGTCAAGTACATCGGGCGAACAAAACTATTGCCTGAGAGTTTGCAGAACGCGATTGGCGAAATGGAGGAAAAGACTGCATCTTATGAGCGGCATGTGTTAAATATCGCGATCGCTTATGGTGGCCGCGAGGAGATTACGGACGCATGTCGCGACTTTCTCACCGAGCAGATCGAAGCCGGGCGTCCTATTGACGAGCTACTTGCTGAGCTGAAGCCGGAAGCAATCGACTCGTTCATGTACACGTCCGGGCTGCCTGACCCCGATTTGATTATCAGAACCAGCGGCGAAGTCCGGTTGTCCGGGTTTCTCTTGTGGCAAAGTGCCTATTCCGAGTACTATTTCTGTGATACCTACTGGCCCGAGTTTCGCAAGATTGACTTGCTCCGGGCGATTAGATCGTATCATTTTCGTGGTCGCCGTTACGGTCGCTGACGGCTGTGTCCCGATGGGTTGCAAACAATATTTTCAGAGCCGAACATGAGTTTTAATATAATACAGCGTGTCAGGCATGTTTTTTCGAACGACATCGGCATAGATCTTGGTACCGCGAACAGTCTCGTGTACGTGCGTGGCCAGGGAATTGTCCTCAGCGAGCCGTCGGTAGTCGGCATACATATTGAGACCAAGAAAGTGCTGGCGGTCGGGACAGAGGCGAAGAACATGCTGGGGCGCACGCCGGGGACGATCGAGGCCATTCGGCCGTTGAAGGAGGGCGTCATTGCGGACCTCGAGATCGCTGAGGAGATGCTGCGGTATTTCATTCAAAAGGTCCATAGCCGGTCCAAAATATTCCAGCCTCGGATTCTGGTCGCGGTGCCGTCCGGCATTACGGAAGTAGAGACCCGTGCCGTGAAAGACAGCGCAGACCGTGCGGGTGCCCGCGAGGTAAAGTTGATTACAGAACCGATGGCGGCGGCCATTGGCGCCGGCCTTCCGGTGCAGTCGCCGATGGGCAATATGATCGTCGACATCGGCGGTGGTACGACCGAGGTTGCGGTCATATCCCTGGGGGGCACGGTCGAATGGCGCAGCGTACGCACTGGTGGCGACAGTATGGACGCCGCCATAGAGCGTCACATCAAGCGCAACTACAGCCTCCTGATCGGTCCGCGGACATCGGAAAATGTCAAGATCGCTATTGGCAGTTCGTATCCGATGAAGGAGGAACTGACGATGGAAGTAAAGGGGCGCGACCTGAATTCCGGAGTGCCGAAGACGATCACCATTTCATCGACTGAGATACGAGAAGCGCTGGAGGAGCCGGTTACACAGATTGTTGAGACGGTGCGCACGACACTCGAGCGGTGTCCACCCGAGCTGTCGGGCGACCTGATCGACCACGGCGTGGTTCTTGCCGGCGGTGGGGCTTTGTTGCGTGGCCTGGAAATGACGATTTCGCAGGAAACAAGTCTCCCCGTCACAATCGCTGATGAGCCGTTACTGGCGGTGGCGAAAGGAACAGGCATCGCCCTTGAGGGGCTTGATTTTATCGAGTCGCTGTAACCGCCGATACGACATTCTACCTGCTTTGTTGCCCCAGTGTCTCAACCCCGGCGTCCGTTGCAGCCGCTTCCGTTTATCTATGGTAAAAGAAAAAACATTAACGCCGATGATGGCGCAATACCGGAAGGCGAAGGCGGAGATCTCCGACGATACGCTTCTGCTCTTCCGTATGGGCGACTTCTACGAGATGTTCTTCGAGGATGCCGTTACCGGTAGCCGGTTGATGGACATTACGCTCACCAAACGTTCCGGCGTGGCAATGGCCGGCATTCCTTATCATGCACTCGAGAACTATCTCACGCGCGTACTCGAAAGCGGTGTGAAGGTCGCGATTGCCGAGCAGGTCGAAGATCCGAAGGTGGCAAAGGGGTTGGTGAAGCGCGAGATCACTCAGGTGATCACGCCAGGGACCATTGTCGAAGGCAACGTCCTGAAATCCGGGAAAAGCAATTATCTCACCGGTCTGTTCGAATCCGCCAAGGGCGTTTTCGGTATCGCATCACTCGATATTAGTACGGGCGATTTTCGTATTACGGAAGTTGACAACCGCGAGCTGCTTGAAGTCGAACTCAATCGTGTGCACCCGGCCGAATGCATTATCTCCGAGTCCATGCACCGGCAGATCATGCATGACGGATTTGCCGGTGAACTGCACCATATCAGCTGGACCTCGGTTGACGACTGGACCTTTGATTCGGGCGTTTGTGATGACCTGCTGAAACGTCAGTTTGGCGTTGCCTCGCTCGATGGATTCGGATGCCGGGCCTATCCGGAAGCGGTTCGCGCGGCAGGTGCCGTGTTGTATTATGCACAGCACAATCTGCGTCGCAAGGCTGACCATATAAGACGGTTACAGCCGTACGCACTAACCTCGTTCATGCTCATCGATCGAGCATCGCAGCGCAACCTCGAACTTGTCGACTCGCTTTTTTCAGACCAGCGAAATGCCACACTACTCAGTGTTTTGGATCGAACCGTAACGCCGATGGGCAGTCGGCTCATGCGGGACCGTATCCTGCGACCGCTTCGAGACCGCTGTGAGATCATACAACGACTTGATGCGGTGGCCGCATTCGTCGGCGATCCGATTCTACTGTCCGAATTCCGGGAGGTTCTGGGTGCAGTGAAGGACCTTGAACGCACGATTACCAGGCTGAATGTTGGGTCGGCAAACGCACGGGACTTGGTGGTTCTGCATGCCGCTTTGACGGCGACGCCGGACTTGAAGAGTATTCTGGGTTTTACGACGTCATCGGATTTGCTGGGTCGGCTATGTGCAGACTTAGAAACAATGCCCGAGATCGTTGACCAGATCGAACGGGCCATTGTTGCCAGTCCGCCGTTGACCATTCGGGACGGCGGCATCATCAATTCCGGATACCATCCGCACCTCGATGACCTCCGGCAGGCAGCGACGGAGGGAAGGCACTGGATCGCTGATTTTCAACGTTCCGAAATCGAGCGGACCAGTATCAAGTCGTTGAAGGTGCGTTACAACAAGGTCTTCGGCTACTATGTCGAGATCAGCAAGAGCTACCTCGATCAGATCCCGGAAAACTATGTTCGCAAGCAGACGCTGGTGAACGCAGAGCGCTTCATCACGCCGGAACTGAAGGCGATAGAGGACAAAATTATCGGTGCCGAAGACAAGGCCAAGGCGCTGGAATACGAGCTTTTCCAGGAGGTGCGCGCAGGTGTAATTGCGAATACTGCGCTGTTTCAGAAGACCGCCCACGCCATTGCGCAACTTGATTGTACGTCAGCATTGGCCGACACCGCACTTACCCATAATTATTGCCGTCCGGAGATTGTTGACGAGCCGACGCTCGAGATTCAGGCCGGCAGACATCCGGTAATTGATCATCTCGATCAGGATTACGCGTTTGTACCCAATGACACGGTCATGAACGTGACAACGGACCGCCTGCTTGTGATCACCGGGCCGAACATGGCCGGCAAGTCCACGTATATCAGGCAGGTGGCGCTGCTTGTGATCATGGCGCAGACCGGAAGTTACATACCTGCGGAGTCGGCAACAATCGGTTTGGTGGATCGTGTTTTCACCCGGATCGGCGCAGCCGACGACCTATCCCGGGGTCAGAGTACGTTCATGGTCGAGATGCTCGAGACCGCCAACATCCTCAACAACGCTACATCGCGGAGCCTGATCGTCCTGGATGAGGTCGGCAGAGGCACCAGCACGTTTGACGGTCTCAGCATTGCATGGGCTGTAGCAGAATTTATTCACGACAATCCGGCATTGCAGGCACGCACGTTGTTCGCAACGCATTATCACGAGCTTACAGAGTTGGCATCGACCAAGTCTGGCGTGCGCAACTACAACGTGGCCGTGAGCGAGGACGGCGACGATATACGGTTTCTTCGTAAGATTCTTCCGGGGCCTGCCGACAAGAGTTACGGCATTCATGTCGCGCGACTTGCCGGGTTGCCGCAGGATGTCCTGTTACGGGCAACGGAGATTCTCGCGAATCTCGAGGGTAATGCCTACGACGATGACGACCGTAAACCGAAACTGGCGCGGTCGAATCGACGGCAGCGCCGACAACGCGATCAACCGACACTGTTTGACATGTGATTATGGAATATAGAGAAATCATACCAATGCGACAGCCTGTCGAGGCCGTGATCACGCTGCCGGGATCGAAGTCGATCACGAATCGGGCGCTGCTCTGCGCCGCGCTCGCGGACGGCACGAGCCGGCTCTACGGGGCGCTTCACAGCGATGATACGAAGGTTATGATCGCCGGCCTGCGCAAAATGGGAATTGCAATTGAGGACACTGGAGAAGCGCTGATTGTGCGCGGCCGGTCGGACGTGTTGGGGCAAAACGATGTCGAGTTGTATCTGGGAAATGCCGGTACTGCCACGCGTTTTCTTACCGCTGCCGCAGTGGCACGGCCGGCGGTTACGACCATCACCGGCGACGAGCGCATGCAGGAGCGGCCGATAGCGGATCTGGTGGATGGTTTGCGTCAAATCGGCACCAAAATTGTGTACCTGGACAAAGCGGATTATCCGCCGATTCGTATTTCACCGATTGACCGGGCTGCGCTCGGCAGCGAGGTTTGTATTCGCATGAGAGGGGACCGCAGCAGCCAGTATTTCTCCGCCATCATGATGACCGCGCCCCTGCTTGGCAGACCGCTTCGGTTGGAAGTAATCGGCGATCTGGTTTCAAAGCCGTATATTGATATCACAATCGGCGTCATGCGGGCATTTGGTATCGATGTAGTCAACGACAATTACACGACTGTTACGATACGCCCGCAGGTATATCGGGCCACGGACTTTGCCATCGAGGGCGATGCCAGCGCGGCGACCTATTTCATGGCGCTGCAGTTCCTACATGGCGGTACAGTGGATTTTGCAAACCTCGAACCGGAAACATCGATTCAGGGCGACGCCGATTTTGCGTCGGCGCTGGCGCGCGTCGGATGCGGCGAGATCGATATGAACCGCATGCCGGATGCGGCGATGACCCTGGCTGTTGCGGCGCCTTTCGTTGCCGGCTCGACCACTGTGGCCAATGTGGCCAATCTGCGGATCAAGGAAACCGACCGGTTATCCGCTCTCGCATGCGAGTTACGCCGCGTCGGCGCGGCCACCACGACAACGTCGTCATCGATCACGATCACGGGTACGTATTCACGGCATCGGCACGTCGCGGGTGCTGATGACGTTCCGGCCGTTCCCAAGCCGGCGAATGTGGTCGTCGATACATATAACGACCATCGCATGGCAATGTGTTTTGCGGTTTTCGGGACCGTCGTCCCTGGTATTACGCTGGCGAATCCCCACTGTACTAGCAAGACGTATCCGCAGTTTTTCGACGACCTCGAACGTACCTATCTGCATCCTGTCGAGGCCGGTGACCGCCACGTTGTACTCACCGGTATGCGCGGTGCCGGGAAGAGTTTCCTGGGACCCGGTATTGCCCGGCATCTCGGTCGGGCGTTTGTCGATGTCGACGAGGCCATTGAGGCGGGCGAGGGCAGGGCGATTACCGAGATCGTACGTGACGCCGGATGGGACGAGTTCCGTACGATCGAACGTGCCTACTGCGGTCCGCCGGACGCTGCCGACGTGTCGATTTTCAGGAATGCAAGTGGTCCCCTCGTGATCGCCACGGGCGGCGGTGTCGTTCTATCGGACGATGTGATGCGTTTCCTGCGATCGATCGGCATCGTCATCTTTGTGTTCGCAGATCCGCGCGTTCTTGCTTCACGTATTCTGGATTGCAAGAAGCGGCCTGCGCTACACACCAGTGTTGATCTCGCCACAGAAATATCGCGTGTCTGGCTCGAGCGGCGGTCGCGTTATCTGACTACCGCCGATTACGTCTGGGACAATACTGGAGGCACGGTGGTGCAAGCGAATCTAGAGCGTGTATTTCTTTGACACTTGCTTCGCCATGTCATAAAGCAGTGCGCTTCTCAATGGTCCGATTCCTGCGCGTACTGGTGAACGCGGGACCGCGTATTGCATTCCCGTAGCCCTCCGATATAGTACTTGCTCTGGTTGGGGAACTTATAATAACTTCTTAATCTGTCCGTTGCTTACGCCACGGCTGCTGACACTATGTCTACAGTATTAATCGTTGACGATGATGCGGCGATACGTCGGATGCTCATCCGCCGGTTGCAGAAGAAATTCCATGTTATCGAAGCAGACTCACTCGATGAGGTATTTAAATATCTCGATAACGGCGATGTTGATGTCCTGCTGTTGGATCAATCCATGCCGGACCGGAGTGGTTTGGACTACTTCGAGGCAATCAGGGACAACTATGCCGACGCGCCGCCCGCGATCATGATGACAGCCCACGCATCGATCAATCTGGCGGTGACATTTCTTATGGCAGGCGGTAGCGATTTTGTAGAGAAGCCGCTCGATATCGATGTTTTGAGTCTCAAGATTCAGCGTGCGTTGAAGATTTTTTCTCAAGTTCGCCGCGAGATTGCCAACCGTCAGAACGCCGAACGTGAGCTTCTCAAGACAAACGATGAACTACGTGTCGCGATGCAGGCCGCCCGGAAAGCGACGACGGAGAAAAACATGTTCATTGCGAATCTGAGCCATGAGATGCGAACACCGTTGAACTCGATTTTTGGATTTATCGACATGCTTTCAAACGACGATCGGACATTGCCGGATCATCGGAATATTCTCGGTATTCTGCGTCAAAGCGCCGACGGTCTGCTGGATCTGGTTAACGACTGTCTGGATCTGTCTAAAATCGAAGCGGGACGGGTTGAGCTTGATGATGTACCGTTTGATCTTGAGGACACCATCATGGATGCCGCCTCAATGGTGATGGGGCGCCTCCGCGGGCGCGATGTTCAGCTGTTGGTCGACATGATTGATCGGCCTGGGAAGCTGCAAGGCGACCCGAAGCGCCTGCGTCAGGTATTGGTGAATCTCCTTGGCAATGCAATCAAATTTACCGAGGCCGGCGAGATCGTAATTGCGGTAAAGGTGGTGTCGCGGGAAGCCGACGTTGCGGTGGTTGAAATCTGCGTGACCGATAGTGGCCGCGGTATATCCAACGCGGACCAAACGGCCATATTTGACGTGTTTCGCCAAGTGCAAACACCAGAGAAGGAGGACGTTGAGGGTACTGGGCTGGGACTCACCATTTGCAGAAAACTGGTGCGTTTGATGGGCGGCGACATCCATGTTGTCAGTAAATTGGGCGCCGGAACGACCTTCACCTTTACCATCGCGGTGAATGAAACGAGCGATCCGGAGACGATCGGTGTTGATCGCAATTTGCCTGCCGCAATAGGTCGACGCATTCTGGTGCTGCACCGGAACGAGACGGCGCTGCGTATTCTCCAACGCATGACTTCGGATCTTGGCTTTGATGTCGACATTGCGCTCGAACGGAGCGAGGGGCTCAGGCTGGCGTCGGACGGTGCGTATGATGCCGTGCTGATCGACATGTCGACCATAGATGCGGAGGTAGGTGAATGTATTGCCGCGACGCGACGCGACGGCATGACTACAGTCCCGCTTTTCGTGGCGGTCGTCGCTACCCAGACTGGGCTAAGTGGTGCACTGAATACACTGGGTTTTGACCGGATCTTGTACCAACCGTTCACATTCAATACCATGATTTCCACGTTAATGCGCGCGAATGATGCGTCACGCGAAACCGCTGCTGCCGACGGCGGCACGTCGACACATGAGTCGCTGCCGCACCTCCGTATCCTTCTGGCCGAAGATAATCGGCTGAATCAGACGTTGATAACCAAGATGCTGGAATCCCTCGGTCATGTGGTCTCGCTGGCGATAAATGGTATCGAAGCCGTGAACAAGTCGACCACGTCGGAGTTCGATGTCATTCTCATGGATTTGCAGATGCCGAGCGTCGGCGGATTGGAGGCGACCCGTCAATTGCGACAGCAGGGCGTAGCGACACCCATCATTGCGCTGACGGCCTCCGTCTCGGATCCGGTAATCGCCGAATGTCGGGAGGCAGGAATGGATTGTTTCCTGTCTAAGCCGATCCGTACGATTCGCGAAATCGGTGATGCTGTAGATTCGGTGTGTCGGAATCCCGCATCGAGATGACCGATTATCGGCAACACCGTCCTGACAGCAAGGCTCGATTGGGCGTCGCCGCAATCCTGATCACGTCACTGGCCATTACAGCAATCGTATACGAAATGACACGTCGGGCTGGGACCCGCTCTATCCAGCAGGATCTTGAACACGCTGTCGATAATCAGGCTGCGTCGTTAGGGCGCGAACTCGATATTCTCCTTGAGGTTCTGTATTCCAGTCGGGATTTTTTCTATGGATCCGAGTCGGTCGAACGTGAAGAGTTTGCACAGTTTGTTGGTCGAAAATTGCGCCAGTACGCCAGCATCCAGGCGCTCGAATGGGTGCCCGCCGTGCCGGAATCGGAGCGTACGGATTTCGTGAACCGCGTGCGCGCCTCGGGATTCCCGAATTTCGAGATCACCGAACAGCGTAGCCGCAAGATGTTGCCTGCCGCTACGCGCAGCATGTTTTACCCGGTGTTATATATCGAGCCACTCGCGGGTAACGAGCAGGCTATGGGCTTTGATCTCGCTTCGGATGCGATACGGTTCGAAACACTTAGTCGGTCACGCACATCCGGCCAGGTGTTGGCCACGCCGGCGATTACGTTGGTACAGGAAACGGACCATCAAAAAGGCACGTTGGTATTTGTGCCGGTCTATTATCAGGATAGTAGTGACGGCGGCAGTCGACGTCATCGCGGTTTTGTTGTTGGTGTGTTCCGGATCGGGGACATACTCGAAACCGCACTGGCCTACCTGCCCAATCAGTCTCGCGATATTGATATCTCACTTTACGACGCTACTGACGCTACCGATCCGTCCGAGTCAATCCTGCTTCATAACCGCCGGCCCGCCGTCGACAGCGCGGCGGACAAACGCTATCACTACAGCAGACGAATATGGGTTGCCGGCAGAACATGGCGTATTTCAGGCACAGCAACCGAGCTTTTCGTGGCAACACGGCAATCTCCCTTTCCGCTTGTAGTGCTCATATTCGGGTGCCTTTTTTCCATGATGCTGACGATCTTTGTAAAGGATCGAATCGATCAACTCGTCATGTTAAGGAGACACAATCGCGTCATCGTCGAAACCGTTGCAAACGGTATCATTGCAACGGATGCAAACGGACGAATTTCGCTGTTGAATCCAGACGCCGAGCGCATATTTGGTTACGCCGAATCGGATGTGCGCGGCCGAAGCCTGTCGCTGCTTGTACCGGATCTCGTAGTCAATCCACGTGGCGAGCTGGCAGACCGGCGGCGAAAGGGGCTCGACGGTGACATTGTGGGCCGCAGGTGCGACATGACCGGGCGCGATCGGAAGGGCCGCGCGTTCCCGATCGCGCTAACTGTCACGGAGGTCGAAGTCGATTCCGTATACCGATTTATCGCGATCATTCGCGACATCACGGAAGAAAAACAGATGAAGCAGGCGTTGATTGAAACAAAGGAACGCGCCGAAGAATCCAGTCGGCTAAAGACCGAGTTTCTCAACACGATCAGTCACGAGTTACGGACACCATTGACGGTGATATTGGGCAATATATCATTGTTGACTGATACCACCGAGTTGCCGCCGAATCCAGAGGAAATCGCCGCGATCGCTCAAGACATCGAACGGTCCGGCGAGATGTTGTTGACGCTCATCAACGAACTGCTTGATCTATCTCGAATCGAGGCTGGTCGGATGACATTGCATCGCGAGAAACTGTTGTCTACAAACGTTATTGACGAGGCCGTAGAAGTCGTCAAATCGCTTGCGGAGACCAAAGGCCTCCATATGGTGTCAAACGTCGAGCCGTTTTATTGTTCCGCCGATCCCGTTCGCCTGAAACAGGTTCTGTTGAATTTACTCGGTAATGCGATAAAATTCACCGAATCCGGTGTTATTACCGTCGGCGGCCGCGAACGTAATGATGGTGTTGAATTTTTTGTAGAGGATACCGGCTGCGGTATCGAGAAAGCGGATTTGAAGTGTATATTCGATCCATTCCGGCAAGTTGATGGAACCGCGACACGTTCGGCAGGCGGTTCCGGCCTTGGGCTGGCGATAACAAGTAAGTTGGTTGGGATGCACGGCGGTCGAATCGACGTGAACAGTGCACGTGGCGAAGGCACGCGGTTTACGATTGCGCTCCCGCAAGTGTGACTGATCCAGTCGTTTCGCTGCATCGGCAGAAAGCCGTAGCGCAAGAGGGCAAAATGGCAAAGATACTCGTTGTTGACGATGATCCGAGAATCGTTCGCATGCTGCGGCGCCGGCTGAAAAAGGCCGGCTTCGAGACGATTGATGCCGCCGACGGAAACGGTGGGGTCGAACTTGCTCTGGCTGAGTCCCCAGATCTGATTTTAATGGATATGTATATGCCGGGTAAGAATGGCTATCAGGCAACGGAGAGTCTTCGCAGCCAGGGTTATGCAGGGTTGATATGCGCGTTTACCGCGTCGGCGTTTGCGATGGATGAACGCAAGTGCCTCGAGTGCGGATGCGATTATTTCATTTCGAAACCGCCGCCAATCAATTTCGAGGATATGCTGAACGAGATCATTCGCGGCGGCCGGCCCAAAGCCGGGCAGGCTTAAAGGACATCCGAGATCGCGTTCTTCAACTCCGACAATGTATATGGCTTTACAATCACGTTGGCGAACCCGTAGTCCCGGAATTTGGTCATTACCGGCGCGTTGAAATAGCCGCTTGCAGC
Organism: Verrucomicrobiota bacterium; assembly: GCA_021772615.1. GTDB lineage: Bacteria > Verrucomicrobiota > Lentisphaeria > JABSQK01 > JAJFLO01 > JAJFLQ01. The sequence continues at coordinate 23,812 of JAJFLQ010000068.1, read as the reverse complement.
AATTGCCTTTATATCCGGATTTATTTTCAGCAGTCGCATCATTGCCTCCTCACCGCCCATTCCTGTCGCAATCGTAAGGTCCAGAATAACAACGTCGAATGGATCACCAGATGCCATAGCCTCCCGGTATCTGGACAAAGCTTCCGTACCGTCGACGGCCACGTTGACGCGATAGCCGAACGTGGTCAAGAGCTTCTGCGCCATCGTGCGAATCGAGTCTTCATCGTCCATTACCAGCAGTCTCGCTCCGCTATTGCTCGGTGTTGCTGCAGTGTTGTTTGCACCACGCGGATTATCCGTCGTCATTTCGACCAACAGCCTCGCCTGTTCCGTTTTTGCCTCCGCTGCGTCGATTAGACGCGCCGTCTCGCCGGCTTCGAATTGTGACGTTTTTAGCGCAATGAGGTCGCGGTGTATGCCACTTAGCAGTGCGCTTAGTCTCGCTGCTACGGTGTTATCAATCTCAATGGCGGGGGCGCCGCCGTGGCTCTGGTTGACGGAATTTGACATTATAACATGTTGCGGACGAGCAATTGCGGGACCAACCGAAGCAGTTGGAATCTTCACGAACCGTGATGTACCCACCGACGGGTTGACACACGGTGATTCGTATCGGAAGGTGCTCACACAAGAGCTATTCATGAATAAGTAAAAGAACCTGTTGTCGCGGCAATAGCAAGTAGCGCCGGTGGCGAGCGTATGGATTTCGTTACGTATGTCTTGAGTAGATATGGATGGTATTGAAGATCGAGAATCGCACGCCGTTCCGACGCCAGTGTCCCGGCGCGAGACCTGCTTTCCGAGACAGATGTTCCAATGTCGATTCTTTATCCCATCCGTTCTCGGTTGCGACATCGGGAAGGAATACCGCGCGTGATTTTTCGAATTCCAGGATGATACCGTGCATACCCAGCCTGAATTCGGCGATATCGGCGATCGGCCGGGGCTCGGTAAGCAATGAAATTTCGATAGTTATGTTTTCGAACTCATCGTGTGAAAGCGGTGGAAACCGTGGGTCTTCGAAAGCCGCTTTTGCAGCGTTCGCGATCACACATTCCTGTAAGGGCTCGCGGCCATGGAGGCTACCAATACATCCGCGCAGGGTCTGACCAATTCGAAGGGTAACGAATACGTTCCCGGGCTGCCGAAATCGCAGAGGTGTATCGACCGGCGGCGTTAGTGTGTGATTGTCGAGGCCGGCGCGGATCGACTGGTATGCGAGATTTATGAGGAGACTGCTGTCGTTGCTGGACAAACCGGTATCGATTTTGCGGTCGGCATGGCGCGGTGCGGTGGTTTCGCCGACAGCCAGTGCTGCGTAGCCAACGGAATGGCTATAGTCCTCACTCACGTCACTGGAAGACCCGTAGCTAATCTCGGTCACGGCATCCGCCCTGGCGTCGTCCGCGATGATGGCGAGCAGTACGGCGATTGGTATCCGTCCGCAGATTGTACCGGCACTTCGCTCTGTAAATCCGAGGAATTGCTCAACATCGCCGTCAATGATCCTGCGAATTGCGCGATGGTCGAGGTCGCGCAACTTCTCCGGGGCATCGGTTGCAGGAAACGGTAAGAAATCGAAGCGCTTGCCGTAGTGAACGAAATCGGAACTTATTATCAACACCGTGTCTTCGTCCCAGAGCGGAGCGATACTGTGCGCCATCTCGTGTATGTCGTGCGGGGAAAGCAGTCCGAATATCAGCGGGACAATCCGGCATTCGGGTGACAGGGCTTGGATAAACGGCAATTCAACCTCTACCGCATGTTCAAATTTGTGGACGTCGCTCCTCTGGGTGATAAGAGGCGTGGCGCGTAAGAGCTGATCGCAAGCGTCGGCAGCCACATCAACATCACCAAGCGGCGTCCGGTACTTGTCGAATGGTGCGGCGGACACGCCGTAAAAGCTGACGTGATGGCTTGGCCCGAGAATAATCGCACGGTTGAAATGGCGGGTGCGAAGCGTGGCGAAACCGCTTGCAGCGATCTTGCCTGAATACGTGTACCCGGCATGTGGCACAATGATGCCGTTTGTGGCTCGCTGCGGAGTGGTTTCGGGTAAGGCCGAGAAAAGCTGCTCAAGTTTTTCGTTCAGACCGCGCCTGTCATCGGGATAAAACGTACCGGCAACAGCCGGTTCTCGGATTTTAGGCGCCATATGGGTCAGGGGATCATTTCAGATCTGGACAAGGTACTTGTATTTCGATGCCTTCTTTGAGGTCTGCATCTTCGCTTATCCCGGGATTCTCCTTCAAAATCCATTGTGTCTTGGACCCGTACATTTCGGCGATTGACTGCAGGGTGTCGCCGTCCGACACGTAATGTGGAAGGTTGGATAACTGGACATCCGTCGCCGTGGCAGGGGTATCGACGGTAGTCTCGGGCGATGCAGACCCGCTACGCTCCCCCTTGTCGACGATTTCGGGTTTTGCCTCATTAGGCGTCGCCTGCGGGGCTTTCGACGGCGTCGTTGTCACGGCTGCCACTGGCGGTCGGCTTGACTGCGAAGCCGATTTGGCTTCGGTGAGGACCAGCACCTGCCCCGGATGAAGCATGTCAGATTTCAGATTGTTTGCTTGCTTGATCTTCTTGTGGTCGATACCGTAGATGCGGCCAATGTCCCAGAGCGTATCGCCTTTTTTCACGATGTGCTTACCGCTTTGTGGAATCGGCATTTTTGTGATTTTTCTGGCCTTACCCGACGCCGGAGACGGCTGGGCAGCGATCATCGGACGTTTCTCCAGTGGAACGAACTTTCCTCCCGGCGGAATGACAAGAACGGTGTCGATTTTCAGAATGTCCGAAGTCTTGAGATTGTTTTCCGCGGCGAGTTCCTTCGTGGTTACGCCGTACGACCGGGCGATATCCCATAGCGTATCGCCTTTTTTGACAGTGTATTTCAACGGCGACACCTTTGACGTGTCGGGTAGCGGCGGGGGCGGTGCGTGGGTTTTCGTCTGCAACGGTATCCTGGGTTGTTCCACGATCTTGACCGGCACGGGCTGGACGATCGGCTCAGGTTTCACGACGACCTGCGGCAACGGCGGGGGCGGCCGATTGACTACAACAGGTTGCACCGGCTCGATCTTCATGACAGGCGGTTTGACGGTTTCCCAATGACTGTCTGCTGCGCGTTTTCCGAGTGCGGGCCTTTCGGATGATACCGCTGGATCGACATATGGCGGCGGGACATTCTCGCGCATCTCAAGTATGCGCAGCTTCTCGTCACGTTTGCCGGAAATACTTGAGCATGCCGAGAGCAGCATGCCTGCAGCTAGCGACAATGTCATGATGCGGATTACTTTACGTGTTGACGGTCGGTTGCTGTGATGAATCATATTCTTAAACTCCTTTTTACAAATTTTGAAAATATATTGCCTCGGTCCCGGTAGTCCAGGAACATGTCTTGGCTCGCACAGGCCGGCGACAACATCACCACATCGCCGGATTCAGCTATATCCATAATCGCGGTGATTACGGCTTCAAGATTATCATATCGTTTGCATGGGACAAGTCCATTCCACGCGTTTTCCAGGTCGTCCTTCGCTTCGCCTATAAGGTGTGCCGATTTTACATATTGCCGCAATTCCGGAACGAGCGATCGAAACGACATACCTTTGTTACGGCCACCGGCGATAAGGTGTACGCGCGGCCCGGGCGTTGAGCCGCGCGCCGGTGATCCCCAAGTTGCCAGAGCCTGACGCAACGCATCAGGATTAGTCGCTTTCGAATCATTTATGAAACAGATTCCGTTCTTTCGCGCAACGACTTCCTGGCGATGATTTCGCGCGGAAAACGTCTGAAGAAAAGGAACAATTTCCTGCGGACGAATGCCGGCCGCTGCACACAGGCCGATTACCGCCAGTATATTTTCGACGTTGTGGCGTCCGGCCAGTTGCAACGTATCCAGAGCCACTAGTCGATCGTGGGCGTCGCCGTTACATACCATTATATTGTCGCTGGTTGCAAAATACCTGGCGCCGTTGGTCGCGCCGGAGGTGCAGAAATATACGGGGTCTTGCGCACGCAGTGTGTTTTTTATATGGGCGGAATAAGCAGTTGCAAGATTGCTATTTACGACCACGTTTTCGTGGTGCTTGATATTTTCAAAGATACGGAATTTCGCCTGCCGGTAGGCTTCGTATGATGCGTACCGATCCAGATGGTCCTCGGACACGTTCAGTATGGCAGCCGCGTAGGGGGTGAACTGTTGCGTGCGTTCCAATTGAAATGAGCTGACTTCGACGATCAGATAATCCAACGCAGGCGTCAGGTTGGCGACTTCACTTACCGGCATGCCAATATTCCCTGCGGCCATTACCTTGAGGTTGACGCCTCGCATGCAGTGCAGCAACAACTCTGTAGTGGTTGTCTTGCCGTTTGTACCGGTAATAGCGATGATCGGGCAGACGCAAAACCGATAGCCAAATTCGAGCTCCCCGAGCACGGGACACGCCGTTGCTGCCAGTACCTTGTCGAGCCATCGGCTTGCCGGTATTCCGGGACTCAAAATCACCAGGTCGGCTTTGCCGGTCCAGTTGGCATCAGGCCATTGCAGATGTACATCGGCGCCACGTCTTGAAATGCGCTCTGCTCGTTGTTCAATTGCAACATCCGTATGCGCATCGAGAACAGTGACTTTGGCAGCGTGCGTCAACGCCAGTTTCGCCGCAGAATAGCCGCTCCTGCCGAGTCCGATCACCAATACGTTTTTCCCGGCGAGTGCCGGAGGAGCCGACGGATCATTATGTTCAGGCCCGAACACGACGTCGGCTTGTACGGGATGCATCCATCCGTTATGGCCGCCGCTACGCTTACAGGACTTCATTTCAGCGACCGGAGGGTGGTCTGTTGGAGGGGAGGAAGCGACCGAATTCGAAATCACGATGGTATAATAAAGTGGCTGATGAGGCGTATGTTAATATAAATGAATCGGGTACTTCCAAATGACCGAATCGTAGCACGACGACGCTGGCCGTCCGGACCATTCGTTTTCCGGTCCCGGCCTTAAGCATAGTATTTTAGATAGGTAACGCTTACAAGGAAAAATCGAAACAAAATTAAAAATAAATCAGTTATCGATAATCTGGCGAATCCTTCGTGCGAGCTCCACCATACGATAGGGTTTCTGCAAAAAACCGGCTGCTCCGGCACTGAGTACATCTCTTGCATCTTTTTCTTCAACGTAACCACTTGATAGAAGTACTTTTACGTCATCGTCAATCGCCTTCAGCTGGAAAAATGCTTCATGACCGTTCATCTCGGGCATCACCATGTCCAGCAGGACCAGATCGATCTGACCGGGATTGTCGCGGTAAATGTCTACGCAGTCGCGTCCGTTGGCCGCGAGAATGACTGAGTAGCCCATGTTTTGCAGCATGTCGATAACGACATCCCAGATTATGTCTTCGTCGTCGACCAGAAGAATCGTCTCGTTCCCCTGCAGGTCCGTCTGCTCGATACCGGCATCGGTATACATGGCGATCTGGTTTTTTTGGATCGGCAATACAATCAGCAAAGCTCGAGCAATACGTTCGCCCCGTGTAAAGAAGATTTCGCCGCCGTGGGCGTTGACCGCGCCGTGAATAAAGTACAGGCGTTCCGGAATGTCTGCGTCGGGAAAGGCGACGTGCCACTCGAACGGGTTGACAAAATTATCCAGCCGTATCGTCGCGGCGTCATCGGTCGTGACGGTCAGCGACATGTAATCGCACGCGGGCAACGGCGATTTGCGCGCGCTGAAGAAGTCCTGTTCGAATCGTCGTACTTCGCCTGTTATCGCGAGGTCGGTTCGATTTGCGGCTTCATCGTAAAACAGGTGGGGCAGATCGAAAAACAGTTGTTGCAGGAGAAACAAATCTCCCGAAATAAATGACTCGTCGTCCGTGAGCCGGGAAAAGTCGGCGTCTACAGTGAGGTTGTCATACTTATTTAGCCGATTGACAATGGCAGTAACCAGAACCTTGAGATCTACCGAGTCGAACGCGCCGCTGCGTAATGTCGAAAATGATCGCAGTGCGTCCAGCAACCCACGCGATTTGCGCACGGCGAATTCGCTCTCCTTGATGTAGATCTTACCGGCTGGATTCGACTCTAACTCCAGTTCCAGAAGTTCATGATAGCTTGTGATACGGTTGAGCATATGCGTCAATCCGCAGTGCAGGCTTCGCGTGAGCACGGCGGCATTGGCCCAATGCTCATCACTCGAATTCGCTTCGATAAAATAATCTTTGATGCGCTTATCCATGGTTCACATGTCGCATTTTCTTATCATTCCGTTAGCGTGACCGTGACACGCGGTGTTCGTTCAACACGTCCGTCGTCGTATATACACGCTTTGAATTACGCCGATACTGCTCAACATGAGGATCATGAACGATCCGCCGTAGCTCACGAACGGAAGCGGGATGCCAATGATTGGTGCCAGACCGACCGTCATGCCGATGTTGATGTATATGTGTACGCACAAGAGAACGGCTATGCCGCACGCCAGGTTCCGACCGAAGCTGTCCCGGGCTGTGGCGGCGATATAGATGCACGATAACATGATACCGCAGAATGCCGAGATCAATAGTGAACTTCCTGCGAATCCGGATTCCTCCGCGATAACCGAAAATATAAAGTCCGTCGGTGCGACGGATTTCGGCAGGAATCCGAGAACGTTCTGCGTGCCTTTCATGTAGCCTTTTCCGGTGAGTCCCCCGCTCCCGACGGCGAGGAGTGACTGTCGGGCATTCCAGCCTTCTTTGGTAGGGTTCTTCGACGGGTTCAGGAATGTATGCAATCGCTTGCGCTGATGGTCCTTAAACACGTACTTGTAGACCAGTGGCGCCGAAACGAGTGCCAATATCAGGCCGTATAGAAGCCAGCGCTTTTTCATCCCGCTGATAAATGTGATCGCCAGGGTAATTGGAACGAGGACAATCGCGCTGCCCATATCGGGTTGCATGAGGATTAGTGCAAAGGGTATTGCAGCCAGTACGACATACGGGACGAGGTCGCGAAGGCTTCGAAACCGGGTGGACGGGCGAGAGGCTATCCAGGAAATGATGATGACCAGCCCGAGTTTGGAGAACTCAGACGGTTGAACGGCAATTCCCGGCCCGACCGGCAACCAGCTCCGCGCTCCGTTAATGCGTTTGCCAAACATAAGTACGGCGATCAGCAGGAGCACGGTACTCATGTAAATAACGCCGGCGTGACGGCCATAGTGCCGGTAGTCGATCAACGACAACACGAGCATGATGCCGCATCCGATTACGATCCAGACCGATTGTTTGATCCAGAACCGGCCAAAGCTTTCGGCATTCTGTTGACCGGTGCCGTAGATGAAAAAAAGGCCTGTCGCGATCGTGGCAAAGACCAATCCGAGCAGCACGAAGTTCATTTTTCGCAGCAGAGAGAAGCCGTTTTTCAGGTACAGGTGCATTCCCCGCCTGCGGGTGCGAAATTGGTTAGTGTGACGGCGTCCTAGTCTTCCAGGTCACGTCCGCAGCGATTTGACAGCATGGCGGGCAACCGGTCCCGGTATCAGCTCAATCGTTTCTTCCGCCGAAGAGTCCCAGGCGAATAAGGTAATAAAACAATGTTAAAATGGCGGTTATCGCTGACGCCAGATACGTGAGGAATGCGGCGTTCAGCACCTTGCCGGCGTGGACACTTTCCTGCGGCGTCAACAGCTGCACATCAACCATGGCGAGTTTCGCCCGCGCGCTGGCGTCCCATTCTACGGGCAATGTGACAACGGCAAATAATACAGCCATACCGCACATCGCCACACCAAGGTAGACGAGTGGGGTGGCGTGCATCATGGCGCCGATCAAAATGACCCAAACATAGAGGGTGCTGCAAATATTGGTCGCCGGTACCAGGGCGCTGCGCAATCCCAGCAACGCGTAGCTGTGTGCGTGCTGGATGGCGTGTCCGGCCTCATGGCACGCCACACCGATTGCTGCAAGGGATTGGTTGGCATACACGTTGTCTGACAGCCGCAGCGTCCGCGTCCTGGGGTCGTAGTGGTCCGAAAGATGACCTCCGACGTGTTCGATTGTCACACCCCGGATACCACTTCTCGCCAACATCTCCTGCGCCGCTTCCGCACCCGTATAGCCGCGGCTCGAACGCACCTCCGAATACTTCGCAAATGTCGATTTGGTCTTGAAACTGGCAAACAGCGCCAGCAACAGCCCCGGCGCGATTATCATGAAATACAGCGGATCGAAAAACATTGTCTCAATACTCCCTACTGGTTATCTTAACGCACCTTATGTTGTTATGACCGAATATGTGCATAAACACGCACCCGCCGGCCCTCTCCGGCGCCTGGTTGCCCACGTCTGCGGCACCATCCTGCACCGGTCGTATATCTGTTAGATTACCGGCGGAGATTTTTGTTCCCGCCAATGTACTGATATTGCGCGAGTGGTATGTCGCGTAACAAAAGTATCGCAAATAGTGTGAATAGGCAGGTTGGTATATCCGGTTACACTGTTACGAGGCACTGGACCGCGCGCAGTACCGGCGGGCGTATTTCCGGGTGCGGTCAGCGGCGCTTATTTCTTGGGCGGAAACAGCTTGCTGAGTTTCCGTGAGATGGTTCGGAAATAGGATTCTTTCTCCGGGGTCAGTCGGATCGCGCTTATCTCCTTCATGCCGCCCTTTATCTCGAATCGGACACGGCAAAAGTCAACGTAAAGGCCAAGATCGTCGAGGTTGGGAATCGAGACATTGGTGTCCTTATCCATGACGGCGAGATCGTGTTCGATCAGGATCATAAGGATCTTTTCGATTCCAATTCTGTCAAGACCGAGATTGATCGCGATTTCGTCAACGACATCGTTGAGTCTAAATGAATTTTTCGAGTCCGTAAGCTGCTTTTGCGCTGTAGCCAGAAAAATGTAATATAGCTGGTTGGTGACGGGAAAGGCGCCTTCTTCGATCAGCAATGGATGAACCTGCTTCACCAAACTGCGAACGCGCTTGGTCATCGAGAAAATGATGTGTTCAAGCCACGGTGGCAATTTCTGCAGTTCTTCCTTCATAAGCTCGTGCGTAATCACGAGGGTGTCCGTCGTTTCCAATGCCGTCACGTCAGCGGAGCTGGCGGTCTCGGTGATCCCGGCCATCTCGCCGATGATCTCCCCCGGTCCCACCGTAGCGACGGTAATACGCTTGCCATTCACCTCCCGATGTACTTCGACCTGGCCGTTGAAAATCACATACGACTCCTTGGTGCGCTCACCGGCGCGGATGAGGTCCTGACCCGGCGAGAAGACCTTGCGGCCGCTGACCCGGCGACCGGTTATGAACGCGCCGATGTCTTCGATCAGCGCCTCCGCATTTGCGTATCGGTTTTCCTTCAACGGCGCCATGGCCTTGAGGATAATTCTTTCAAGCGCAAGCGGAATGAGGCACTTGGGATTACGGTTCCGTGGCGGCGGAAAATCGCAGGTCTCGGCCTTGGAGATTATCTCCATGATATCTTCGGCCTCATACGGCGGACAATGCGTGAACATGTGGTAGAGCGTACTGCCAAGGAGAAAAATATCGGTTTTGAAGTCGACTTCATCGACATCACCGAATGCCTGCTCGGGTGCGATGTACGCCGGACTGCCCTTGATGGTGCCGTCCAGGGTCTTCATGCCGTCCTGATCCGGACTCTGTTGACCGTAAAAGTGGCTGTCCGCCGAGTGGCCGGCTTCACTGTCCAGGGTCTTCGCGAGGCCCCAGTCCATGAGCAGCACCTCACCGAACTGGCCGACCATGATGTTCTCGGGTTTGATGTCGCGGTGAATTACGCCCTTTGAATGGGCGTAGGCGACGGCATGGCACACACTGCGAAAGATATCCAGCAACATGTGCCGGTCGTACTTCTGAATGTACTCGGGAATTTCATCGTCAATTTTATCGATGATTTCGTGAAGCGGTTCGCCCTCAACCAGCTTCATCGTGTAGAACGGAAGGCCCGTATCCTGATTCATGCCGATGTGGTGGATAGGCACGATATTGGGATGCTCGAGCTGAGCCGTAAGACGCGCCTCGGTCACGAACGCATTGAACCGCTTTTCCATGTCGATGATCTGCGGCGTTATGACCTTCATCGCCGTCACGCGATTGAGGTCCCGATCCACAGCGATGTGAATGACACCCATCGCGCCGCGGCCCAATTCCCTTTCGACCGAATAACGCCCCGTATTATTCTCGCGTCTCAGGAGTTTTTCGGTGATCTTGGCGGCGTTGATTCGGTTTCGCTCTTCTTCGGCGGTGTACTGGCTGTCGTGGGCCATGGGCGTGTTTCTTTCGGCGGCGATTCAGTTATTGCGGTTGCAGACCTGACTGGCTCGGATACTATACCCTCTGTGGACACTGAACTCTAGACGAAGTTATTTAGAAAAATAGCTGCAATAGTGTAACTGCGGCGAATGGTGCGGGAATGGCGCTATTGAGCGAGGGAAAAAACTGGGTTTCCGAATTGGAAACAATCATGGGCAGGCTGCGTGCGCCCGACGGCTGTCCATGGGATCGGGAGCAGACCCATGGCAGCCTGAAACGGTATGTCATTGAAGAGGCCTACGAACTCCTGGATGCAATCGATGATGATGACGATGCACAGCTCATCGACGAACTTGGTGATGTCCTCCTGCAAGTTGTGTTTCATAGTCAGATTGCCACGGAAGAAGGCCGCTTCGACTTGCAACGTGTGGCCAGACGCTGCTGCGAGAAGCTTGTGCACCGTCATCCCCACGTGTTTGGCGATAGCTCACTTCCGGATGCGCAAGCGGTGTTGCAGCAATGGGAACGGTTGAAACGCGCAGAGCCTGCCGGCCGCGTCCGGACATCGGTGTTGGACGGCATCCCGCGACAGTTGCCGGCGTTGAGTCAGGCCGAGAAGGTGCAGAAGAAAGCAGGAAGAATCGGTGTCGACGTCGTGTCGGGCGATATCTGTGAGATCAGCGATACCGCGAGTGTACTGGCGTCTGCGGATTCCGGGAGTCCATCGTGTGAGAAGTCTGCAGCAATCGGGCGACTATTGTTTTCTGTCGTTGGCCTGGCTCGTAAGGTCGGGGTAGACCCCGAAGCCGCACTCCGCGAGCATGTGGAGCGCGTGCGCGACAGCTTCCGTCGCATTGAGATCGGGCTCGTGGAACGCGGTGAAGATATCCACGGCATCGAGCCCCGAAAATTTGCAGAGCTTTGGCAAGGTGAGACGGAGGAAACGCGTGCCGAAAACCTTCCCGCTGTCGGCATCGGGTCGTAAGGTCGAAGGGACTCCCGCAAAAAGCAATAATCGCCGGCAGTGTTGATGTCACATACGTGCGGGCGTATAATAGCTTATGGTGCAACCAGGTAGACGCTGTCCGTAAAGGTCGCTGAAACCCCCAATCTACATTCTCGGCAGCAACGTGCCAGATAAACGTGAACTCACTATCGCATGGAGGGTGCAATGAAGCGCATGTGGCTATTTGCAATAACAATCGGCTTGCTTGGCGGTTACGGTGTCGCGGCCGATGAATTGGGTGACAACTGCGGCTGTGGCCTTGGATCCGTTCTGTTCCAGGGCAAGGAGTCGCTCGTCGCCGAGATTTTCGCTGTGACGACGAATCAGGTCACGGGTACGCAGACCTTCGGGATAAGCTCGGGTACGTCGGGCTGCGATCAGCCCATCATGTTCGTCGCCAACCCGCGCCTGAATCGTTTCGTTGCATACAACCTGGATAATCTCGCGCGCGACATTGCGGCCGGCGGCGGTGAGTTCGTTGACGCATTGGCGGCATTGATGCATGTTCCGGCCGCTAAATCTTCCGCGTTTAGGGTTGGTTTGCAGCGCAATTACGCGCGTATATTCCCTTCCGTTGACGTTGATCACGAGGAAGCCCTTCGCCACATCCTCGGCGTATATAACACCATTTGATGGTTACATTCGTTGAGGATATTCGTTGGAGTTTGCGTTTCACGTCGTGCGAAAGTTCTTTATCTCAACACCATTGGGACGCCATTCGAAGCCTGCTTTTCTTGTGCGCAAACTTACGGGTTCTCTGCCGTTGCTTCTGGCGGCGGTGATCGCGTGCTCCTGCAGCGGCGCGGCAGGAAAAACTGCCGAAACGGTTGGCGATCTCATACAGCGCTCTGCACGCCGTGGTCTGCACTGCCATCCGTACTGGCATGTGCTGATGCATTACGTTCCAGGCACGTTCGGTACGCGAAGTCTTATCGATGATCCGGATTTTTTTCTCGCGACCGGCGGCAAGACCAATCCACAGGCCGAATTGGAAGCCGCGGTGCGACGTTTTTTCGGTGATGACGATCCGGATGATCGCACCGAAACAACATGCCGGTTCATTGCGAGATATACATGGCTCGCGGCCGAGCTTGATGTAGTCCCGCAGTCCGTCGACGTATGTGGCGCCTATCGCGATTTTGTTTCCGAACTTGCTGCGTCGAGAGTCGTTCTCGTCTTTCCGACGACATCTATGAACAGCCCGGCATCGATGTTTGGCCATACACTGCTGGCGTTGGACCAGGACGGCGGCAGCAGGCTGTTGTCGTATGCCGTGGATTACTCCGCACGGACCGAAGAGAAACCCGGGATCCTGTTCGCCCTCAAGGGAATTTTCGGGCACTATCGCGGCACCTACGGTATACTGCCGTATTACGAGAAGGTCCGCGACTATAGTGACATCGACTCTCGGGATATCCGGGAGTACGAACTCAACCTGTCGCTCCGGGAGATCGATCGCCTGGTAATGCATCTGTGGGAGCTGAACGGAGTTGAGTCGCGGTATTATTTTTTTAAGGAAAATTGCGCCTACAACCTCTTGTTTTTGCTCGACGTCGCGCGGCCCGGTCTGGCGCTGCACCGGAATTTTCGGGGATGGACGCTCCCTGTAGACACCATCCGCGCTGTACGTGATGCGGGACTGGTCGAAAGATCAGAATTTCGCCCGTCACGCCGCACCCGGATCAATCGTCTCGCGGCCCGTCTGCCTGCCCGCGACGTGCGGCGGGTACAGAAAATCTTGTCGACTGCGGCGCTGCCTTCCGAGGCCATGCCGTTGGCTGAGTCGGCAGAAGCAGACGCGCACATGCTTGATCTTGTGATTGCGGGCGCGCAGCATCGGTTTGGCGCAGGGGATTGGTCGCAGGCCACGTATCGCAAGGTGTTTCTTGATGCGACGCGTCTGCGCAGTGAACGGCATGTCGCGGTCGATGCGGATGAAGATGTGCTGCCTCCGCCGCTGCCCGAGCGTGGGCACGCAACCGCACGATTAAAGCTTGCGCTCGGCGCCGTTGACAGCGAGATGGCTGCCGAGGTGGAATTTCGTCCGGCGTATCACAGTCTTGATGATCCCGTCGCCGGTTATGCTGCAGGTGCGGAGATCGCGTTTCTCGAGACGCGCTTCAGGTTTGGGCTTGATCACGGCGGCGCCGTGTTGCAACAACTCCAGTTGATCGATATTGTGTCACTGGCGTCGCGCAACGGATATTTCAGACCGATGTCTTGGACCTTTGCTCTTGGTGTCGAGCGACTCCAGACGCAGACCGGTCGGCATCATATCGCGGCGTTAACGGTGGGCGGCGGCCACACATGGCAGCTCGGGGACACGTCATTGGTCTACGGCTTACTGCAAACTCGCTGGCAGGGCGGCCGTGCGCTCGCCGACGGTTACGCGGGGGGTGCTGGTGCACGACTTGGGTGGACCGCGGAGATTGGCCGGTATTGGTATTCGCAGCTAAGCGGCGAGATTCTGTCGTACGGCGTTGGCGATCGTCATCGTGAGCGCGTGGCAACACTTGCGGTGCGGTATCGGTGGAATAAGGCGATACAGTTGGGTATAGATGTCGTGCATGCCGACGAATTCCATCGGCATGATACACGCGCCCTGGTCAACTGTACGATGTATTATTGACGTCATAACGGTACCGCTTCGGGTGATGCCATGGTGTCCCGGGCGGCACCGAAAATTGGAAAGAGACTATGCCTAATCCCTCAGCAGCAAAGCATGCGAAGAGTCAGGCAGCATGCTGCAGCGCGGTAGTATTTCAATTGGCGCAAGCCGTATTTCGGGATGAACGGCCGGCTGACCGTGAGTTGTCCGCTTTTTTTCGATCGAACCGGAAATTCGGCTCGAAGGATCGCCGCTTTATCAGTGAAACGTTGTTCTCGCTCTTTCGCTGGTGGGGGTGGCTCCGCTGTTTTGTAGATGACCCGTCGGCGTTGTGGCAGATGCCAGCAGCCACCGGCGCTCAGACCGACGAGTGGCTGGCGATACTGCTCGCGGCACATAGGCTTGACAATACGGCGCTGCACCCGGCGGCGGTACACTGGCAGCGAGCGATTGAACAGCGCTACCGATTGCCGCCTAATGTCGTCGGCCTTGAAACAAACGGATTGCAGAAGCGTGCGGCCGCGCTCCGCAACGATTTCGGTGTTGCCGTGGGTGGCTGGCGCCAATTGGTGCCGCAGTGGGTCGCCGCGGAACTGGATCTCAATGCCCGCATGTTTGAGCGTCTTGTGCGTATGCTCCAACAGCGTCCGCCAATCTGGCTGCGGGCACGGTATGAAGATGCTCCAGGATTGATCGATGACCTCACTGAAGCTGGAATTGATGCTGTCCCCTGCGATGCCGTTCCGAACGCAATTAATGTGCAGTGGCCGCACGTGAATCTGTATCACCTGGATGCTTTTCGGCAAGGCAAGTTCGAAATTCAAGACCTTGCATCACAGCTCATTGGCGTTAATACGTTCGCGGTTCCCGGGCAACGGTGGTGGGACGTGTGTGCCGGTGCCGGAGGGAAGAGTTTACAGATCGGATCAATGATGGAAAACAAGGGAACCGTGGTTGCCACCGATCTTCGGGAGTGGAAGTTAAAGGATTTGCAAAAGCGGGCCAGACGTGCTCGATTGTTCAACATCTCCAGTCGCCCGTGGCAGGGCCGCAGCCTGCCGGTCCGTAGTGAATCTTTCGACGGCGTACTCGTAGACGCGCCCTGCACATGTTCCGGCACATGGCGGCGCAATCCGGACGCACGGTGGACCACGACGCCGGCGATGATAAAAAATCGTCAGGAAACGCAGCTGGCGATATTGGAAAAAGCCGAGCGCGGCGTAAAAGTCGGCGGGCATCTGGTGTATGCGACTTGCTCGTTGTTTCGCTCGGAGAACGAGATGGTTGTGCGGACATTTCTGGAGCATCACCGGCACTTTTCGGCGGCCGAGGTCTGCGACCCGTTGCGCAAGCGGCGATCCGTCGGGACCTGCCACATCTGGCCGCATGAAGGTGACTCGGATGCTGTATTCATAGCACGTTTTCAGAAACAGAAGTCAGGAAAATTAGATGTTTAATAAGATATTCATCATCGACGACGATAAGTGGTTCATAAAATCCGTCGAGCGGATCCTGCAGAGCAACGGTTACGATACGGCCTCAGCGCAGGACGGTAAGGCGGCACTCGCTTATCTCGAAAATCACAGTCCGGACCTCATTCTGCTCGATGTCCTGATGTCGGATATGGACGGATTCGAGGCATACGAATTGCTCAAGAGCCGTGGTCACGCCAAATCATTTCCCGTAATATTTGTCACGAGTTCGGATGATCAGGTTACGATCGGGCGTTGTTTCGAAGTCGGTGGCGCGGATTATATCGGCAAACCGGTCCGTGATTACGAAATGCTCGCGCGAATCCGACTCCACCTTGATCTGCGGAAGCAGGACCAGGTCATCCGCGAGATGCAGTCGGAAAACACGTCGCTGAAGAAGCATCTGCTTTCTACCGACCTTGAGAATCCGGATGTGTTCGCGGACATCATCACCATAAATCCGGCGATGAAGTCAATCTTCAAATACATCGAGGCCGTAGCGCATTCGACCCGGCCTGTACTGGTTACCGGCGAGACGGGTGTGGGCAAAGAGATTATCGCCAAGGTCATCCATCGTCTTAGCGGCCGGACCGGCGAATGTGTCACCGTTAATGTCGCCGGGCTCGATGATACGCTGTTTTCCGACACCTTGTTTGGTCACGAGAAAGGTGCGTATACCGGAGCAGAACGGGCGCGGTCCGGCTTGATCGAGAAGGCAGCGAAAGGCACGCTGTTTCTCGATGAGATCGGGGATCTCAAAATGGAGTCGCAGGTGAAGTTGTTGCGGCTCCTTCAGGAACTGGAATATTACCCGATCGGTTCGGACGAGCGAAAGTTCACCGATGCACGGATTATCGTTGCGACCAATCGGGATCTCTGCAAGATGATGAAAGACGGTGAATTCCGTGAAGATCTGTACTATCGCCTCCGTACACACCAGATTCACATACCGCCATTGCGCAAGCGCAAAGGCGACATCGCCGCGTTATTGGAGCACATGCTCGAGAAGGCTTCCGCCGAACTCAACCGGCCAACGCCGCAGGTTCCGCAGGTGGTATTGCCAATACTGGAACGGTACGATTTTCCCGGTAACATCCGCGAGATGGAGGCGCTCGTCTTCGACGCGGTGAGTCGCACCGCGGGAGACAGCCTTTCACTTGATGTATTCCGAGAGTTGAGTGATGCCGTCGCCGAAACGAATTCGGACCAATCGGTGACCGATATCGTGTCCACACGGATTGCGCTCGCGTCGGATCAGGATTTCCCCACGCTGAAAGAAGTAAACGAACTCCTTATCGAGATGGCGCTAAAGCAGTCAAATGGAAATCAATCCATGGCTGCCCGTCTGCTCGGCCTCAGTCGCCAGGCTCTGAACAAGCGGCTAAAACGATCTGACAATAACTAGCCTCCCGGGCCAAACGGATGTCCCATCGTCACAATCGCTGTGACATCCCGGTAACCGCTTCCCCTTCCGTTGCATGAAAAAACTTGCGCTTACTGCCGGGCTGCTCGTCACCGGAGCGACTGTCTTTTTCTGTTATCGGCACTACCAGGACATCATCCATGAAAAACAGGTGCTGAAGGCCATTATCACCCGGCTTGAGGCGGATTCTATGGTGGCAGAGGTACTGGTGACCGACGTCGAACCGGGACGATCCGGGGGGGGCGGACGGACAACGATTAAGCTGCTTGAATACGCTTCTGACGGTACGCCACTGGAGCCACGACATTTTTCGTTCACCGGTAATGTGATCCAGTTTCAATCGCTGGTGATTCGATTTGACGACATTCTCGTAAGAAACGGTGATGCGCTCCGCGGCAAGAGCGCGTATATTCTATGGAAGGTCTTCATGCTGAATGGCAAGGATACGGAGGAGTATGAACTCGTCAAGCTCCATGAGATTCCGAATGGTTACAAGGTGCCGGACCTGGATGATCCTCTGGAACGCAGGCTATGGCAACGGTTTTGGGACTATGCATTGGCGCGAAGCGGCCCGGACCTGGGTGTCAAGAATGCACAAATCGAGGCGCCCGGGACCCGGTTTGTGCCCGGTGTGCTGTATACGATCCGTATCGAGCACGATGGCGGCCTGAGAATCGATTCGTCGACGTTATCTACCATTTTTCGCGGTGTCCGGATCCCCGATTGACGGGGTGTGCAGCGCCGCATCAAGACCGGATGCGCGATTATGAGGTTTCACTTCGGCTCACCTGCTCCAACTCGTTTTTGAATGCCAACAATTCCCCTGTAAGTCGGGCAACGTGTTTTTCCAGTTGCTCGATTCGATCCATGGCCGCCTCAACTTGCCCTTCGCGGCCGAGCGCCTCGAATGCAACCACGAGCTGCAAGACCGAAGGTGCACAGTATTCGCCGGTCGCACCCTTCAGTGCGTGAGCCCAATGGCGCAACGACGGTCCGTCCTGCCGCGCTGCTGCGCTGCGGATCTTTTTTACCATGTCTGGTCCGTCAATGACATAGTAATCGATGAGTTGTATCGCCCGCAAAGCATCGCCGCCGACACGGTCAAAGAACGCCGCAGCGTCGAAGATGCTGCGGATTTTGTCGATTTCTATGCCCGTCGCGTACGCATCTCCGGCAGCTTCGTCAGGGGGCGCGGCGCCGAGCACCCGAGCCATCTCGTCACGCAGCGACTGTTTCTGAATGGGTTTGACAACATAGCCGTCCATCCCGCCGTCGAGACATCGTTCGCGGTCGCCCGTCATCGCGTTTGCCGTCATCGCAATGATCGGCGTAGGTTGCCGTTGTGTCTCTTTTTCTATTTCGCGAATCGCTGCGCATGCTTCGAATCCGTCCATTTCCGGCATCTGGATATCCATCAGCACAAGATCGTAGGTATTTTTTTCCCATTTCTCCAGTGCCTCTCTGCCATTGACCGCTTCTTCGACGTCGTGATGCCAGGCTTCCAAAATGCCAACGGCGACAACGAGGTTTACGCGATTATCGTCCACCAACAGTATGCTGTATCTCGGTCCCTTTCCCGGGATTCGCACGGTTGCGAGGTCTTCATTTTCAGCACGTACCCGGCGCTGTATCGCGGTTTCGCAGGTCGTCTGCATACAATTCATGATCGCGTCGAGCAGCGACGATTGTTTTACCGGTTTATCCACATACGTCCCCACGCCGATCTGATTGCAGCGAACTACATCGTTTTTCGACATTCCGGATATTAATAAGATCTTTTTCAACCCGGAAAAATCCGCGTTTGCCTGCAGTCGTTCCGTGAGAGCGTAGCCATCCATTCCCGGCATGGCCGCGTCGCAGATCAACAACGCGTATGGTGCGTCGTTGTCGCTCGCGCGTCTCAGTTCATCGAGTGCCGCTGTGGCGCTGCCGACCGTCGTCGGCTTCATCGACCAATTGGTAAGGATCTCGCTCATGATACACAGATGTGTTTGATTGTCATCGACAACCAGTACGGGCAGACTTTCCAGATCCGGAACGGCTTGGGTGTAGGTGGTTTTCAGACCGGGATCTCCGATGCCAAATAGCGCCGTGAAATGAAATGTCGATCCTTCGCCCTCCTCGCTTTCGAGCCACAATTCGCCGTTCATCTTCGCCACGAGCTGCGTAGATATCGATAGTCCCAAACCCGTGCCGCCGAATCGCCTCGTGGTGGAGGCATCCACCTGTTCGAACGCACCGTAAATCTTCTCCCGGCGGTCTGCGGGGATTCCGATGCCGGTATCACACACGGAGAAATGCAAAACAACGTTCGTCTCGGACTCCTCTTTGACATCGACGCGAACGATGACTTCGCCTTCATTGGTGAATTTTACGGCGTTGCCCACAAGATTGATAATGATCTGTTGCAGCCGGTGGGGATCGCCCAGGAGAACCGGAGGAACGTCGGGACTGATCCGACACGCGAGTTCGAGACCCTTCCTGTGCGCCCTCACCGCCAGTACGTGAAGGCTGTCGCCCATCTGATCGCGCAAATCAAAGTCGTCGTACTCAAGATCGAGTTTGCCGGCCTCGATCTTCGAGAAATCAAGAATGTCGTTCATGAGCTTCGATAACGACTCCGCCGATGCCACGACCATTTGCAGGTGACCGCGTTGCTGGCGGGTCAATTCCGTATCCAACACCAGTTCGGTAAGTCCTTTGATCCCGTTCATTGGCGTGCGCAACTCGTGGCTCATGTTAGCGAGAAACTCGCCTTTAGCCTTGTTCGACTCCTCGGCCCGCTCCTTGGCCGCGATCAACTCCGCATTCAATGTGGTAAGCTCGCTGGTGCGTTCTTCCACTTTTGATTCAAGACCCTCGATGCTCTCTCTCAGCTTCGATGCCATGAGATTGAAGTTCAATGCCATCAGGCCGATCTCATCGCGCGATCGCGTCTCTACCTTCTTGTTCAAGTCGCCGCCGGCGATCTGTTGCGCAACGGCGGCCATATGGATTACCGGTGTCACCGTAATGCCGGACACCAGATAGGACATGGCGATCGACAGCACGATCACCAACAGCGTAAAGAGAACGGAAAAATAGATCATCTCCGCGATCTTGCGGTGGGTATTATCGAGCGACAGACCGATACGTACGGTACCAAGCAGTTCGACGTCGCCGGTCGTTGTCGCAGTATCAACCAGCATGTGCTCCGTGTCGGCATCGTCCAGCATGCCCGCGGAGCGCACGCGACTGCTCACAACCGGAGCGACCACATCGTAAACCGCCACCTTATTTTTCGGCGACAAGAAGCCAATGTCAGCGACCGCAAAAGACAATTGCCGTATCGTCGGTGATTTATCACGTATTACAGTGTCCGGCGCGGGCGTTTCGCGCAGACCGACTGCAAGCTCCGGGGGCCCGCTCGCGAGGAGCCGGCCCCCGCTGTCCTGAATGATTACATAGAGTATGTCAGGTCGATTGATTCTGCTTTCTACTAGTCCTTTGAGAATCTCGCTGTCTTCCGTCAGTACACCGTATTTGCCGTCAATTGCAAGATTCACCGCTTCTGCCAGGCCGCGTTTGCGCAGTTCGTCCTTGAGGTTGGTAATCATTCTGTTGAGGAAGAATCCGGTGAGAACGCTGCATACAACCACAATGATGACGCTGATGTACAATATGAGTTTCAGCTTGATGCTGAAACGGATCTTGGGATTGCCGTCCATGGATCAGTTGAATACCTGTGCACCAGGCGCCAGCGCGTCATGTGGTACATCGACGCCGATACGAAGGGCGGTTTTCAGATTAATCGAGAGCCGGAAGTGAGCCGGCGGATGCGTCGCGCCGCCGGGACGCGAATCGATCTTATTATTACAGAATATCTTGCCGGCCTGTCGGCCTACGGACGCATACTCCGGTGTGACGGAACATAGGAATCCCGCCTTGACCAGGTACGGCGTGTATGCGATCGTCGGAATCCTGTTTTCCAACGTTGTGACAATCACAAATTGAAAGGAATCGTTGTTGATCACCGTGCTGTCGGTTACGAGGAGCAGGGCATCGATGTGGTTTACCAGGCTTCGCATCGCCCTCGGCACCTTCTTGTGCGACGAAACTTCCCGCGTTACAAGCGTGAGGCCGAGCTCGGCTGCTGCACTGCTCGCCTCGGCAACTTTATGCTCCGAATTGCGGGGATCGAAAATCACGCCTATATTCTGAGCTGATGGCACAAGTTGCTGCAATTGCTGTAGTTGTACCTTTATCGGAACCTCGGAGTCGATACCGCCCACATTCGCTCCGGTGAATCCTTTCTTGTCCGGGTTTAGCACCATGCTGTACAACAGCGGAATCTCCGGCACTTCCTCGCGCGCCAAACGAGTCGCCGGCGCGCCCATCGTAAATATGAAACACGGGTTGTTGGTGGAATGATTTCGTTTTAGATTGCGCAGGATACGTTTGCCGATGTCCGGATCGCCCTTCATGTCGTACGCCGCGATTTCCACTTTTCCGGCACATACCTCGCGCAATCCGGCCAGGATTTCGCGCGTCTCGTCGCTGCCGCGTGTCGACAGTGCCAGAATATCTGCAGACCACATATTCTGCGCGAGGAATGCCAAAGCGATACAGGCGATTTTGGGATAATATCGTGAATTAATATGAGACACCGGTTGGCTGACCTCTCATGGCGTGGTTCAGAAACTGGTCTCGAGACCCGCAGTGTATATTACGTCCGCACGTAATCCGTCGTCATTCAGCGGAAACTGGAAATTTAAGTACAACAAATTCTTACCCTTGAAGCTCCACTTGCCGCCTATTGCGAGATCCATTACGTCGTCGCCGATGTTGTCTTTGTGGTTCGTCTCGATGCTACCGATAATGTCGATCGCGGCAGTAATCAGGTCGTCACGAAACTTGCGGCCATAGTCGAAGCCGATCAGGTAATCGACCTCGTCCTGCCCGGCTTGCCCGGCATTAAATTCGTACCCCAGATTTATGTGCGGATTGAACATGCCGCCGCCCTTCTTATGTGACGACGATAGCACCAGAGAGGGTCTTACCCCAAGCCGGTCGATGCCGCGAAGATTATCTGCGTCGCCGGTCGGAAGACGCAGCTCCAATGTACCCGCAAGCTGCGTGGAGCCGGACTTCCACATGTGATACTTTGAGCGTACCAGGATATCGCCGATTCCGGTGTTGCTGTCCGACACGGCGTCGTCGGGCGAGTCCTGGTCGACGGGATCGAATTGATGTACAATGAAGGGCACATTGTTAATTGAGGGATCATTTTCGATCCTGGCGGAAGCGCTCACGCTCAATGTGTTGTGCACCACCGGCACGAGAATGCCGACATCCAGGCGATTTGTAATCCCGTATGTTGCGAACAGCGCGACCACCTCGCTCTCGACCTCGATGTCAAGGTTCAGAACGATCTTGTCTTTTTCGAATGAATAGCAGTCGCCCGGCGGACCTCCGATACATGGGAAATTCGGGTCGTTGTCGCCGTTGGTGTCGAGATGGCTGAAGCGCACTTCGATGTCACCGAGATCGTCGCCTTCGTACTCAGTAAATTTTACAGAGGTGTAACTCATCCCAATATTGAGTTTTCCTTTACCCAATGTTTCCGCGCGTTCGGCGAAGATAGGGCCAAGTGAGTTTGCAGATTGAACGAATTCATTCAAAATAGGGTCGAATTCGTATGTGAATCCGCCCTGCGAACTAGGCGCTGGAAACGATATTTCGGACGTTGCATTCGCTAGCTCCGACAATTTTGCCAATGAATCTGCAGTGAAATGGGCGTCGTGCGGAAATGTTCCCGCGCGGAACAACGTGACACCGTCCCCGCCGTACAAGCTGGGAATGACGTCGATGAGGTCGGTGCAAAATGCAGGCGTTGTGATGACGGTAATAAGTCCAAGAAACAGGATGCGATTGTTTCTGCCAATAGTCATATCTCTACCCTCTTTCAGAATGCGACGGCGTTCTGCGCTGTGATTGTGAATTCAGCTGGTTGCAGTTCTTTTGCAAGCGTCACCGGATGGAAATCATCAAGTCACTGATACTGCGCGAGCTACGAATGCTCCTTACAGGTCTGGTCGACGAAACAGGTAGTATATCGACAGTAGGTGTTAAAAGCAAAATTTTACGGAATTGCAACATTCGATCGTACGGTATTGATAGTCATTTTCGAGTGCTGTATCAAAACCGCAACAATGCGTGGTGGTAAACCGAGTCCTAAAAAAAGTAGCAACGCTCTTTGAGTTAAATGGATATGTCGATAAGGACCAAATATGGAGCGATTGATGCTGTAATTCTTTTCACGTTCGGATTGACGCCCGTCGTTTTATTGTAGACTCACGATCGCAGTCACTACGGCTCCAATGCAGGAACATTGGAGTTAACCAAAAGGGCCCATGAATTATGCTACGTCAGTCTTCGTTCACGGTGATATTCGCCGCTTTCGCCGTCGCGGCGCCATGCATAATCGCAGCTGAAGCGACGGGAGTCGCGGCGACGGAATCAAACAACAGTGCAATCGACAATCGCTCGGGCGCTGTATCCAATGAACCCAACGAGGCACTCCGCGTCCCCAGCCGTGACGGCTACGTGGCAGTGATCCGAAAACGGGCGTTTGTTTGTCAGGATGAAATGCGGACCGTCAGGGGTGAACTGGCAGTGCTGGAGCGACAGCTGGAAGCGTTGCCGTTGACAGCTTTCTTCGGGGATGCAGGAGATGCATTGAGGCGGCGGGTCTGGCAATGCGACGACCGCCTGCGCCGGTTGGAACAACGGTTTTACGCCTACTATTTTACGCTGAAGTCGCAGAACGCGGATGTAAGCGATTTTGATACGATCGACAAATCCGTACAGGATTCCTCATCCTCTTCCGGCCTGTCACCGGCCGCCGCCGCAAAGTAAGCGTCATGTGTAGCCATCTAGTCAGGCAACGGCCGCGATTTCACTCGCGGGCTGAGGTTTCGGGATGTAGTGGTCGATGGCGGGTTTCCATTGGTGTGGAAGTAGGTTCTCGAGTTCTGTCCGTGGGGTGTTGTTGA
>JAJFLQ010000067.1 GCA_021772615.1 Verrucomicrobiota bacterium | reverse complement strand
CGCGATGCGTATGGCCGCCGAGCACCAGGTCGATCTGCGGAAACCGATTGATGATCTCACGAACCTCGTTGACGCGCCGGCGGTCGGACTCCATCAAGCCCTGGTGAATCGCGAGAATAATCATGTCGGGTTCACGCCGTATGATTTCCGGTAGCAGGCTTTCGAGGACCGGGACCGCGTTTTCGACGATGTATCCGGAGACACGATCGCCCCAAAGCCAGTTGCGAAGGTATGACGCGGTGATGCCGATGACGGCGATTCTGGTTCCTGCCTTGTGGTAAATACGGTAGCCGGGAAAATTTCTGCGAGTCGTGCGGAGGTTCGCGGCAAGCACAGGAATTGTGCACGCGTCGGTGAGCGATTCGAGTGTGGTGATACCGAACTCGAGTTCGTGATTACCGGGTATCCATGCATCGTACTGCAACGCGTTGAGCAGCTTGACGGGAAGTTCGCCGCGGGAGAAAGCGCCGGCAATGTGCCCCTGTATGGTGTCGCCACAATCGATCAGCAGACAGTGATCCGTGCCCCCGGCACGATCACGCTCCGCTTCAACCACCGAAGCGAGTCGCAGCCAGTCGTTTTCAGCTTCGCCAACATTGCCGTAGTTGATGTGCGCATGAATATCTGTTGTTTGCAGGACCGTGATATCAACAGTAGCGGCAACAATCGTGCCGCAGCTCATGATGATCAAAAAAAGTCGGAGTATGCCGCGTGCCAATGCGCTGTGGCGGACAGGATGAAATCGTGCGATCGGATCGGGCTTTCCGTGTACGACCGCGGAGTCGATGGTTTTGAGATTCAGTGTTAACACAAGTTTAATGACCGTTCGCTCTTGATATTCAGATAATTAATAATACTTATTAGCGGTTTCCAAGTTAGTTACGTAACGAAATCTATTTTTCAGGAAAGAAGGTACCATGATCATCGTATTCAAGCCCAACACGTCGGATGAAGACATAAAGTTCATTGAGAACAAGGTAATCGAACACGGCTACGTCCCCAAATTGATTCACGGCGAAAGCCGCACTGTGATCGGAGCTGTGGGGGACGAGACCATGCATGAGTCGCTGGAAATGCTGCAGACATTGCCCATGATCGAGAAAGTCATTCCAATTCAGAAGCGTTACAAACTGGTAAGCCGGGAGTATCACGGTGACCCCACAGCATTTGCCGTCGGCGCCGGCAACATGATCGGCGCCGGCGATTTCCTCATGATTGCCGGGCCCTGTTCGGTCGAAAATCGTGAACAGCTGGACACCGCAACCAGGGATATCGTAGCCTCAGGCGTGAAGGTCCTTCGCGGCGGCGCTTATAAGCCGCGGACATCGCCGTATGATTTTCAGGGATTGGGGCAGGAGGGACTCGATCTGCTTCAGGAAATGAAGGACAAATACGGTGTTGCTATCGTGACCGAAATCGTCGGGGTGCCTCATGTTGAAGATGTCGCTGCGGTCGCAGATGTCTTGCAGATCGGCGCGCGCAACTGCCAAAACTACCACCTGCTTGAGACTGTGGCCGCCGTGAACACACCGGTGTTGTTGAAACGCGGGATGGCAACCACGGTGCAGGAGTGGCTGGCAGCGGCGGAATATCTCATCGTCCACGGTTGCGAGCGCGTGATTCTGTGCGAGCGCGGGATTCGTACGTTTGAAAACGCAACACGCAGCACGCTCGACCTCAGCGCAGTTGCCGTGGCCAAACGCGAGACGCACCTTCCGGTAATTGTCGACCCCAGCCATGCCGCAGGACGAGTCGACCTTGTTCTGCCATTGGCCAAAGCAGCCATTGCCGTTGGTGCCGACGGATTGATCGTCGAGACACATCCAACGCCGGCGGAAGCCTGTAGCGACGCCGCTCAGCAAATACCGTCTGCGGATTTCGGTGTGTTTATGGACGAGCTGCGACCGTTGATTGACCTGTGCTGCAGGAAGCCGGCTCAATAAAGTTTGCCGCCGTGGAAAAACAACACGTCATTGTGTTGTTTCTCTTCCAAAAATTCGCCTTGGTCGCTGCCGTCATAGTGGGTTTCCTGACCTGTGAGTTGGCCGGATTCGTCAAAGGTCTGGAAGATATCCGCTTTGCCGTTGCCGTTGCTGTCTTTTTCGGCACGCTTCGGCACACCGTCGACGTAATACACCCATTGGTCGATGTGACCGTCGAAATCGGTATCGTTTTCGGTTCGAACGAGTTTGCCGCCGTCATCGTAGCGGAGTAGTACATCCGCGGTCATGTCCGCATTGAGATCCTTGGACGCGCGTTGCGGCACGCCGTCCTGATATTCTACGATTTCGTCGAATCGGCCGTCGCCATTCGTGTCGGTCTCTGCTTTTTTTAATTTCCCCTGAGCGTCATAGTTTTCGCGGCGATCAATGCGGTCGTCGTAGTCCCGGTCGTATTGTATGATTTTCGGATGACGAATCGTTGGCGGCTTATCATCCGCCGAACGAGCAACCGCTGCGAGAAGGATCAGCAGCGCGAAAATCACCGGATGTAGGATAGCTGGAAGCCGACGTGTGGTCAGGCTGCAGGTGGTTTTTTGGCTTGCATGCATTGTCCGCCCCCGGCCGCAATGGCGCAGATTCTATTCGTTGCCTTCGACGATATCCAGGGCAACAGAATTGATGCAATATCGCAGTCCCGTCGGCTTTGGACCGTCATTAAAAACATGGCCAAGGTGGCTGTCGCATGAATTACAGGTCACTTCGGTGCGACGCATGCCGTGGCTGGTGTCGGTTACAGTCTCGACGCTGTCATCGCTGAGCGGTTTCCAGAAACTGGGCCAGCCTGTTCCTGAATTGAATTTGTGGTTTGACTCGAATAGCGGATTACCGCACGCCACGCACACATACGTTCCGTCGGCCTTGTGATCGTTAAACTTACCTGTGAACGCCCGTTCTGTGCCCTTTTCCCGGCAAACACGAAACTGTTCGGGCGTAAGACGTTTGCGCCATTCTGCTTCTGTAAGCCGTACGTGGTGGTCGCGAGAAGCCGTCCCGTGCGCTTCTGTCTTGTCGTTGGTAGTCATGGATCGCTCCTTTTTCGCGTTCTGAGATTCGTCTCCGGTGGCGGACTCGCAGCCGTTCAGGACAAGGAACAGTGATGTCGCCGCTGCAATGGACAGGATGATTTTTAGCATAATAGCGTTTCCTGGCGATCCTGGCTGGTTTTGATCACGTTGCGGAATACGGGTAGGTTACACACGTTAGATAACCGTTGATTACAATAGTTCCAGTGAACGCCGGCATACATTCGCGGATCGCTGTTACCTTGTCGGTTTCGGTAACGCGATTGTGAAGGTGGATCCGTTTCCCGGCGTACTAACGACTGATATTAAACCGCCATAAGGTTTAAGCAGTTCACAGCATGTATGCAGCCCCAGTCCTGTTCCGGACGGCGTTGCCGACCCGTTCGAGTCACGCGGTCGTTTGGATGAATAGAACGGATCGAAGATCTTTTCCATATGTTCCTCAGCAATGCCGCAGCCGTTGTCACATACGTCGACATATATCTGTTGCGAATCCGTGCGAGTACGAATGAGCAGTGACGCATTGCGCACGTTATGCATCGCGTCTACCGCATTGTCAATCAGATTGTGGATCACCTGCGACATATCGGAGAAAATCATGGGAATCTCAGGAATCTCAGGATCAAGTACGATATCTTTCTCGATACGGTCACGAAAGATGAGATCCGCATTGAGCAATTCTATTTCGTTTTTCAGCAGGGTGTTGATGTTTACCGCCTGTAGATTCTGCGTTTGATCATTGCGGCTGCGTACAAGCAGATTGTCCATCATTTGCTGCATGTGCTGACCGGCGAATGTTATTTTTTCGCAATACGACTGTACGGTGTCGAGATTTCGACTCTGTGTCTCGATCGCAATGAGGTCGTTAAAGCCGAGAATGGTGTTGAGCGGGTTTTTGAAATTGTGCACCATACCCTGCAGCAACCGTCCGATCACTGCGGATTTCTCCTGATTGATGAGCCGTCGCGTCTTCTCTTTCACGACCTCTTCAAGATCGTGGTTGAAGCGAAGAAGCTCGACAGTCTTCTCCTCTAGCTTTCGTGTCAGATCGCGGATCATCAGGTGCGTGCGGATACGCGACAAGACCTCTTCATGCTGAATCGGCTTGGTGATGTAATCGACGGCGCCGAGGTCGAATCCGCGAACTTTATCGACAGTTTCGGAGAGTGCGGACATGAAGATGACTGGAATTTCGCGTATGTCCGAGTGTTCCTTTAGCCGGCCGCATGTCTCGAAACCATCCAGTATCGGCATGACGATATCGAGCAGTATGAGATCTGGCTTGAGCAGCGCCGCGCGCTTCAGTGCGATCTCTCCGTTTTCAGCGTATACGACGTCATAACCGTTATTGTCCAGAAGGTCCAGCAGTACCTTAAGGTTGGTACGGTTATCGTCGACTACCAATATCGTTTCTCGGGATCTGTTACTCTCCGTCGTCATTGTCAGATCACATTCGAGTGCTGTTCTCGGGGGTGCGTTACGTGGTTTAGTCTACCGGTTCGGCGTCTTGATCATGTAGAAGCGCCCTGATAAAACTGGAAATACTGTCGTACTCCATCGCCTGCGATAAGTGCCGAATTCTGCTTGTAAACGGCCGGTATGTGTCGCCGTGGTCGTCGAGTCTTTCGAGATGTCGGCGGAGATCGCTGGTGTGGCCGGTTTCTGCGGCTGCGAGGAGCTCACGCAATATCTGCTGTGGCGGCGGGACTGGAGGTGCAGTATCATCATCGGGCGGTACGGGAGACGGCGTTGTCGCGCTGTCGGCAGCAACGATCCATGCCAGTCCCAGCTGTTCAGCGATTGCACTCAATAGGAGATTCAAGTCGATCGGTTTCGTGATGTACGCGCTGCAACCGGCCTCGAGCGCACAGATCTTCGCGCTTTCGAACGCATTCGCGGATACACCGATTATTGGCAACTGCGCCAGTTCCGCATGTTGCCGAATCTCCAGGATCGCTGCCGGACCGTCGAGTTCCGGCATAAACCAATCCATGAGCACGAGGTCGGGCCGGAACGATTGCACCCTGGCAACGCCGTCACGGCCATTGCCGGCTTCCTCAACGATAAACCCGATAGCACTTAACATCTCGACCAGAAGAATCCGATTGTAGTCGGTGTCGTCAACGACCAGGATCTTGCGTGTTGCGCCCTTGTAGCCCACAATTTTTGGCGCCGCCACAGGTAAAGATACGGCCTCTGCCTGGATGGCCGGCAGCACCAGAGCAAACGAGAAACAGCTTCCGTCGCCCATTGTACTCTCGACGCTGATCTCGCCGCCCATCCGTTCCACGAGCCGGCGGCTTATTGCGAGACCAAGGCCGGTTCCTTCTCGTATTTGCTTGCCGTCTCGCAATTGTTGGAAAGGTTCGAAAATGGAGTTGAGCTTGTCGTTCGGAATTCCGGAACCCGTGTCGATAACACGGAAGCATGTTGTGCCCGTTGCTTCGGACGTTACCTTGAAGACAACCTCGCCTTCATCGGTGAACTTGACCGCGTTGCCAAGCAGATTGATCAGGACCTGTCGCAATCGCCGGTCGTCTCCGACAACGAATTCCGGCAAATGCGGATCAATGTCGCAATCGAAAGCAATACTTTTCTCGTGGGCGCGGACCTGTATCATCGATGCGGCGGTCTGCACAAGGCGTTGGAGATTAAATTCCCGGACCTCCAATTCAAGTCTGCCGGCCTCTATCTTTGACAGGTCGAGAATGTCGTTGATGAGCATCAGCAAGTGCTCTCCGCTGTCCCGAATTGTCTGCACCATTGCTTTCTGCCGATCACCCAGATCGGTGAAGTCCTGCATAATCTGAGCGTATCCCAGAATACCGTTGAGCGGCGTCCGCAATTCGTGACTCATATTTGCAACGAACTCATCTTTTGCCCGGTTCGCCGCTTCCGCGGCAACCATTGCCTCGCGCAGTGATTCTTCCGCCTGGCGGCGCCTGGCCCTGCTGTGGACGCGACGCTCGGCAATTTGAAGACGAATGGTTAGTTCGGGAAAGTCATTCGCCTTGTAGAGGTAGTCGTCGGCGCCGGCGTCGAGTACAACCTGTAGATTCTTCGGATCGACTTCGCCGGTGACAACAAGGATAACAGGATTATCGCCGCCCGGCTGCTCCCGCAGATTTCTGCAGAAGTCCAGGCCGCTCATGCCAGGCAGGGCGATATCGACTATGATGAGGGGAAACGCGTGCTGGCGAACGATTTCGAGTGCCGCTTCCGCATCACCGCAGATGGTCAGGTCATAATGTGTGTCACGAAGGAGGTACCGATAATACCGATGCATCTGCGGATCGTCTTCGACAATAAGCGTTTTCACGGAACTCCCCTTTTATCGCAGTGCTGCAGGTGCATCGATACGGAATCGGCAGCGATTCATCCGGTACGTTGTCAATCACGTCCGGCGATTGTTGTTATTATTGACATGTGTCACCCAATCGAAAACTGCATGAAAATCATATCTTACTTTTTAGTTGATGAATACAGTTTCTTAAGAAATTTTGGCTCTCTTAATGCTGGCATTAGATTTGTGGCGAATCTGACATATATTGCGGCCATAGTTTTACGGTCGGTCGTGATATGACATTCATTTAATCAAGGAACACTCGCGGCGGAAGCGCACGACGCTTGCACACGGGGCACCGCAACATGCCTGGCTTCATACAATATTTCGGTATCGATCCTGAGGAGCGCACGCTGGTAGACTGGATCCTGTCGCGCCGCGGATTTGAAATCCACTATAGTGATAATCTCGCGCGTATGCAACGT
Source organism: Verrucomicrobiota bacterium (assembly GCA_021772615.1). Classification (GTDB taxonomy): domain Bacteria; phylum Verrucomicrobiota; class Lentisphaeria; order JABSQK01; family JAJFLO01; genus JAJFLQ01. Next base: position 45,453 of record JAJFLQ010000067.1, on the reverse strand, counting down.
GATGTACAGGACAATCCTCCGGATTTGATTATCCTCGATACCCCCCTGCCGGATGACGAGACTTTCGGGATCTGCAGAGCGTTGCGGAGTGATGAGGCGACTGCCCATGTACCGGTGCTGATAATGGGGGAGTGCCATTCGGGTGAGTGGATGGCCGAAGCTGTGGCAGCCGGGGCGGACGGCTGTGTTCCGAAACCTGTGGTGCCTGGAGAACTGCTTGCAAAGGTCCACGCTATCACGCGCCGCAACCGTGCGCGCGAACGTCGCTCCGGCGTATCGCCGGGTGACCTTTTTGCCAAGCGTTACGAGATAACCGGTCGACTCGATCGTGCCGGAAATGACAGTAGTTTTTTCGGCACGGACACACACTCTCCCGAGGGGCATCGCGTCGAGATCAGGATCTTTCCCGGTGCAGGCTCGAGCGTTGAGTCTCGTGATTGCATGACAGCCGTGCTTCGTGAGGCGTATCTCCTCGCAAGATTGGATCACACAAACATCGCGGCTTTCCACGATTTCGGGCATACCGATTCGCACTATTATCTGGTAACCGAATATTTGTGCGGCAATACCCTGCAGGATCTGCTTATCGTAGACGGTCGAATCAATGAAGGCGTTGCGGTAGTCATCGCGCGGCGCGTTGCCGAGACATTAGCCTATCTCGAGGCGCAGGGTATTTTCCACAGGCGCATCTGTCCGGAGACAATTGTGCTCACGGAACGCGACGGAGTAAAGTTGATAGGTTTTGGTTCTGCCTGCAGTATCGAAGACGGACAATTGACTCCAGGCAAGGTAGAGGAACGAAATGTGTTTACAGCGCCGGAATTGCTGTGCGATGATGGACTGGCCGACAGCAGCGCCGCGGTATATGCACTTGGCATAACCCTGTATCAGGCGACGACACAATCCGTGCCGTCATTCACGCATCCTCGTGGCGCAGCAGCGCCGCCGGCACCTCCCGTTTCGCAGCTCAATCCCGAAATTTCGGGCGTTTTGTCGGATTTGATCATGTCGATGATCGCGCCTGAGTCCAGCCAGCGACCCACGCCGGTAGCGATACTCGACAGTGTCGACAGTTCATGGTACACCGCGCCGGAAAATGTCGCCGAGTCCGTTGGCGCGTCGTATCCTGATGTCGCCGTTGTTGCGTGATCCGGCGAGCCGAACCTTTGCGCGAGAAAGAGTCAAGACGCGGTGAGGCATATGTGGTTACGGCGTGACAAAGTCGTGACGGCGTTGCGCAGCAGGTCCCGCTGTTTTCAGGTTGATGACGTGGTTCGGTTGCAAGCGACTTGCAGGAACGCCGTGAGTATCCCTGCTAAGGCCTACCGAAAATATTGATAATCTTCTCCAGATCGGATTTCTTCCCCTTATCTGGTGTCGACTCAGTCGATGAGTCAGGTGCCGAATTGCGAGATTCTTCTTTACTTGTATTCAAGATATCGAGTCCGCCCGAAATGAAATCCTTTACAGCCCCTTTGTCGCCCGACAGCACGCCTTTTAATCCTTTGGCGCCGAGCAAGATCGCCCGTTCCGTCGGGTCGAGTTCGAAAAGTTCGTCGACAACGTCCGGAAGCCACGTCGTCATTAGCGTTGTCAGATCCCAGTCAGGTACACGCAATCGGAACGGCTGCGTTTCTGCGTAACCGTTCTCTTCACCTGCAAGTTTGATCTTGTTTTTCTCCGCAATGGATCTGAGTTTTCCCGCATAACCCACCGTTACATTGAGGTTCGGCGCATAATTTCCGGACATGGCGATATCGCCTGATGCATGCACGCGTAACGCGGCGTTGACAAGATCCAATTTTTCGATCTCGAATGTCTTGTTTTTAACGTCACCTGTCACCGCGGCAGTCCCGAAAGTAAGCACATCTGCGTTCAGACCAAACAATGCGAGAATTTTACCGTATTTTTCCCAGATGCCGTGGCAGTTGATATTGCGGACATCGAAGACGGTGTGTGCTGTGAGGTGTTCCAATGCCGACTCGGCATCGATACCTTTGCCGTCGAAGGACAATTCGGCCTTCTCCAACGTGCCGCCGGAGGTATGTGTGAATGTAGGCATGAGACCGCGGATGAGTGGTTGGAGATTCAGTGGGCCGGCTGTAATGTGCCATTGGTATTCAGGCACGGGGTCCTCGAATCTCACAGTTCCAGTCATCACTACGGGTCCTCCATGGACCAGCATCGTCATCGGATCAAATGTAATGTGATTGTCCTGTACCGTGTACTCCGAATGAAAGTCTGTTATCTCAATCGTATCATACACGGTTGCGGCGATGTCGATCCGGCCTTTCAGATTCAGATTCATCTCGCGAACTGATACGAACGGGTCATCATCACCATTTTCCGTGTCCGACGGGGCCTCTGTCGCGTCCTCCTCGGCGTCGGAGTTCGGATACAATGTCGCGTACATATCTTCGAGCCGCTTGGCCTGCAGCGGCGCGGTCGCCGTAGCGGCGAGCGTGGAATACCTGCCCGCGAACGTGGTGTCAAGGCTGCCCTCGATCTCGAACTGAAACAATGTACCAGCCGGGTCGGTCGCAACTACCGAACTCGGCCGTATTGCGATCATACCATCGTCTGAATAGCGCATATCGAAGGTGCTGTCGATGTTCATGCCCACGGCAGCAGCCGTCGTTGCTGCGCCGTCTGGACGAAGGGTGAGACGTGCGACGCGCAGGGTGCCAACGCTGTCGACAGCGGCGCCGAAATCGCGCACCGTGAGATCGAATGTTGCTTCGACCGTGCCACTTTCGACCTGAAAGCCGAGATCCGGCGGCACCATGGACCGAAAGCGATCCACAGTAATGTCGCTCACGACTGTATTGAAGACGATCGCGGACTTCGATTTGCTGCTTTCGCTGAGATCGAGCATGGTCGGCTCATTGAGTGCCATCATGAGCAGTTTTGTGTCGCCGTCGGACACGTCGAGTTGGAATTGATCAAGCTTTGCCTGCGAACCCGATATGTCGTAGGTCGCACCATAGCCGCAACGTGCCGTAACCTCCGGAAGGCCGGAAATCCCAAGCTCCTGCGACGACAGAGATGCGTTATGCGCTGTAAGTTCGCCGGTCACTGTGGCGACATTCCCCTGATCTGAAATGCGAACGGTGCCGTCGTACGTCGCGGTCGTCGATCCAAAGGTATAATCCAGATCGCAGGAGTCGGCGCCATACGCAAGAAGTGCCGCCCCGAAATTTTTTCCCACGATCGTAAATTCACCTGCCAGTGATTGAAGATCCGCGCTGCCGGCTATGTGTGTTGTCAACAGCTCACGGGCGTCGCCATGCAGCGTCGCCGTTGCGTCTCGCAGTGTTGCATGTGAGAAGAAATCGTCTGTCTGTGCGTCGAACGTCACGTTAACGCTGAGATTTTCGACGTCGCAGCCGGATGCGTGGAACGCCAGCTTCAGCAGCTTCGAGTCGCCACGCAAAACTGTGGTGCGACCGGCGTCCTGAATCTTCACATTACACGTGCTGCGCAGGTACCCCGCGCGTAACTCGACGCCGGCGTCCGGCGGAATCAAGGGCTTCAGTAATGAGAGATCGAAATCGTTAATCTCAAGGGTGAGATCTGCGGGCTTCGCATCCGCTATCCCACCGTCATGAAGATGGATGCGTGTTGACTCGTTGAGGTTCAACTGGACAATTTTCTTTGTCGGCTCGGACACCGACATCGACAGCGTGTTAAGTGATAGTGTGTTTTGATCGAGTGACAGATCATGTTCGAAGGCAACAGCGAGCGGCGTCAATGGATCCATGCCCAACTGCGCAGAACGCACCGTGAAGTCTTTAACGGCAAGCTTGCCGGTTATGCCGACCGTGGCCGGCGTGTCCGCAAGAACGGCCGTGGCATGGTAGGTTAGCGACGTGTTGCCGAATGTGTAATCGCCCGCAACGCTGCCGAGCAGGTTCAGCAAGCCGGCATTGGCCATGTCAACTGCGACAGTCAATGTTGCAGCTGTGTTTTTCTGGTCGTAGACACCTGATATCCCGATTGTCGCCTCTTCCGTATCATTCAGCGATGCGGCGATATTACACGTGTCCACATTGTAATTGCACCCATCGCGTTTGCATGCGAGGTCGAATTTCAACGTACGATTTGCGAGTACTTCCGGCCCGGCGGTGCCGGCAAAATCGCTCAGGGTGGCGCCGGCCGAAATCGACGCCGGAATCATGTCGGCGCCGAAGAACCCGCCTATGTTCCACGCGACCTGGTTGACGGAAAGGGCGTTCTCCGCATTCTTGACAGATACCGACGTTGTGCCGGTGATGGCGAACGGCGCATCTGGCGCGACGGCATCAAGAGTGGCCGAAAGTCCGGAGATTGCCATCGACGTCTCCGGCTCACCGGCGGCGTCGAGCTGTGTGTAGCTGATATGTACGTTTTTCAATGCCACATTTGCTATCGAAATTTTCTTCAGATCTTCTGAACGCGTTGCAGAACCAGCTTTTGCGTTACCTTTCTCGTTTTCAGACGCTGATGCACCGGGGATATTGAGATTGCCGTTATGGTCTGCCACCACGTGAATCGTGATGTCCTGTAACTCGACGCGATTGACCTCTAATCTACCTCGCAGCAGGGCGGTGAAGCGATAGTCGACCTGCAGGGTCTTTCCGATCATCACCGGATCGGCGCTGTCGCCGATCACGAGATTCTCGAGCAGGATTCCGGAGAATACCGAGAAGTCGGCGTTATCTACCCGGATGTTCGTATCGAGCGATTTTGCGACAGCGGGTAAGACCACCGCTGTGACAAACCAACCGGTGTTCACGACCGCGAATCCGATCACGGCTAAAACACCAATACAAAAAATAAAAACGGCAAACTTACGTTTCATGGAATGACCTTTCCTGGGGCAAAAAATTGAAGGGTCGGCGCCATGTTGCCACAGCGCCGACCCTCCGAAACGTTCAATCAACAATTGTTCTGCAGGACCTATCGATCAATAAACGTGCGTGCTTTCTTCCTCCGGAACCGGCGTCTTCAGCAGATCGGAGGTCAAACTCACTTTCAAACGGGAATCCCCGATCTTTGCTGCCTCGGCGTCGATCCTGAATTCGATCATTTCCTTGGCATTCAGGCGTTTATACGGCGTAAACGTAACCGACTTGCCGTCGATTCTGCCGGCGGTCGCACCACTCACCGATTTCGGCGTGATCTCAGCCGGGAAGCGGGCGGTGATGCCCACATTCGTATCCTCAGCCGTCCCCTGGTTCGTCACTTTGATCACGTATGTTGTGTGCTCGCCGATTTGCAGCGGATCAATGGTGTCGATCACTTCAAGGAGTATCGCCGGATACCCCTCCCAGAGCGTACATGCCGAACTGTCGGCAGTCAGCCCACGGGTGGAACGGACGTTTACTTCATTGCAGTGTGTACCGCCGGTCCGGGAGGTGAGTACGACATCGAATGATTGCCGGCCACCCGCCTTCAGTGTCGGAATCGTCCATGTCGCCGTTTGGCCGGCGAGCGCGGCTCCCGGCGCCGATACAATCGACGTCGCAGCGGGTGCCCGGTCGGAGACCTTCACATCAGTGAGGTCGACGTCGCCGGGATTCGATACCTGAATCTTGTATGCCGCGTTCTTCTCGAAATACTGCTTCTTCGGTCCGGTCTTCTCGACGGCAAGCATCGGCTTCAGAATCTTCGTGCACGCGTCGTCATTGACCGACGGCGCATTGCTGCTTGAAGCAACCACCTTGTTGCAGAATGTTCCTGGCGAACCAGCACGTAACGCGATATTCACGCTTCGGCTTTCGGATGGCTGTAAATTGCCGACATTGTACGTCACGGTTGATTTTTTGCTGTCGTGAACGAGTCCATTCGGCACGGTGTCGGTGAGGACAACATTCTTCGCGACCGCACTGCCGATGTTACTGACCGTAATGGCATAGGGTACCGTACTGTCCACGATTGCGGATTCCGGACCGGTCTTTTCCACAGCCAGCTTCGGATTGCCGATGAGGGTCGTGACACAACCAATCGGGATCGCTGCGAAGGTGGCGCAACTCAACAGATCGCCTTCCTTTTGAGCGCGCAATTTGGCGACAAGCGTCCGGGATTCACCTTTCGCGAGACGGTCGATGGTCCATGATAGTTGGCGACCGCTATGCTGACCCGCAGGATCGCTGCTCACATAAGCCGCGCCTTCTGGAAGCATATCGTTTATCGTAACATTCGCGGCATCGACAAGACCGGTAACGGTGACGTTCATGGCATATTCTTCACCGAGTGAAACTTCTTCCGGCACCTGCTTGTGGAAATGAAGCGTGCCGGTGCTGTATTCGCATTCATTGTAGGTCCGTGTGACTTTGGGCTGAACCGCCGCCTTCGGCTTAGGTGCCGGCGCGGGGGCCGCGGGCATCACGTCCGGGCTGAAAAAGGTCTTCAGCGGATTGCCCAGATCATCGGTGAAACGATAGCCGCAGTTGGCATAGGTTTGCGAACCTTTACGTATCTCGTAGGTCACCATGCGCGCCACGTCCGAATAGCCGATCTTAATCTTGCTCTTGCGCCATTTTCCGGTGCGCGAAGGACGGATTTTGTGTCGATCGTACTCCGTCACAATGGCTCCACGGCCACCGGCGTCGAGGTCGTAGGTATACGCGTAAATCTTACTTACGTGCTCCGGGACCTCAACTACAAAATTCATCACAGCATCCGACGTCTCATTTAAACGGATGGTTGCGTTGTAGGTGAATGCACGTGACGCCTTCGGAGAGATGGCCGTCTTAAACGAATTCCCCAGTCGACCCTGCGTCGCCTCGACAACAAGCTTGAAGTACACGTAGTTGCCGACCGTTTCACCCTGCGCAGGCTTGTACGTGCCGAGCTTGATCCACTCATCCGGATGTTCATCATGGAAACTTGCCGTGCTGAGCTTGTTGCCAGGGTGTGTACCCAGCGGTATTGGGTCTTTCGACAGGGCATCCGTGAATGCACCCGCACCGCCGTATACCGAGAATAACGTCATTGTGGGTGTAGATTCCCGCTCCCGGCTGCGATCCGTTGCGCCGCCGATACCTGGATCGCGGACCCAAATAGTGACGTCACCCGTTTCGCGTTTCGGCACGCGGTAGAAAATCACCTGCATGCCGTCTTCACGGCCGTTGGAACGCTTTGCCTCCGGGCCGAATACATAGAGCCCGGGAATGTTATTGTACTTGTTGGGAACAACCTTCGTTCCCGGTGGAATAGCCGCTGCATTCATGCAAACAAGCATAAATGCCGCCACCAATGCCGAGATCGATGGATAATATCGTACGCTTTTCATGTAATTTTCCTTCATTCGATAATTTACTACGTTGAGTTGCCGGGCGACCGGCCGTGACGACGTCGACCCGGTCATTCGGGTCGACGCCATCAGGCAAACGGAATTGCCACAATACCGCCGTTGCGGCAAAGCATCCTGAATCAATACACGTGCGTGCTTTCCTCTTCCGGTACAGGTGTCCGCAGCAAGTCGGACGTCAGATCGACTCTCAAGCGGGAATCGCCGACCTGAGCGGCTTCGGCATCAATTTTGAACTCGATGACTTCTTTCGGCTTCAACGTGGCATACGGCACAAATTTTACATTCTTGCCTGTAATGGTTCCCGTCGTAGCTCCGGTCGCGCCCTTGGGCGTAATCTCTGCCGGAAACCGTGCGGCGATGCCAACATTGTTGTCCTTTGCTGTTCCCTGGTTTGTGACCCGGATGATGTATGTGGTGTGTTCGCCAATCTGCAACGGGTCCACGGTATCGATGACTTCGAGCAACAGGGCAGGGTAGCCTTTCCACTCCGTACATGCACTGCTGTCCTTTGAGAGGCCTTCGGTAGTTGAAACGCCGACCTTGTTGCAATGCGTGCCGGCGATGTCGGTGGTGAGGACGACATCAAATGTCTTCGACTCCTTGGCCTTCAACTCCGCCAATGTCCACGTTGCCGTATCACCAGCGATCCGTGCGCCCGATGCGCTGACGATCCGTGTCTCGCGCGGCGCCCGATCCGTAACCGTTACATTGGTAAGGCTGACGTCTCCGGGATTGCTGACCTTAATGCCGTACGTGGCGTTTTTATTCAGGTACTGTTCTTTTGGGCCGGTCTTTACAATGTCGAGCATCCGCTGGACGATTACGGTACACGCTTCGGCACGAACCTGCTCAGTGTTGTCCGCTGAGGCAACCGCAATATTGCATACACGACCTGTGCGCGCTGCGGTGAAGGCAATAGGTATGTCGTAAGACTCGTTCGGCGCAAGATCGCCGACGGAATGTTTCAATGTTGTCTGGCCACTGTTATGGGTAAGTCCGGCTGGAACGTTGTCCGTCACGACTACATTCTTTGCGACTGCCGAACCCGTGTTGGTGACCGTGATGGCGTACGGTACGTCATCATGCAGGAGTTTCTGCGCCGGTCCGGTTTTTGTAATTGCAAGCTGGGCTTTGCCCACGAACGTCGACACGCAGCACAGCGGCAATGCCGTCACTGTCGCGCATCCGGTTAACTCGCCTTCGCGATTTGCGGTTATCCACACCGTGATGATGCGTTCCTCGCCGGTGTCCATTTTTTCGAATTTCCACGACAGCTTGTTTCCCGATACGGAAGCGGCCGGTTCGCTCTTTACGTATGCACTGCCGTTGGGAATGAAGTCGTTGACCATGACACTGGCAACGGTGGTGGATGCCGTTACGGTGATCTCGTAACTGAACGTTTCGCTGAGACTCGCCTCTGCGGGAGCGACTTTTACCAGCTTAACCAGACCCGCGTCGACATAGTAGGAGTTTGTCTCGGCGGCCAGCGTACTCACAGTCGCAGCAGCAAGAGTGAGCACAGTTAACAAGATGGTCCTGGCAGTGTGATTAATTGTAGTAACGGTTTTCATAAATCGATTTACTTCCTCTTATTTTGATGTTGATGACTTCTTGACGAAACATTCTTAATTAAAGGTTCGCTATGACACCTGGCAAGGGAACTCCCTGCGGTGGTGAAAGTTAACTTCTCGCCATTACTGCCTCCCAGTTAAGATTTTTGTAAATTTGTATGGTGATGTCGTGCACTCACCTATCGGCGGTGCACCGTAACCGGTCAATCCACCTGCGCTCCCCAGTTCGCAGTTAACGCGGACAGCCGACAACTCGCCACACTAAAAAATTTGCACACAATTTAACGATGATGGATGGGATAATCAATCAAGTGTAAAAGTTCTTCACCGTTTTGGCGGCGTGTGTTCGAGTTGGACGAAGTCCGCAGAATGAATTATGCCAAAAATATGAATTGAAACATAACAAATTCATAAATAAGTTGTTGTACCATATTTATTGCTCGAATCCCGGAGCGGGCGACGCGCGATTCTGCGCATAGGGTTGCATGTAATTCGTGATGTAAACATTTGATCGGTACAAAAGTTAACGTTCGCGGTTCATGGAATTCCCGACGAACGCCCCTACAGTTAAGGCTCGTAAGCTGAGTAAGGGCGGGCACGAGTAGCACCGGTTTTCGGAATGTGGGACCGTGCACCTTCCTTCATTGACCATATCATGTCGCCAGGGCGGCAGGATGGGAACGCATTAGCCACTATGAGGTCTAATTCTACATATGTCGCATCATGTTTTCATCATCGACGACGACATCAAGTTTCACAAGGCGGTTGGCGCGATCTTGCAGCGACATGATTACTGCGTCACGTCGGTAACCGAGGCGGAATCTGCGGTTGACCGATTAACGGCAGATCCGCCGGATATCATTCTGCTGGATGTGAAGATGCCCGTGATCGACGGGTTCGAAACATGCCGTCGCATTCGGACGCGGCCCGGGCTTGGCAGCATTCCTGTTGTATTCGTCACCGGTGCGGACGATCGCGAATCAATCGGTCGGTGTTTTGAATCCGGAGCGGTGGACTATATACGAAAACCGTTTCGTGAGCCGGAATTGCTCGTACGTATCGAATTGCAGCTGAAGATTCGCCATCAGCACGAGATGGCCAAGGCGGCCGAATCGTTTTTTCCCGAGGAGCATACGGAAAGGCTTGATGCGGAATTGAAGCATCCGGAGGCGTTTGCCCGGATACTCACCCGGGATCCGACCGTAATCGATGTTTTTCGCTACATCGAAGCAATTGCGAATTCGTCAAGGCCCGTACTGGTTCGGGGAGAAACCGGTGTCGGGAAAGAAGCCGTGGCAGGGCTGATTCACACGATCAGTGAGCGCACCGGGGCATTCATCACCGTGAATATCGCCGGGCTGGACGATACGTTGTTCTCCGACACGTTGTTCGGCCACGAGAAAGGTGCATTCACGGGTGCCGACAAGCCCCGGCGCGGCCTGATAGACGTCGCAGCCGGCGGAACGATTTTTCTTGATGAGATCGGCGACTTGCGGCCCGAGTCGCAGGTAAAGCTGCTGCGCCTGATACAGCAGAATGAGTATTACCCGCTCGGATCCGATACCAGCCGGACCTCCGATGCGCGAATCGTGGTTGCAACAAACCGCAATCTCTCCACGATGCTTCGCGAAGGGACCTTTCGCGAAGACCTCTTTTTCCGCCTGAAAACACATCAGGTTTACCTGCCTCCGCTGCGCCGGCGAAGGGGGGATATCCCGTTGCTTCTGGACCATTTTATCCGAATCGCGTCGCGTGAATTGACGTGCGCGTGTCCCGCCTATCCCGATTATCTAATTCAATTCCTTTCGCGGTACAGTTTTCCGGGCAATATCCGTGAGTTGGAGTCGATGGTGTTTGATGCCGTGAGCCGCTCCGCGGGCAATGAACTGACGATCGACATATTCCGGGAATTAATCCTGGATGACGATTTTAGAAATTGCGCGTTTTCACACATCGAAAGCGACCAGGATTTACCCGTTGCTCCCAACGTTATGCGTGGACTGACGTTGCGCGAGATTACGGATCTGACTATCCAGAGGACGCTCGACGAGGCTGACGGCAATTATTCCAAAGCTGCGAAAATTCTGGGTATCAGTCGGCAGGCATTGTACAAGCGCATGAATCGTATGCAGAGTTCATAGCGGTAACTGCGGATTGAGCCGGACCGCAGTATTCAATCGGATTTATCTCGCCATGATATCCGAATGACACGCGCGATGATGTAATTGATCCACAGCAGGACAATCGGCACCAACGGTCGAAATTGCCTCTCGTAGGCGCTCAGCAACGATGTGCCGAGGAAGGACGCCAGTGCGAATATCAGCAGGAATCTCAGATCTGGTGCGATACTGTTCCATTTTCGAAGTGTCGGATATATGCAGCACACCATTGCAGCGAACAGTAGCATGTTTGGCAACATGATGAGATATGTAAGTGGTGTTTGCAGCCGATAGGAAAACGGATACGAGAATAGCAGACGACCGAGATTCGCCACCCAATTTATCGCAAACTTCTGCGGGTTCTCCCTGATATTCGCGACTGCACGCTTCTTGAGCCGCTCATCCTGTTCGACGTGAGAAAGGTCTGACAGTGTTGCAAAAAAATCGCTGTGATTCACAATCAGCGCCGGTGCATGTCGCAGATCCGGCGGATGCCATTCGCCGAACTCGCCAGAATGTGGCGTGGACATCCAATACAGTGAGAGGCCCCCGGAATTTCCCCAATAATATGGTTTCCCGGTCAGCGTGTAGGTGTACCACAGATACGGGGTGCACAGCATCAATGCGGCCACAGCGATCGCCGCGGGTGCAGCGCGGCATCGGCCGCTTCGCACCCGCTTGAGCACCAGGCAGCTAACAGCCCATACAGGAACCGCATACGCAAAAAAAATCTTGGTGAGCATGAGGTACGCGAGAAAAGCCGCTGCCGCGGCTGCGTGGCCAGCTTTCCGCTCACGGTACGTCCGAATGACGAAGTAGCTGAATCCGGAAACGATGAAAATCGTGGCCGCCTCCGGAAGGATGAGATGTAAGTCTTTGAAAAAAGGAGGGTAGAGTCCCAAGACGTAGGTCGCTGCGACGGTATTTATTTTCGTGGAGCACAGGGCCAGGGTGTAGTAGAAGAACAGAGCCGCACCGAATAGCAAAAAGGCGTTAAGGTATCGTGCGCTGTGCCACGGCAACCCGATTGCTTTCAGTGCGGCAAGAATCGCTGGATACCCCGGACCATTCCAGAGGTTGGGGTTTTCTGCGTCGGTGTAGTGTCCGTCGAGGAGATTCTCGGCATAGTGAATGTAGCGGCCCTCGTCCCCCACGCGAACAGGCACGGTCCGGTTACCCCCGGGATCGTTTCCGCCCAGCGGATCCATAAAAAAAAAACTCGGGATGCGCATGCGATATAGATGCAGTACACAAACAGTAGAGGGAATAATCGTATCATGACGGAATTTAACCCGGCGGATGCACCCGCAGCTTTACATCCGGTAGCCGGAGTCAGTGATTCGAAACCAGGGCGGAAACTGCGGTACGCGGCCATTGTTGTTACTGTTACCATACTCGCCTATTCGAACCTGATCTACTCGTCTTCCATGGATAACGAGTTCACGAACTGGGACGACGAATCCCTGGTTGTCCGGAATACGACGATACGATCGTTGTCACTCGACAATCTGGTCACCATCTTTACACCGGTTTCAGGCTGGACGTACCAGCCAATCCGCGTCCTGAGTTACGCTCTCGACTACCAGCTATGGCAGTTGAACCCCGTGGGCTATCAACTCACAAATGTTTTGCTGCATACTGCCGCGGCGGTGTTGTTGTTGCTGTTTCTTTGGCGGGTCACCTCGACGTTTTTCCCGCATGCTTCCGCGAGCGCCGTAGGGATGACTGCGCTTTTTACGGCGCTGGTTTTTGCGGTGCATCCCGTGAATGTTGAAGCTGTTGCCTGGGTATCCGGACGCAAGTACTGTCTCCTCGGCTTCTTTACGTGCGCGGGATTGTATTGCTATGCCGAAAGCGGTCGTGGCGGCGGACGCCGCTGGTGGTTCATGTTCGCCTCTCTGGCAGCAACGGTTCTGGCAATACTGTCCAGTCCACTCGGAGTGATGCTGCCCGGGTTATACGTCCTTTGTGACGTCACCGGCGCGGTAAAACTGGAAAAAAAAGCGGCCGTGCGCCGGCGTCTGGCGATGTACGGCGGTCTGTTTGTGGTGTGCGCGATCCTGGCGCCGATTCTCTGGCGCGCATTGGTTGGGGGGGGCGCGGAAGGGGGTGCGTCGAAAGGCCATTACCAGGACCGACCTGTATATACGCTACTTACCATGTTGCGGGTGTTGGCCGATTATTTTCGCAATCTCGTCGTGCCGCTGTGGCTGAACTGTCGGTATGTCGATAGGATGACGACGAGCATTCTGGATGCAAAGGTTCTCGCGGCGATTGTTGCTATCGGCGCATTGCTGTTCGGATTATGCCGCGCCGGAAGTCGGCAACGACGGACGCTGACATTCTGCGCAGGCTGGTTCGCTATCGGCTGGTTCCCTGCGTCGAACATCATCCCGATCGGCATAAAAATGGCGGATCGCTATATTTACATTGCGGCGATCGGCGTATTCTACGCTCTTGCGCTTGTGCTGCATCGGTACGGCGACGCCGCATCCGCCGGGAGCGGGCGACGTACGACGGCGATTAGAATGGGGCAGGTCGGCGTTGTCGCCGTACTTCTCGGATTCACCAGCCAGCGCGTGAAGATATGGGAAAATAGTGTTACGCTTTGGAGCGACAGCGTCGCAAAAGAACGCGGAAATTTCATGGCACATGCGAGCCTCGGATCGGCATTGGGCCGACGCGGCGCCTACGACCAGGCGATTTTTCATCTGACGGAGTCGTTGCGCATTAACCCAACGCATGCAAACACCTATTTTAATCTTGGAAACGTCTATCTCGCCGTCGGCGACTCAGCCGCGGCGATTTTGTGTTTCGAATCCACTCTGGCACTTGACTCCGCATACATCGATGCCCGGATAAATCTAGGCATTGTACGGGCGCGTGCCGGAGATTTGGAGGGAGCGGCGCACGAATTCACGCTCGCTCGTAATGCAGCGCCGGAAAATGTCGCGGCGCGGCGGAATCACGAAAATGTGCTGCGTATCATGGCGCAATCGCCGCAGTACACTCCGGAGCCGCCGCGGGAGCGTGAGGAGTAGCGGGCGGGATACGAAAACGAGCTAAAACGGATCACACCACATGACGACACATAATGAACTCAGCGCGCTTCTGAAGCGGCACTTCGGTTTCGAACAATTCCGCGCCGGACAAATAGAGGTCATCGACAATCTCCTCGCCGGCCGCTCAGCGGCAGCGATTTTTCCAACCGGCGGCGGCAAGTCTCTGTGCTATCAGTTGCCCGCCCTGGTATTGCCGGGCGTTACTCTGGTGGTATCGCCGTTGATCGCGTTGATGAAAGATCAAATCGACGCTCTTGAGCGCTGTGGCATACCGGCGCGCCGACTGGACTCGTCCTTGTCCCCGGAAGCGTACCGCGCGGTGATGACAGACATTCGTTCGGGGGCGTTGCGCTTGCTCTACGTGTCGCCGGAGCGCTTCAACAACGAGCGCTTTCGTGAGACGGTCATTCGCCTGCAGGTTTCGTTGTTTGCGGTCGACGAGGCGCATTGCATTTCCGAGTGGGGGCACAACTTTCGCCCGGATTACTTGAAGCTGGCGGAATTTGCCAGACACTGCGGCGCAGAGCGTGTACTTGCACTGACCGCGACGGCAACCCGGCCTGTCCTCGACGATATCTGCCGCGCACTCGATATCGCACCGGATTGTGCGACGCGGACGGGCTTCTTTCGGCCCAACCTGAGTCTGCTGTCTGAACCGGCGACGGACACCGGTCGCGACGGCGCGTTAATTGATGCAATCCGGAAGCGGCCTGCCGGCGCTGCAATCGTCTATGTGACATTGCAGAAAACCGCCGAGGACGTTGCTGCCGTCCTGACGGAATCCGGCTGGGACGCACGGGCTTACCACGCCGGCATGTCAAGCGAGAAAAGAGCGGTGATTCAGGAGTGGTTCACCGCCTCAAGAGACGGTATTGTTGCCGCGACAATCGCATTTGGCATGGGCGTCGACAAGCCCGATATCCGTTATGTATACCACTACAATATGCCGAAGAGCCTGGAGAATTATGCTCAGGAGATTGGTCGCTCCGGTCGTGACGGCGCAGATTCAATCTGCCACATGTTTGTCTGTCCGGACGACGTGCTGACACTGGAGAATTTTGTGTACGGCGACACGCCGTCGCAAACCGCGATCCTCGGCCTCCTGAACGACATTTTCTCACAGCCCGAATCGTTCGATGTGAGTTACCACGAGTTGTCGGCACGGCACGATATCCGGGTGCTCGTCGTGCGCACCCTGATGACATATCTGGAGCTCGATCAGTGGTTGCAGGGAGGAACACCGTTTTATTCCGGCTTTCGATTTCGTCCCATTCTTTCAAGCGCCGAAATCCTAAACCGTTTTTCCGGCGACCGTCGTGATTTCCTCGCGGGGGTGTTCCGGCAGGCGAAAAAGGCAAAAATATGGTTTGCGCTGGACATTGAGCAGGCCGCACGGGCGACCGCGTCGACGCGGGAGCGTGTGGTGCGCGCTCTCGACTACCTGGCCGATCAGAATTTGCTGGAAGTAAAGGTTCAGGGCGTTCGGCATCGCTACCGGCGGCGGCGCGCAGCGGATGATCTTGACGCGCTTGCCGACGATCTTTACGGCCGCACGCGAATGCGGGAAGAGCGGGAGATCGCACGTCTTAACGCCGTTCTCGCTTTCGCCGCATCCGGCACGTGCCGGATGGCTGCGCTCTGCGCGCATTTCGACAGTCCGATTACGACCGACTGCGGCCACTGCTCCGGGTGTATGGGGGACGCATTCGAGGTCTACGTCGAACGTCCGCGGCCGGAGCTGGCGCAGGACATGATTGACAAAGCCGTGTCGCTTCGTTTTTCATTCGGCGACGCGCTGTATGATCGCCACAGTGTCGCACGGTTTCTTTGCGGCCTGACGACACCGAAACTGAGCCGGAGCAAGTTGACCTCGCATTCACTATTTGGCATTTTCAGCCACATACCTTTCGACCATGTGCTGGCCGGCGTGCCGGCGCATTGAGTAGGGGGAATCTGTCCACCCAGCTCACCTCACACTGGTGAAGTCGCGCGATCGACGCATTCGAAGGCAACTTCCTGATGCGCGCTGGTAATCGTCATGTCGTACAGAAGCCGAAAATCAATCTGCATGCCTGCTTCCCACATTTGCAGCAGGTCGTCCTGATGGACATTACCGCATGAATTCGGAACCTCCGTCTGTACTTTGTTGCATGGCACGTTCACGATACGCGATGTTTCGAAACAGATGCCGTAACGCGGAAGGAAGATGTCCTGGAATCGATTGATCTGCAGTTCGAACGAGTTCGGGGCTGAAAACGAAATGTTCTCAGCGATGCGCAGCATCTCGAGCCGCGAGAATATATGACCGTCGACTGAAAGAGGATACTGCCATTCGTATTCGCCGTCGGCCCAGCGCCAATAGTACGCCTCGTTCGTACATGCGGGTACAGGTTGCAGGTTTGGCAGCGGTTGCGATGACCGCGCGATATGACTGTGGGTGAGATTGCGGCCAAGTCGCAGCGAGAAAATCGACGTACTCGTATCGAATCGTGCGCATTGCCGCAGGTCGGTTTCGCGGATAAACAGGATGTCGTCAGTAAGGAAAAAAACCGATTCACTGTCAAGTGTTTGCAGCAGCAACACGAGCTGCTCCCGAAATGCGGTCTCGGGGATCGCGGCGACGATATCATCGCGAAACACATCGAAAACCTGTTCGTATGCCGCCAGGTGTCGGGCCGTAGTTGCCTTGTAGAGGATATGAAGAGGAGCGCGATTGTGAACGCGCTCGACATACGTCGAAAGTAACGCATGCAGCTGCATCGCGCGATCTCGGGAAAATACAATGCCATCAAGTGTCGTTTCTCCGGTGTTCAAACATCCCGGGGATTTGATACGCTGATTCAAGATCATCGTTACCACGGCGTCGTGGGACTTGAGTCGCGCATAACGCTTGTCTCGCATCACCACCAGGCCGCCGATGTTGCCGTAGATGTCTTTTTTTTTCTTTTTGCCCATCAAAATCCTCTGTAGGTACACTACAAAAAAGTTTGTATGCACTCGCTGTCGGATAAATCTTGCATAGGTAGCACTCACGCAATCGTCTGGAACTAGCAGCCCGATACCGTCTTGCGAAGAGCGATCTGTCTGAGCGCCGTCCCGCATGTTTGTGCGGACAGCCGGGCTTCAGCCGGGACGCCATGTTGATGCACTAAGGCTCATCAGCGACTTCCGTCCTGCACTATGCGGGACGGTGCTCAGACACCGTAACTCGGCAAACAATTTTCTGAAATAATCGCCTACAATTTTTTTGCGTTGCCCCTCTGTGATGTCCGCGAGTTTTTGTCCCACCCCACCTATGATCCCCAATGTCCAGCCGGCTGCCAGTGGCGCTGATCGGCACAGAAACACACTGTTGATGTCAGCGGTATAGCATCGTATATAACATCGTCTTTGCTGTCACAACAAGGTCGGCGCGCAAGTCCAGCGATTTGCGAAAATTCTCCGCCGCCTTGTCCCGTTGCCCGCTTTTTGCAAAGCGTTTGCCGAGTGAGCAGTATTTGCGCTGCAGCAGGCGCCGTACGCGCTGTCCAATATCGTTCATAAGTGGGGTGTCCGGAACGATTTCATGCTCAAGGATTCGCACCAATTCCTCGCTGGCTCGCAGGCGGTCGCGGCTGATATTGTTGGTATGTCGCCGATAGTAAATTAGCGGCGCCTCCAGGATCTCGATCTCATACAGCCGCGAAACGCGCAGCCACATCGCATAGTCATCACTCACTCGGTAGTCGGTATTGAAAGGACCGCATGTCGTCGCACAGTCGGATCGCATCAGAACCGAGGAGGTTGCGATTCTGTTGCCGTTAAAGATAAGCGATGCCGTGGAGACATGCCCGTTCTCGATCCGATCTGTTCCGATCATATCCGCTCCGACAGTGCCGTTCTCGTCGATAATTTTGCCGTTCGTCGCTACCAGTCCGAGCCGGTCGTTGCCATGAAATCGAGCGATTTGAGTCGCCAGCTTGTCCGGTAGCCAGATGTCGTCCGCATCGACCAGCGCTATAAACGCACCACGGGCGTCATCGATACCGTGGTTTCGTGCCGGGGCAGGGCGCCCTTGATGCGGCAGAAAATGATAGCGTATTCGAACATCGCAGGCGGCGTAATGCGCAATGATTTCCCGTGACGCGTCCGTCGATCCGTCGTCGACAAGGATATAGTCGAGTGTCGTATGGGATTGTGCCAACACACTTTCGATCGTCTCTGGTAAATACGCAGCGGCATTGTGTACGGGCGTTATGACACTGATCAAGGGCAGATGGTCCATGGCATAGCTATCCTGCACGGCTCGCGCGAAGTTTTCCGTTCACACAAATCACGTCTGGCTGATATGTCAGTCCTCTGCACCGACAGGCTGCCAGGTCCAGAATGTGGCGCAGGAAACCACGACCCACCACATACGAACGGCAGGTATGGCGTATATGAGCATTGGATTGTGTAGCCGACATGGAATCGTTGGTGGCGACGACACCGGCGGGGTGCTTCGGTGCAACATAGAAATCCTGGCCGTCTGGCCCGGTTGCTATTAAAACGCCTTGGCGAATTCCTGTAAGATAGCGAACGGCGTAGTGCGACAATATTTTACGCGGTTCGTTGGCATTCACAGCCGCCGCGTCGGGGATTCTGTTCGCTGTGCTGATGAGGCACCTGAATGGCCACATTGACAGGCTGCTAGAGTTGCAAACGCTTACGAACGACGTAACTCCAATGCCGGATTCAAACGCTACAGGAGGTTGCGCAGTCGCGGGCGCTTGAGGTTTTGCGAGCAAATGAATCGTACCGCATTGATGGGCAGGTCGAATTTTTCCGCTACGTACTGATAACTCTTCTTGGACACGTTCTTCATGTGCACAACCTTCTCGCATAATTCGGCGGGATAGTCGGCAACGATCTTGTCGATTGCGTCCTTCTGAACCTGTTTCTCGGCTTCAGGCGCAGACGACGACGTGGTGCTCTTTTTTTTTTCGTTTTCGCGATAGTGCCAGCAGATTTTCTTGACGTCGGCCTTGTCCATCTTGAATTTCTTGGCAAGTGCGTCGTAGCTCACTTTCGACCTGTTTCTGTAGGCATAGAGATCTTCACAAATCGCGGCGTCGTAGGCACCGAGTATAAGGTCTGAGTTTGTGCCTTCGGAGGATACCTTCGGAGGCTTTGTTGCGGGAGCTTTTGCGGCAACGTCCGGTTTTGCCGCAGCAGGCGCCTTGGCCTTTCGTGATGCACGCGGTTTCTTCGGTTTCGGCGCCGGCTTGCCGCTCGCGGTGGCCGGTGTCAGGGGATTTCCCGCAGAATCCGGTAAGACGATCGAAGCGAGGTTGGCGCCGGACAACATCCCGGCGTCGAGCAGCGGGTGATGCACGGAGTTGGGATTAACGAGTTCGATATCTGTCGACGCTATAACGCGAGCGATCTGACCGGTCAATGCCGTGAACTGTTTACCGTCCAGGGTGCGCAGAACGCCCTGGCTGGCCGTGAAGCGAAACGACAGATCCTGGTCTTCGTAGAGAAAACTGAACATATTATCGCGGCAATAGACGAATTTCATGTCGACTGTGAGGTAAATGTAGCCATTCTCGTGGGGCACGTCGCGGGTGTGGTAGGACCGATCATCAAGCGAAACATTTTTTATGGGGAAATTCTGCACGATCGGAAGCCAGAAGAGATAGGCCTTGTGTCGTCGAAGTTTTTGTAAGATAGGGGTGGTTACATACAATAAATTTGCCATTGAACGATTCCTGACGTTGGAGGGGAATTGAATGTGCTGTAACAGCGGGTCTTATCCCTTATGTAGTGACTTGGTCTAAGCTGCTGCAATCAGCAGGGTGCCGCGTTCGTTACAGCCTGCCGGTAAACATACCGAAATTGCTTGCTTGCCGGCAACGGGCCGACAAAACGCGGAGAAAGTTAAGTTATGTCCGGTGAAATCACAAGTTTATTTATCGGAAATTCCGCCATAAAAATATGGATCGGAGTCATAACGGGTTCTTGTTAAGTGACATATAGGTCTTGTTTTCTGCGGATTGAAGTTGGGAATGATTTGCTGCATTCGTTGCGGCATCAAAAAATGTGACGGCGACAAGCTGGGATCGACTCCAGGAATACCTTGCCGTATGTGGTGCGGATAATGCGCGGATCCAGCACGACGAGCATGCCGTGGTCGTGGCGCGACCGGATGAGCCGGCCGATGCCTTGCCGAAATTTAAGCACGGCCTCGGGCAGGAAATAGTCGAAAAACGGATTTCGTCCTTGCCGTTCGAGCACGTCGCTCCGCGCCTTTGTCAAGGGATGAGACGGCACCATGAACGGCAATTTGACAATGATCACGTTGCTGAGCGCTTCGCCGGGAACATCCACACCCATCCAGAAGCTGTCGGTACCGAATATTACCGAGTTGATGTCGCTGCGAAAGGCGTCCAGCATTCGGCTTCGGTCCAGTTCTCGCCCCTGAACCAGCAGGCGGATTTCGTTGTCCGCAAAAAATCGCTGCAACAGCGTCTCTGCCTGATACATCATGGTATAGTTCGTAAATAGCACGAACGCTTTGCCGCCGCTCTTGATGACAAACCGCTGGATCTGTACCGCGCACTCATTCACAAATTTTTGGGAATCGCGCGGATCCGGCATTTCGCTAAACGGCACATAGAGGTCGACCTGCTCGCGATAATTGAAGGGTGTATCGAGAATCACGGTGCGTGCCTTGTCGGCGCCGAGCCTGCGCAGTACAAAGTCGAGCTTGCCCTTCACCGCCAGCGTAGCACTTGTGAGTATCACCGGGATATCCGCCTGGAACAGGCTCTTCGACAGAATTTCCCGGATCTCTATCGGCGCCATGTTGAAGGTGATATGTTGGTGCTGTCGCCCGGTCGTTTCGAGCCAGTAGACGAAATCCTGCTCCTTGCGCTGGAGAAACATCACAAGGCGGAGCCGAATGTCTTTGAGCCGATGTAACACGTTAGTCACTTCCAGCCGGTAGTCCTTGTCGTAGCGGTCATCTGTGCCGATCGCACTGAGTTCCTGCTCCAGTAGCGACCAGCCGGGTGTGAGTACGTTGGCAATTGGATTATCCGGGTCATATGCGATGGGCGCCTGGCCTTTTGCGGCCATCCAGTTGCGGACCTCGGCCAAGAACTGATCGGTCGCCATGCGCGCAACGGCGAGCGCCTTCCGCGCGTCGGTGAGGCGCTTCTTGGAAAGCAGTCCGCGTGCGCCGGAGCGATTGAGCAGCCGTCCAAAAATGTACTGTATCCCGGCGCTGCTTACCCTGGCCCCGAGGTGCGTCGCCGCGACGCCTTCGAACGCGTGCGCTTCGTCGATAATGACGGCCTGGTAATCCGGCAGTAGTCCACGGTCGAAATCGTTGCTCTGCCGCATCGCCAGGTCGACACAGAACAACGCGTGATTCACAATGATAACATCGGCATCAAAAAGCTCGCGCCGCGCCTGGCGGTAGAAACATTTGGAGTCGCCGTGTCCGCGTTCGTTGGGGCAGTTGCCGGCCTCACTGCAGACAATGGACCACGTCTGCTGAGAGGGGAGAAAGGGAATATCGCTGCGGCTGCCGTTTGCAGAGCGCTCCGCCCAGCGTGCCAGTCGCTGTACTTCCGGCACCAGGCTTTCGACCGGCAGGTATTCGGCCTGATTTCGTGTTGCCGCCATCAATTTTCTCAGGCATACATAATTCTCGCGTCCTTTTGCGAGCGCAGCCTTGAACGGTGTGTCGAGTACACGTTGGAGCAGGGGAATGTCGCGACTCAGCAGCTGTTCCTGTAATGCGATCGTATTGGTCGCAACGATCACCGGTTTGTCTGACTGCGTGGACGCGAGGATAGCCGGAAGGAGGTAGGCGAGACTCTTCCCAGTGCCGGTCGGAGCCTCGATGCAGACATTTTCGTTTTCTTCCAGCGCCCAGGCTACGTTCTCTGCCATCACGACTTGCTGCGGCCGGGGCTCGTACGGCCGGTCACCGAAAACCTGGTCGTTCGCCAGCGGCGAGCCTGGCCCGAAAAACGCGGTCACAAGCGCTGGCAGATCGCGAGTGCAATGATTTCCTGCGGGCATGATCATGGCATGACAAACGGCTTGTAATACGGGACAAATTATGACGGTTGGCTTGAAAGCAGCCGGTGATTGTATCAAATTAAAACAATAATAGCATCGAATGTGCACTGTTGATAGCGGAATGCAATCGCACCTGCCGCTACCGGTGATGGGCAGTCGATAACCTTTGTGGAGGCGAGATGAGAAAACAGGCTGAGATAGCGAATCTGACGCTGGAAGCATTGACCTCGAATAATAGCGGCATGCAGCGTTGTTTGTCGCTGGCGAGGGAAGCGGCCAAGAGTAATCTTCCGATCCTGCTGCAAGGGGAAACGGGAACCGGTAAAACACTGCTCGCGCAGGCAGTTCACAATTCGTCGCCGCGGCAGTCCGGAAATTTCGTGTCATTCAACGCATCGGCGATGAGCGACACGCTGCTGGAGAGTCAGTTGTTCGGGCACGAAAAGGGCGCGTTTACAGGCGCTACATCACAGATGCGGGGAAAATTTGAAATCGCCGATGACGGTACGCTGTTTTTCGACGAGATCGCCGACATGAGTTCACTGGCACAGGCAAAGATCCTGCGCGCCGTCGAATACGGGGAATTCGAGCGGCTCGGTTCGGAGAAGACACGCTTCGCCGATGTCCGCATCATCTCTGCGACCAACAAATCGTTGCGCCAACTCGCCGGAACCGGCCATTTTCGCAATGACCTGTATCATCGCCTCAACGGTCTCACGCTGGTCATCGTGCCACTGCGGGCACGTCAAGAGGATTTACAGGCGTTGATTGCCAACGAGGTGCGACTCTGCGCGGAAAAGGCCGGCAAGGAGATTACCTCGATACACCCCTACGCGTTGCAGAAACTGATGAACTACAGTTGGCCTGGGAATCTGCGCGAATTGCACCGAGTCATCCAGGCCGTCGTGTTATTTACCGATGGAAACATGATATCACCAGAGAATATCTTTCTCGATGAAGACATGTTTGACAGTTCGCTCGACATGTATGAAGACGCGACAGACACGCCGGCATCACAGCCGCGAACGCCATCTCTGGCAGTGGACGAGTCCGACCTGACGCTGGAGACGGCCGTTCGCCGGCACATTGATCACGTCTACAACATGTGTGGCCGCAACAAGCGGCAAACAGCAAAGGCGCTGGACATATCGAGGTCAACACTCGACCGAAAACTAGAGGTCGATGACAGCGACGATGAAGGCGGCGATGAATAACACGAATAGCATGTCGGACAACGCCGGCGTCAGCCGTCACCAGGTATGGCGGCGGCTTGTTTTTTTTCTGACCTCAAGATGAGACGGCAATCGTAACGCTGCTGGAACCACACACATGTCTCGTTACGCTTTATCCGCTACGCTACCAGGGTTCGCCAAGGTAGCCCATCGTATCGAACGCCCTTGCGCACAAGACCGCACCCCGTCCGTGTCTCGATCACGCCGGTCGCGGTAGATTGGACATACACCCGTGGTACCGCTACTGTAGCGGCTTTTTGCGCCGTTATGCCCGCTGGGGCGGTGTGCGACGGAAAAAATAGTTCAATGCGAATGGGAGAAACGCGGTGAACCTTGATAACGATGTCGAAGACTCGCCGGAGTTGGAAATCAGCGATCCTTACCGTTCGATGGTTATTCGGGAAAAAACACGGATCAAAACCGCCGTGTCGAATCGCCGCAAGACCTCACAGGATCGACTGCGTGCAGCCTCCGAAGTGCTTGGCAGCAAGGGCACGACGGACTTGACGCAAAACGAACTTTCCCTTTTTCATCAGATCCTTACGCGCGGTATTGACGAAACAAAATACCGGATCGTAAAGGAGATTGCCTCGGGCGGTATGGGCAACATTTACTGCGCTTATGACGAAGACATAAAGCGTCATTCCGTGCTCAAGATCATCC
The DNA here is from genome assembly GCA_021772615.1 of Verrucomicrobiota bacterium. Classification (GTDB taxonomy): domain Bacteria; phylum Verrucomicrobiota; class Lentisphaeria; order JABSQK01; family JAJFLO01; genus JAJFLQ01. Next base: position 21,417 of record JAJFLQ010000067.1, on the reverse strand, counting down.
TGCCGAATTACAAGGATGATCTGGATATCATAAAGCGCTTTATATTCGAAGCGCGAATTACCGGAGACCTCGAACACCCCAATATCATTTCGATGCATGATTTCGGTTTTCTCCCCGGCTACGGCATTTATTTCACCATGACATATGTCCGGGGCGAGTCGCTTTTTGATATTATCAAGAAACTTCGGGATGGCGACGAAGCGTACTGGACGAAATACAACCTGTACACGCTCTTGAATATCTTTCGAAAGACTTGCGATGCCGTTGCTTATGCGCATTCTAAAGGCATTATCCATCGCGACATAAAGCCCGAGAACATCATGGTGGGTAAATTCGGTGAAGTCATCTTGATGGACTGGGGCCTCGCGAAGAAACTGCGGGAATGCGACTCCGACGACGACCTCCCGATTGAATCCGAGACGGATACGGAGACAAAGGCAAGGACACAGGAGCCTGTCGGAGCCGACATGCCTGCCGCAATGGCAGCGCCGTCGGACACCACCGCCGGCGAGATTAAAGGTACGCCTGTGTATCTCTCGCCCGAGCAGGCGTCGGGCGATCCGGCACTATTGGATGAGTCTACGGATGTATTCCTGCTTGGCGCCACACTGTACCACATGTTTACGTTCCAGGCGCCTTACGACGGCGGGCCGATTCAGGATGTTATCAAACGCGCGGAGAAAACCGACTATGTGCATCCTGAGGAGTTCTCAACGAAAAACGCGCAGTTGTCTACCTTGCTGTGCTCGATCATCAATCGGGCAATGGCCGGCGATCGCAACGATCGCTACGAGTCGGTGGAGCAATTGATTGGGGATGTCGATGAATTGCTGCACGGGAAGATGGAATATCGAAAGAAGACGTTCGCCGGTAGCGAAGCCTTACTCGTGGAAGGAGAACAAGGTGAAGACTGTTATGTCATTGTCGACGGGGAGGTCGAGGTATACAAAGATGTAGGTGGGCAGGCTGTCTTGTTGTCGACCTTGACAGCCGGCGATATCGTTGGTGAAATGGCATTGATCACGAATGAGCCGCGAACCGCGAGTGTAATAGCGCGGACCAAGACCGAGGTGATCGTATTGACCAAAGAGGTCTTTATCCATAACCTCGAGAAGCTGCCAAGCTGGATGGAAAAGGCGGTTTCGGCCCTGGCCACACGGTTGCGCGACGCAAACCAGAAATACACCGACAGTGTGATAAACAACCAGAACGCGGACACGGAAGAATGACGGCATGTGCCGATTTGCGGCATGGTAGGCACGCCTCCTACATGGCCGCAATAATAGCGTCGTAACCGTCGCGGAAGGTTGGGTACTTGAAGGCGTATCCGGCATCGTGGAGGCGCATATTGCGGCACCGTTTGTTACCGGGGTTTCGCCGACCGGGTTGGATAGACACAGGACGGATCGGCGGCAGCGCAATCTTGAGTTGCGATGAGATCCACTGCACAAGGTCATGTGCAGCTACGGGCTCATCATCAACCCCGATGTAGAGCGGCGCCGGCCGAGGGTGAGCGTGCACATGGCGTATGATACCGACGACATCGTCATTGTGAATCACATTGCGGTAACGCACCTGAGTCGGATCGAATGCTGCTGTGCCGTCGCGCACCTGTTGAACAAAACGGATGCGACCGACTCCATAAATTCCGGCGAATCGGATGATGACGTGCGGGTAAGGCCCGCCGGCAACGACCTCTTCCGCCTCAAGCATGCGTTTACCCGAGAAATCCAGAGGTTGTGTTGCGGATGTTTCATCGACCCATTCACCATTCGTCTGGCCATAGACACTTGTGCTGGAGACAAATAATACGCGAGCCGGGCGAATACCCTGCGCCGCGAATGCTGCCAACAGATTTTTCGTCCCCCCGACGTAGGTGCGGGCATACGCTGCGTCATCGAATTTGCCGGCGGTCAGAATGATAATTATGGAATCAATGACGGGCGGCAGGTTTTGCAGTGTCTCGGGATTCGTGACGTCCGCCTTCAGCGGGCGGATCGGCGGTGGGATGCGGCCGGAGTCGCGGCGGAGGCCCCACACGTCGTGACCGTCACGAAGCAGTGCCAGACCCACAGCGTGGCCGATCGCGCCGCAGCCTGCGATGAGGACGTTCGATTTTTGCGAGGGTGTCAATGTCTGTTCCAAAGATTATGAAGCGATTCAATATCGCGTTGTTGCTGCTTCTGATCCTCTTTTTCGTTTACGCCGAACGGCGCAAAGCGGCCGTACATGCTGCCTCGTCCCATTCAACGCACGATCATGAGAACGCGTCGCCGACGGCCGGTGATGCGGCAGCGCGGGTGCCGGCATTTCAGTTGACCAACCACCTTGGTGAGGCCTTCGGGAGTGATGACCTTCGCGGCAAGCCGTGGATCGCCAACTTTATCTTCACCCGTTGTAAACTTACCTGTCCTGCCCAGACCCAACGCATGCTGGACATACAGGATCGCCTCGAATCAGCTGCGAATGACGGACATATTCAATTTGTAAGCATCACCGTAGATCCGGACTACGATACCGTTTCCGTCCTGAAAACCTATGCCGATTCCCACAAAACCGGCGAAAACTGGTGGTTCCTCACAGGGGCGAAAGAGGCAGTGCGAGCGCTCAGTGTAGACGGATTCGAGCTGGGCGTAGGGGAAACCGCTAACGCCGATGCACCGCTGTTTCACAGTCCGAAATTTGTGCTTGTGGACCGCGATCTTACGGTCCGTGGTTATTTCGACAGCGGCGACGAGACCGCCGTGACAGGTCTTGTCACTGCGGCCGGAGAGATGGCCAAGCAATAGGTGCGGCTCCGCGAGACCACACCGCGGACAAATAAATTCCCGACCAACTGGAAAAAAGCACTGCCAGGCCAATTCCCGGGTTGCCGCCGCAGTTAATTCGGTCCGCGCTTACTCGCGTTCTGCCGACAAATCGTTCGAGGAAAGTCCGACAGGCTGCCAGCGTTCGCTATATGATGCAAACTTCCCTCAACTCGAATTGGCCAAGATTGTATCCTTCTGAGACATGGAGGGAAGCATGATGTTTAACAAAGCTCCTTACTTCAGGACTGTCGCAGCCTGTTCCACGGCACAGAGAAATTAATGAAAGACTCGCCAAGAAAATCATCAAAAACCTTACCGAAAAATGAGATGCCAACAATTCGATCGATAATAACGTCCAATAATGCCGCCCGATTTTGAGTGCCTTGGGTTACCATCAATCCGATATTTTCAGTCAATGACATCTCGGATTAGACGTATATCATCGAGGAGACTACGCTTCGCTTGCCCGGCGGAATCTCAGCGCCCACTGCGTTCGCGGCTTGTCCCTCGGCGCGTATCGCGCCGCGCTTGAAACTTACATCCCACGTCCATCTCGCTGGCAATACGAGATTTTTTTGCCATGTTACAACAGCGAGGTGCCGCTGTCGCACAACATGCGTTAGGGCAAACAGCGGCATCTTACTGCTTGGCGGTTATAATTTCGCGCATTGTTTTCGCTGATTTAGAGATGGTGAAATTCAACCAGTTGCTGAGAATTTATGGAGTCCGTGCCGTACAGCTGCGGCGGATTCGTCTGAGCGATATTGATTGGTACAACAACAGCATCGACTTCCCCGCAGCCAAAAACGGTCTGCCTGTGTAAAACGCGACGACTACGGCCTGGATCGCTGTGCTACCTTAACTGCGGTCACAATTCGAACACGGACCCCTTCTGTCCGAGTCTTCTTATTTTGTTGCAGCGAATGCGAATGCGGGGCATCAAGCCCTTCTTGCGTTCAGGCAGTGACCGGATAACGCAACCGGTCTTGCAGCGCGTTCCACTGCGCACGGTCAGCATCTGTTGAAATCATCGGCTTGAAGCCAAACTGTAGATAAAGGTTTATGGCCTGTGTCCGCGATGACGCGGTGGTCAGGTAGAGTTCCTCATTTCCTATTTTGTAAAGGCGACGGCACACAGCCGACAATAACGATTTTGCAATACCCTTTCCCTGTTCCTGGGGAAGAACGGCAAGCCAGTGCACCCGTCCCCGATGCGTATTGAAAGGTTCGGCGTCGTGCCATCCCGTGATCGTAGCGACCACGAATCCGGTGCTGTTATGTGCGTACAACTGCCTCTGCCGCAGATGCGTGAGATTGCAGCCGAAGGCCCGGTAAAACAAGGTCGAATCAATTGTATTCAGGCTATCGGCGGCATGATGAATTCGTCGCCAGTGCGTTTCGTCGCCTGGTGTATAGGGTCGGATACGATAGCCTCCGGGTACAGGACAGTCCGGAGCTGTTCGTGCGTTGTCCCTCGTCATCGTTAATCGGTACATTTGCCGTAGTCCTGCAGAAAACCTGTTGATTTGAGCTGGGATCCGTGCTCGCTGTAGAATGCGGATGAATCATTCAGGGGGCGTGTCAGGCCTCACAATGTGCCGCTACAATATTACCACTCATAAGGATCTCCAGCGAAGCGGGCCCACAGTTAAAGATTAAATCGATAACCGATAAATTGGGGGTGAAGCCAGGATTCTGCTGCGGGTATGGGGTACTGTCAAATGTCTGAATTAGACTCCGAATTCCATGATTCGATAGCGTTTCAAACGCAACGTAATCTACTGCGTGACGGCCGTGAAGATAGGTGTCGGCGTGCGTGCGTCGACACATATCTGCGATCAAGTCTGTGGCTTTGCCGGTCGCGCCGAGTTCGCTCGACAAACGAATAGGCGTTGTGATTTTCAGGATGTCGCGGATGAGGCGAATCAAAGCAATATTGAAGTCGGCCAGTCGGTGCCATTCTGTCTCCGTGTAAATCGTTGACAGCTTTGAGAACATATCGCGAAAATATGGTGCCGTTGCGTAGTTGACTTCAATTGCACGGATATGCTGCCGCTGCCAGTTGGAGCGCGTATCGATCTCGACTTCGTTCAGTAGCTGATGAAATCTTCCGTGTGTGACAACCGGCACGGTCAGCCACCTGGCTCCGCTGTTGCGAATCAGAATGCGATTGCGGTTGTGATATTCCTTCTTAACATACTGTGTCGTGTCAACCAGGACGAATTGATCGACACATGCCATCTTCGCGAAATACCCGCTATAAGGCAGGTGATTAATTTGATGTCCTGCCACGGACGCCATGAATTGCTTCTCCAGGTTGCGAAAGCTCAAGATTAGACTTACGACTCATGCAGGCGCCACTGCGTACGAAAAACCGGTAACGATTGCTTTGAATCCGAACTGCACGGGATACATTAAGCTCTGACTGGGCAGTTCAACGTGCCTCCAACCGGCTTACAGTATGTTTACATCGACCGATTCGTCCATACGCTGCGGCCGATTTAGAGCGGCTGATGGGCAAAACGTAGCAAGGCCGGTACGGTCTTACACTTTTAATACGATCAACAGGCGGGCATCATGAAACGGAAACAATATCATGCAGAAACGTCAAATACAGCCCGTCTTCGGAGACATGCGACCTGGATGTTGCTTGCCTGCTTCTTTTCTGCTCCGTATATTGGCGCGATAGCTCATGCCGGAGACGACACGGTCCGGATTGCAACGTGGAAGATTCGCAATCTGAGCTTCGAAAGCCGTACTGACGCGCAGCTGGACGGCATCGCGGGTATCATCGCACAGTGGGACATTGTCGCTTTGCAGGAAGTCCGCGACCGTCTCGTTCTGGATCAACTCCGGAGTCGACTCAATGGCTGGCGGTACATCATGTCCGAACCGTCGGATGACGCCGGACAGCCGGTATATACAGCGTTCATGTGGGACGGCGTTTTAGTGCAGCAACAAGACACGCCGCGGACATTGAAGGCAGGTGACGGCACCTTTGAGCGAGATATTTTTGTTGTGAATTTTACCTGTGGCGCGTTTGATTTTACCGCAATAAATACAGATTGTGAAACCAGCGGTCAGGAGCGAGCAGACAACAGCACCAATATGAGAACAATACGGAATCTGGTCAGCGAAGTCCAGTCAAAAAACGGCGAGGAACAGGATATTCTGCTCCTCGGTGATATCCGAATCGGCGATAGTAATACATTATTTTCTGGCTGGCGCTCCGTAATTGCGACCGACGTAAGCACCGTTGTTGGCACAAAGGTAAATTCTGATAATATTTGGAGTGATCCCGTATATACCAGCGAATTCAATGGGGATGCCGGTGTCGTCGCGTTTGATGCGGACTGGTACCCCGGTGACATCTTGACGGCGATTGCTGACATTTCGAGTCATCGTCCGGTATGGGCTACGTTCAATACCACCCCGCCAGATGACGATAATGAGGGATATCTGTACGCGATTGATGTGCCAAGGCCTGAAACAACTACGTCAGGTGCCGATCATTCTGCACGGCCATAGACACGCGATATTATTTATTCATCGGGTGTCACGTCCTGCATCTGTCGCTGCGCAGGTCGGAACCCGCTCGAAAACGTCCGCATAGGTCGCGGCGATCGCGTTACAATGTCGTTGAATTTAGGCTTTGTCTCCAAGACATGTAAGTGCAACGAAAGGTGTCATTCAAAGACATTGGATCACGCGCCACGGTGATTGCCGGCATTTACCGAATCTTCAGCGTCGCCAGCCCCACGGCTCCCAACAGTAACGCAATTATCCAGAACCGGATTACAACTTGCGTTTCCTTCCAGCCGGCTTTTTGAAAATGATGATGGATTGGCGCGCAGCGGAAAAGTCGTCGAGGCTCGCCATACAGTCGGCGGCTCAATTTGAACCAGGACACCTGTAGAATCACCGAGCCTGCTTCCGCTACAAAAACGCCGCCCACGATCAGCAGCAGCAGTTCTTGCTTCACCAGAACCGCTATGAGGCCGATTGCGCCGCCGATGCTCAGACTGCCAGTATCACCCATGAACATCGCTGCTGGATAGCAGTTGTGCCACAGAAACCCCAATCCCGCACCGATGATTGCCGTAGCGATTACAACGACTTCGCTGGCGCCGCTGATGTGTGGAATCTGCAGGTACAGCGCGAAATATTTATGGCCGCAAAAATACGCGAAGCAGGCATATGTAAACGTGCAAATAATCACGCACCCAATTGCCAGGCCATCCATGCCGTCACTCAGGTTAACAGCATTTGACGAGGCGACGACCACCGTACAGCTGAATGCCAGTGCAATCCACAAGGCCATATTCTCGATCAGCGGATCTTTGAGGAGCGGAACCATGAGTTTCGTCATATTATCTCCCGTTTCCGGTGTGGCATTGAGGCACCATACGGAAACCAGCCCGATAAGTACCTGAAAAAACAATTTCCATTTTCCTGGGAGTCCGGCCTTACTCTTCGCTACGACTTTACGGAAGTCATCGATGAAGCCAACCAGGCCAAGTGAAACGAGGAGACCGAGGAACACCTGTACCAGTGAATTATGAGGTATTGCCCAGAGCAGAATCGCGACAACTATTCCGAATAGGATCAAGGCTCCGCCCATTGTCGGTACCTTATCCTTTGATCGATCCAGTTCCGCGGTGGAAAGCACGCCGTCCATATGTCCGGGCGCAGTGGCCTGGAGGCGTTTCAGCAGCTTTATGACGAATGGACCGAGCAGCAACGTTACAAGAAACGCGGTCAACGCGGCGCCGCATGCCCGGAACGTGATATACCGGAACAGGCGCAGGTAAGACAGGGATTCGACAAGACTGCCGAGGTGATGAAGGTAGTAAAACATGTGGATTGTAGAAAATCTCGTGGATCAGGCTATGCGGAATGTCATTTACGTATAGAATTGGTTGGAGCGTATACACGTCACGGCGCTTAGCGGTCGCTGCGTATCGCGGATCCGGGCGTGAAACGAGACGATAGACCGAGAAAATGTCGATCAGAAGCCGGCCCTGTACGGACGTCCAAATTCATTGAGCACACGATATTCAGGCTGGCAACCTGTCGGAAAAGGCTTCGAAAAATCCGTGGCACCACGAATACTCATAGACGTTTCCGCAACAGATTCCTACGATGATTATCAAAAAACAGGAACATTGTCGGGCGAGATAGTGGCATTTGAGGCGGACAATGCCTATTACTCAAAATCCACGGAAAATTACCGCGTAACAACGCAACCATATGGGGATAAAGATATTACAAGAAACGTCGACATGCCGTTGGGCATGCCTTTATATTCTTGCAAGAGGTTCTGCTCCATCGCATTACGCCGCACCACTGACAATTTCCACGTATCCGAGTGATAATCAATCAACATAGCCGTCAGGAATCAAGTCACTCTCGGCAACATCGGGGTCGACGCGGTAGGACGCGAAATCGCAAATTCCCGATTCACGCAATATGTCCTCGTCCAATAACAGTTTTCCTTTGTAGTCGTCACGTGCGGATGTCAACAGCTCGTACGCTGCATCTGCCATGATTGCCGGCTTCCTGCAACGGCGCAGCTTCATCTCGTCGCCCAACACCACATTCATGGCGCTGGTGGCAATCAGTGTCTTTGGCCACAAACCCGTCACAGCAACCCCGGATGTCGCCAATTCTGCCGCCATTCCTAGTACGAACAGGCTCACAGAATACTTGGCGGCAGTGTATGGAATATGGGGGGTGAGCCAGCGGCGGCGCAGGCTCAATGGAGGGCAGATATTGAGAATCTGCGGGCGTTGTGATGACATAAGATATGGCAGACACGCCTGCGTACACAGAAATGTGCCGCGTGCAATAACGTCGAACATCAAATCATATGCCTTCATGGTAGTGTCGGCCGTGCCCGTCAGGCGTACGTAACTTGCGCAGTTTACCAGCACGTCGATACCGCCGAAAGCCTCGACTGCACCACGCACCGAGGCTTGTACCTGCATTTCGTCGCGCACATCAACAACTGTCGGGAGTGCACGGCCGCCGGTCGCTTCTACAGCCTTCGCGACAGAGTAGATCGTACCCGGCAACGTGTTATGGGGCTCCGCTGTCCGTGCGGCCAGCACGATATTCGCGCCGTCACGGGCACAGCGCAGGGCAATGGCTTCGCCAATGCCCCGGCTTGCACCGGTAATATAAACCGTTACGCCTCTCAAATCCTGTATCATATCAAGCTCCCATGTACGTGCAAAAACCGCCACATAGTCTCGCATGCAGGGAGAAGGCGGTTCCGTATATCCAGAACATTGGCTTTGCCGATCTTGTGTTGGAGTTCACACTTTAGTGTGGGTTTCACGCTCCTATCCGTCGTGGCGCTACGCGACACAACTAAACCACCTTCGACGACCGACTACGACGTGTCCAGAGTGTGCAGGTTCACCGTTGGGTGGATACGAACCCGGCAGTTCGTTCGCATCAGGGCCAATCTCTAATGCCACGTAGAAACGAGATACCTCTGGCCCCGGTATCCATTAGTCGGCTTTGCCGGAATCCGGCCCTTAATCACATTATCGCTTGTAATCTTAGCAACATGGCGGAGAAGGTGAACCATGAGCAGGTGCCGCAAACTAACGCACAGGCTGTTGCATTGCCACTACATTATCATTTGGGCGCCGAGTTACAGGTATCAGATCCTGACGGGGCGCGTTAATCTATGTGGGGACCGATCATCCCGCACGCTTTTGGGGCAGTGACCAGCCCCTTAGTGGGAGATTTCAAAACCGGGTTCTCTGCGGTCGGATTCGTTACGATGCAGTGCCCGGACGGAGCCTGCCCACAAGAAGATTTTCAAGTACCCGAGAAATCAGCCGACGCAACGACAAAAAACTCGGATTCAACAACGCTGAGCCCGCCGTAAATCCAATCACCCTATCCATCGCTGATGTTTACGTAAGCAATACGTTTCATCCCATGCCCGCGCTTCTTCGGGACGATGTTCGCGCTTGTACCCCAGTGCCGCCCCATGTTGACGTAATACATCCTCTACGAATTCCTTCGACCCGACCGCGACGCCTTTGCTTGCGAATCGGACTTTCAGCATCAGTCTCTGACTCCAAGTCAAAGCCAGCGCCCGATTCTCTTTATTCAGTACATCGGCAACCTGGCGGCGGTCGATGCCGCTTCTATCCGCAGTATGACCCAAAAGATACGCGCGGAACCGCGTCCACAACACATTCATTACCGTCGCCTCGTTTCCGTCCACTTCAACGGTGCTCAACCCAAGCTCATGTGCAAGCAACGCCGGCAGCTCCGTATTTTCTTCCTGCAGTCGCCCTTTTGCCATTCTTTCGCCGTAGCCACACCATCTGTACTCCGCCGGGTCTGCCACGATCTCGGCACGCACTGGATTCAGTGTAACATACGCCATCATTTTAGCGAGCGAGCCGTATCGGTCTACGATAACGCTGTCGAACCGGCCGCCAAACAAGCGCCCCCATCGACCATTTCGCTTATTATACCATTGCGTGAATCGCTGTTGAAAATTGGAGACGGCCAAACTGACATTGTGGATCCTCTGCCTGAATCCTTCTAGCGCATCGTCACCGGGATCGACAAGTGAGGGTAGTCGATAATAGCGTTGCCATCGTTCGATCAACTCGTCACGCGCCATCGCGTTGGCTTCCGGTATTTCAATCACCGCATGGTAGTGGTTGCCCATGATCACATAATCCCAAATCCTGTAGCTCAAACGTTCCGTACCCGCAAACATTAAGTGTCTCAGTTTCTCCTTCTCGACGTCGCCGAGAACAAAACTACCGCCGACGATTCGGTTCGTGATCAGATAAAAGCTTCGTTGGTCCGTCGTCATTTTCACGCGGTTGCAATACATGTTATCCTCCTCACTGTTGAAGTATTCCGTCTTGCTCAATATACGTCGTTCCACACCTTTATCTAGGACTGTCCTAGGTTTAGTCCCTTTATCTAGGACTGTCCTAGGTTTAGTCTGCGTCCGCCGGAACCGACGACAGCATTCTATTGTGGGACCTAAAGAGGGGAGTGGAGTATTTGTCGTTGCCGGGCCATGGCCCAGGCGTCAACTTTGTTTGTTTTAGTCCGGATGGCCAGACGCTCGTGTCCGGCGGCGCCGATGGGGTACTTGATCTCTGGGACGTAAACTCCGGCGAAAAACGGTCTAGCATGTCAAATGGGACGACTCCGGTCACCAGCATATGTTTCAGTCCTGATGGCATCGTACTGGCCACCGGTCATTCAGCGGGTGTCGGTCTGTGGAACTTGGTCGAAAGGGCTATCGCGGCGGAAGTCTCCGGGCATTCTGCAGCGGTGGGACGCCTTGAGTTCAGCTCCGATGGTCGAACACTCGCCGCGAGCGACGGTGAATTGGCGAGAAACACAACAACACCCTGCAAATCGATCCACGCAAGGCAGAAATCATCCGGGACATCTTCCGCAGCTACGCCGACGGCAAGTCCGGGCATGAGCCGTCAAAACGATACCAGGACATCAGCACCACGGCACTATACAAGATGTTATCAAACAAGACCTATACCGGCGTCATCGTCTACGCGGGCGAAGAACACCCCGGCAACCACGAGGCGATCATCTCACGCGACCTGTTTGACCGCGTGCAAGACCGTTTGCCGAAGCGCAATAAGGGTTCCCGGCCCAATGCGCAGACTTACCCCTACCTGCTCACCTCAATGATATTTGCGAATGCGGCTGCCTGATGTCGCCGTCATATTCAAAAGGCCGCAATCAGCGCTACTATTACTACCGCTGCACGGACCAGAGGAATTGCCGGAATCCGCAGATATCAGCGCCGGACGCCGAACATGCCATCATTGTAGCGGTGAAGAACATGCCGCTGCATGAGGACGACATCAAAGCCTGCTTGGCGGAATCGGCTGCGGAAAAGCGCCGTGCCGTCGAAGACATCAAGCCGGAACTCAACCAAGCCACCCGCGCACTTAGGCAGGCGGAAAGAGATCGCGACAAGATCGAGACCGATTTTCTATCCGGAATAGTCACGCTCGACAATAAAGACCGATGGAATAATAAGCTGTCGGCAGCGACGCGGGAAATTGATCGGCTCACCGACAGGGTAGGGGATTTACGTACAATTGTCGACAGCGATCTTTCGATCTTCGACGATGCGGAGAACGTCATTTCGCAAATGAAATGGTTCGCTGACGCCGTAGAAACAGCCGGAGATAATGCAGACCTCAAGAAAGCCTTTCTCGTCGCTCATGTCGCACGAATTGACCGCACCGCAGCCGGATTTAATATCCGGCTGCAACTAAATGGTGCGACTAACAGTATTGAATGGCGACCCCAACGGGAGTCGAACCCGTGTTGCCGGGATGAAAACCCGGTGTCCTAGGCCACTAGACGATGGGGTCGGCTGTGTGAAAACGCTGGCGCGTGACCTGATGCCGTACGGCGAATGCGCCTTCGAAGGGGTAAATGATAATTTCATGCGTTGATTTTGCAAACGGAAATGTGAGGATATTGGGATTAATACCGTGCCAACGGCACTATTTTCAGAGCGATCGCTATACATATGCGTCGCAGATGAGGTTTTGATGTAAATAATCCGCTCCCTAGGAGCCTGCGGTAAGCGATGTGAAAAGTTGAACAAGCGCAGCCATATGTGGCTCGTGACGCCGTTCACGCTCGCAACTCGTGAGCGTGAAGGTTTGTGGTGCGGGCGATTTACTTAACACCGAAATCCACGAAAAATTGCGGCATATCAATGCAACCAGAAAGAGCGTCTTCGACAAAGTGAACCATGACTGGATGCTGAAGTTTCTTAAACATCGGATTGGTGGTCCTCGTATGTTTCGCTTGATACACAGGATGCTGAAGGCCGGCATAATGGAGGATGGTTTGGTTCGAGCCGGTACCGAGGGCACTCCCCAAGGATCAATCCTGTCCCCGATGCTGCGGCATTCGAAATCCGGCTCAGGGCGCGACTTAAAAAGTTCAGCCTGACACTGGCGGAAGAGAAAACTCAATGCCTGACCTTTGGCCGGTTTGCGCATGAGAACGCGAGGCCGCAGGGCAAGAAAGGCGATGAGTTTACTTTTCTTGGCTTCACGCCTTATTGCGGGAAAACCCGGGAAGGATACTTCAAGGTGAAGCGGCGAATCGGAAAAATGTAGCGATTACGTCTGTCAGGCGAGGAAAATCTTGGTCAAATGGCTCAATCGAAAGAACCAGTGCCGGGCGTATATATGGCCGTGTTTCAACGAAGCTCGTCGTTGGATCGGTTGGTCCCATCCTAGTGCTCGCAATGCCCTGAATTCATTTCGTCGTACGGAGGCTCACTTCATGGTTGCCTGAGGAGCCGAATGTCGGGAAATCCGCTTGTCTGGTTCTGAGAGGGGTTGGGGACCCGCCAGCGAACATTGCGCAGGCGGCCTCTTCCTGCGCGACAACTCCACCGAAGATGCTTAATTCAACGACATTACGGTGAGTACCGCCGCAATCGCAAGATGCAATTCACCGGCCGGATAAAGCATCATGCCAGGGGCTCTGCGATCTGGTCGTTCGCGGTCGGAAAGTAGACCGAGAACGTGCTGCCGATGCCTGTGTCGGTTTCGAAGGATATCGTTCCGTGGTGCTCGCGAACGATCTTCTGACAGATCGCGAGCCCGAGCCCGCTGCCCTCCGGACGCGTGGTAACATGCGGTTCGAAAAGTCGCGGCAACAGCTCCGGCTCAATGCCGGCGCCGTGATCGGTCACGCTTATTTTTACGTATGATCCGGATTCCAGCGGGGCCGGTCGGGGCGTTCGGACCACGATGTTTTCTGCTGAGATCTCGATTGTCCCGGCGTTGTCCATCGCCTGGCCAGCGTTAATAATGAGGTTCTGCAGTACACGACCGATTTGATCGGTGTCGCCTGCCAGCGGCCAGAGGCCATGTTGCAGTTCGAAGTCGCAACGCAGGCGAATGTCGGTGATGGAGATATCGGCCATTTCCCGGATGAGCGATGCCGTTGACTGGATATCGGCAAGCGGCGCGGCCGGCGTTCGCTTGAGGAGCCGATTGCAGAGTTGCTGCGCCTGTTTCGCTGCTTTATTAATACGCTCCAGTGCCTGGATGGCGTCGCTGTCAGGCGCAAGTTCTCTGCCGATCAGCCAGAGATTGCAGATGATTGCCGTGTGCAGGTTTCTGAAATCGTGGGCAATGCCGCCGATCGCTTCCACGTTCACGTCCTGACGCGGAATGGGGGCGTTCGCATTGGCGTCCCCGTATATTCCTGTCGTAGCGGTTCGAGGCGCGGGCTGCTGATCCGTTATATCACGGAACAGCAGCGCGACGTTGGACGACATGCCGCACATGCCGCCGAATGGCGAGACGATAATCTCGCTCGACAACGGGGTTCCGTTCTTACGGAAACAGCGAACAACGGTCTTGCATGACGTCCGTTGCCGGATTGCGTGTTGGAGCGCGGTGATCCGTGCCGAATCACGATGGTCGGTTTTCATGAAGCCGATTGACCGACCCATTATCTCCCAGGCAGTGTATCCGGTGATCAATGTGAGGTCATGATTACATTGCAGGATAGGTGTGTGCCCGACGCCGCCGTCAACAACGGCGATACCGATACCGGTGCCATCGCCGTAATTCATCTGGCCGACGCTATTAAACGCCGCGAGTTCTGAGCCGGTGATGCCGATCGGCATCAACCCGGTTGATGCTCCCACAGTGAAGGTCTCTAACATGTTTATAGTCCGCTGTTGGACGCTACGTTCGTTTACTCGGGTCAATGTCATTGAACGACCGTGGAGGAACCGCGAATAGACGCGAATCCATCATCCATATTCGCGGTTCCCTGTTCAATGGTGACTCGTGCAACTCACCAAAATGAACGCGTTACGAAACGAAGGCGACCATGTTGTCCGCGACGGTGACTTCTGGTTGTTAGATCTGCGCGTTCCGAGGTGCAGTTTTTTAACAGCATTGGCAATGCCGAGACCGAGTTGAAAGGTGTAATGAATTTGTAATAATATGATTAGAATGTTTGAAATCGTTTTTGGGATCGCGTTGTTGGATGCAAAAGTGGTGCAGGAATCATAATCGATTTCAATATCGGCGCATCCAGGTTTGCAATTGACAACAGATTGCCAAGTGTTACCTTCCGACCATGATTGCCAACGGGGCCGAATCCAATTGTGTTGGCGATTGAGTGGGATGAGTTAATGAATCGTAAGGGGTCGCCGGCGTCCCGGCCAAGGCCCAATGCTGTATACGTAAGATTCTCATGGAAGTTCACAGCTTCAGAAGTGTTCTAATGGCGTCGAGAACCCACATCTGACGCCGTGAATTCCAATGAATGCGACGCCAAAGTTCTCTCGAATATATGGCAGTCTGCCAATGCCTGGGCTACCAGACTTCCGTCTGAATGGTACTCCAACAGATCGCTTCAGGGATCGAAGCACATGAACTATTATGAGACTGATCGTATAATTTCCGAATACCTTGTGTTCCATTACGGGAAACGCTCGGAGATTCTACCCTTTGCGGAACGTCCGATTGCGTCGCTGAATTTCCCCAAACGATGCGCTGATCTTCTGCTTGAGTACGCTCCGGCGGAACCGGCCGCAGTTTCGGCATTGGATATTGGGTGCGCGGTAGGTCGATCGTCGTTCGAATTGACACGGCGTTGCCACACCGTCGTCGGTATCGACTATTCGCGGAGATTTATTGACGCCGCGGAAGCCATCCGGCGTGACGGCAGCGTGACCTGCAAGCTGGTTGAAGAAGGGGATATATGTCGCAGCATGACAGGGGTATTGCCGGAGGGACTGAGTGCTGAAAACGTCCGGTTTCAACACGGCGACGCTTGTGAATTGCCAGATACGCTGGGGGCATTCGATCTGGTGCTTCTGGCCAACCTTATTGATCGTCTCAGGGAGCCGCACCGCTGCGTTCAGTCGCTGCATGCCGTGGTGAAGCCCGGCGGGCACACGCTGATCACATCGCCCTACACCTGGTCGGAAGCGTTCACCCCGAAATGCAACTGGCTCGGTGGTTTCGAGCGCGATGGTCGCCCGGTTCGGACTCTGGAGACATTGAAAGACTTGTTGTCTGATTCATTTGACTTTGTCGCGTGTTGCGATCTGCCGTTTCTGATTCGCGAACACGCAAGGAAATTTCAATGGAGCGTCGCGCAGGGAAGTATATGGACACGCCGCGACTAACGTCGGCAGCGGTCGTTCCGGCACAATTGTCGTCAGGGCACGTGTCTTGACCGCCCGATTCCGGTGGCTGACAGGCGCCGGCCTGTGGTGTACGTCATGGCTGTGCGTCGGTTCGGACCTTGTGGTCGCGCGCTTGTGGCCTAGCGTGCTGGCGCTGGTCATCGTGTTTCTTTCAAGATCCGCGCTGGCAGGTCTCCTTGCGGGTGCGGCAGCCGGAGCGCTCCTGCTGAGCGACGGCCGGATCGACATTGCTTTCGTCTCTTTCTTTCGTGATCATCTGGTGCCGTCGCTCCAGAGCGGATGGAATATCAGCGTGATCATATTTACGCTGCTGATCGGCGGTTTTGCCGGCGTTATCGAGCATGGAGGTGGCTTTTCGCAGATCTTGCGCCGGGTTGCGAGTGGCGGAAAATCCGCTTCAACCCGTCTTCAGTGGGCGGCATTTGGAATGGGGCTGGTGTGTTTCTTTGACGGGCTTGCCAACAGCATGCTCGTTGGCCGTGTTGTCCGCCCGATGGCTGACCGCGTCGGCCTGTCACGTGAAAAACTGAGCTACCTTGTCGATTCAACAAGCTCGCCCATCGCTTGCGTGTCCTGTATCTCCACCTGGATTGCCTACCAGCTGTCGATGATCCGCGAGGGACTTGCAGCGGTCGATATGGCCGGTAATGCCTATATTCTGTTTGTGCGCTCGATTCCCTTCAACTTTTATTGCCTATTCACGCTTATGCTGGTTGCGCTTACGATTGCGTTTCGCATCGATATCGGCGCAATGGACGCTGCGGAGCGCCGTGCTGCTTCTGGTCGAGCGTCTGCGGATGATCCCGGCGACGTCGCCGGGGACGATCATCGTGACGGTCGTGTTTCAGCGGCGCTGGCGCCACTGGCGGTGATGATCGGTAGTATGATAACCGGGCTATATATCAGCGGTGCAGGAGGCTGGATCATGCCGCGTGATCTCCATGCGATCGCGGACGCGTTTGGCAACGCAGACACAGCGTTGGTTCTGGTGTGTTGCGCCGCCATTTCCGGGATTGTAGCATGTCTGATGAACCCTGCCGCCGTCGGAGCAAAAACCACCGCAACTGCGTTTGCAGACGGCATGACGCGGTTGTTTAGTCCGGTCATTGTGCTGTTGTGTGCGTGGTGCCTTAGCAGCACGCTGAAGCAGCTTGGTGCGGCAACCGCGCTCACAGACCTGTTGTCCGGGCATTTGCCGGTTGCGTGGCTGCCCGCAGCGGTGTTCGCCCTTGGCGCTTTGATCTCGTTTTCGACCGGTACCTCATGGGGAACAATGGGGGTAATGATGCCGCTCGCCTTGCCGCTGTCGCTGGCGTTGCCCGCTGCCGCCGGCGTGCAGGAGCCTGTCGGTTCAATTGCCGCAATGACCATTGCCGCAGTATTTAGCGGCGCTGTATTTGGCGACCATTGTTCGCCGATCAGCGACACCACGATCGTTTCTGCAATTGCTTGTGATCTGGAGACTGTCGACCATGTCCGAACACAACTTCCCTATGCTGTTCTCGCCAGCCTTATCGCACTGGGATGCGGATTTATTCCCTGCGGCTTTGGCTTATCCCCGGTGATTGCGCTGGCGGCGGGAGCGGCTGTCCTCGTGGCTGTAGTATGGGTCCACCGTCGTTTCGGTCAGTCGGTTCAGGTATGAACACCAGTCTCGATCTTGTTAATCAGCCAATTCCGGAGCTGGTAAAGAAACTCGCGGCGCCGGCCAGCATCGGTTTTCTCTTTAACACCATGTTCAATGTGGTCGATGCCTGGTACGGTGGGCTTATCTCTACAGACGCCTTGGCAGCGTTATCTGTGGCATTTCCCGTGTTTTTCATCATCATCGCGATCGGTTCCGGTGTTGGCACGGCGACTACCGCACTGGTGGCTATTGCGTTGGGCGCCGGCGATCGGAAAGACGCAGAGCGCTGGCAGGCGCAGGCGGTGGCGTACGGCATCGTGGTATCGCTGCTTGTCACCCTGACAGGCTTGTGTGCGTCGCCGGCGCTATTTTCGCTTCTTGGCGCCTCCGGTGCGTACCTTGAGGCCGCGGTATCGTACATGAACGTGATCTTCGCCGGTTCCATCTTTTTCGTGATGAGCAACATCCTCAACGCATCGTTGACTGCTGCCGGCGACACGGTAACGTTCCGAAATACGCTGATCGCCGGCAGTTTATTCAATCTCGTCCTCGACCCGTGGCTGATCTACGGCGGCCTCGGCATACCACCTATGGGGTTCGACGGTATCGCGATCTCTACCGTTGCGATCCAGGGCGCCACCGCTGTGTACATTGGCATCACGGCGTACCGCCGCGGCGTGCTCTCTTGTCGGCGACCGTCGCTCTTCTTTCCGCGTGCCGCGGCAATGGCCGAATTGTCCCGTCACGCGGTGCCGGCGTGCATGAACATGCTCACCGTTGGTATCGGTATTTTTATCATCACCTATTTCGTCTCTATCTTCGGCAAGAACGCAGTGGCTGCCTATGGCATCGCCGTTCGAATCGAGCAGATCGTTCTGCTGCCTGCGATCGGATTCAGTATATCGACCCTGGCATTAAGCGGCCAGAATTATGGAGCGGCACGATATGAGCGAATTCGGGAGACGATACGGATTTCATTGACATGGGGCTTTTTTATGATGGTCGGCGGCGGCGTCATGCTCTACCTGTCTGCCCCGTATCTTATGGCTGTATTCACGGACGATGCCGAGATTATCGGCATCGGCAGCGGTTACCTGCGCGTGGCAGCTTTATTACTATGGGCGTACATCGTCTTGTTCGTCGAAACATCGGCGCTGCAAGGCGTGAAGCAACCAATGTTTGCGATCTGGGTCGGGCTGTATCGTCAGATTGCCGCGCCGTTTTGCGTCTTCTATCTCCTCACCAACGTACTGGACGTTGCAATCGGCGGTATCTGGTGGGGGATCTTCTGCATTACATGGTCTGCCGCGCTTTTCACGGCCTGGTACGCCCGGCGCGAAATCAACAACATTATTGCGACTGGCCGCGCCGGAATCTGAATGTGATGGCCCGTCGCAAGCGCAACCGCGGCTGAATCGGTTTTGTGCGCGTTGAAAACGCCACGGCCGAAAGATACGTTGTCTGCACGACGAACCTGATCTCGCTACCCAGTTTTTTTATCGGCAGCCTGTCGGACTATTGGGGATCGTAACAAAAATATCACGCCACAACGTTGTGAACCTATGTTATTGTTGATTAAGACCCGATTTCGTTACACCGTCCGACCGTGCATGTGGTTACTGTATGTGGCACTTGCTTTGCCATCGATCTTCGCGGGTGAGGCTGCGATCAGGGATGAGATAGAAAAGGTGTTGCGCGAGAAGATTGAGGCCGAACTTGATGTCGAAGGGTTGGCGGCACGTCTCGAGATTCCATACCCGCCTGTTCCGGTAAAACGATCGGTTGCCGAAATTGAGGCGATCATCGATGAGGAAATCGAAAAGGAAATCGCACAACATGCGAATAAGACCAAGACGGAGTACCATCATGAGGCGCTTGAGAAGTATCCTTTATTCGAGGAGCGCGACGAGGTGGTTTTATACCTGAAGAACGGCACGATGGTGCGAGGACGGCTTTATGCGATCGAAGACGGTTTTGTGAAGATTGGTGACCGCCGGGTATACAAATTTGAAATGGTCCGCGACTCACTGATCAGTGTTGACCCGGAGCTGAATGCGACCTACGTAAAAAAATATATCCGCAATATGAAATTGCTCGAAGAGGAACGCCAGGACGCGACCGCAGAAGGGGTTCGATCTCGGATCAGTCGCGTGCTGTACCTGCGAAATGGCCATGTGATGAGGAAAAACCGCTGGATTCCGCAAACGGACCTGCTTGACAAGGCCGTCGACTGGAAACGCAAACAGTTACGTGCGCGGTACGAAGCAGATGTGACAGCGTTGATTTATCACCGCCATCAGTACCAGCTTGTTGACGGCGAATGGCTACCACCCGTCGCACATGATTTCGACGATGTCGCTTTGCCACCGCAAGAGGAGAGTCATATACCTAAAGCAACAGCCGGCGATGTGGAAGCGGCCGATGGTGTTGCCAAGTCCACCATTCCTGCGGCCGATAGCGCCACACCGGCGTCGGATGTCAGCACATCATTTAACGAGATCACGACTCTCGATGGAACCACTGTGAAGATACCTCGCTACGACGGCGACTGGTCGGACGGTGTCATTACGGAGGAGGATCTTTTCCTGAATCCCAACCCGACGTTGCCGACTAACCAACGTGGCGCGTTGCCTCCCGGATCCTCTGCCGGCCCCTCAGAGCAGCAGGGAGACGACGATGGCGATGTTGATGATGCGGTTGAGATGATGATGTTAGATCAACTCGGTGATGACGAGGACGGTGGCGTTGCGTTGGGTGGCGTCATGTGGATCGCTTTGAAGCTTGCCTGGTATGTCGCAGCCGTTATTATATCGTCGATTGCGCTCTGGTTGGGCGGTTTTTTTACCGGCGTCGAGGCATCCGTGCTCGCGTGTTTTATCACCAGTCTATGCGCTCAGTTCATAAAGGTTTTTATGCCCGGAGGATTGATATCCGGTCTGGTGGCGACGGGCGTTACGTATTTTCTCCTGTATAAATTGACCAGCGCTGACTCGGGCGCAGATCTGATATTGATGGTTGTCGTTGCCAACGGCTTGGTTCAGATTTCATCCATTTTTGTGATTGCACATCTGTTCGGGATGTGACCGCGTGACGCTTTTATGAAAAAACCCTTCATTCGCCGTCTCCGGGTTGCGTTTCCCGACACGGATACGGTCGCAATCGTGCATGAGGTTCACATACCATGAAAATCGGAATTTTGTCAGAAACACACGGACATAGCTCACGAACAGTGGCGGCGCTGCAGATTCTGCAGGACAACCTGGTGCGCGCCGTGATCCACTGTGGGGATATCGGCTCGGAAGGCGTGGTGACGGAACTGGTCGCGTTCGTCGAGAAGTCTGATATTCCGGTGTACGCCGTGCTGGGAAACGTTGACTACCCTGACGAGGAATACCGCTCGTGGTCGACCAAAGGTCGGTTCGAGGTTCTCGGGCGTGTGGGTGAAGTCGTCCTTGACGCTCGCAGAATTCTGGTCATACACGGCGACGACACTCGCATGCTGGATCTTGCGATCCAGTCTGGTGAGTATCAGTACGTCTTCACCGGGCACACGCACGAGTGCTCCGACGAGACGATAGGGAGCACCCGGGTGATCAACCCCGGCGCGGTGTATCGGGCGTCGAAGCCGACCGTTGCCGTACTCGATATGGCGGATGGCGCGTTGGAATACATCGCGCTCGGGCGCTGACATCAACCGCATTCGTCAATGTAGTCTCGAGGTGCTGACCGCACAGGGGTGTTTCGGTGCC
>JAJFLQ010000066.1 GCA_021772615.1 Verrucomicrobiota bacterium | reverse complement strand
CGGGCACTGTTGGTACGCGTTCCAGGCCATTCATTTGTGGTGCCGGATAATGGAATCGTCAGTGATCTTCTTGCTGACTATCCCGATGACTTCTCCGCGATCGCGCTCACCAACAGCTGCTTTTTCAATCAACCGGTCAGCAACACGTTTCATGGCCGCGACGTATTCGCACCGGTTGCTGCCCATGTCGCCAGCGGTGTGCCATTACACGCATTCGGTGAGGCAGTGGACGATGTGGTACGCATCGACGTCCCCAGGGTGACGGTTACCGAGCGACGCATCTCTGGTTCGATTCGCTATATCGACAGATTCGGCAATGCCATTTCCAACATTACCGCGGCGACGATCCGGAATTTGGGGAAAGAACGCCGAAAGAGAATAACTTGGGGGAATGTAGTGATTGACGGCATTTCAGCGACATATGATGCTGGTAGGGGCAAGCCCATCGCCGTCATTAACAGCTTCGACAGTCTGGAAATTTCATGTCGCAATGGCAACTTCGCGGCAATGCACGGTGCAACGAGGGGGGATACAGTCGAAATCTTCTGCCAGACGGAAGATTAATTCACAACGGCTCGGCCGCCGTTGCAGCGGCGCGCATCAGATCTTGATGCACCAGACCACGGCGATATTTTTAGGCCGCGTTTCGTCTGTATCATGGATCTCGAAGCTGCGGTGGTCGTCGGAACTGATACCCTGAAACTCTGTGTCTTTGAACACCGGTGCAGGCGCAGGCATGCTCCAGTTGCGGATCTCAGTAAGATAATTTCGGTAAGCGCCACGCTCCATCTCCGGCAGACTGCGCCCGACCGACTGCGCCTCACTGTATACCGGATGTTTATGCCGCCTCACGCTCTCCTGTTGGAAGTCGCCGACGCGACGATTGCCTTCCACTCCGCGCAGAAAGTAACCTCTCAAATCCGGTACTCGAGCCCGATCTTCACCCTCACCGTAACCGATCGTGTTGAGAACGTCTACCAACCGTTCATATTCAACATCCGCCCTGGCATCACCGCCTGCATCCGGATTGCTTGTGATTACCGTACCGTCGCATACAAGCCAACCAGGCGGCGGAGAATCAGTACTACAGAAAAACGCAGAAATACACCCGGAAGGGACGAGATCGGTAAGCGTGAGTTTGATAAAGTCGTGGATGGACTTCTGTGACTCCTCGATCTCTCCACGAATTTCAATATCTTCCTGCCGCAGTTCGTCCATTCTTTCATCGACGATTTCATCGGTCTTTCGTGTGACCTGATTCAGGTCCGTGCGTATCTGGTCTGTAATCGCCTTGTACTTATCGTCGACATCTGCGCTATAATCGAATGCAACTTCCTTGACGGTTTCTGTGATTCTTGGCAGCGTACGCTCTTTGACCTTATCGACAAAATAACGTAAAAACTCCTCTTTCACGAGTTCCTGCTTCAAGGCATCCTTCGCAGCTAACTCGGCGCTGGTCGCAATCGCCTCGTCACTGACTTCGCGGGCCGTGTCTTCAGCGACCTTCTTTGAGACCGCATAACCACCACCGACAACCGCTACGCCGGCCATCAACGATAACGCCACCGCCAGCGGCGTAAATCTGTATTCCCGCATCAATAAACTCCCGTGAAGACTGTCTCCGCCTATAGCGGATGAATTGTCTGTAACGCAAAACCGGCAGGGATGACGCCCCTTAAACCATAGGTCAACCGGCAGGCTGGATCGTGTCCCAAACCGAGATACCCGTTGAATGTGGCGTTAATATTGTCGTTGCTGATTTATTTTTCAATGAGTCAATCGGCTTAAACGGCAATAATAAAGACGCTTGTTAACAAACCCACACGTCACGACGCACACGCATGCACGCTTTCGCCGCACGACGCGACACGGTCACTCCGTCAGATTGCGGCAAAACCAATTGCGACTATAGTCGCTGCTCTGATTCAACTTCTCAGGATTGATCTCCTGGCTGGAGGGTATGTGTGCGTGCGCGTCGAATACCCACGCAGGCAAGTCTCCGGAATCAGCAGCATCAACCGGCACCGCGTCCTCTTCCAACCAGCGTGTCCACGTTGCTTCCGCCGTCAGGCTGTCTCGCGCTTCGAAGCGGTCGTATATCTTGCACACACGGACATAGTCGTTATAGACACGACTGTTCACCATCTTGTAATACACCGATTTTCGCAGTTCCGGCGAGGCATAGCGCAACCGCAACGCGGTGACAAGTGCCATATGAGTCAAGCGCGGCTGATAGTAGCTTTCGTCGGTGTTCTGCCGCCACATCTCCCTGTCGGTTACTTTCCAGCTGAACATGTTTCCGACACGCACCGTTCGGTACGCGCCGCACCATTCATGGTCATGGGCGTCACCGATGAAGTTGTCGTAAAGGCTACGAATGTACGTCCAGTGCCTGCGGTCCTGGCTGTCTCGTTTCCACATCTTGCTCCACTGCACCGACGTTTCCGAGTCTACCGTGCCGCAGACCAGGCAGATTTTGGTAAGGGACTCCGAGTAACGAATGGGTACAAATATTGCAATGGTGAGAATAACGATCGGCAAGATCAACGCTACGAAGAGCCAATAATCCATGCCCTTTATAAAAAAGAGGCCTCCGACGACGGTGTCGTACATCGTGGTATTGGGACGCTTCATATTTGCCGTGGGGGTATATACTCGCTGCAGTTGCAGCCTTACAGCACATTGTGACCGCGTGCGGGCCGTGGTTCAGCTACGTCTGAACTGGACAGTGTTTATTATAATACTGTACCGAGCGCATAGGTGAAAATCAAATACTACGCGAATACAGACGCACCGGAGCACAATGTTCTGACACATGTAGTGGTCGCGATTCCGCGTCCTGTTGAAGAATTGCCGTGGCCGGTGGGCTTTACGGCGCCGGATTAAACTGGTACATTCTTGCGAATTGGGTTAAACATACCTGCCGTCCTTGAGGCCGATTCGCGGCAGCACGCGGTGCGCGTCCGGCATCTCCGGATCACACGACACCGGCAACGTCCATCACGTCATAATACGGGTGAGATACACAAAATGCGACGAATTCGAACCCGCGACCAATCAGGCATACCGCTCGCCGCCATGATCGACGTCGTCTTTCTGCTTTTGATTTTTTTTATCGCGACGTACAAGGAAGACGTTGCCGAGGCGCATATGCCCATAGATATGCCATCGGCGACGGCGGCCAGTACGCTGGATCAACCTATACAGCTGATTGAGATAACCGTACTCGCCGGCGAGTACCGCTTTACCGGCGGCCACGTCGCGTCGCTCGACAAAATCGCCGGCACGTTGGCCATGTTCGCCGAATTTGACACCGAACAGACAGTGATCATCAAGGTCAGTCGGCAGGCCCGCCACTACGAACTCATTCAACTCCTGGACCGATGTAAACAGGCGGGATTCACAAAACTCGATGTTGTAACAATGCGAGGCCGTTCGTAAACACACGAGAAACTCCCGATCCGGATCGACACTTCATTGCTACGAGAAACGCAATCACTTTTAACGCTCGGACTCGCGACACTATGCGTGACAGTATGTATAGGCGTCCGATACGTGCCCCAGGCACGCTCGATAGCAGCGGATTTCCTGTCGCCGTTTCTGGATAAGACCGCGCACGCCGGCAAGAAAATGAGCGATGCCACTACCGGCTACCAATCACGTATTGACCTCATCCGTGAAAACGAGGCGTTACGTGACGAATTGGAATCGTTGCGGCTCGAAAGCGTCACCGCGGCCGCACTGCGGTCGCAAAATATCCAGTTGCGACAGGACGTCGACGCACCGAAGCTGCCGGGATACCGTTACGTCATTGCATCCATCACAAACCGCGATCCGGCGAGTGGCGGCCGTCGCGTACGCATTAACCGCGGTGAAAAATTCGGCATCGAAATCGGCCAACCGGTCACCGTCTACGGTAAACTCTACGGCCGTATTCTGGAAACATCGAAGAACTCGTCGCTGGTGTTAACGATATATGATCCGAATTGCAAGGTCAGCGTAAGGATCGTCGGCACCGGTAACCACGGGATTCTTTCCGGGCATGATGATCAACGTTGGCAAGCGGACCCGTTTTGCATCGTCCGGTATCTTCCGCGAGACGAACGGTACGAGGCAAACATGACGATCGAAACCTCGGCGTTTGGCATGGAAATTCCCGCGGGCATACCGATTGGCGAGATTGTACCATATGGTGAAAATGCCATCGTGCGCACGATTGACGATTTGTACACCACAGCGTTAATCAAGACGTATGTCGCTTCGAACCACTTTGACTTTGTTACCGTCATGGCCGCTGCCGGCGTGGAGTAGCGCACAGACCGTAAGTTAAAGCACGGAGTGCTTACCTGTAATGCGCGAAAACAAGCCCTGTATCGAAACACCGACGACACCGCAACCGTATTTCACCGAACGCGCGAAATTGATAGACGATGCTTCAGCAAAGTATCGTGTCGGACAAGATACTTCGCCTATCTTGAATCCGCGCAGGACGATTTCCGCGAGCATCTGATTGTCAAAAACAAAGTCTTCGGAAAAACGCAAGAAATCGATATCTTTAAGAACCCGGGAGTGATACACGCGATAGCCGGTGTGATATTCCGAAAGCTTGTTGCCGAGACACAGGTTCTGGAAGCCGGTCAGGGCGCGATTTGCGATATACTTGTATAGCGGCATGCCGCCCTTCAAGGCTCCGGTGCCGAGGATCCGTGATCCGATGACGAAGTCGTAGTTGGCCTCCGCGATCAGTGAGCACATCGCTCGCAGGATTAGCGGCGTGTACTGGTAATCCGGATGGACCATGGCGACAATATCCGGATCATGTGCCAATGCCGCCTGGTAGCATGTCTTCTGGTTTCCTCCGTAGCCACGGTTTCGTTCATGCACATGCGTTTCCAGCCCCAATTTCTTTGCAAGCTGTCGGGTGTCGTCGGGGCTTGCATCGTCGACCAGAATATAATGGTCGACAACGCCCTCCGGCATTTCGGACAGCGTGCGTTCCAGGGTCTGGACGGCATTGTATGCCGGCATCACCACTGCGATCTTATGATTGCATATAGCCATATCGGAAGAACGTTCGAGATACGTATGTATTGTCCGGACAACGAAGTCCTTGATGTGTGTCGCGCCGATCCGCAAAAGCCGGCACGTCACTGTGGCGCCAACGCTGAATCACGCCAACCGAACCGGACGATTCAACCGCACAACGCAACACGGACGACGGTTCACCCGCACCATCACATACCGGCCCGTTGCGGCCGGTGGTATCGCATGGCAATGACGGCGGTGAATCCGAAGATCAACATCAACGACGTTCCCGGCTCCGGGATTGCGGTCATTTCATGTATCCAATCCGTGTATCCGGAGATCAGGATACCGCCGGCACCGCTGCCGAATAGCGGGGCTTCCGGGCCAGACGGCATGGTAAAGGAGAATGTATTTATACCCGCGACCTGTAGAGTACCGTCAACCGAGACAAAACTGGGGCCGCCGGAATCACCACCGCCCAGGGTTGTTTCGATATCGTTGCCAAGTGTTGGTCCGCCGAGAACGCCGTTGCCGACCGGACCATCGAAATCGGTAAAGAAAATCTCGTCGAGGAGTCCACCCTCGTCATCACCGGCAAATGCATCGGCGTTGTTCATTCCGACACGTTTGGTCGAAAACGATGGTCCCACGAAGAATCCGTTCACACCGTCGCCGGATCGTCCATAACCCGTCATCGTGAGCGTGTCGCCTGCAGCGAGAGTGCCCTCGAAAATATCGTATATAGGAACGCCGACGGGCACGGCCGAGGCCAGTGTGACAATGGCAAGATCATCGTTCACCACAGGGTTGTTGAAGCCCGTATAATCGGGATGAATATTCAGTGCAGAGGCGACGATGGAATGCGTGAGATTCCCGCCGAAATTGAGAAAGAAATCAACGGCTCCGGGAGTAAAATCCTGGATACCGTCATCATTGGAGTCAAGACAGTGGGCGGCCGTTAAGACATGATTCGGCGAGATCGCTACACCGGAACAAATAAAGGCATTTCCTATAAACAAACTCCCAACACCGGCGAATGCAGACGTCGTTGTGTTCGGATCGATGCGGGCAGCAGGACTGTCAGCCGGCGTTCCTGCCGGGTCACCGGCGATGATTGTTTTTTCAAAGATGAACTCTGCATGAACGTTGAACGCCCAGATCAGCAGGACAAGACCCAAACCACATTTGCAACCAGACATATGTACGAACTCCGATAACGCAACGCCACGACACCATCGCGTCCCGTCTCCGTGTTGGAAGCGGGTCTGCGAACATGAAAAACGGGGTACCATTATATCGCAAATCGCTGGATTACAATCTCCGAATCCGTGCCTTGGGGTATCAAGCGGCATGTTACACACTCACATTAGAATGAAATGTCTTGTATCGATTCTGGCTTTGGGAATCGCTGGCTGGGCCTGGTTGCAACGACAGGAATATTCGGCGGCCGGATGTCCCGTGTCGCTGCCGCTCCTGATCGACCAGGAAGATACCACACCAGATGGCACAAGCTACACGCCTGCGACGCAGTCGTTTCTGCGCGGCCACCACATGCTTGAGCAAGCGACAGAGGTGCAACTCTGCCTGAGCACAGACGACATTGCGGAATTTCATTTCGCCATTCCGCCCGAGGCCGACGAAGAACAGCACCATTTTTTCTCCCTTCACCATGTCCCGCTGCGCCTGCTGTCGCCACGGCTGCACTACAAACCAGCGACACCTCCCGACGCCTTCGACGCTTTCAATTTGATGATGGCGGAATTTTCCCGCAATGGGATCAGCATACCAGTTGGCACACCGGATGACGACATGTGCCACTTCGAGACCAGTTTCGACGACAGTTCACCGTGGACGCTCGTCGGCGATTACCGTTTCGTGCCCCGGCCCTCATTTCGGCCGCTCCGCGTCAGCCTGGCAAACAACTGTCTGGGGCCAGGCCTATGGGAGATCGCCGCCACAGATCGTGCGGGCGAGTTGTATCACGGCTGGACCACGCTGCCCGACGACATTTACTACGCCGTTGCCGCACGAGCAAACGGACTGGATAAAGCGTTCGTCCAAAAAGCCCTGTCGTGGCGCAACGAACCGGTTCCGCTCCGACTCGACAGACTGCGACGTGCCGACAGCAGCTATGGACGCGTAACGGTGCGCATGATCGACGGACCGGCAGGATTCTCGAGCCCGGGATCGCGAAGAAAGCTGCAGAAAGGATATGCAAAAGCCGAAGCAAACGGCGCGCTGGTCGACGTTAGACGGCTGAGCGATTTCATCCGTTATCCGGTACATATGTCCGCATTTGTCGCTCCGGGAAAGTATTCCAGTAGCCACCGGCAACGGTTTGACCTGGCGTTCCTTCAGACGATCACGGCCGCAGTGGTCAGCAGCGTTACCCCCCTAACCTGCTACAATGGTTCAAAGGATCAGGCGCAGCGGCCACCATCAGATGATCTGTATATCGATATCGTACTGGAGGGCGATGGTATGACCATCATCCTCGGGAACCTGCCGTTCCGCCTTTTGGTTCCGCAAGAAGACTATGTCCTGCACGGGTTCGGCGTGGGCATACTCGCCGCCGCAGATTACGCCGAACGAAGGAATCTGCTTATCGAAAAAGGGCATGCGCCCAGCTACGCATACGTCAGCAGGAGCATCGACGGCGTCGACCACGCACTAAACTCGCACCTCACCGGCCTCGAACAAATCTACATTCGTGCCCTCCCCTTTGCACGAACACCGCATTGGCAGATAACGTTAACGTCATTCGAACGTATTGTGGATGTGGCAAAATTCGAGATTGATATCCCTGAATCGTTGATCAAGCCCGCCAGACATGCCGCGGCCGACTATGTTAGCCCAATTTATTTCACGTATCGCGACGATAACCTACGATAGCGAATGACCCTGGATTTCGATCAAAATGCTCCCTTTCCCGACAGCGGCGCCGGACATGCACCGCGTGTCTTTATGTATCCGGGTCAGGGTGTCCAATACTATCAGATGGCGAAAGCGCTTTTCACTACCGATGCGTGTTTCCGAGACTGCATGGCCGACCTTGACGGAGTGGTAACAAGACTTACAGGACACTCTATCGTGAACGTCCTGTACGGACCAGACCACACGAGCCACGATCCGTTCAATGAATTGACGCTTACCCACCCGGCGATTTTCATGATTGAATACGCGCTGACTCACCGCCTCGCTGCATCCGCCATCACCCCGGACTACGTTCTCGGATACAGCCTGGGTGAAATCACCGCACTTACCGTTGCCGGCGCGATATCCGTGAATGACGCCCTGGCGATCATTGTCGACCAAGCCGCGATTATTGACAAGTCGTGTGCACCGGGCGGCATGCTGGCGGTGCTCGATTCTCCTGCGCTTTTCCACACGGCGTCGGAACTGTTTGAAGATCTCGACCTCGCCGCGGTCAATTACGACGCTCATTTTGTCGTGTCGGGACACGCCGATGCTATCGCGGCAACGGAGGCGCGTCTCAGACACGACGACGTATTGTGCCAGAGAATAGCCGTCCGACATGGTTTTCATTCGCGTGTGATCGATACCGCACGACAGGAGTTGATTGAATCAACAGTAGATATGACCGTGTCGGAGCCTCAGGTCCCCTGCCTGTCCAGCACCAAAAACGGTGTAATCACGCATCTGTCCGATGATCATTTCTGGGATGTGATCAGAGGTCGCGTGCATTTTCAGGATCTTATGCGACGTGTCGCAGAATGGGGCAGTATGACATTCTTCGACCTTGGCCCCTCCGGTACCCTCGCACTCTTTGCAAAGCGCCTGCTGCCGACCTCGTCAGCTTCACAGGTGATCACGACAATCTCCCCGTTTGACAAGGACACGCAGCGATTTGAACGCGTGCTGCGGGAACAAATGTGAGGCCTCACGTCGACATCATATCTCCCGGAGACGACAGCTGGAACAACGTGGCCCCATACTCTACCCGGTCGTCGTAAGAAGGCGCAGTATCGCAGACTTGAGCTGCAACAACGGCGCTTCACCGGAAACGTCGTGACGCCTCAGTTCGTAGTGAGATACCGGCATTTTCGCGAGGGCAGTAAGCACCCAGTCCGGGTGGGCTCTGCAGCCTAACGCATCAAACAACGTGAGCACGTGTTTCACTGGAAGTATCGCCTCGTATCGCTGCGCCTGACAGACGAGCCGGTGCCAATCGAACACCGCTTCGGATCGCCGGACAATGCCATATGCATCGGCAATCGCTTCGAGAGGGTGCCGGGCGTCCCGGCGGCAGCAGTGCCGACAGATGGCCAAAAATTGATTGGTTGCATCGAGAACAGGCACGGCCTGCGTCTCATGGAAAACGGTGGCGGCATGGGCCCAAACCAAGCCATCGACATGATCTTGCGGTACAGCATGAAATACATGTTGATGAACGGTAAGGCCACCGTGATCGCTGTGGTCGAAAGCCACGGAATGTGCGTGATCGCCGTAACGCCGCTGTTGTCGGCACTGCCG